>CAZMEX010000055.1:0-23233 GCA_964565415.1 uncultured Desulfobacterales bacterium | reverse complement strand
TGAATAAATATGCAAAAAATCCGCGCCGTGGAAAAAAGCGTCCTCTTTTTTCTATAACCGGTTTTTATTTTTGAGTTTAATCTCTGCTTTTCATTTCTAATTCTATTAATTTATTTATTCCATTGGATAAGATTTTCAGGCAATCAATTTCATTAACTCCAAGCCTTTGCTTATTACTTATATCAAATACATAATTTTCCACACTGCTTTTCTCTCCTGAAGTTCCCCTTATCTGCAGTCTGTTTTGTTCTGCAAACTTAATTAAGAAATCTTTATTTTTCCAGAGATTTGGCAGTCTGATATGAACACTTGCCCTCATGGATATTCCTATATTAGAGGGACATGATGTCAGATAACCATATTTTTCACATAATGAAAAATCAAGGCTTTTTTCTAAAGTTTCCATGCCAGTACAAAGAGTGTCAAATACTTCAGCAAGATTTGATCCTGAATTCATTGAAATAACTCTTAAGTGATCTTCTTCATTTATCCAGATCATAAATTTTTTATTGCCGGAGAGAAAAACTCCTCGCGAATCAGGGAAATCTCTGGTGATTCCAGCAGCTTGCTGAAACCTGTCTCCTTTTTCAGGGAAAAAATTTGTTTTCCAGGTCTTTACATTTGAGTTTAAGATATTTTTAAGTTGGAAATACTCGCCTTGCAAAACTTCAGGTAATGTTTTTATTGCCTTGAGAATATGTTGTTCAACTTGATATCTTTGATCTCTGGAAATAAAAGTAGTAAAGGGAAAACCTGCAAGGTTTCGTGCTACCCTTATTCTTGTGGAAAGAATATACCTGTTATCAGGGTCTAAAATTTGCAGATTGGGGGACAAACAATTTTTTGGGTTATGTTTTTCTTGTGTAAATGAGTGATAATCAGCAATTATGGGATCAAATATTTCAGAAAAAACTTTATAACTCTCAACATCCCCGGCATAGATGCCAATGTCGCTGTCATGATTTGAGATACCAGATCTAATCGCATGTTTCAGCATATATCCAGAAGGTGTTTTTCTATTTTTCAGTTTTTCAAAAATAATATTTGAGAGGTATTTTTTTACAAGTGAGTGTGAACTGTTTGGAAATAGCTGCCCGGTCATCGGATAAAGGAAGATGCTTGAGTAGTTGAAATCCCTCGCGCCAATACTGCTCTGATATTATCCAGAAATGCACATGTTTTAAAACATTTAGGAATATTCTTTTTCTTTTTGCAGCTTAGACATGGGCTCTGGGTCAAATATCCCACCTCAAAGTCAAAAAGATCGCGTTTTATAGAACTCTTCATTATTGTCTCACATATCTTATATCCATGGATGCTCTTTATAGCAAAAGCATTGAGCAACGTCAATGTAATAAGTGCTGCTTTAATTATAACAAATTATTGGCAGTGAATTTCAATAATCAAATAACCCCAGATGAATTATGATAACATTCAATGGGTTTTATGAATAAACAAAAAATCAATATATCTTTATAAACGCTGAAAGTATTTGTCTTGATTGTGGCTGGGTGACAAGGATTCGAACCTTGATTGGCGGAGTCAGAGTCCGCAGTCTTGCCATTGGACGATCACCCAGTGAAATTTCAGTAGAACATATAATATTATAGCTGATTAGTCAATAAAATATATTGTAGCCGGGAAGCATAATTCGCATGTACCACGGCTACAGATTGAGTGTTTGAATATTTAAAAAATTTCAAGGGCATTAAAAAAATAACTTATTTCAAAAGCTGCGGTTTCGGGTGCATCAGATCCATGGACAACATTTTTTTCAATATCTGTTGCAAAATCTTTTCTGATAGTTCCCTCATCAGCTTCTTTAAAGTTTGTAGCTCCCATGAGCTTGCGGTTTTTTGCAATAACATCATCACCTTCTAAGACCATGACCACAATAGGTCCTGATGTCATAAATTCTGTCAGGCTATTAAAAAATGGGCGTTCCTTATGAACAGCATAAAATCCTTCTGCTTCCTCTTTTGAAAGTCTCATCATTTTCATTGCTGCAATCTTTATATTGCTGTTTTGAAAACGTTTGACTATCTCCCCTGTAATATTTTTTTTAACACCGTCAGGTTTGATTATTGATAATGTTCTTTCCATCTGTATTCCTCTTTTTAAAAAATTAAAATTGGGTTGCTAAATAGCATACAAAAGTACTATAAGTCAATTTTTGAGTTTAATTTTGTGTAAGAGTATATATTTATGTCGATTTTCAAGATAGCTGTGACAGGTTCAGCAGGCTCAGGGAAAAGCCTTGTGGGTAATTGTTTTGCTGAACTTGGTTTGACAGTGTTGGATTGTGATAGGATTGCACGGGATGTTGTTGAGCCTGGAAAGCAAGCCTATATTGATATTATTTATTTGTTTGGTGATAAGATTGTCAATGATGATGACAGCCTGAACAGGCTTCAATTAAGAAAAATTATTGCAACTGATGAAAAAATGCGGAAGGGTCTTGAAGATATAATGCATCCTGCAATATTTAAAACCCTTTTTTTGAAAATTAATAAAGCTGAAATGGCAGGCGCTGGTGTTGTGATTATAGAAATCCCCCTTTTATTTGAGTTAAACATGATGGAACAATTTGATTTGATTATTACTGTTGCAGGAAGAGGGAACGATCTGGTGGAGAGGATTGTAAGAAGAGATAGTGTTTCCAAAGAAGATGCAAAGGCTGTATTGGCTTTACAGTTTTCCCAGAAAGATAAAGTTGAAGGGGCTGACTTTGTGATTTGGAATACTTCGGGAGAGAGCGCAATAAAAGGTTTGGTGGAAGACCTTTATCGGAAAATAAAAAAAGAATACTTGACATAATTTTTTAACTCCTGTACTTCTTGGATAAGTATGCTATGTATCTGAAGATTTATTCATGCCAGACAATATTTTTTTTAATTAACCTGTAAGGTGTTCTTCAAATCAATCTGTAAAATATCATAAAAACTAATTATGGAGTATCCATGAATGTCGAAGCTTTAAAGCGAATGAGAATCAGTGAGCTTAATAAACTTGCAAAAGAATACAAACTCAAGGGGACAGGAGGCCTAAAGAAACAGGAATTGATTTTTGCCATACTCCAGGCAACTATTGAAGATAGTGGAAAAATATATGGAGAAGGCACCCTGGAAATACTTCCCGATGGATTTGGATTTTTAAGAGCTCCTGGTTATAATTATCTTCCAGGACCTGATGATATTTATGTTTCTCCATCTCAAATTAGAAGATTTAATCTTAGAACCGGTGATACTATTTCAGGGCAGGTAAGACAGCCAAAAGATTCAGAACGTTATTTTGCATTACTGAAAGTTGAAGCTGTTAACTTTGAGAACCCGGAGCTTGCCGGTGAAACAATTTTATTTGATAATCTTACACCCCTCTATCCCCAGGAAAAAATGAGTTTGGTCTATGAGCCGGATAATTATTCAATCAGAATTATTGATTTGATGTCACCCATTGGATTTGGACAGCGTGGCTTAATTGTCTCTCCTCCTAAAGCTGGTAAAACAATGCTTTTGCAGAATATAGCAAACAGTATGGTCAAGGCTCACAGTGATATTATTCCCATGATTGTATTAATCGACGAGAGACCTGAAGAAGTTACAGACATGGAACGAAGTGTTGATGCAGAAGTTGTGAGTTCAACATTTGATGAACCTGCAGAAAGACATGTTCAGGTTGCTGAAATGGTTATTGAAAAAGCTAAAAGAATTGTTGAGCAGGGACATAACGTTGTAATCCTTTTAGATAGCATCACCCGTCTTGCAAGGGCATATAATGCTGTAATGCCACCTTCCGGGAAAATACTCTCAGGTGGTGTGGACTCCAATGCACTTGACCGCCCAAAGAGATTTTTTGGTGCTGCAAGGAATATAGAGGAGGGTGGAAGCCTGACTATTATTGCAACAGCCCTGGTTGAAACTGGAAGCCGCATGGATGAAGTTATTTTTGAGGAGTTTAAAGGTACTGGTAATATGGAGCTTGTTTTAGATAGAAAGCTTTCAAACAAACGAGTCTTTCCAGCTATTGATATTAATAGAACAGGTACTAGAAAAGAGGAGCTGCTTTTAGATGAAATGACTCTCAAAAGGACTTTTATACTCAGAAAATTGTTGTCAAGTTTAAATTCTATAGATAGTATGCAGTTTTTACTTGAAAAAATGGAAGGAACAAAGGATAATAAAGAGTTTTTGGATTCAATGAATTCATAAATATTATAAATATTTGTTAGATAGAATTTTTTTAAGGGAGTTTAAAGGAAGATGAAAAAAGATATACATCCGAACTATCAACAGACCACAGCTACATGTGCATGTGGTCAAATATTTGATGTTGGGTCTACAAAAGAGAACATTAAGGTGGAAATTTGCTCAGCCTGTCATCCTTTTTTTACAGGGAAACAGAAACTTGTTGATACTGCAGGGAGAATAGATAGGTTTAAAAAGAAATATGGTGGGTTTGATGCTGCCAAACTTGTTTAATAGAATGGTCTATATTTATTAGAAATTTTATTACAGGTAAGTTTAGGAAAAATTTGGATTCTAAAGAGTATTAATTCTTTAGAATCCTTTTTGAATTTTTATTATGATTAACAAACTCAGAGGTATAGAAGACCGTTTTCTAAAGCTTGAAAAATTATTAAGTGATCCGGCTGTCATTAATGATCAAAAGAAGTATCAAGATTATTTAAAAGAGCATGGAGAACTTAATAAGATTGTTTGTGCGTTTAGAGAATATAAAATTTTTCTTGCTGAATTTGATGATGCAAAAGAACTTTTAAATGATTCAGACTCTGAAATCCAGGCCATGGCAAAAGAAGAGACAGCTGTACTCAAAAAAAAAATTGAGAGAGTTGAATCTGATATCAAGATATTTTTAATGCCAAAGGACCCCAATGATGATAAGAATATAGTTCTTGAAATACGGGCTGGGACAGGTGGCGAAGAAGCCGGGCTGTTTGCAGGAGATCTTTTCCGCATGTATTCAAGATATGCAGAATCCAGATCATGGCAGATTGAGATCATTGAAAAGACTAATTCTGCTTCCGGCGGGTTTAAGGAGGTTGTTGCTTTGATCCAGGGCAAAAGTGTTTACAGCACCTTTAAATACGAAAGTGGAATCCATCGTGTACAAAGGGTTCCTGAAACAGAGACCCAGGGAAGAGTTCACACTTCTGCTGTTACTGTTGCTGTACTGCCAGAAGCTGAAGATGTTGATATAGAGATTAACCCTGCAGATATAAAAGTAGATGTGTTCCGAGCATCAGGTCCAGGTGGGCAGTCTGTTAATACAACTGATTCAGCTGTGCGCATTACCCATGTCCCAACAGGAGTTGTTGCAACATGCCAGGATGAAAAGTCCCAGTTGAAAAATAAGACAAAGGCAATGAGTGTTTTAAAATCCAGGCTCTTTGATGCAAAACGTAAAGAGCAGGAGGCAAAACGGGCAGCCGATCGAAAAGATCAGGTCGGATCAGGGGACCGCAGTGGCAGAATACGAACATACAATTTCCCCCAGGGCAGGGTGACTGATCACAGGATAGGGCTGACGCTTTATAAGCTTGATGCTATCATGGAGGGAGATATTGATCCTATTATTGATGAATTAACTACTCATTTCCAGGCACAGGCACTGCAGACAATTGGGTGACTGGACAATTGCTAAAATTCTTTCATGGTCTGAATCCTATTTCAGATCAAAATCCATAGATAATCCCAGACTCACAACTGAAATTCTTTTAAGTTTTACTCTTGATATTAAAAGAATAGAGTTGTACACCCAGCATGACCGTCCATTGAACAAAGATGAACTTGACTGTTATAAACAGCTAATAAAGCGCAGAGTTAAAAGAGAACCTGTGGCATATATCACAGGTAAAAAAGGGTTTTATAATTACCAGTTTTTAACTCCGCCCAATGTACTTATTCCCCGCCCTGACACTGAAACCTTGGTGGACAAAGCATTGACATTCCTCAAAGCACCCCAGGGCAATTTTCCTTCTAAAAAAATACTTGAACTGGGATCAGGTTCAGGAGCGATCATTATATCCCTGGCTGATTTATTCCCTCAACATCTGTATTTTGCATCTGACCTGTCATTCGATGCAATAAAAGCTGTTAAATCCAATGCAAAACAGATCCTGAAAGGGGTGAAAATCAATCTGTTTCAAACCTCATGGTTTGATGCGATAAAAAAAAGAGCATTGTTTGATATTGTTATTTCCAACCCACCATATATCCCAACCCAAACCATTAAAACTCTGGAAGAAGAGATAAAATACCATGAACCTGCAATGGCATTAGACGGTGGAAAAGATGGTCTCAAGTGCTTAAGGGAAATAATACTTAACTCTTCTGATTATCTTGTGCCCGGTGGTCTGCTTCTGCTTGAAATGGGATATGACCAAAAAGAAAGCGTTGCCAGGATTGTGATTACCTGCCCTGATTTGGAGCAGGCTTTATTTGTTAAGGATTTGGCAGGACATTATCGCGTTGCAATTATTAAAAAAAGATTGCCATCAAGTAAATAATTTGATATATAAATTAGGATTTGTATTTATAACTCACACTTCTGGACTTAACTCCAGGTGCTTTTTTAAAAGTCGGAATTAGGAATGATAGAAGTGGTGGAAAAACCATTAATTTAACTTAGGAGCAAGAATGAGTCACATTACAATTAAAGAACTTTTGCAGGCTGGTGTTCATTTCGGACACCAAACCAGGCGCTGGAACCCAAAGATGAAAAGATATATCTTTGGAGCAAGAAACGGAATCTATATTATAGACCTTCAGCAGACTGTTAAACTTTTTAATAAAGCCTATGATTTTATTTTTGAAACAGCTGCCAGGGGCAAAGATATCCTTTTTGTTGGAACAAAAAAGCAGGCTTCAGATGTAATTTATGAAGAGGCAAATCGTGCTGACACATATTATGTACAAAACAGATGGCTTGGTGGTATGTTGACCAATTTTCAAACCATTAAAAACAATATAACCCGATTTCATTTTTTAAATTCCATTGAAAATGATGGAACAATTGAAGACTATCCCAAAAAAGAACAGGTTATGATGTTAAAAGAGCGCACAAAACTTGAGTTTGCCATTGGTGGCATCAGTAATATGAAAGCTTTACCAGGTGCAATTTTTGTAATTGATCCTAAAAAAGAGGTGATTGCTGTACGTGAGGGAAGAAAGTTAGGCATACCAATTGTATCAATTGTGGATACAAATTGTGACCCTGATGAAGTTGATTTTATTGTTCCGGGTAATGATGATGCAATCAGGGCAATACGTCTTTTTGCTTCGAGGATTGCAGATGCTTTTATTGAAGGCAGAGAACAATACAGGGAAAAACAGCAGGCAGAAACTGATAAAGATAAAGAAGATAAAAAAGTAAAAACTGCTCCCAAGGGCAAGATTGAAAGAGAAATTATTTCTGATGATTCCGGAGGACCAGTCATAGAAAAAATTAAAAGAAAAACTGCACCAGTCCAAAAAGAGACTGAGATTGAGAAAGAATAAGGAGTTATAAAATGGCTGAAATTACAGCATTAATGGTAAAAGAACTTCGTGAACGTACTGGTTCAGGAATGATGGACTGCAAAAATACTCTTGTGGAAACAGAAGGTGACGTTGAAAAAGCCATTGAGCTTTTAAGAAAAAAAGGTCTTGCTAAGGCTGCAAAGAGATCTGGACGAAAAACTTCCGAGGGTGTTGTATATTCATATATTCATGCTGGAAGTAAATTAGGTGTACTTCTTGAAGTGAACTGCGAGTCAGACTTTGTTGCTAAAACCGATGATTTTATTGAGTTTGCAAAAAATGTTTCAATGCATATAGCAGCAAGCAATCCATTAGGTATCAGTGAAGATGATATCTCAAAAGATCTTATTGAAAAAGAGAAAGAAGTATACAAAGCCCTTGCCTTAAAAGAGGGAAAACCTGAGAACATCATTGACAAGATAGTTGATGGCAAGGTCCAAAAGTATTATAAAGATGTCTGCCTTTTAAACCAGCAGTATATTAAAGATACCCAGAAAACCATATCAGACTTGCTCAATGAAGCTGTTGCTAAAATTGGAGAGAATATTCAAATCAGAAGATTTGTACGCTTTCAAATAGGAGAATAATAAATCCTTGGGGAAAAAATCATCCAAATTTGACAAAATAACTATCAAACTTAGTGGTGAAGCCCTGATGGGTAATCAGGGCTTTGGCATTACTCCTGAAATGATCTCCTATGTTGCCCATGAGATATTAAAGGTTTATGAACTTGGTGTTCAAATAAGCATTATTGTGGGCGGAGGAAATATATTCCGTGGTGTAGCAGGAAGTGCAGCAGGCATGGACAGAGCATCTGCTGATTATATGGGTATGCTTGCAACTGTAATAAATAGCCTGGCACTTTGTGATTCTTTGGAACAGATCGGTGTTCCAACAAGGGTTCAGTCTGCAATAGCAATGAACAAAGTTGCTGAACCTATTATTCGAAGAAAGGCAATGCGGCATCTTGAGAAAAAACGTGTTGTGATTTTTGCTGCTGGAACAGGAAACCCATATTTTACGACAGATACTGCAGCAGTTTTAAGGGCAAATGAGATGCAGAGTCAAATCTTGATCAAGGCAACACAGGTTGACGGAGTTTATGATAAAGATCCTAAAAAGAATAATGATGCGGTTATGTTTAAAAAGATTTCCTATATGGACGTAATTCAACAACAACTTCATGTTATGGATATGACAGCTATTTCTCTTGCCATGGAACAGTCTCTCCCCCTTCACGTGGTCAACCTTCATAAGTCTTCCAATATCATGAAAACAGTTTGTGGAGAGGCTATAGGTACACGGGTTTACAATGTGTAGAACTTGCTGGTTAACTATTTGAGGGGAGATTTTAGCTTATGTTAAACGAGGTGATAAAAGAGACAAAAGAGAGAATGGTCAAATCTTTAAATGCATTTGAAAAAGAGATGACAAAGGTTCGTACTGGCAGAGCAACTACCACATTGCTCGATGGAGTAAAAGTTGACTACTACGGTGCTGAAACTCCTCTGGATCAAATGGCATCTGTTGCTGTACCGGAAAGCCGTCTCCTTACCATAAAACCATGGGATGTTAGCGTTATTAATGATGTTGAAAAAGCAATACTAAAGGCAAACCTTGGTTTGACCCCATCCAGTGATGGTAAACTTATCAGAATATCCATTCCTCCTTTGACAGAAGAGCGCAGAAAAGAGATAGTAAAAAGTGCTGGGCAGACCTGTGAAGACTTTAAGGTCGCCATAAGAAATATCCGAAGGGATTCCAACGATAACCTTAAAGATCTTCAAAAAGAGGGTGATATTTCTGAAGATGACAATTTTAAAGGTCAAAAGAGTGTTCAGGAATTGACTGATGAAAATATTAAGCAATTAGACAAGCTTTTTTCCGATAAAGAGAAGGAGATTCTTGAAGTCTAACTTGTCTACAAAAACAGACATTGATCTTGCAAAGTTACCCGGTCATGTTGCAATCATTATGGATGGAAACGGTCGGTGGGCAAAAAAACAACTTTTAAGTCGAGTTTTCGGGCATGAAAGAGGAGCTGATACTGTACGGGAAATCATAACTGCCAGCAGAGAACTTAATATTAAAGTTTTAACCCTCTATGCGTTCTCAACTGAAAACTGGTCTCGCCCTGAAAAAGAGATCAATGCGTTAATGAAGCTTTTAAAAAAGTTTATTAAATCTGAAAAAGATGAGCTTCATAATAAAAATATCAGATTCAATGTTATTGGGCAAAAAGAACGGTTACCTCAGGATGTCCAGAAGGAAATTGATTTAGCAGTTGAAAAAACAAAAAATAATCAGGAAATGGTTTTAAACCTTGCATTAAGTTATGGTGCAAGAGAAGAGATTACACGAGCTATCAGAAAGATTGCTCTTGAAACTAAACAAGGTAAGGTTTCTTTAGAAGAAATTGATGAGACAATGGTCGCAAGTCATCTTTATACAGCTGACATGCCTGATCCTGACTTGTTGATCCGGACAAGTGGAGAAATGAGGGTGAGCAACTTTTTATTGTGGCAAATTGCCTATTCAGAACTCCATATTACCAAGACACTCTGGCCGGATTTTACCCGGGATGAATTTGTTAATATCCTTGGGGAATTTCAAAAAAGGGACCGTAGATTTGGGAAAGTATTATGCTCTTAAAACGTGTGATTACAGCAGTCGTTGTTTTGCCGGGGATCATTTTTCTAATTTTGCAAAAAAACAGTCTTAGCTTCAGTGCAGTAATAGCATTAGTATCAATTATAGCACTTTATGAATATCTGGAAATAGCAGCTTTGATCTGTTCAGGCGTTATATCCAAAAAAATTAAAATGCTATCCTATTTAATGTGCGTAAGTATAATAACAGGAGTCTGGTATCAATCCATGGATGGAATATTAATCTGTATTGGACTTAATATTCTTTTTCTGGGATTTATTGTGATGTTGGATTTTTCAAAGGATGACTACATATTTGATGTCCTGGCAAAACAGATATTTGGTATCATTTATATACCTTTTTCTCTGGCCTTACTCATATTAATTTATAATTTTGAAAATGGTCATCTTTATATTTTATGGTTTTTATTTATTATTTTTGCAAATGATTCAGGTTCTTACTATGCAGGAACTTTTTATGGAGAGAGACATCTGGCCCCTAATATAAGCCCCAAGAAAACGTATATGGGTGCTGCTGGTGGAGTACTTGGTTCGGTTTTTGTGGGATTTATACTATACTATCTTTTTTTCCACAGTCTTGAAAGAGCATTTCTCGCAATTCCCTGTTCAGTACTCATTTCTGTTGCAGGGCAGGTTGGAGACTTGTTTGCTTCAGCATTGAAAAGAACTGCAGGTATTAAGGACTCCGGCAGAATTTTGCCTGGTCATGGTGGAATGTTGGATAGAATAGATGGTCTTATTTTTGCCATACCTGTTCTCTATATCCTGCGGATATTTATTTTATGAAAAAGCTTGCGATCCTTGGCTCAACAGGCTCAATTGGTCAAAGCACCCTTAAAATTGTAAGTTTATACCCTGATAGATTTGATGTTCAGGTTCTTGCCGCTGCCCATAATATTTCCCTGCTTTCAGAACAGATTAAAAAATTTAATCCTTCTATTGTTGTGGTTATGACAGAAGATGGAGCAACTCAGCTTAAAAGCATGCTGAAAGAGACTGCTTGCCCTGAGATTCTTATTGGTGAGCAGGGATATATTGATGCTGCCTCAAATAAAAACAGCGATATTGTCTTGCTTGCCATGGTTGGTGCTGCGGGCTTACGTCCTGCCCTTGCAGCCATTGAAGCAAAAAAGGTGATTGCCCTTGCAAACAAAGAGACCCTTGTCATGGCAGGAGATATTGTAATGTCCAAGGCAAAGCAGAACAGTGTTCAAATTTATCCTGTTGACAGTGAGCACAGTGCTATTTTTCAATGTTTACAGGGTAATAGAAGAAAAGATCTCAGTAAAATTTTTCTAACAGCTTCGGGCGGACCCTTCAGGAAAAAAAATTTATCAGAATTTGAGGCAATAAGCCCTGAAGATGCTCTAAATCATCCCAATTGGAATATGGGGAACAAAATATCCATAGATTCGGCAACCCTTATGAATAAGGCACTGGAAATAATTGAGGCAGTTCATTTTTTCAATGTTTCCCATGAAGATATTGAGGTTTTGGTACACCCCCAGAGCATTGTCCATTCAATGGTTGGTTTTAAAGATGGAACTGTCATGGCGCAGATGGGTATCCCTGATATGAGGGCTGCAATCTCCTATGCAATCTCTTTGCCTGGGAGACTTGATATTGGAGTTGAGTTCCCAGACTTCACAACTATCAAGAATCTTGAGTTTGAAAAATGCGACAATGAAAAATTTCCTTCGTTGGATTTTGCCTTTGAAGTATGCAAAAAAGGTGGTACATTGCCTGCTGTGATGAATGCTGCAAATGAGGTTGCAGTTGAGGCTTTTCTCGATAAAAAAATCAGTTTCCCAACTATTTATAATATAATTTCCAACTGTCTTGGGAAACATAACAATATTGACAATCCTGATCTTTCAGGTATTATTGATTCTGATGAGTGGGCAAGAGATACAGCCCTGTCTCTTATTTAACAGCGAGGTTTTATGAATCCCTGGTTAGCATTTTTAGTTCTTATATCCATACTTGTATTTTTCCACGAACTTGGTCATTTCCTGGTTGCAAAAATGTGTAAAGTCGGAGTTGAAACATTTTCTCTGGGTTTTGGACCAAAAATCATCAAAAAAAAATATGGGGAAACTCTATATTGCCTCTCGGCAATTCCCTTGGGTGGATATGTTAAAATGGTTGGGGAGGAGCAGGGTAAGACCATTGCCCCTGAAGATATTGCAAGATCATTTACCCATAAAAAATTATATCAAAAAATGATGATAGTTGCAGCAGGTCCTGTTTTTAATTTTTTATTGGCTATTTTAATTTTTTATGTAATTTTTCAAGTTTCAGGTGTTTATTATCTAAAGCCGATCATTGGAGAAGTAACTGACAATTCTCCAGCATATGCGGCAGGTATTTTGCCAGGTGATATTATTAAAGAGATAGATAATAAAAAAATAGAAACATGGAGCGATCTCTCCATGCAGGTTGATGCAAGCAATGGTAAAAAACTTGAGATACTTTTAGAGCGAAATAACAGGAAAGTTGCTCTCTCTTTAATACCAGAGTTAACAGATTACAAAACAATATTTGAAGAAGATAAAAAAAGATATATAATAGGTGTCAGAGCTTCCGAGGATAAGGTCCATGTCAGCTTAAATCCTGCCCGGGCTCTTTGGTATTCCATTGAAAAAAACTGGCAGATTGCAAAACTGACCCTGATCTCAGTCTGGAAAATGGTTGCAGGCAATGTTTCTGCTGATAATCTGGGAGGTCCCATCAGGATTGCTAAAATGGCTGGGCAGCAGGCAGAAGAGGGGGCGGCAAGTTTTGCATTTTTTATTGCTTTGCTTTCCATTAATCTTGGAATTATAAACCTTTTTCCTGTTCCTGTATTAGATGGCGGGCATCTCATGTTTTTCACCATTGAGGCTGTCACAGGAAAAGAGGTGAGTGAAAAAATCCGTGAGAAAGCTAATCAATTTGGAATAGTTGTGCTGGTACTTTTAATGATATTTGTTTTTTATAATGATATTGTTCAACAAATTAAAGGTGGCTGAAAATGATTTCTGACATAAAAAGTATAGAGGTTGCCTTAAAACCTGAATTGCTGGATGCTGAAGCATCTTTACTAAAAAAAAGAGCATTGAATTATTTTGGCATAAAAATCAGTAATGCCAGATGCGTTAACCTTTTAACAATAGAATCAGCACTTTCACAAAAAGAGCTTGAGAGAATTAAGGATCAAATATTCACAAACCCTGTAACTCAAGTTTCATCCATGAACAGGTTGTCCATTGACTTTGATTTTTTAATCTGGGTAGGGTTTAGACCCGGTGTTAAGGATAATCAGGGGAGCACTGCTGTGGAGGCAATTGAAGATTTATTAAAGATAAAATTTAATTCAGATCAAGGTGTATATACTTCAAAAAGATATTGTTTAAAAGGTGAGTCATTGGAGAGGCAGCAGGTTGAAAAACTTGCAAAAGAGCTTCTTGCAAATGATATTATACAGCAATGGAAAGTTTTTTCAAAACAAGAGTGGGAGAAAGATCAGGGTAAAAGTATTGGAGTTGCAAAGGTAATTCTTAATCATGATCCAGTATTTGATATAATAAGCATGAAGTCCAATAAAGAACTTCAACGGGTTAGTGACAAAAGAAATCTTGCCCTTAATCCACAAGATATACCTGTGATACGCGAATATTTTAATGACCCTGAAGTGATAAAATCAAGACAGGTCGCAAAACTTTCTGAACCCACTGACCTTGAGCTTGAGTATATATCCCAAGCCAGAAGTGATCATTGCAATCATAATACTTTCCAGGGGATTTTCAGGTATCACGATTTATCCACAGGTGAGCAGTGTATAGAAAAAAGTCTTTTTAATAAATATATTAAGCAACCTACACTTGAGCTTAAAGAGAAAAAAGATTGGGTGGTATCAGTACTCTGGGATAACGCAGGCGTGGGAAGACTTGATGAAAATACCAATTATGTAATAACCGGTGAGACACATAACTCCCCATCAAATATGGAAGCCTATGGCGGTGCAATAACCGGTATTGTTGGCGTATATCGAGATCCCATGGGAACAGGGCTTGGATCAAAGCTTATTATGGGAAGTTATGGATTTTGTGTTGGTGATATTGATTATGATGGACATTTAACTCCACCGCTTCATCCCCGTCGACTTTTAGATGGGATTATTGAAGGTGTAAAAGATGGTGGTAATAAAAGTGGCGTTCCAACAACATTTGGTCAGACTCTGTTTGATCCATCTTATATGGGCAAAAGCCTTGTCTTTGTGACAGCTTTAGGAATTATGCCTTCAAAAATAAATGGTAAGGTGACACATAAAAAAACAACTTCACCAAGTGAGTTAATTGTCATGAGTGGCGGCAGGGTTGGAAAAGATGGTATCCATGGTGTGACAGCCTCTTCAGAAGTCTATTCAGACACAACACCTGCAGGTCATGTTCAGATTGGTGATCCGTATACACAAAAGAAGATGCATGATTTTCTGCTTATATGCCGCGACAAAGAGCTGTTTACATTTATTACTGACAATGGCGGGGGCGGTCTTTCATCCTCCATTGGTGAATCTGCCATGCTCAGTAATGGTTGTGTGGTATGGCTTGATAAAGTTCCTTTAAAGTACGATGGTCTTGATATGTGGGAAATATGGATATCAGAATCCCAGGAGAGGATGACCATTGCTGTGAAAAAAGAAAATATTGATGAGTTCATGGAACTTTCCCTGGAACATGAAGTTGAAAGCACTGTTATTGGCGAATATACAGACAGCGGGAAGCTTCACATAAAATATAAGGATAAAACCTGTGCCTATGTTGATATGGATCTCCTTGACAAAGGCTTTCCTGACTGGGAATTTGATGCTGTGTGGAGTTCTCCTGAATCAAGAGGATTATCAGAACCGGTCTTGGGACAACCCAAAGATTATGGGCAGTTGATTTTAGATATTTTAGCTAAAGAAAATATCTGTTCAAAAGAGTGGATCACAAGACAGTATGACCATGAAGTCCAGGGAACAAGTGTGATAAAACCACTTGTGGGCGTAAAACAAAATATTCCATCAGATGCTTCTGTGATTAGACCGGTGTTAGAGTCAAATCGTGGTCTTGCATTTTCCCAGGCACTTCTGCCATGGTATTCAAAAATTGATGCCCATGCAATGATGGCCTGCACAATTGATGAAGCAGTACGACGTATAATAGCCGTGGGTGGCACCCTTGAACACATTGGTGGTGTTGATAATTTTTGCTGGCCAAATATTCAGTTTGATCCTGTGAAAAATCCCGATGGTAAGTTTAAGGCAGCACAGCTTGTAAGGTCCTGCAGAGCTTTAAAAGATGTCTGTATGGGGTATGAAATCCCTCTTTTATCAGGCAAAGACAGTATGTATGTTGATGGACATCTTAAAGGTAAATATGGTGAAACAATAAAGGTTTCTGCCCTTGAAACCATACAGTTTTCAGCAACAGGAAGGGTGGATGACATTACAAAATGTATTACCATGGATCCAAAAATGCCTGGTGATCTTATATATGTTCTTGGGGTTACGAAAAATGAGCTTGGCGGTTCAGAATATTATAAATTGTTTAATGAAGTAGGCTTGAATGTACCAAAAGTCAATATTGAACAATTCAGGCAGACTTATAAAATTCTTGAAAAAGCAATGGAAATGGAAATTGTTGAGTCCTGTCATGCTGTCACAAGGGGAGGGCTTGCAGTACATATTGCTCTCACAGCACTCTCTTGTAATATGGGAGTGGAACTTGATCTTTCAAAGGTTGTAACAAACAGTGAAAAAGGTGTTTGCACCAATGAAAAAATTCTTTTTTCCGAATCAGCCGGAAGATTTATTATTACAATAACTCCGGAGAACAGAGATGTTTTTGAAAAACTTTTTAAAGCAATTGCCTGCTCCCTTGCAGGAAAAATTTCAGCTAACCATACAAATTTAATAATAAGTGGGCTGAATAAGAACACACTTTGTGATTTAACCATTAACAAACTTGAGACCGCATTTGCAGATCGATTTGGAGATATGATATGACAAAGATAAAAGCACTTGTACTGACGGGTTTTGGCCTGAATTGCGATGTGGAAACTGCCTTTGCTTTAAAACTTGCAGGAGCAGATCCCAGAAGAGTTCATATAAATTCTCTGATTTTTGGCAAAGTTAACCTTGATGACTTTCAGATATTGACTTTAGGAGGGGGGTTCAGCTGGGGTGATGACCATGGTGCAGGTGTTATACAAGCTTTAAAATTTAAAAATCATCTTGGTGATAAAATTTTATCCTTTGTGGAAAAAGATAGACTTGTCTTAGGCATCTGTAATGGTTTTCAGACCCTTGTAAATATAGGACTTCTTCCGGGATTTGACAATAATTACAGTGACAGATCAGTATCAATCACATGGAACGACTGTGGAAATTTTCGGGATCAATGGGTGCATCTTTCCTTTGACAACGACTCTCCATGCATTTTTACAAAAGATATTGAAATGGCTGATTACCCAGTAAGGCATGGTGAAGGCAAGTTTATTGCAGAGCAAGGCATTATTGATAGATTAGTTGCAAATCACCAGGTTGTTTTAAGATATTGTGATGAAAAGGGTATACCTGCAAAGGGTAGTTTTCCTTTAAACCCCAATGGCTCCATGGATGACATAGCAGGTATCTGTGATTCAACCGGAAGAATATTCGGACTTATGCCCCACCCTGAAGCGTATAACCATTTCACAAATCATCCTGACTGGACAAAGAGGAAATCTGAAAGAAAGAGGAAATCCAGCAAAGTTTTTGACAAAACCCAGCTTGCACCGGGTATAAAAATCTTTAAAAATGGTGTTGATTACTTAAGTTAAGATAGACTCTCCACAACACCTGCTGCAATCAATGGAATTAATATTTCGTGATGTCCTACAAGGCTGTAGCCTTTGCCACCGGACTGGGTTGGTCTGTTCACAACATTGGTCATGGGTCTGTAATGACGGATAAAATCAAGATTTATAGTGGTAAAGTTGTCAGGAGTATAGCCAAGGTTGCGTGCAAGTGTCAGAGCCTTTAAAAACACTTCAGGCAAAATAACTGCTGATCCTGCATTGATAAACACTCCTTTTTCAAGTTTGGCAATACTTGATGTGAAAATTTTAAAATCTGTATGGGAGGTCTCACCACATGCAGCAGCATTAAAGCCCGGGTGCATATGAATGATATCTGTTCCAATGGCAACATGCACAGTTACAGGGATATTAAGTTCTGCACCCATGGCAAGAAGGCTTTTTTCTTTAAATTTAAGATTTTCTTTATTGATCAGCTCCCCAACAGATAGCCCAAGTCCTTTGGATTCTCCGGCAGCGTTATTAATGGCATTGTTTAAAAATTCAGCAGTCTCCCTTGCCATGCCAAACTGCCCCTGGTCAAGGGAAGCTGCAACATCCTCCGAGGTTTTGCCAGTCATGGCAATTTCAAGATCATGGATTATACCTGAGCCATTCATGGCAATCAGTGTTATTATATTTTTCTGCATAAGATCAATTAAGACAGGATTGAGCCCTACCTTGATAACATGCCCGCCCATTCCAAAACACACCTGTTTTTTATTCTTAGCAGCATCTGAAACAGCATGGACAATACTGCGTAAATCCTTGCCTGCAAGGATTAAGGGAAGAGAATCAAGAAAATTTGAAAAGCTTTGGTTTTTTGTATGGGTTTTTGCAAAACTGTCTACATTTACAAGGCTTTTTCTGTCATGGATAGAGTATGTGGTTACATTGTCAAGCTTAATTGGAGTATTCATTAAAAATCATCCCCTCGGTAAGATCGCACAAAATATGGGCAAGCAGTATATGCGCTTCCTGGATTCTTGCAGTTACTTTTGAGCTTACGCAAAAAGGAAAATCAGAGATTTCTTTAAGTTGTCCTGTTTCTCCTGAAAGACCAATTGTAGTCATCCCCATCTCTTTTGCAGCCCTGGCTGCTTTTATAACATTGGGGGAGTTGCCGCTGGTGCTGATACCCAGTGCAATATCACCTTTTTTCCCAAGGGCATGGATCTGTTTTAAAAAAATATCTTCAAAAGAGTAGTCATTGCCTATGCTGGTTATTACAGATGTATCTGTAGTAAGAGCAATTGCCGCAAGGGGGATTCGTTCAATTTGAAACCTGTTGATAAATTCAGCTGCAATGTGCTGGCAGTCTGCAGCACTGCCACCATTGCCAAATAGAAGAATTTTATTTCCACTGTTCAGAACATCGACCATTTTTTGAGCGCATCTGTTGATTAATTCAAGGTTATTTGAGATAAAAGTCTGCTTTGCTTCAATGCTTTCATTTAAAATTTGTTTAATAAGTTCATCCATATTTTATTTTTTCTCCATTGTGATCATTGTTGGGCTGATGTGATGCAAGGTTTAATTTTTTTCTTGCATATATCTCTTTAAGCCTGGTTTTAAACAGAGGGTTGCCAGGATCAAATTTTATACTTTTTTCAGCAAACAAGATTGCAATATCAATATTTTTATTTTGAATTTCATAGACCTTTGCTATCCCTGAAAGCGATACAGCATCAGTTGGATTGATTTTTACAGCATTGCTGAAATTTAAGACTGCCTTATTAAGCTTGTTTTGTTTTAAAAATATTTCTCCGGTTATTCTCAGGGCAGACCATGACTCCTTTTTTAATTTTAAAGCTTTTTGCAGGTGATATAACGCTTTGTCAGTTTCATCAGCTTTGTAAAAAAGGTTTCCTAAAAGCAGTTCAATTTCAAATATACTACTATCAATGCTGTTTGCCTTTTTAAGATATTGTATGGCTTTGTCAGATTCACCGATCAAATCATATACAAGCCCAAGATTATAAATAGAGATTATTTCGCTGGAATTAATAGCAAGCACTTTTTTAAATTCATCTTTTGCTTTGTCAAGCATATCAATGAGTCCATAACATACGCCAAGGCTGTTGATCAGCATAATATTTTTCTTATCAAGCTCTAAACCTTTCTGGTACTCAATGGATGCATTTTCAATTTGCCCTAACTGGTAAAGCCTGTCGCCATAGATATGAATAGAGACAGCATCAAAAAACTTAAAGGAGTCTTTTCCAAAAAATGCAGCATGGTCAAGAGCTTTAACAGCATTGTCAAATGTATCGTACCTTGAATACTCCAGAAACGGGAACCAGGATGCCCCGGCACAAATTTCAATATCAGAAGCTTTGGACATTTTTTGTATTAATAATTGCAAGATTGTTTCAGCTTTGCTTTTTTTGTCATAATCCCAGAGAGTCAGTGTATAGATATTTTTATCAATTTTTTCCCAGATTCCTTTATCTGGTTGTAAAATAGTATGAAATGTTTTTTCAAACAGCTCTTCAGTATTTTTTGTTTTCCCAGAAGATACTTTAAATACAACACATAAAAATTTGTCTTCAACCAGTTGAACAGCCTCCAGCCGTTCTTTAAAAGAGTGTATCTCTTTTGTCTCTTTTTGAAGAGTGTCTGAAAGGTAAATATCAGGAGGGCAGATCTCTAAAGATTCATCTTTTGAATTCTTTTTAAGAAAATCAACCTCTTTGGATGTAAATTTGTCTGTTATCAGATTCATGATCAAGTCTCTATTTTAATATTTCAATCAAGGTGTCATATATAATTTTTTCTTCGCCTTTTTGTATTGTCCTTGGGTCAATAACAAAACTATCATCTTCTATTCTTCCTATTATCGGGGTGGCACAGCCCCTGAGTTTTTTTTCAAGCTGATCTGCTGAGATCTTTGTGGATTTGATTATAATACAGCAGCTGGGAAGTGTTAAGGCTGGGAAAGCACCACCGCCCGGGCGGGAAACCAAGTCTTTCAGGGCTATCTTGACATGTTTTTGTAAAGAAGGTCCAAGCTTTTTTACCATGGACTGGGCTCGTCTTTTAATATTGGCATAGGAGTCTGTAAGCATTCTTAAGGTGGGAATTTTTTTTATCACATCTTTATCATCCCGGTATAATCTTAAGGTTGACTCTAAAGCTGCCAGGGTCAGTTTATCTATCCTTAAAGCCCTTGTCAGAGGATTGCTTTTAATGATATCAATAATCTTATTTTTACCAAGAATAATACCTGCCTGGGGTCCTCCCAGCAGCTTGTCACCGCTGAAGGAGACAACATCAGCACCTGACTTGACAGCATCCATAACTGTGGGTTCAGAACCAAGACCATATTTGGAAAAATCAATCAATGTGCCGCTCCCAAGGTCTTCCATAACCGGGATGCCGTGTTGTTTACCAATTGTTACAAGATCAGCCACAGAGACACTTTTTACAAACCCCTCTATCTGGTAGTTGCTTGTGTGAACCTTAAGAAAAAGCCCGGTGTTATCAGTTATTGCATTTGTATAATCATGGGCATGGGTCCTGTTGGTTGTACCCACCTCTTTAAGGATTCCATTGCTTTTTGTCATAACATCGGGAATTCTGAAAGAGCCGCCAATCTCAACAAGTTCCCCCCTTGAAACTATTACTTCCCTATTATCTGCAAGGGAGTTGAGAGAAAGCAGGACTGCCCCCGCGTTATTATTTACTACAATGGCAGCTTCAGCTCCTGTGAGTTCACAAAGCAGATCCTCAATGGCAGAATACCTGATTCCCCGGGTTCCTTTGTCAATATTGTATTCAAGATTACTATATCCTGATGATACATTGGAAATATTTTTTAATGCTTCTTTGCAAAGCAGGGATCTTCCAAGGTTTGTATGCAAAACAACACCGGTTGCATTGATTACACCCATAAGATTATTTTTAATATCATCTTTGGCATGTTCAGACACAGCTTCAATAATGACAGAATCTGATATAATATTATCTGATAAGTCATTTTTATTAAGAATATCTGTTCTTATATTGCTCAGTACATATCGAATTGATGATTTGCAGACATTTAAAGGAATTTGTTTGAATCTTATATCTCTGTTTATGATTTCAAGAAGATGGTCAACCCCGGGCAGTTTTTTTAAAAGGGTTTGTTTATTATTATCCATAACTTAGGTTGTCTCTTTGAGTTTGTTTATATTAAACAGGTCTATGGGAATAGAATCTATCAACTGGGGCAGATCTGAAGAAGTCAAGCCTATTTGGGCAAGTGCAAAATTCATCTGACCGCTTTTAATTATTTCAAGTTTCAAGCCTGTGTTAAATCTTGACATTAGAAGGTTTGCTAAAAAAACAACACTGACAAGATCTTTGCTGACTTTTGCTTTTTCCGGGTGGTGGTGGAATTCAACCACATCAGATAGTGCATCGGAGAATTTCCATTTATTGGCAAGATATTTACCAGATTCGCAATGGGTTAGACCAAGGACTTTTTTTTCGTTTTCAAGGGCAGTTCTCTCCTCTAAATTTCTAAAAAAAAGCGGGTAGCTCTCTGATAAATGCTGGTCAAGAACAACTTTACCTATATCATGGAGCAGCCCTGCCGTGTTTGCCAGGCGTGGTTCTACTTTGCCTGTCAGTAGAGCAATGTTTTCTGCTGTTAAAGCAGTACTTACAGCATGGAAAAAAAGTCCGCCCTTACATAAAGAATAACCTGACAATCCATGCTGGTTATAATAGGTATCCACCGCAGCAGTAATTAATGATTTCAGTAAAAAGCTTTCTCCCAGGAGCAAAACAGCATGTTTGAGTGTCTCAATCTTATGGGTGCCTGCAAACATGACTGAATTACACATTTTTAAGGTCTGACCACTCAGCACCTGGTCTGTGGATAGCTCTTTTACAACATCATCAGTGTCATATCTTGAAGAGTCTACCATCCTTAAAATTTTTAAGGCTGTCTGCGGGATTGGCTGCAGTTTTTCAATTGTATTTTTGATCTCATCAAATTTTGGAGGGATATAGCTTTTGACAGTATTTGCAGCTTTATTATCCTGTTCCCATGTTGGTTCTATGGAGGTTTCACCATTCTCCATGTTAAGGGTAAGGGTGGACATGAAAAACCCCCCGGTCTCAGACTTATCAATTGTTATATTATTTGTCTTTAAAATATTTAAAGCTATATCTGCTGATCTGCCACCAATGTCAAGATTGATATCAATGTTGCTCACAGGTCCCACAAGGGCACCACCGGCAATTGTAGCCGAAATATTATCACAGGATGCACCAAGGTCGATGAGCTGATTTATGAGCAGGGGCAATCCTGTGGATGCGTATTTTTCAGGAAAATCCACATTGGAATCAGATACTGGCTCAGGAAGAATTATGTGTATTAAACCTCCAACCCTTTTTTTTTTGTCATAGAGTGCAACACCAACACATGTGCCAAGAAAAGCCTGAAAACTAGTGGGCATTGCTCTGCTTGCTTTAAAGTTTCCAGCTGGAATATGTTCTTTGTAATTTGTCATATTTTTTATAAGTGTCTTAAGTTGGTTCCAAGTAATTGAAAAATATTTATGTAACTATATTTTTAGCATTGTTTAGCAAGTTTTTTCAAGCTTAATCAGCAATTTCCTGTCAGCTCAGCCTAAAGGTAGCGTGATGTTCAATACTTTTTATCATTTGCAGACAAGGATTGTCTTTAGTCCACAATTCATGGAACTCTTCCAAAGGTAAAAAGCCCAAAGACAAATAAAATAGCCTTGTCTTTTCATAATTCATATCATTTGCTTTTGAGCTTAATGTTTTGACTTGTATATATTTTATATTTTTCTCTTTTAATGCTTGTTCAATCATTGAATATAACTTAGTACCAATACCTTTTCTATGATAACTTAGTTTAATACCTAGCACAAAAAGCTCTGCTGAGTATTCATTATGATATTTAACTGAAATAAAACCTATTAGTTCATTTTCGAACCAGGCAGTATATGTATCAAGATTATCAATTTCTTTTACATACCTTAACAAAGAATCTTCAAGACCAAACCAGTCAGGTATAGACCTTAACACAATTTCGCACTTCTTACCTAATTTTTTTTCTGCATTTTTGTATTTAAACTTTAGCACAATAGTCACCACTGATAGACACAATGGATTTTTTAAATTTTAAATTTATCATAATATCCATAG
>CAZMEX010000054.1:0-23250 GCA_964565415.1 uncultured Desulfobacterales bacterium | reverse complement strand
GATGTTGCCTTGGTAATGTATCCATCCTCAGCAGGTTTTAACGGAATACTAACAAAGGGGCTCTCTTGCTTTTTTTGAACAGCCTTTAATTCACGAGAACTTAAAGGTAATTTAACATTGAACCCCTTTTTTTTTGAGATAAAAATCAATGACTCTGATTTGCTGGTTGAGCGCATGGTGTCCATACTTTTTTCATCTGATGTGTCAAATGTAATCCAGGTGGCTTTGTTGTCAATATTCTTAAAGGGACTTGAGACAATTTCTCCTGGCATTATCAGACGAAAACCTCCTTTAAATCTCAGAGTCTTTAAATATTGAAGATATTGGTTTGATGATAGTGCATAATGAGTTTTATCTCTCAATATTTTCAATTGCATTTCATCCTCTTTAACATAACTCACTTCAATATGTTCAAAGCCAAAGGGATCAAAAACTTCAGTCTCACGAATAAAATCATTGATAGAAGTATATTTTGTCACCATTTGTATTCGGACTTTATTATTTATAATTTCAATATTTTTAATATCAACGCTAATATCCCCGCTCTTTTTTTCTTTAGCTTTCTGGATTAATGCTTTTACTTGCTGCACCAGGAGTTTATCTTTATCAGCCCGGGGTTTTTCAGAAGTACTGTTAAGATGTGAAGGCAGATTGTCATATTCAATAATTTGTTTTAGATACTCCTTTTGTATGGTAGTGTCGCTTACCACGGTGCAGCTCGCATCCTGATTAATGATTATTACAATATGATGTTCATTTACACACCCTGATAACAGCAAGGCAAAAAGTCCCGTTGTCAGAAACAGAAATAGTATTATTGGATTTTTACTGTTTTGTAGATTAGTCATTACTTGGAACCTTTAGAGTTTTTATTTAGTTTGAGATTGTTGATTTCAACAGGTAGCCTATAAATGCTGCTGCCACCATTGATGATTAAGGCAAGGGATATTGGGAAAACTGTTTTTTCAGGTATGATAACATGGATGTAATCGCCATAGCTCGTTGCAGGTGAAAAAGTTATTACAGGGTGGTTTTTTTGATCATAGATCTGCATTTTTTTTATTATTGATCCCTTGGCTTTTATTGTCATGGTGATGCTTAACATTCCAGCCCGATCATATATATATTGAATAACAAGATTAATTCCTGCATCAATCAATCCCTGACTTTGAATTCTTTTATTCATTAGGGAGTTTCTAGTTACGTGATCATCTGTAAGTATATTTGGAATTTTAATTATTTGTGTTTTGGAAAAATAGATTAAATCAATCTCTCCTTTAAATTTTGCAAGTTTTTCAGCTGAAGGGTCTGGCGCAGCACATTGAAATTGTATTAAATATTGTTTTTTAAGATTGGATTTAGTTTTAGTATTATTTATCTCCGGTGTCTGTTGTTTAATATGCTTATTGTATTTGTTGTTGAAGGTGAGGGCATTTCCAAAACTGTCGATAATTTCAATTAACCGAATTTCTCCAATTTTTTGTGGAGCTGTTTTTTTTGCAATCTCAACAATTCCAATTAAGGACAAATAATTTTCAAGAGAGGATAAACCTGCCATGTCAAAACTTTGTTTAATAACAATTTTGCAGGGAATAAAGGTGGAGTCACTTTGGATCTGTTTTGCATCAGGCATTGCTGATCCCATAATGGTGCGCTCTTTTAAGTCATTAAATAAATCTAAGTCCAGCCGTGGTTGTGAGCGGGGAGTAATTTCAGTGCCTGACAGTTGAAAAGAAATTTTCATTATCTTACTTGCTTTTTCAACCAACACGGATTGTGTCTCACTTTTTTTACCGCCAAAAGACCATTTTATAGTTTTTTCATGATCTTTACCATTATGAGTAAGGGGTTTGTCAGGTAAAGTAACTGAAAACATGTATTTAAATTCTGCTATATCCTTTATTGTTTTTTTTATGGCTGGAGGAGCATCTTGTAATAGAGGATTATTATTGGTCAGCATTTGTAGTAATGGTTCAACACCGGTTTTTGCACGCAATGTATATATATTGTTTTCTTTGTTGATTTGAAGTGATTTAATTGAGCCATAGGGAGATGCCATTAACGCATTGATATCAGTAAACTCAATTATAGCATCCATGGTTGTCACAGAGTCTGTATTTTTAATATTCTGCATCTTGATATTAAAAGATTTACCCGGAAAAAGCTGGTTTAGTTCGTTTTTTGAAAACGGAGGATAATATAAGAGAGGGGTCTCCCACCTTCCAGCCGTGGCAAGAAAACTTGCAATCTCATCAGCAGGAACATCTGTTCTGGTTTTAATAATGATTTTACCGGAACCGTCAGGATTAAAAAAAATCTGCTCATGAATATCAACACATGCATTAATCAAACATATTGTAAATAATAAGCCAAAAAGTATAATATATTTTCCAAGTTTAGCAATAAAACTATTATCAACAGGTATATTTTGCATTATCCAGCCTTTTTTATTGTGCATACACTCTTAATTGTTTATTTAATTTCTGACGGAATAGCTTTACTTTATTCCCCTTAAAATGCCAAACAGCATTAAGCAACTTTCTTAAATCAGATGCATCATTTTCTTGATTCATATACATGGTCAGTATCGGTAGGTAATCTGTGTTTTTACTCAATGCAATGCCAATTAATAAAGGAAGCTCAGGGTCAGATAAAGGCTTTTTTCTAAACCATTTTTCAACTTCAATGGTTAATTCATCAAATTTACCATACTGAGCCAATATAAGGGCTATCTTAAGGCTGAGCATACTGCCTGTACCTGTAGACTTCTGATGATATAATGTTTTTACATGTTTTAAAAAAACAGGATTGCGATTAATAACAGAAAGTGGCCGTGGTCCAGCATCATAATGCTTATTTATATTTAATTCTAATTCAATACCATCAAATTTAAAGGATTGTTTGCTTCCATAAAGGTATATTCTTTTTCGTATATCTTTAGCCAACAAAGAATGAATAACTGCCTTTTTTACTTCAGGGTGTTTATCAACTATAAGCCTGCTTAAAAACGATTCTCTGTTGACAAGGTCAGAAACCCTCGAATCCAGGGTCATTACAGCTGCTCGTCTTACCCAGGCGTTTCCATGGGAACAAAGCTTTAAAATGGTGCTCTTCAGAATCTCAGGATGGTTTTGTGCAGCTGTAATACCAAGGGTTTTTAAAAATGGTTCATCTGCATTAACAAGCTTCTTTACTATTTTTTTTGTTTTGTTATCTGATTTGAACAGAGAGGCTGCATGGCTTTCCATTGGTGCTAAAAATGCGTTTGCTATAAGCTTTTGACCATCTGTTTTTATTTTTGTTAAATTTTTAAATAATTTATCACTATCCATGGCAACTTTAATAAGTTGTGGATCAGCAAAGGTGAACGAACTGATCAAAGCACAATATAAATATGGGTTTGCCATTAAAGTTTTAATTGTCGATGATGCTTCAGGCCATGGCATACGAGACATAAGCAATTCAAGGCTGAATTGCCCATACTCTTTTTTAAAGAGCAATTTTAATTGTTGTTCTGTAAATCCCCGTATAAATTCATCCCTTTGAATTTGTGTTTTATCTGTTAAAAACAGAATCATCTCTCTGACCAGAATATTTTTTTCATCTTTCTCTTTAATCAACTGGCTATTCCATGTTTTATATAAATCAATGATTGCCTTTGCCTGGATTATTTTTTCTTCGGCCTCCTTATTTTTGTTTTTGGTCTCTTTTTTATGTTTTTTATAATAGATCATAAGTCCATTTTGAGGCAGGGAGCGATAGCTTTCAAAACCATAGTGATTGCATATCAGTAATAGTATCATATTTTGGGCAGCTTGCCGGACTGACAATTGTTTGTCTTTAAGCAAACTTAAAGCAAACTTTGAAGCAAGAGTAAAAGAGCAGGCAGGCAAAGCGATTACTGCTTTTTGGCGGATATTTTTATCCGGAGAAGTAAAAATTTTCTGAAAGACTGAATCCCATGCAGTTTTATGATCTTTTCCGAAATTCTTTTCTGCCTCTGTTAAAACATTTAGAAAATCAATTTTATGGCGGGTTTTGATTCTGGAAAACAGATCTGAAAAAATTTGAATGTTCTCGGTACATTGATGATCAAGAATTAGAGTGGTAATGATTTTGATTAAATCCGGATAATTTATAATTAATTGTTTGAGAGTTTCAGGTTCAGGTGTAAAACTGAGTTCTGATAATGCTGTCAGTGCGCTTTTAATAACAAAAGGATCTCTATCCATTAATAATTCATTTAGAGTGTTCCTGGCAGTAAACACTTCCATTTTACCAATTGTTTCAGCTGATTTAGCCCTTACACGCCATCTTTTATCTTTAAGGCAGGCAATTAAGTATTGATCAATATCTTGGGACTTTAATTCTTCCAAGGCTGCAAGGGCAGTTAATACAACAATTTCATCAGGATCTGACAGTGCTTTTACAAGGAAAGGTGTAGCAGCATCCCATTCCGACTGCCCCAATAGTTGGGCAGCTGTCATTCTAAGGTTGGGATTTGTGGATTTCAGTAATTTTGCCATGTGTGGTACAATTTTTTGAGATTTTATTTTTGCCAGAGCTAAAACCGCCTCTTCCTGTATTAATGGATCTTCTTCTGATAAAAGCTCAAAGAGCACAGGCAAAGCTGCCTCCCCTATATTACCAAGCTGTTCGATAACAGCCAGGCGATTGCGGTTATTATTGCCCTCAAGAGTGTTTTTTATATCAAGAATTGTCTGTTCAATTTCAGGAGATATTAGAATTGCCCATTTTACATGTTTAAGTGTTGCCAGGGCTTGATAATCTTTTTCCCGTTGTTTGCTGGCAATCTTGTTTTTAATAGCTGGTAACGTTTGAATTCCCATTTCAACAAGCATGGTCATGGCTTTTGTTCGGTCAGAGGCGTTGTCTGATACTATTTTATTCAATGCCTGTTGTACAGATAACAGATCATAACTTACAGTTTCAGGTTTGGTAGCAGTAATAATTATTTCATGTTTTACTTTATCCCACCAGGTTTGTAATCTGTCTAAATCTTTTTTCCGCTCAGGTTTTGATGCCCAGGGATGGATGTCTGGTGCATGGGGTATGACTTTTTTTAATAGATCTTGTACCTTTACACGTGTTGCCAGAAATGGATCAGCAACAGCATCAATAAGATAGGGCATAACCTGCTTAAATTGTTTTTTAATGACTTTTTCAGCAGCAGCTCTATCTTTTACGTTTTTATTGCCCAGTATATCAATAAGTTTTTTATAATCAGTATCTAAAGGTCTGCCAGATTTAAATTTTTCAAGGAAAGTGCCAAATTCTCCTGTAGAAGAGTAGTTTATCCACTCTCCCTTTGCAGCTTTTTTTTCAGCCTGGCGAATCCATGTAATCAATTGCTCCGGTTCTATCAACCCTCTCTGTCTATCAATGATTTTGCCATCATGGGTTAATACAAATGACTCCGGTAAAAAACGTGGGGAAAACTCTCTAGTCAGGTTCTTGTGTTTATCAACATCAAGAATAATATAATGTACTTTGAGATCAGCATTTAAAAAAATTTCAGATTTAAGAGTATGGTTGTAAAAAGCCTTTGAAAAGATGCAGTTTTGAGCCCTGAATACAAGTAATACCAGAGATTGATCTTTTTTTGCAGCTTCATAGGCAGCATCCAGTACTGCGTGGGCAACAGGCGTGTTGGTGCAGAAATCCCCCGGGGCAAACATGTAAAGTTCAGGCACCTTTTGAGATGCAGATAAATCTGAGACAGGACAAAGGCAATATCCGAGAATAGTGCAGGACACCAGAATAGAAAATAGCTTTATAATTCTTAAAAAAATGTTTATTAAATGATGCAAGGTCACACCTGTAAATTATTGCAGCAAGGCATAAATAATAATATTTGAATTTACCTGCTGACTGTTTTTGATTTCATTCCCTCCACAACAACAGCACCCGTGCATAGTTTGAGTATCATTTAATCCATCCGGCGAATAGACAACCACCAGTTTTGAATTAATTATAATTCCTTCTAAGTGAGCATCTTCTATTTTAGTTTCCAGACGTTTAATATTGTAGATCATATTAAAAAGCGGATGATTGAATTCTATTTTTGTCAGTGGCTGTTCCGGAAATATTTTCTTGATTTCTTCTCTAAAGGAATCATCCCACAGTTCATTGGAACAGCCTGCAGAAGCGAGCAAAAATCCACCTCTGTTAAGAAATTGTGTTAAATTGGAACGTTCATTTTGAGTCAGGGAAAAAGATCCCTCTCCAGTCATCATTGCAAATGGATATGAGAACAACTCTGGTTCTGATATTTTGACGGGCTTAAATTTACGACTGGTTCTGATACTTGTCTCTTTTGATACAACAGATAAAAAAGTATCACTGAAACAGATTGAGCTTTTTGTTCCAGCATAAATCAAATTAGCACATTCAATAACATCGCTGCTATTGTATGATCCGCTCCAAAGGAGGCTTAAACATAAGAGTATTATTAGAATAGTTGAAAATTTTTTGAATAAATATATTAAATGCTGCATATAAACCCCTAGTGAGATTCTGTTATACTTTCAGATACTTTACGGAAATAATCACCAATTAAATCACGATATTTATCTGGGAACTTAACACTCTCCATCATCTCTATTGATTGAAAAAGTTCATTGGTTTTTTGGTGCTTTTTGTTTGGCATGGACATGACAGTTGTCTGCTTATCTTTATTTTTATCGGTTTTCAAATTGTTTCTACCAATGTTGTTTTGTATAAGTTCAGCCCCGGGTCCATACAGTGCAACTTGTTCTGCTATCATGGAATAGCCATGCCGACCATCTCCTGCACCTAACCCGCTGCCCATGGCAGCTAAAATTTGATCCAGGGTGTTGCCAAGGTTTTTTTGCAATAAAGATTGAAAACAGAGTGCTTGGTGCCCTTGTTGTCCGAACTTATTACAGTTGGAAGTAAATCGCTTCATGGCTTTTAGGGCCTTTACAGATAAATCATATGCAAGAGCTCCCTGAAGTTCAGTAAAAGCAGTTGAAGCCTGTTCCAGAAGCTTTAAAATATTTGCATTCAGAATACTGTTTCGAAATTGATTGACTGTATTTTGTAATTTTTTGTATTCCCTGGTCAAGGGCAGAGAATTCATATGGTTTTCAATATTATTAAGAAGTAAATTCAATGTTTGATTAATTTGTTGTTCTCTGTTTCCTATCTCAGCAAGTTCCAGCCTGTTGGTCCTTGACAGGTTGAATTTATTGAAAAATCGTCTGCCAAGATGTACTATTTCTGCCTGCTGCTTTATCAGGGAGGCAAATTTGGCAGCTTCTGCCATAAGCAGTGCAACAGCACGAATACGTTGTGATGGTATTTTAATTATTTTACGTTCACTTTGAGCAAGCCTTGTGAGTTCTTTATGTATTGCTATTGCAGCTTGATGGGTATCACCCGGGGTTTTTTCATCAAGTTCTTTTAAGGTTTTATACTGGTCCTGCAACTGTTTATGAAACATTTTCTCAACATCAAATAATCCAGGTTGTTTCAGCTTTTTTTCAATTGCCTGCCTATATTTATTCAAGTCAGATATGAGTTCAGCTAATTGAGTTGAATCTGTTTTTAAGGTCAGAGAGTGTGCTCTATCCGTCAGATTATTCAACCATTTACCAAGTTTGTTATATGTTTGAAACAGCTTTTTTTGTCTTGCTTTTTGTTCTAGGATTTTACGATATTGTTCCATGGAGATAATTTCAAGCTGGTATAAAGAGCTGGTAATTAAATGGGGGGTATCAGGATTGTTATCCACTGCTTCAAAAAAATATTCAATAACATCTCCTGCCCGCAGTCCAAGGTCTTTTAAATCAAGGTCAGCATGGGCGGTAATAGATTTTTGAGATTTTTTTGTTTCTGGAAAAGACATTTGTATAGAGTGTTCCATTGAATGGTTGATGCCTTTGAACCACAGGATTTTTTTTATCCCATAATCATCTTCAACCTGAACAGCTACGGGAATTATGCTTTCAGGGGTTGCTACAGCATTTTTACCGGGAGCCAGAGCATAAATTTCAGGTTGGCGATCATTTATTATATCTATACGTCCCTGCTTTGTTTCAGCTGAAGTTAAACCATTTTTATCCTTTATGGAGACAGAAAAAATTACACTTTTATCTAACTTGAAACTGTGGCTGACAGTTTTTTTATCTTTGTTGCAATATAATGTTTTGGTAATTGTCTGCCCGCCATGTACAGGCTTTAAAGTTATGGTGCCGGATGTCAGGGGTCGGTTGCTTTTAACAGTAAAAACAACTGTGCTGCCTGCTGCTATTTTAATATTCTTATGATATATACTGGTCTGTTTAGTTGGCAAACCAGTATATTCAGGAGGTGTAATATCAACTTGGATATCTTTGATTTTCGGAGTTAATATAATATCAATATTGAACCAGTGGCTTCGCCCACGTCCATCAGTTACATGGTATCGCATTGGTTTTTCAATTTGGGTTAGGGTCTGGCAATATATATGATCCGGTGATAAAAACATTGGCATGGTTTGGATATTGGTATCAGTAGTGGCAATTATATACAAATTTTCAACAGGTCGACCACGAGCTTGTACGTGGATATCAATATTCTGACCATAGACTACGGAGGTGTTTCCAGGAGAGACCTTTAATACAAGCCTGCTGTAGGGGGGGTGGTCTCCTGTGGGATCAAGAATACGGGGTACTACAGCAGAAAACAGATCACTGAACAAGATTGTTCCAAATCCAAAAATACATAATATGGTTAGATTTAAAAATATCCATAATTTTACTTGCCGACGCATAAATGGCCACAATTTAATCTGGCTTGCCATATCTTGTCCAAGCTTGACAGCCTCACGGCATAAGAGATCATGAATGTTTGATCGGGCAGGTTTTTCAGACAACTGTACTGCATTGGTCAGAATGTTGCCTGTATTTGGATCTTTTTTTTCTATCCACCTGGCAATTTTAAGGTTATTTATTCGTAGTATCCAAAAGAAGGCGGTAACAAGCATTAATAAAATTAAACTTGCCAATACCAGGGGGATTAATTTTCTAAACGATTCAGGCAATACAAATACAGCATCTCCAAAAATAATTAAAATTATTCCAACTGCACTGATAAAGGCAACCTGCATTATCGCAATTACAGCATGGTAAGAATAAAAGCGGTTTACAAGAGTTTTTATTATCACAGGTTTTTTCATAACAACCCCTTTTTACGCCTTAAGAACCACTCAATTCCCATGAATGCAAGCATTATTGCTAATAATGCCCAGTGGTCCCAGATATCTTTTTTTTGGGTTGTCATTTGTTGTGCAATTTTCCATTTATGGACGATTTTTGGCAGCTTCACAATATCATTTGCTGAAAGTGTTCTGGCATTGGTTGTCTTGGCAATATGCTCCATGATTTCAGGATTTGCACTCAAGTTTCGAAACTCTATGCCTGGAGGTACAATATTTATTTTGGTTGTTATGGTTTCTGGGGCTCCAATATTATTATTTAATACAATGTCATAGGTACCAGGAGCAAGTGGACCTATAATGGCAGTGTAAAGGTTTGGTTTTTTCTTTATAGGTTCGATGGATTGATTGAAATCCTCTCCTTGTACTGTAAGGCGGGGGAGATATGTTTCCGAAGGCAATCCACGTGTCATTATTGCCAGGCGGATTTTTTGTTCATCTGTGTAGTATCGTTTTGCACTGCGTAGTGAGATATCAGTTCCCGGCAGAAAATCAGTCTCCTCCAGGAGCCATCGAAGTAAGGACATCCAGAATCGTTCGAACTGCAGGGTGTTGGTTTTATCTTTCTGCAATTGAAATGCCCATTGCCACATTCCATTCATATTAAGAGTGACACTCTTCCCCTGTCCATAACGTTGATATGCCATTAATATGGTTTGCTCGGCATTATCAGGTCCGGGGCGAGTGGTTATAAGCGTATGGGCAAGAGGCTTTTTCCCCTTGGTCTGCCTGATCCCTGAAAGCTCAGGCATCTGCTCAACCCATTTGTCAGGGGCTTGGGAGGTAAATATATTTCTGAATACAGGATGGTATAAAGCAGACTCTGGGAACATAATATTTACATTTTGTTGCATACTATTGCCCCATATTACAGGTTCAAGCTTTGCAAGAGCATAAAATTTTGAGCTGTATGGTTTCCCACGGGAAAACACTAGACCACCCCCCTGTTTGCTCACAAAGGCTGTTATAATATCTTCAAATTTTTTGGAGATAAAAGTTTCACACTCCCGCCCCAGAATCAGGATATCATACTCAAACATCTCTTTTTTTGTTTCAGGGAACAAATTTGATGTTTTTCGTTTGAACTTACCCTGTTTTGATACTACTGCAGAATAACGATTGCTGCCAAGCCTGTATACTGCTGTCAAATCAACCCGCGGATGCTGTTTTAATGTCTGGACTAAAAATTTAGTATCCCAGTGGGGCTGCCCTTCCACAAGTAAAATTTTCACTTTTTCTCCAACTACCCGCAGATAGACAGTCTGGGAATTATTTTGCGTATAAGCTTCACCCGGCTGAGAAGGGACACGAAACGTATAACAGTGTTCACCTTTTTGAGGTGCAGTCACTTTAAAACCTGCCTTTATGATTTTATTTGAATCCGGCATAACAGATTTGCTGTCAATGATTTTACCATCTTTTAACAAATCAAGTTTAAATCCTTTTTTAGGATATCCAGTTTGGTGTATTACAGCATTTAAAATCACCTTATCATTTGAAAACGCCAGCATCTCTTCAGCGGGAGTACTCAGCCAGACGTCTTGTCTGTCCACTTTTTTTCCAATACACAGTGTCCATATTGGAATTTCCCTTGCCAGGGCCATCTGGGTTGCTGAAAAGGGTTTTTCTTTAGTCCATCTCCCATCTGATATTAAGAGTATACCAGCATTATCCCTGGTGTTGTCCAGTTCTGAAATTGCCTGTAACAAAGCATTGTTTAAGTTTGTTCCAAGACCATCTGGAGCTTTAGTGTTTAGTGTGCCAGGGTTGAAATTGGTAACATTTCGATCAAAGGTTTTATAAATCATTGTGAATTCTGATTCAAGGGAGTCATGGACTTCAGGATTAGAAAGGAGTTTGCAGGCAGTTTTAAACCGGGAGTCAAGTTTTATATCTGTATCTGTAGTTGCCATACTGGCAGATTGATCCAGCAATACTACAAGCTTTTGATGTTTTGATTCTGGTAGAGGTGCAATTTTGACAGGATTAATAAGAATAAATAATACTGCAATAATCAGCATTATCCGTAAGATCAGTGTTGAATAATAACGTCGGCTTTTTTTTATTTTATGTTCCTGAATCATTTGCAATACAGCAAGCCCTGTTAAAACCAAACCAATTATTGCTATTAATTTTAAATCATAAAATGGTTGTATATCCCACATGATTTATCCATTCCTTTTTCGCCATACAGCAAGTGTCAGCATCTCAATAGCAAGTAATCCTGCAAGTACAAGGCTGGCAATTGGCCAGAGTTTTTTTTGTGTACTTTTAAGCAGGGTGCTGTGAGCTTTTGCAATAACAGCCTTGTTAAGCCCCGGCATACTCGTTTTTTCTATTTTATCAAGGGGATAGAGTCGGGTGTCAGACTCTATTGGATTAACATTTATTACTCCAAAACCTTTTTTATTTTTACCAAGATAGACAGGATAAAATCCAGGTATATTAGTTTCTGCTATTGTAAGCTTGATATATTTTCCCAATGCGACTTGATTGTATTCAAGAATCTTCTTTTTCGGGTTTCTAACCTGTAGTGTCATAGTATTATTCGATGAATACGGCACCAATATATCAAGGGAGTTATCAGGATAATTTGATTTTGCAGAATCATGGGATGGGGAAAAGCGCAGACATTCATGTATAAGAGCAGGGAATAAAGGGCTTGATACCAGATTGCCAAAGTGTGGTGTAATGGAATAATTCATAAATATGACTTTGCCCTTAGCTGCAGGTGTTATGACCATGGCTGCAGAACCATCAGGATAGTGCATTAAAAAAGGTCTGGATGAAATGTTTTTGTCAACAGGTGTGGTCTTATAATGCCGGCTAAAGCGGAGCCTGGATAAATCTCCCTGTCCTGGTTTTGCAAATAATCGTAGTGGCGGTCTTGAATAATCAATGCGTGTTAAGGTATCTCCCCGGCTGTCATCAGCCTGTTTTCGGGTTAATAATTTAAACGGTGGAGCTAGGATACCTTTTGAGGCTTTCTTCAGGGTGTTAAGCATTTTTGGTGCCTTGTCCCCATCTGTAAAACAAATTAATTGTAACCCTTCTGTTACTCTGGAGGAAATTGCATTGGCAAGTTTTTCAGTTAAGGTGACAGGTGGGCACAGAATGAATATATCAGTTTGATTGAGAATGTCTGAATCTGTATTTTGGCTATGCCTTATAACAGCTTTTATACCGGTTTTTGTTTCATAGGGCACAATGGCAGTTTTCAGATAAAAAGCGCCCGAAGTAAGATCTTTTTCATCCTGATCGCAGATAATTAAAACCATGGTTGATTGCTTGACAGTCATTTTGAAAAACCGTTGATTATCAATCTGCAGGCTGTCTTTTGTTTTCAGACTTACTAACCCTTGGAACATGCCGGAAGTTTCAGCAATGGTATCAAATGTAATATGAGTTGTTGTAAAAGGTTTTAAATCAGCAGTTTTTGTATATTGTTTCCCCATGAAGTTTAAATAAACAGGTTCGTGGCGATGTTGTAAACTTGCATTCAGGATCTGACATGTTATTTCAATGGGTTCACCTGCAACAGGGTTGGAAGGTGTGAGCTGAATATCAGTAACAGCTATATTGTCAATTGCAGTGTTGGTCATTGGGTGCAGGATAATGCCATGGGGCGATTTATTGATAAAATTATTTTTTTTAAAATTAGTATATTGAAAATCACTGAAAATATGTATAGTTCCGGGGTTGCCCAGCATCTGTCCTGCAAGTTCAATGGCATCACCGGGGCTGCCCGTTGACATGCCCGGTCGGGCTTTTTCAAGCCCCTGAATAAGCGCTTTGATATTATTTGATAATACAGGTAGTAATGCTTCGGGTCTGTTTTTGATGAAAACAAGCCCGATGTGTGTGCCCGCACTGAAATTATTTATTAATTTAGTAGCTTCTGCCCGTGCTTTGTCAAATAAGGTTAAATTGTTCAGGTTTGCTGCCATGGACATGGTTGAGTCGATAATAACAACAACATTGTTTGAAGAACCAGATTGTTTCTCCCGGGATTTATTTTGTGTAAATGGTTTTGCAAAAAGTAAGACTAAAAACACAATTGCAAGACATCGAGTAAGTAATACTATAAAAGTTCGAATTTTATACAGCCTTTGTTTGCCGCGGGTGGATTCAAAAAGAAATTGGAAAGTCGGGAAATAAATTTTCTTGGGACGGGGATTGGTTAAAAAATGAATTGCAATGGGTAATAAAATTGCAGCTAGTGCTCCAAGTAACCATGCGTTTATAAACCCTGTCACTATACTGATTTCTCCATTAAACTCTGTTTTAAAAATTGATACAGGTCTTTGTCTGTACGTGTAAGATACCAGCTGCATCCATGCCCTTGTGCCAGGGTTTCAATCTGTGATAAAAATAATTGAAATTTTCTAATATAAAGATCCCCTACAGCATCAGGTTCTACTGTTAAGCCTTGATTGTCAGTTTCAGGATCAAAACATTTTATGGAATCTAAAGGAATAAAATCAATCTCTTCAGGGTGAACTATATGAAAAAGTATGACTTCAAAAAAACTGCGTTTAAATAAATTGATAGTGGCAAATAGCTTGTCGAGATCTACCAGGAAATCACTGAACAGCATTAAAATTCCACGTCGTCTTATCCTGGAGTAAACAGAATCAAGACATTTAGCTAAATCGCTTTTACCCGAAGCTTTCGCACTATTCATTATCTCTAACATTTTTGCAAGGTGGGTAAAAGAACGCCCGGGGTTTAAATGAGTATCCACGGTTTGCCCTCCCAGTGTCAGTCCTGCTTCATCACCTTCTCTTATGGTAAGATATCCCAGTGCTGCTGCCAGGCGACATGCATGTTTTAATTTGCTGTCTGTTTGATTTACTGTTCCTGAATAACCCATGGAGCCACTGGTATCAATCATGAGGTAGCTTAAAAGATTACGTTCAGATTCATATAATCTTATATAATAACGGTCGGTACGGGCATAAGCTTTCCAGTCCAGCAGACGGATGTCATCACCATCTACATAATTGCGATAATCAGAGAATTCAACTGATGTCCCTCGGTAATTGGATTTGTGTGGACCTGCATATGTTCCTTCGGCAAGGCTGCGCGGTTGAATATGGATACGCCTCAGCAGTTCCATTTTGGACAGGTCAAGTAGAGGATGGTCTAAAGAATTTTTTGCCATGCTTATATTTTTTCTTTTAATGTTTGTAAAAGATGCTCAATTACCATGGGTGACTCAATACCTTCGCCCAGTGCTTTATAATTTAAAATAATACGGTGCCTCAATACCGGGACAGCCATTTTTTTAATATCTTTTACCTCGGGTGACGGACGACCGTCTAACAGTGCAACAGTCTTAGCAGCGGTTATCAAATGTTGAGTCGCTCTTGGACCAACTCCCCAATTAACATATTTTTTTATAAAATCATCAGCTTCAGTACTTTTCGGTCGTGTATGTTTAGTAAGATTAACAGTATAATCAACTACATGTGAAGAAATTGGAATATGATCAATGATTTTGACTAAACTAGCAAATTCTTCGGGTGAGGATACAGGTTCTATATCTGGAATGTTTAAATTTGCGGGTCTCTGTGCAATGACAGCTTCTTCTTCAGTTGACGGATAATCAATGTGTATGCTTAAAAGGAATCTATCCAGCTGAGCTTCTGGTAAAGGGTATGTACCCTCCTGCTCAATTGGATTTTGTGTAGCAATAACAACAAATGGGGGATTTATTTGGTGGGTAGTTCCCCCAATTGTTACAGCAAGTTCCTGCATTGCTTCGAGCAATGCAGCCTGGGTTTTAGGAGGAGTACGGTTAATCTCATCAGCCAGCAGTAAATTTGTAAATATTGGTCCCTTATGGAAAACCAACTCTCGGCGCTGACCTGTGTCCTCGGATTGCAGTATTTGTGTTCCGGTAATATCAGCAGGCATTAAATCCGGTGTGAATTGAATCCTTTGATACTGCCACCCTAAGACTTTTGTTATTGTTTTTGCAAGTAAAGTCTTACCAAGACCAGGAACACCTACGAGTAAAATATGACCGCCACACATCAAACCTGCTGACAATTGTGCAACAACATCTTTCTGGCCAACAATCATGGTTGCAACACCCTGTTCAATGGCTGTGAAATATTTCCTGAAACGATCTATATCAGCTTCAGTTAAATTAGGTTCTTTAGAGTTCATATATCACCTTTTGTTAAATTTTGAATAAAAGTTCTGAATTTTGTGGCTTAGCCTCTGCATTTCATTTATTGTAAAGTAATATAGCCGGTAAAGGATTTGTCTAGCACGTTTTGGATATATTTTTTTATATTGATAACCCTAATATCTGATTTGGTATAAAAAATCTTATCGGGCAGTAGTGGAGTAAGTAAGGTGGATCGTTGCATGATAAGGCAGATCTCTCTTAATTGTTTACAAGGTGACTAACTATTTAGTACTCACTAGTCAAATTTTAAGGTTAATATAGAGGGGGGTTAATTTTTTGTCAAGTAGTATTCATCTCACCAGGGATTCGATCCAGTCGATTTTGCTGATAAGTCCCCGGAGTATTCTTACATCGCGATTGGTCAGCTCTGCTTTCCCAAAAATTTTTCTATAGCTTTTTAAAAGGTGGTCAGGATTCTGGGGGTCCAGATATTCAATTTTGGTTAAGGTGCTGCGCATATGTTCGTACATCTGTTCAAGCTCTTTGCCTGTTGCAGGGGTTTGGTTTTTATCCTGGGCACGCCTTGAGACTTCAAGACCATTTGCAGCTATATTTGCTTTGTTTATCTCATAAAGCAATATTCCGACTGCATGGGAAAGGTTCATGGATGCAAACGCATTATTTGTTGGTATTGTAACAAATTTCTGGCAGGTCTTAAGCTCATCTGTTGTAAGTCCGGTATCTTCTCTGCCAAAAACAAGTGCTACTTTTGTATTATCATTGTATTCTAAAATTTTTTTGGATGTTTCATCCGGGGTGATAAAATCGCTGCGGTATTTTCCAAAACGTCTTGTGGTTCCAAAAGCCATGTTGCAATCTTGCAACGCAGAGGTGAGAGTTTCGTAAAGAGTTGCTGTTTTAAGCATATTTTGAGCAGTCAACGCCATTTTTCTGGCATCTTTTGATTTGTATTGTGAGCAGGGGTTTACAAGTCTTAAATCACTGAATCCAAAATTTTTCATTACACGGCAGCAGGCACCGATATTAAGGGGACCCTGGGGTTCAACAAGGATGATCGAGATATTTTTAAATTTCATGACTCAGTATCAAGCAGGATAGTCACAGGTCCATTATTGACAAGAGATATATCCATTAGTGCCTGAAATTTTCCTGTTTCAGTCTTAACACTTTTTCCCCTTGTTTTAGAGATAAAGTATTCATAAAGTATATTTGCCCTATCAGCAGGGGCTGCATTGGCAAAAGAGGGTCTTCTGCCTTTTTTGCAATCTCCCAGCAGGGTAAACTGGGAAACGACCAGCAGTTCACCCTTTACATCCAGAAGAGAGTTGTTCATTTTCCCGTTATCATCTTCAAATATTCTTAAATTTATAATTTTATCGCTAAGATAATCAGCATCTTTTTCAGTATCATTGTGTCCTACACCCAAAAGCACTACAAGCCCTGTCATAATTTCACCAATAATTTTTTCTTGGACCTTTACACTTGCCTTTGAAACTTTTTGTACAACTGCTTTCATATATTGCTTTTCCTTTTAGTACTTTGTGTCTGGCTTATTGTGCCGGGCAGGTATAAATATCTGGTACAGGCCAGTCAGTATTAAAACCTGCCCGGGTAAGTATTTTTACCCCTGTTTTGATATCAGTACCAATATCCATTATGCCATGGGAGTCATCTCCTGGAGCAACCCTGACACCAAGCTCTTTTGCTTTTCTTAAAATCGATCTTGAGATATAAGGCTCTTTTGCTTTTTTCTTTAGAGCCCTGGTATTAAAATCTAAAATAAGGTTATTTTTCTTACAAGCTTTAAGATTCCTCACAATTTTTTTTCGAATATCTCTTTTCTCAATCCTTTTTATATACTCAGTATCAAAGATTCTAATCAGATCAAAATGCCCGATAACTGCAGGTTGTAAACTGGTGATAAGCTCATATTGTTTATCAAAATAATCTTCATACATTTGATTTATATCACCTGAGGATTTAATGGCTTTTCCATACAATTGTCTTGAAAAATCAAAGCAGATGTTGTTAATGTGATGGACAGAACCAACAATGTAATCAGGTTTGTGGGTTTTGATCAGCTCTTTTGTGTAATCAATATATCCATCATAGCTTTCAGTTTCAAACCCAAGAAATATTTTTATTTCAGATGAATATTTTTTTTTAAATTCATTGACCTGGCAGATATATTTTTTGAATCGTTTTTCAATATATTTTTTTGAAATGCCAGCTTTGATTTCATCGGGATATCTTAAATCGTCATTTAAAGGTGGGCAGTGCTCAGTAATGCCAACCCAGGCAAATCCCTCTTGAATATATTTTTTAATAATATCTTCAAGTAAATCCTCAGCATGGAGACAGTATTCTTTGCTGTGACCACCATGCACTGATACCTGTCTTATTGTTTTCATGGATTAAATAGCTAACATTAAATATTGATAAAATCAAGACTGCACTTAAAGCCTTTGAATTATGTAAAGATAGGTGGGCAGGGGGCTTTTTAATTTCAGCTCATTAAATTTAAAAACTTCCTGCCTTGAAGGCTTATTAATACGCAAAGGAGATAGATAAATATCTCCTTTATCTTTAAAAATTGTGCATTCCTTTTTTAAAAGATTAAGAAAAGAGGTGTAGTGATTTTTCGGCAAGCTGTCATCAATGATAAAATTTGATGAGATTTCAATATTTTGATATTTAATATTTATAGCTCGAATAAGCTTATATGCCCTGGCGACTTTTCCAGCTGTAAGGGGTTTACCCAGAATGTCCAAAGTTTCCTGATCCACAGATTCCAATCCAATGTTTATATATATTTGAAACGGCAAGGCTGCAATTTTATCAAAGTCGTTGCCTTGTTTGTTTAAGAGTGCATCAACACTCCCAAATAGGAATAAATTGCTTGATTTCATATAAGAATCTTTGAATTCAAAAAGCGAATAACACTTTTCTGCTGCAAATTCAATCAATTCAACAGGGGCATTCAGTGCATCATGCCCACCTAAAAAAACCGAGTTATAATTTCTAATATCTTTGTCATACAAGTTTTTTAATTGTTTGATTTGAGTTGAAATTTCCTCTTTTTCAATAAGCGAAAAAGGCTTTTCACTTTTTACGCGGCAAAATCTGCAATTGTATAAACACCCTTCAGATATGTTTACCGGGATAACATCATAATCAACGTGGCGTGCATCTGGAGGCAGAACACTGACCCTCTGTTTTAATATTTCAAACAATTTGTTTGATTTTTCAGACAATTTTCTGTTTGAGTTTTCAAGGGATTTATTAAGAAAGATATGAAATCTTTCAGGGATTTTGGAAAGTTGAATACTTTTATCTAATATGCTGTGCCATTGTGTAACAATTTTTTTTATTTCAGGTTCATTAAAAGGTTTGCCGCCAATCAGTGAGTTGGTTGGATATTGAAGGTTTGGAAGATAATACTCTCCAATTGCCTCAAACACTCCTGCATAGCCTCCTGTGGAGTAGTATATCCAGTCGTTGCCAATGGTTCTTTTTAACCATTCTGACGGATTAAGCCATTGCTGTTTTTTACTTTTTGCCCTTACGATTTCACTGTTCAGGTTAAACTGGAATATATAATCCTCTGTTTCGATCTCAGAATAAATACCATACTTCACCGGGAAACTGATTTTAATATATTTATCATAGCCTTTTTTATTTAGAGCAATTCTAAGCTTACTGTTTTTAAATAGTTCTTCCACTGTTTTCCCATATCTTACTTATTAACATGCCATTGTATTTATCTGTTGTTTTTGCCTGTTTTGCAATCTAATTTAATAATTACTACAATTTAATAGAAAACTATGATATTGTAATTAAAGACTTCATGGCGAAATCCCGAGAATATATTAATATATACTATTAAAAAGTTACGTACTATGAATGGCTGGTTAAAAAAGCGTTTTTTTTCTATTTTTGGCATTGATACTTATACAGCTTCTGCCCATGATTCTGTCCATAATAAACTTTTAAAAAAATATAATAAACTTAAGTTAAGCGAACAAAAATACAGGCTTCTTGTGGAGAATGGAGGGGATGGGATTGTTGTTGTACAGGATGACAAGGTCAGGTTTGTAAACAAGGAAATGCTTGATTTGCTGAATATTGAAAACAAAAAAGATGCTGCTGACAACTTTTTTGATTATGTTCACCCGGATGATATTGACGATGTAATGACCAATCATGAAAATAATATACTCTTACAACAGCGTGACAAGCATTACAGAATAAGGATAGTAAACAGTGATAAAAGCATTGTCTGGGTTGAAATTAAATCTGTTGCAGTTGAATGGGAAGGCAAACCTGCCAACCTTGCTTTTGTAAGAAATATTTCAAAACAGAAAATCATTGAAGATGAATTGCGGCAGGCACAGAGAATGGAAGCCATAGGTACTTTGGCAAGTGGAATTACCCACGATTTTAACAATATATTAACATCCATAATTGGAAGTTCAGAATTAGCACTTCTTGATCTTAATGATAGAAAAGAGATAAAAGAATCCTTTGAATTGATATTAGAATCAGGGCACAGGGCAAAAAATTTAGTTAAGCAGATTTTAACTGCCACAAGAAAAGAGTATTCAGCTTCAGGGAAATTTAGATCCCTTAATATAGGTGCTGTTGTAAAAGAAGCTTTAAAGTTGATAAAAACCATTTTCCCCTCTAATATTCAGATCACCCAAACAATTGGAAAAGATTTAAATAAAATCAAAGCTGATCCAACTCAAATACATCAGATTATTATGAATCTTTGTACAAATGCAATGCATGCAATGGAAAAGGATGATACTGGAATTCTTAAAATTGACCTTCAAAATATTAATTTTGATGCAGAATCTGCCGGGAGCTTTCTTGATATGGAGCCGGGAGACTATCTTGAGTTAAAAGTAACAGATACAGGTCACGGCATGGAATCTGAGGTTAAAACAAGAATTTTTGATCCATATTTTACAACAAAAGAACAAGATAAAGGAACAGGATTGGGTCTTTCCACCTGCATTGGCATTGTAAAGGCTCACCAGGGGCATATTAAGGTGGAGAGTGAACCTGGCAGCGGCTCATGTTTTTCTATATACTTTCCTGTTATGAATGGAGATCTCCAGGAAACAAGCCTGGTTCCAGACAGTAAGGAACTTATAAAAGGCAAGGGCAATATTCTTTTTGTTGATGATGAGCAATCAATAGTTAAGCTTTGTCAAAAAATGTTGACCTCTGCAGGATATTCTGTGATGACAGCCCTGTCAGGAAGAGATGCCCTGGGATATTTTTTAATTGGTAAGGTTCGCATTGATCTTTTAATTACAGATATGGCAATGCCAGGCATGACCGGGAAAAAATTAATAAAAGAAGTGTTAAAAATAAAGCCTGATCTGCCAGTAATATTATGCACTGGATACAGTGAGAATATGACGGAAAAGGAAGCCAAGGCAATAGGGGTGAACGCATATATAGAAAAACCCTATGAATTGATTGATTTATCCATGGCTGTCAGAAAAGCTATTGATATGAAAAAACAGGTTTAAGCTTGTTAATCACTTGTTTTTGCAATTGAGTTAAGTATAATATAGTTTATGCTGAAGCACTCAAACTTTCTGGTAATCATATTTTGTATTATATGTTTATTTGCCTGCGTTACCAAAGCCCATTTAAAACCACCCCCTTTAACAAAAGAGTACATAAAAACAGAATTTGTTGAATACTCAATTCAGGCAGGAGCTTTTCAAAGTTTTAAAAATGCTGATGCTTACAGCAGGAAACTTGATAAGTATGTTGATGCTTTTAGTTTTAAGGACAAAGACGGTTTTTTCAAAGTAAGATTTGGTAATTTCTCTTCTAAAAAGGTTGCCCTGAAAAGAGCCCGGCAATTAAAAAGCGACAATATTATTGATGCCTACTTTTTAGTTGTTCCTGAAAAATATGATAATGACCACATCAGGGCATTAAAAATAAGAGAGCAAATAGTAAAAGAGGCAGAAAATTACATTGGAGTTCCCTATAGCTGGGGGGGAAACAGTTCTGTGACCGGATTTGACTGCAGCGGATTTACCTTGTCTGTCTTTAGAAAATCCGGGATCATGCTTCCAAGAACATCAAAGCAGCAGTTTAAAACAGGGGTGTTTGTACCAAGGAAAAATTTACAAAAAGGCGATCTTGTTTTTTTTAAAAAAATGGGCAGAAAAGTTTCTCACGTTGGAATATACATAGGAAACCAACGATTTATTCACTCACCTGGCAAAGGTAAAACTGTATGCTATCAATTTTTAAACTCATCATATTATAAAAAACATTATGCCGGAGCAAGAACCTTTTTATAAATTAAAAATACTGTTTTTAGAATCTTTTTTTGGAGGCTCCCATAAAGATTTTGCCCTTGGTTTAAAAGAGCATTCAAGACATGAAATCGACCTTTTGACCCTGCCGGACAAAAACTGGAAATGGCGCATGCGCGGAGCAGCACTTGAGTTTACAAGCAGGGTTGAAAATATTGAAAAGTATGATTTGATATTTGCAACTGATATGATTAACCTTGCTGACTTTAAAGCTTGCAATGATATTAAAGATATACCAGTAGTTTTATATTTCCATGAAAATCAGCTCACATATCCTCTGGCACCAGGTCAAAAACAAGATTGGCAGTTTGGGATTACAAATATAACTTCAGCTCTCTGCGCAACAAAGATACTTTTTAATTCCAGGTTCCAACTGGATGAATTTATAATAAAAACAGAAGAGTTTTGCAGCAATGTTCCTGATTTTAAACCCCAATGGATAAAGAAGAAAATACTTAAAAAATCAAAAGTTCTATATCCCGGGTGCAGATTTTCAAAATCAAAAATAAACCTTAATAACCCTGACATTAAACCGCCTCTCATTGTCTGGAATCATAGATGGGAGTGGGATAAAAACCCTGATGTTTTTTTTCAGGTTTTATCCACATTAAAGGAGAAAAAAATTTCCTTTAAGCTTGCATTGCTTGGTGAAAATTCAGGTAACATCCCAAAAAAGTTTAGAGCAGCAGAACAGAAGTTTAAAGATGAACTTATATCTTTTGGGTATGTAGAGTCAAAGGATGAATATATTCAACTGCTTAAACGTGGTGCCGTGGTAGTAAGCACATCAATACAGGAAAATTTTGGAATCTCTGTTGTGGAGGCTGTGAGGATGGGCTGCATCCCTCTTTTGCCGGACAGATTGTCATACCCTGAAATCATGCCGGATCAACACTTGAAAAAAATACTTTACTCAGATACAAAGGATCTTTTGCAAAAACTTGAACACATGCTTTTAAATTATACTGAATACATGGGCTTAAGAGAAGATTTGTCACACTCCATGGGGAAGTACTCATGGGAAAATATGGTTGAACAATATGATAATATATTTGATGGGCAGCTGCCATGAATAAGACACCAAGAAACCCTTACTTAACTGTTGATATCATAATTGAAATTGATAATAAAATTGTTTTAATTGAGCGAGAAAATCTGCCCCATGGCTGGGCTATTCCAGGAGGGTTTGTAGATTATGGTGAATCTGTTGAATCTGCTGCCATAAGAGAAGCAAAGGAAGAGACAAGTCTTGATGTAACCTTGATTGAGCAATTTCATACATATTCCAAGCCTGACAGAGACCCCCGGTTCCATACTGCTTCTGTTGTATTCATTGCCAAGGGTGCAGGAATCTTAAAAGCAGATGATGATGCCAAAAATGCCCAGCTGTTCACACAAAACAGCCTTCCTTCCAATATTGCTTTTGATCACAGAACAATCCTTGCTCACTACTTTCATTATAAAAAGGGCATGGAAAAATCTTCTGTTTTTTCTCTCTA
>CAZMEX010000053.1:0-23520 GCA_964565415.1 uncultured Desulfobacterales bacterium | reverse complement strand
CCGGAGAAAGCTTTTAATCAGCCCAGAATGGAATTGAAACAGGCATGAGAATGATTCAAAGAGAGGAAAAATTACCTTTTAATCAGCCCAGAATGGAATTGAAACATAAATACAAAACCGTCTTTAATTGCTTTGTTCCTTCTTTTAATCAGCCCAGAATGGAATTGAAACCGGGTTGAGTATAGCCATCTTCTAAAATCGAAAGTTCTTTTAATCAGCCCAGAATGGAATTGAAACTCATCACCTGCTGATATTGATAAACCATTTATCTTACTTTTAATCAGCCCAGAATGGAATTGAAACTCACAAAGCACAAGGTAATTATCATCATTATTCCGCTTTTAATCAGCCCAGAATGGAATTGAAACAGAGTATTCAGAGGCAGAAGAGTTTGTCATGGAAGTCTTTTAATCAGCCCAGAATGGAATTGAAACGATATCATGGCATTGAGAGGGATGAGAATGGCTTTTCTTTTAATCAGCCCAGAATGGAATTGAAACACTGCAAAATTAGATGTGCCATATGCTAAAACTACCTTTTAATCAGCCCAGAATGGAATTGAAACAAGTCCGTGAAAGCATGGTCATGATTTGTTTGTAGCTTTTAATCAGCCCAGAATGGAATTGAAACTGTTTCTATCGGCGGTATATGTTTTACAGGCTCACTTTTAATCAGCCCAGAATGGAATTGAAACTTTCAATCAAAAAACTATTTCATATCTTGAAGTTATACTTTGTAAACTTTTTGTTCAGTTAATTATAGATTATTATTAATATGCAATAGGGATGATCAGTTTTTATTTTTTATATATTTTTCTAGTTGTTTTACTCTGTTTTCAAGGGATAGTAAATATTTTTCCATTGATTCAATATATTCTGAAAAGGAATATGTTATCCCCATCTCTAGAGTTCTCTGTTCGATTCTTTGTTTTAATTCTTCTTTAGTTTCTTTGTTTCTTTCTGAGAGTGTGGGCATATTTCCTCCAAGCTTCTGTTTACTTTGTATATTTATTCATACAGAATATATAGAAAAAAGCAAGTATTAAAAATCAATGTTTCCCGGAGTTCTTGGGAAAGGAACAACATCTCTGATGTTGCTGATGCCGGTTATCAACATTATCAAGCGTTCAAAACCCATGCCAAAACCTGAATGGGGAACTGATCCAAATTTTCTTGAATCAAGGTACCACCAGTAAATATCTTTTGGAAGATTCATCTGATCCATTCTTTTTTCCAACATATCAAGGCGTTCTTCTCTCTGGCTGCCACCAATAAGTTCGCCCAGGCGAGGGACTAAAAGATCAACAGCAGCAACGGTTTTATTATCATCGTTCATGCGCATGTAAAATGGTTTTATATCCTTGGGATAGTCTGTTAAAAAGACCGGTTTTTTAAAGTGGGTTTCAGCCAGGAATCTTTCATGCTCAGATTGAAGGTCTGTGCCGTATTCAACCTTGAATTCAAATTTTTTATTTGATTTTTGAAGGATATCAATTGCCTGGGTATAGGATATCCGTGCATAATCAGAATTTATTAATGTGTCAAGGGTGGCAGATAACGACTTGTCCACAAACCGTGTGAATAAGGAGAGGTCTTCTGCACAATGTTCCATGACATGGTTGATGAGATTTTTAATAAGCTTTTCGCCATGATCCATGTTTTGATTGAGATCACAAAATGCCATTTCAGGTTCCAGCATCCAGAATTCTGCAACATGGCGGCTTGTATTGGAGTTTTCTGCCCTGAAGGTAGGTCCGAAAGTATACACATCACCCAGTGCCAGGGCAAACATTTCTGCTGACAACTGTCCTGATACTGTCAGGTTTGCCTCCTGACCGAAAAAGTCAGTTTCAAAGTTCATTTTTCCCTGTTTTGCAACATCTCCAGGCTCCAGGCTTGTAACGCGGAACATTTCGCCTGCCCCTTCACAGTCTGAACCTGTAATGATTGGAGTACTGAGACATTGGAAGCCCAGTTCATTATAAAATTTATGGATGGCATATATAAGTTCTGATCTTATTCTAAATGCAGCACCATATTTGTTTGTTCTTGGTCTAAGATGGGCAATGCTTCTTAAGAATTCATCGGAGTGTCTTTTTTTCTGCAGGGGATAGTCTTCAGGTGCAATGCTTATGATATCAACTTTTTCAGCCTGGATTTCCCATTTTTGACCTTTACCTGGAGATTCAATAAGTTTTCCCTCAACAGCAAGGGCTGATCCTGTTGTGACTTTCTGAATTAAAGAGTAGTTAGCAAGATTATTGTTTGCTATTACTTGAATGTTTGCAAGAGATGAGCCATCATTTATCTCCATGAATAAAAAATCTTTTGAGTCTCTTTTTGTCCTTACCCACCCTTTAATTAATACTTTATCTTCAGGTGTTGTAAGATTAAGGAGTTTTTTGATTTTTTTTCTTTCCATTGCTTTATCCTGTATAAAATTGTAAAAGTAAGTAATCAAATAATAACTAATTATTAACCTTTAAGTTGAGCAAATCAGTACCATGCAGAGAGAAAATTTTCAAGAGTTACTTAACCTTGTAGAGATGCCAAGCAGATATCTTGGGGAAGAGACAAATGCCACTAAAAAAGACCTTTCCAAGGTTGACCTTAAATATGCGCTCTGTTTTCCTGACCTCCATGAGATAGGAACTTCATATTTTGGAGCACAGATTTTATATCATGTATTGAATAAAGAGAGGGATATCGCAGCAGAGCGTTTTTTTACGCCTGCTCCTGACATGGAGAAACTTCTAAAAGAGAGGAACATCGGGCTTTTATCCATGGAGTCCAAGAGAGATCTTGCCTCTTTTGACATAATCGGGATAAGCCTTCTTTATGAGCTTAATTTTACTAATATTCTCACCATGCTTGACCTTTCAGGGATTCCTTTTCTCTGGGAAAAAAGAGATGATTCTTATCCTTTAATCATTGGAGGAGGTCCATGTGCATTTAATCCTGAACCTGTGGCAGATTTTTTTGATGCGATTGTTGTGGGTGATGGTGAGGAAGTTATCCTTGAAATTGCGAAACAATATATTGAATTTAAAAAAACCGGGGATGGAAAAAAAGAGACTATTTTAAACCTTTTGGCTGAAATTGAAGGCGTATATGTTCCTAGATTTTTTAAGCCGTCATATGATAAAGATAATATCCAGACCCTTGAGCCTTTGAAGGATGGATATACAAAAGTTAAAAGAGCAATACTTGATAGGCTTGACCAGGCAACGTTTCCCATCGCACCCATTGTGCCCTTTGGGAAACCTGTTCATGACAGGCTGCGCCTTGAGATTGCACGGGGTTGCTCCAAGGGTTGCAGGTTTTGCCAGGCAGGTATGATTTACAGACCTGTAAGGGAGAGACCAATAGAATCATTGTTGGAGATAGCCAGGGAGTCTTTAAAAAATACAGGATATAAAGATATATCACTTTTATCATTAAGCACTGGTGATTATTCATGCCTTGAGCCTCTTATGGAGAATATTCTGACATTGGATAAAAAGCATTTAACTTCAATATCCCTGCCTTCCATAAGAGCTGAAAAATTAACTCCAGACATTATGGAGATTATTAAAAAAGTGAGGAAAACAGGTTTTACAATTGCACCGGAAGCAGGTTCCCAGGCACTTAGAGATATTATTAATAAGAATATAACTGAACAAGAGATATTTGATGCAGTGAAAAATGCCTTTGATCTTGGGTGGCGTAATATTAAACTCTATTTTATGCTGGGGCTGCCCCTTGAAACCCATGAAGATATTAAGGCTATAGTTGATCTTTCATACAAACTTGCAGATATAAAAACAAAGCATAAAGCCCAGATCAGTGTGAGTGTTGCTAATTTTATTCCCAAGGCTCACACACCTTTTCAAAGGTGCGCTCAAATTACAGGTGACCAGGCAAGGGAAAAGCTTCAATATTTAAAAGATAACCTTAAACACTTTAAAACAAAGCTTAAGTGGCAGGACCCAAACATGAGCCTGCTTGAAGGTGTTTTTGCTAGGGGGGACAGAAAACTCTCTTCACTTCTGATTAAAGCCTATGAAAATGGATGCAGGCTTGACGGGTGGACTGATAAGTTCAGGTTTGACCTGTGGGAAAAAGCTTTTGAGCAGACCAATATTGACCCTCTGTTTTATACAACACGCCAGAGAAGCGATGATGAGGTGCTGCCGTGGGATCATATTGATTGTGGTGTGTCTGATAAGTTTTTTATCAAAGAGTTTGAAAAAGCTAAAAGAGGCGAGATTACACTGGATTGCAGGGATGTTGAATGTACTGGCTGCGGAATATGTGATTTTGATAAGATAAAGCCTGTTGTAAACAGTGTTAAAGAGTTTAAACCAAAAGTTCAGAAAAGTACTGAATCCCATGATAAAGAGGTTGAGTTTCAACAATATAAGATATTTTATTCCAAGCTCAATCTGATGAAACACCTTGGACACCTTGAATTCGCAAAAATTATTAGAAAAGCCATTAGAAAGTCAGGACTTAGGGTTAAATATACCAAGGGCTTTAATCCCAATATAAAACTCAGTTTTGATAACCCGCTTCCTGTAGGCATGGAAAGTGAACAAGAGTTTTTTACACTTTTTGTGGATAAATCTTTAAAGAGAGAAGAGATAAAATCACGGCTTGACAATGCTCTTTTACCAAGTATTACCATTGTGGATATCTCCCCCTCTTCAAAAAAAGATAAAAATTTAGACGAACTTTCAAAATATAAGATTGAATTTAAAGAGTATGCTGTTACTCAAGAGAGTATTGATGACTTTATGAAGTTGTCTCAATGGCTTGTTCAGACTGTTACCAAAAAAGGAAAAAAGAAGATGGTTGATTTGAGACAATCAGTGCAGGAAATCAAGCTCCTTGATTGTGGTGGTGATTTAAGTGAAATTAAAATGGTATTAAAAAAATATAAAGAAAAGACTGTAAGACCGTCTGAAATACTGATAAAATGTTTTAATATGCCTGAAGAGGTAGTACAGACTGCCAGAATAGTTAAATTAAAATGGAATATCTAAACTATGTTTAAAGAGCTTGTAATAAACTATGAAGAACATGAAGCGCGGGTGGCACTTCTTGAAAATGGTATGATTGTTGAGCTCTTTATTGAGAGGGGAGATGAGACCACTATTACTGGAAATATTTATAAGGGGCGTATCCAGCGCGTTCTTCCTGGAATGCAGGCAGCATTTGTAGATATAGGGCTTGACCAGGCAGCCTTTTTATATGTGGATGATATTATTGATCAGGCAGCTCTTGAAATGGCAAACTATTTTGAGATGGAAAATGACTCTGATTTTTATAAATGCAGTGATGGTGATGTACTAAAATCAGGGTTGCCTGAATTTGTTGAATCTTATGATATCAATATTGGAGAGTTGATTAAGGAGGGACAGCAGCTTCTTGTCCAGGTTGCCAAATCCCCCATAGGCAGCAAAGGACCCAGAGTCACAACACATCTCTCTTTTCCGGGCAGATATATTGTACTTATGCCCTATGTTGATCACATTGGAATTTCAAGAAAGATTGTCAATGAGACTGAAAGAACAAGGCTTAGAGAGCTGATACTATCATTAAGAGATAATAAGTATGGATATATATTACGCACAGCAGCAGAAGGCATAAATTCAGACCGGCTTGAAAAAGAGATCTTATTTCTAGTAAAAACCTTTGAAGAGGTAAAAAAGAGAAATCAGGAGAAATCAGCTTCGACTCTTTTATACAGAGATCTTTCAATATCATTCAGGGCAGTGAGAGACCTTCTTACAGATGATGCTGATAAGCTTGTTATTGATTCTGAACAAGAGTATGAAAAAGTTCAGGAATTTCTAAGAAAATATATGCCTGATTCGAATTTTTCCATTGAGCTGTATAAAGACAAAGAGCCTATTTTTGATGCCTATAACCTTGAGGCAGATATTGAAAGAGCTTTGAAAAAAAGAGTATGGCTTAAGTCTGGAGGATACATAATCATAGAACAGACCGAAGCCCTGGTTGCCATTGATGTAAATACCGGACGATATGTCGGCGGGCACAATTTTGAAGAGACTGTTTTAAAGACAAACCTTGAAGCTGTTAAAGAGATTGCATATCAGATACGCCTGCGCAATATTGGTGGAATTATAATTATCGATTTCATTGATATGAAAAAAGAGCTTCACAAAGAAAAGGTTATGACCCAGCTGGCAGAGGAGATGAAAAAGGATAAAAGCCAGATAAATATACTCCCTTTGTCAGAGTTGGGGCTTGCCCAGATAACAAGGAAGAGGACAAGGACAAATTTAAAAAGAACTCTTAACGAACCTTGCTTTTATTGTGGTGGGGATGGAATGCTGTTGTCTGGTAAATCAATATGCCATAAAATATTTAGAGAGCTGATAAATGAAGCAGGTGACATGATGGGCAATAAATTTACAATAAAGGTTCACCCGGAAATAGCCCGTTTGCTCCATGGAGAAGAGAAACATTTGATAAACTCCTTTGAAAAACGATTTCAAAAGCCCGTAGCGATTTATCCTGATACCAGTTATCACATGGAAGAGTACCATATTTTTGAGACTTTGGATAAACGATAATTGATTTTAAACAGTTGTTCCCCTGTTTTTACTATCAATTAATTCCCATTTTGTAACTATTTAGTTATTTTTTTAAATTTTCTGTTGATAAAAGAGGAAAAATAGAGTAAACAGATAAAATAAGCAAAAGATTTCCTTTATTTATTTTATTGTCATTGAGTTTTAACATTTAGTTTTGGGTTTTTGCGAAAGGGTGATAAATGGTTGGAAAAATTGGTGTAATGGCTGATAGCTCAGCAGATTTACCAGTTGGATTTGCAAAAAAAAAGCAGATAAATTTAGTACCCAACAGTATCTTTATTAACAAACAAGGTCCTAAACTGCATGGGGTAGATATTGAGAATAAAGAGGTGCTGGAATATCTTAGACAAAAAGATGACGTTACTACAGAGGCTGTCGTACCACCCAGATTTTGTTTGATGTTTCAAACATTGTTAAAAAAGTACGAATATCTTTATTCCTTTAACGTTTCAGATGATTTATCTAAATGCTATGAGAATGCGCAATATGGCTTGAACTTATATAAGCAGATAAGCCTTGATGGTGATACGGAAAATAAGATCAAATTGATTGATACAAGGGCTGTAGGTATAAGTTTTGGTATTATAGTGAACAGAATCGCAACCATTGTAAATGTAAAACAAGATATGGAAATCGCAAGGCTTGATAAATACATTGCCTGGCTTGTAAAAAATCTCCACATGTATTTTGTTGTTGACGATCTGTATTGGCTCAAAAGATCAGGTAAACTAAATATGATTTCAGGTTTTCTAGGACAATTACTTGATTTTAAACCTGTAATCAAACTTGAAAAAGGTATGCTGTTGCCAGTGGAAAAATGTCGTGGGAAAAATATCGCTGTTGACGGTATGATTAAATTTATAAAAGAGGCCGCATCAAAATATAAACGGGGTTTTGAGATCTGGGTAGGACATTCTGCAGCTATTTTGGATGCAAAATATGCTGTAAAACAACTTGCAGCAAGTTTAAAGATTGACAAGAAAAAGATACTCCTGGTTGATATAGGTCCAACAATGGCAGCACATATTGGTCCCGGAGGTGTTTGTGTCACCATGCTGCCAAGATAGTAAAATGCCATCATGATTCTGCCGCTCCTTGCAATGTGCTTTTTTAAGATGATTTTCATTTTTAAAAAATAAAAATGAAATAGATAAATAATTGATTTAAACTGCTAACCTTATAAGATAAGGATAACTTATGGTTGCTAAAATAGGAGTAATTGCTGATAGTGCTCTGGACTTACCTGCAGGCATGGCAAAAAAAAAGAATATTCACTTGATACCCTGTAGTGTTTTTATTAATGAAATCCCTAAACTCCACGGAGTAGATATTGTTAATCAGGAAGTTGTTGAGCATCTTTTGCAAAAAGATGACGTGAGGACAGCCGCTCCAACTCCTCTTGCATATAGTAAAGTCTATAGGAAAATAAGCAAAGATTACGATATGATTTATTCCATGCATGTGGGCAGCGATCTTTCTAAATGTTATGCAAATGCCAGCCATGCTGTCAGGTTGTTGAAAGATAAGAAAGAAGCAGAACAAAAGGGTTTATTCTATAAAAACAATATTAAATTAATTGATACAAAAGCATCAAGTATTGGCCAGGGGCAGATTGTGAACAGAATTGCAACCATTCTGATGAATAAAGCCTACAATGAAGCAAAGTTTGATAGGTATATTGAATGGCTTATAAATAGAGTGTCGGTTTATTTTGTTGTGGATGATTTATACTGGCTGAAAAAATCAGGAAAACTTAATTTTCTCTCAAGTTTTTTAGGAAAGCTTCTTGATGTTAAGCCTCTTTTAAAACTTGAAAAGGGAAAATTAGTACCAGTGAGCAAACATAAAGGAAAAGACACTGCCATTGACAGTATGATTAAAACAATCAAGGAAACTACACCTAAGTATAAAAGAGGTGTTGATATATGGGTTGCCCATTCAGATGCCATGCTGGATGCAAGATATATGAAAAGAGAACTTGCCAGAAGCTTTAACATGGATAAGAAAAAAATACCAATTGTGGAAATTGGTCCGACAATTACTGCACATGCAGGTCCCGGTGTTGTAAGTGTCAGTGTACTTCCAAGATAGTAAAATACCATCACTGTCTCTATTGTTCCTTACATCATATTGATTTTATAAATGACCTCTATTTCTTATTGAAAAAAAAGTAATAATAGAGTAGGTACATAAAGATCAAATTTTAAAAATTTGATGTATTGATATGAGAGGGTCAGTTATGGTTGTCAAAATAGGTTTGCTTGTTGATAGTGGTATAGATTTACCAAAAGGAGTGGCAAAGAAAAAAGATATCAATCTTATTCCTTTCACTGTTTTGATAAATGATGATCCTAGATTATATGGTGTGCAAATAGTTAATCAGGAAGTTGTTGAACATCTTAATAAAAAAGATGATGTGAAAATCGCACCTGCAGTTCCTCTTGCCTTTGATTTAAAGTTTAAAAAGATGAGTGAAGAGTACGATAAATTATATGTTCTGACTACTACCAGTGAACTTTCACAATGCTATGAAAATGCAAAACATGGGTTGAGATTATTTAAAAAAAAGCAGAAGCTTGAAGAGAATGGCATCATATTTAAGAATATCAAGATAATAGATTCAAGGACTTCAAGTATTGGTTTAGGTCAGATAGCTAACAGAGTTGCAAGTATAGTAAAAACTGATTTTGATCAGGAAAAGCTTGATAAGTATATTGCCTGGCTTATTAAAAAATCCATGACATTTTTTGTTATTGATGATCTCTATTGGTTAAAGAAATCTGAAAAACTCAACATATTTACAGGTTTTATCGGTAAAATGCTTGATGTTAAACCCATTGTTAAAATTGAGGATGGATGGATTGTACCATTAGACAAATCCAGAGGTAAAGATACTGCAATTGAAATTATGATAAAAATCATTAAACAATCCACGCCAAGATTTAAGAGAGGCATGGAAATATGGGTTGCTCACTCTGCAGCCCTGCTTGATGCAAAACATTTAAGGAGACAACTTGCAACAAGTTTTCAAATTGCGGAGAAAAAAATACCTATAATGGAAATTGGTCCCACAATGACTGCCCATACAGGTCCTGGTCTAGTTAGTGTCAGCATCCTTCCTAAATAATAGAGCTTGAATTTTTAAGCTGAAAGATTAAGCTTGTGTTATTGCACACTGCCCTGTCTGTTTTCTCTATTGATAATAGAAGATAATTATGTATATGATTGCAAATTCAAAAATAGATATTATTGTTAAGTAATAATATAAATTTTAAGGAAATAAATAACAATGTTTGGAGAAACAATTTCATATAATGCAGCTTTTATAGCAGGGTTGTTGTCTTTTTTTTCTCCCTGTATACTGCCCTTGATACCAGCATATTTTACCTTTATTACAGGCCTTTCCATTGATGAATTAACTGAGAGTGCAAAGGAGACAAGGAATAAAGTAATACTTTCCACTCTAGTCTATGTGGCAGGATTCTCAACTGTTTTTATTATGATGGGTGCTTCTGCTTCACTTTTCGGCAATATGATGCAGGAATATTCCTGGTTAGTCAGATACCTGGGTGGGGCAATTATTATTATATTCAGCCTCCATCTTCTTGGTATTATTAATATTAAGGGTCTGAATTTTGAAAAAAGATTTCATGTTAAGGAAAAACCGTTTCATCTCATGGGTGTTTTTGTTATTGGTATGGCCTTTGGTGCAGGCTGGAGTCCCTGTATAGGTCCTATTTTGGGTTCCATACTGATTGTTGCTTCAAATCAGGAGACTATATACAATGGGATGCTGCTTTTGGCTTTGTACTCTTTAGGTATTGCAATCCCTTTTATTTTAATTTCAGTTTTTATTACACGAATGGTGGAAACTATTAAGAGAGCAACCAAATTTATAATCTATATTAATAAAGCAACAGGTGTTTTATTATTGATTATAGGTGTGCTTTTGATAACAGATACATTCAAGTTGCTTAGCAGTTTTTAAAGGAGATTCAAATTTATGAAGAACCAGGGTGTGTTTTTGATTCTATTTTTTTCTTGTCTGTTTTTACCTTGGCAAGGGTTTACAGCAGAAAAGATCAATTTCCAGACTTATGACAACGGGCTTAAGCTTGCAGAAGAGTTAAATAAGAAAATATTTCTATATTTTCATGCTGACTGGTGTAAATATTGTGCAAAAATGGAAAAAGAGACTTTTTCCGATGATAAGATTAGAGAATATTTCCATGATAATTTTATTTCAATTAAAGTTGATGCAGACATAGAGAAAACTATTGCATCAAAGTACAATGTCAGAGGTCTTCCCATACTCTTCTTTTTAAAGGAGGATGGTTCAAAATTGAGCTATAGACCAGGTTATGTTGATGCAAAAGAACTTTTATATATGTTGAAATATGTTAATACTCAAAGTTACGAACAGATGAGTTTTCCAGAATTTCTTAAAAAGAATTAGGAGAGTTTGTGTTATGGAGAAGTGCTATAAATATTTATTTTTCGCAGCATTTTGTATGATAGCTTTTTCAAACATTGGGTATGCTGAAACAGTATACGTAACAGACATTACAAAGATCACCATGCGTAGTTCACCAGGTTCTGAACATAAAATTATTAAAATGCTTACATCTGGAACACCTTTGAATGTTGTTGGTAAGTCAGGATCATGGTCAAAAGTCAAAACAAAAGATGGCAAAGAGGGCTGGGCTTTAACAAGATTTCTAGTAGTTGCAAAACCAGCAGTTGTTTTACTCAATGAGTTTGAAAAGAGAAACAGTAAACTTGTTAAAAAAGTAGAGATGTTAACAACAGAAAATACAGACCTTACAGCTGCAAACCAAAAACTTGTTAAAATTGAAGAGCAATATATTGAGTTGAAAAAAGGTGCAGATAATTATCTGGAACTCAAGAAGAAATTTGAAGAGATATCAATAATATCTAAAGAGCAGCAGGAAAAAATTGCTGTGTTTGAGAATAGCTATAAAGATAAAATAATGAAATGGTTTTTAATCGGAGCTGGTGTATTCGTCTTTGGTATTCTGCTGGGAATGGGTACTAAAAAGAGACGGAGAAGTTATCTTAGATGATTCACAAAACTGATTTTCTTGTGATTGGCAGTGGCATCGCAGGACTTAATTTCGCACTGATAGCAGCCTCTAGAGGTAAAGTTACAATAATCACAAAAAAGAGGGTGAACAAGACCAATACTGCCCTTGCCCAGGGCGGTATTGCAGCTGTTCTGGATAAAAATGACTCATTTGATCTCCATGTCGCAGATACCCTTGCAGCAGGTGCAGGTCTTTGTGATAAAGATGTGGCTGAAATGGTAATTAAAAATGCTCCTCAAATGATTCAGGACTTAGTAGATAAAGGGGCAAATTTTAATAAAAAAAGCAAGTGTGAAACTCAATTTGCACTGGGGCAGGAGGGTGGGCATTCAAGGAAAAGAATAGTCCATGCCCATGATCTTACAGGCAAAGAGATAGAGGATGTGCTTGTGGAGCATTCTGAAGCCCACGAAAATATTACAATCCTTGAAAACCACATAGCAGTCAATCTTATCACACATTCGAAAAGTATCAGGAGCGGAACTTTGGTTACAGAGTATGAAAAACAATGCTGTGGAGCCTATGTATTAAATAATGATACAAAAGAGATTGAGACTTTCCATGCAAATATTGTTTTAATAGCAGCTGGTGGTGCAGGTAAGGTATATCTATATACAAGTAATCCTGATATTGCTGCAGGCGATGGTGTTGCCATGGCATATAGAGCAGGGGCAACCATTGCAAATCTTGAATTTGTTCAGTTCCATCCAACATGTCTTTTTCATCCTGAAGCAAAAAACTTTTTAATTTCAGAAGCTGTAAGGGGGGAGGGAGGTATTCTTAAGGATCTGCGTGGAAATCAGTTTATGCATAAATACTCATCTGATAAAGAACTTGCATGCAGGGATGTTGTGGCAAGGGCGATTGACAATGAGATGAAGGTAAATGGAGATGCATTTGTCTGTCTTGATATTTCCCATAAAGATGCAGATTTTATTAAAACAAGATTCCCCAATATTTATGGCAATTGTTTAAACCTTGGTATTGATATCACAAAAGAGCCAATCCCTGTTGTCCCGGCAGCTCATTATATGTGCGGGGGAGTCGCAACTGGTATGGATGGTCAGACTGATATAAAGAGGCTGTATGTGGCAGGGGAAGCAGCTTGTACAGGTCTCCATGGAGCAAATCGTCTTGCGAGTAATTCGCTTCTTGAGGCCCTTGTTTATTCAAAGAATGCTGCTCTTGCTGCTGTTAAGGAGAGTGAGTCTCTTGATATCAAGTCAGAAACAGAGCCTCTGCTCTGGGATAAAATGGGCACTGAAGATAGTGATGAAGCAATTGTTGTTGCCCAGAACTGGGATGAAATAAGAAGGTTGATGTGGAATTACGTCGGGATTGTGCGAACAGACAAACGTCTTAGCAGGGCTTTGCGAAGAATTGAAAATATCCAGCAGGAAATCCATGAATACTACTGGAACTTTAAGATAACTTCAGATCTTGTTGAGTTGAGAAACCTTGCCACAGTTGCAGAGTTGATAATCAAGTCTGCTCTAAAAAGAAAAGAGAGCCGGGGATTGCACTATAATCTTGAATATCCTGAAAAAGATGATTGCAACTGGTTGAAAAATACAATACTCAAGAAAAAGATTCCATAATTAACCAGATCAAAGATGTCTGATTCTATTTTATGCCCGGACCTTTAAGACCTTTTGCAGGGGGTTGTCAAGAAAAGCTTTGAACAACCCCCTTATTATCAATTCCTTATTGTCTTTTAGTCAGTCTGGTTCTCTTTGTGCAGATGAACATCCATTTGTGGAAATGGAATATTGAGACCATGGCTTCCAAAGGTTTTATATACTTTTTCGTGGAGCTCAAAATAGACATTCCAATAATCATCTTTTTTTACCCACGCCCGGCAAACCATATTTACAGAGCTGTCAGCCAACGCAGATACACCAATAAAGGTCTCAGGGTCTTTTAGAATTCTGGAATCTTCTGCAAACAAGTCATTGACCACCTCTTTTGCTTTATCAACATCATCACCGTAGGCTATCCCAATTGTCCAGTCAACCCGTCGTATTGGTTCCGTGGAGTAGTTGATCAAAGAAGAGGTAGATAAACCACCATTGGGGATAATTATGGTTTTATTATCTGGAGTTTTTAAAATTGTGGAGAAAATTTGAATTTCACTAACAGTGCCGAGATACCCTTGGGCATCAATCAAATCACCAACTCTGAAGGGCTTGAAAAGCAGGATAATGACTCCACCTGCAAAGTTCTGCAGGGTACCAGAAAGTGCCATACCAACAGCAAGACCGGCTGCAGCAAGCATGGCAATAAAAGAAGTCATCTTAATGCCAAGCATGCCAAGGGCAGTAATGATAAGCATTATTTTTAAAGCAGCAGTAACAATGCCCTTTAGAAAAGGTTTTAATGATTCATCTGCTTTGGTTTTGTCCATTGATTTAATAAACAGGTTTGTGATTATTGTTATAATCTTGGAACCAATGATCCACACCAGAATTGCACCAATTAGTTTGGGACCATAATCAACTATGATTGCAGTAATTTGTGCCAAAATCTGTTCAGTATTCATACTGTTTTCCTCCACTGTTTTCCGGGGTTAATTATTAGATTCATTAAAACATAAAACCTGGATCAATATCAATAACAAATTTTATTTCTTGCAGATCAAGCTGTACAAAACATGGTTAATGATTTTCTCCTGTAAACAGCGTTACTATCCCAAAGGTCATTGATTTGAATTTAATATTTTTAAAACCTGTATCTTTCATTATTTTTGCAAACTCTTTGGACTCAGGGAATTTTAATACAGATTCAGGAAGATAAGTGTAAGCGTTTCTGTCCTTTGAAAAAAAAGCTCCCACCCGGGGGAGCATTTTTTTAAAATAGAGTATATAAAGATCTTTGAGCAAGCCCGGAGCTGGCGTTGTAAGCTCCAGCACAACAACTCTACCGCCTTTTTTCAAGGTTTTTTTAAATGCTTTTAATGCACCTTTTCTGTCCATTATGTTTCTTATTCCAAATGCAATAAATACTGCATCGAAAAGGTTTTTTTTAAATGGTAAGGACAGGGCATTGCCGGCAACCAGGTTTATATTAATGTGGTTTTTGATTTTTTTCCGGGCAAACAGGAGCATCTTGTGGGAAAAATCTGCACTGAAAACTCTGCATTTATCATGGAGTTGTTTTTGTATCTCAATACTGACATCACATGTGCCGCAGGCAACGTCAAGGGCAAGGTCGTGCTCTCTCAGCTTTGCAGCTTTTACCATCTCTTTTCTCCAGTGGATATCCTGCCGAAAGCTTAAAAATCTGTTTAAAAAATCATATTTGGGTGCAATGCTGTCAAACATTGTCTGTATAAAATCAAGTTCTTTATTCATTGTTGACAACTCAAAATTTTGAATTATTTTATATTGTTTATAGAAGATATGAAAATAGCATAATAACAGTGTAAATACAATCAGGAAACTTATGTCTGAAAAACGTGATTACTATGAAGTGTTGGGACTTGGCAGAAATGCATCAAAACAGGAGATGAAATCAGCTTATAGAAAACTTGCCATTAGATTTCATCCTGATAAAAATCCGGATAACAAAGAGGCTGAAGATAAATTCAAAGAAGCTTCTGAAGCGTATGAAGTTCTTACAAATGATAGTAAACGACAGATATATGATCAGTTTGGTCATCAAGGTCTTGAGGGTGCAGGGCATTCTGGTGCCAGGGGATTTGATGACATTTTTTCAAACGTTGGTGATATTTTCGAAGAGTTTTTTGGTTTTGGCGGCGGTGGCGGCAGCGGGAGGAGAGTTCAGCGCGGCTCAGACCTGCGCTATAACATGTCCATTGATTTTATGGAAGCAGCTTTTGGTACAGAAAAAACAATTGACATTCCAAGGCTCGATAAGTGTACAAAATGTGATGGATCAGGCTGTGCAGAAGGTACTTCACCGGAAACTTGTCAGCATTGCCACGGCACAGGTCAGTTTGTGCAGAGTCAGGGCTTTTTTAAAGTAAAAACCACTTGTCCCTATTGTAAAGGTCAGGGAAAAACAGTATCAAACCCATGTAAAAAATGCATGGGTGCAGGCAGGGTAGAAAAAACAAGAAAAGTGCAGGTAAAAATTCCCGCTGGTGTTGATAATGGTTCCAAACTGAGGCTCACAGGAGAAGGCGAAGCTGCACCCACAAGCGACGGGCAGACCGGGGACCTCTATGTTGTCCTGAAAGTAAAGTCCCACAGGTTCTTCAAACGTGATAATACTGATATTGTCTGCGTTGTTGATATCTCTTTTGTCCAGGCAGCCCTGGGAGATGAGATATTGATTGAAACTCTTACAGGTGAGAAAAAACTTAAAATTCCTAAAGGTACTCAATATGGGGCTACATTCAGGTTTAAAGGAGAAGGCATAGCTTCTTTAAGATCTGGCAGGCGTGGTGACCAGATTATTAATGTTGTGGTAAAAACACCAAAACGATTATCCCAGAAGCAGGAAAAACTTTTAAAAGAGTTTGACAGACTTGATTCAAATAAAATATCTAATAAGTTAAAGAATCTGTTTAAGAATCTGTAAATTTAATTTTTTGGAGTTTATATTTTAATATGTTTGAATTAAAGATAAAAAATAATTTCTCAGCAGCCCATAAACTTACAATGGTTGGTGAGAAATGTGAAAACCTCCATGGTCATAACTGGCATATTGAAGTCAGGGTTTCAGGAGAGAAACTGAACACTGCAGGTGTGCTGGTGGATTTTGGCAATATTAAAAAATTTGTTAATGAGGTCATGAAGGAGCTGGATCATAAATATCTGAATGAGATAGAAATTTTTAATGATGAACAACCCACATCAGAACGCATTGCAGTTTACATAGCCAAAAGGCTTCAACTGTTTTTAGATGAACTTGATGAAGAGGTTAATGTCTCAAGTGTTACAGCCTGGGAATCAGAAGATGCCTCAGCTACTTATTTTTTATAATCTGTTTTGCTGGTATAAGACCTGTTGCGGCTGCTGATACAATATTGCCGGCAACTCCGGGACCATCTCCTGCTACATACATCCCTTTTACTTTTGTTTGCAGGTCATTATCAGTCTCAATCTGTGTTGCAAAAAATTTAATTTCCGGTGCGTAGAGCAGGGTCTCATCATTGGAAACTCCAGGAACAACAAAGTTCAGTGCCTCAAGTCCTTCCATCAGATTTGATAAAATACGTTCTGGTAAAGCCATGGCAATGTCACCACATACAACATTTTTCATGGTGGGTTCAATATACCCTTTATTTATTCTGTTCCATGTGGATCTTCTTCCTCTTTTTAAATCACCAAAGCGCTGCAGGATTGGTTTGCCAGCTCCAATTAATGTGGCAAGTCTTCCAATGGATTCACCATATGCCTGATTATCTGTTACAGGCTCTGTTAAGACAACCTTGGAGAGAAATGCAAAATTTGTATTCTGGGATTTTTTATCGGAAAAAGCGTGCCCGTTAACACATACAAAGTCTTTATATTTTTCAAGGCTGATGTATCCGCCCTGATTGGTGCAGAAAGTTCTTGTCTGGTCATCATAGGTAGGTGTCTGAATAAAAAATGTAGGATCATAAATTATGTTGCAAAGATCATCCATTATATCATTATGAACTTCAACCCTTACACCCACTTCAATGCCGCGCTGGACAATGTTAATACCATGTTTCTGGGCAACTTTTGCAACCCAGTTTGCACCAATACGCCCCGGTGCCAGAATAACATTTGAAGCTCTGTATTTACTCTTTTTAGTTATCACCCCTGTCACAACCCCTTTTTTAAGGGTAATGTCAGTAACATCTTCCTCTGTTTTAATGGTAACACCTTTGGATTCAATATAGTCTGCCATTTTTGTAATATGCCCGGGAAGATTATCACTGCCAAGGTGTTTTTGTTTGATAAGAAGAAGATCAATGCCAAATTTTTTCGCCTCTTTTCTTATCTGTTTTGCCTGATCCATATTTGTTGGATAAATATCTCCATCCATATTAAATTTATTAAATATGGTTTCAGTTTCATCAATTAATTCTTTGGCTGCACTCAAAGGCATGAATTGCGTGAGGTCAGTCTTGCCAAGTTTTGGTATGAAATTGAGCTTTCCATCGGAATAGAGTCCAGCACCTCCTACACCTGTTAGTATGTTGCAAGGATCACATTCAGCACAATTTTGCATGTTGTGGTTGGGGCATTTTCTTTTCAGGGAGGTTTTACCTTTTTCCAGGACAAGCACATTAAGATTTGAGTTTTCAGCAAGATAATATGCTGAGAAAAGTCCTGCAGGTCCTGCGCCCACAATTATTGCATCATATTCCATAGTCACCTGTATTTTTTGGGTTTAATAAAATTTTTCTTCTATTTTTCCATGGTACAATTTTTTTAAAGGAATATCAAAAAAAATCTGGTATAAAAGATAAAAATTATATTGGGATAATAATGGTGCGGATATCAAACATTAAAAATATTGAACTGGGATACAGGCAGTTAATCTTTGGCTTTGAAGACAACACCGAAGGAGATTTAAAACTTGTATTAGAGTGTGTGAATGCTGAGTTTGGAGGTTCCGGGCAGGTAATGCTGGAAGATTTTATTTGTCATATGCGCGATCAACATGGTTTTGCTGAATTTGATACTCTCCAGTGCCTCTTCTGGCTGGTACAGGAATTAAAATTACATTTCCGCCTGGATCATAAAATCCTTGAACCCCTTGGGGCAAAAAAAATTCTGATTGAGTCTGGTGTTGATCAAATGGAAGTAGTCCCCAATGAAAATGTGGAAGACCAACTGTTTAGTGAGGTGGTTTTAACTTATAATGCATTATTCCAAGGTAAGACGAAAAAGTTTAGTGATCAGTATGAGTTTGCCTGCCAATGGTTGTCTGATTTGACAAACTTGCAGTTTAAATTTATGGAGTATAAACAGATTGCACGCAAAACCAGCTTTCCTGGTTCCGGCGAAATTGATAAATGTTTGACCCTGATAAAAATTTTATCGATAAAAAAAGATTCCTGCTCTCTTATATTAAACTTACATGGGAACAGAGATGAAATTATTAACATGGTACACTCCTTTGACAAATTGACTCTGTTTTATACAAAGCACAAGGAGTTTTGGGAGCTTTTAATCCAATCAATTAAAGAGTTTGAATCAAGCCTTCCTGAAATAAGGGAAAACAGAGCAATCTCAACACAATTTGATGAGCTTGTTGAAATTTTTCAATCATCAAGCCCATACAATTTAATTGCCAAAGCAAAAAAAATATTGGAAAATGTTCAAACTTTCCATGGAATACAAGAGAGACAAAAAATTGAAGCGCATCGCAAAAAAACTTTGCTGAAAATAGACAAGATGGTTGAAAAACTTTTAAAGTTTTTAAGCAGTAATAAAAAAGACCAGCACTTTAGCAATAAACTTTTGCTTTCACTACGAAGTATAAAAAAACAGGTGGAGACTGCTCCTGCCATTGATGGGATGGAATTGCTGCTGGATCAGGCTGTAGACATTTTTGATGAGGTCCTTTGATCTGAAATTCAGTTTAGTTTTATGGACAAAAATAATTAGATTTGTTAATAACTAAATGCATGGATCAGGTAAAAATATATAAAGCAGGAATTGTCCCTTTCAGGAAAAAGAGGGGTAAAGAAAAATCCAGAGGTTTTGAGGTATTAACTGTCTCTTCAAGAAAATTTCCCGGGCAATGGGTCTTTCCTGTGGGTACTGTTGAAAAAGGTGAGACCTTTGAAAAAGCAGCTTTACGAGAGTGTAGAGAAGAGAGCGGCTATAATGTTGAGCTTGGGAAAAAAATAGAAGAATTTATAATGAGCGTGAACAATGTTCCGGCAAAGTTCATTTTTTTTTCAGGGGTTGTAACTTACAAAGAGACAACATGGGAAACAGACAGGGAACTTAAGTGGCGGGCGCTTGATAAAGTTGAGAAAATTATTGCCAAACCATTTAAAAAAGTTGCACAAATTGGGATAAAGGAAATCTTAAGTTGACAGATGACAACAGGGGAAATTTCATAGTATTTGAAGGAGTGGACGGCTCAGGAAAAAGCACACAGATCAAACGACTTTTAAAAAAATTACAAGTTGAAGAACATGATGTTTACAAGACTTTTGAACCAAGTGATGGTGTTGTGGGAACCCTGGTCAGGGATATGCTTAAAGGAAAAGTTGAAGTTGACCAGAGAACCATAGCATTATTGTTTGCAGCAGATAGAACAGATCATCTTGTGAATATGAAAAATGGCATTGCAGGCAAGGTTGAAAATGGACAGACAGTTTTATGTGACCGCTATTATTTTTCTTCATATGCTTACCATAGCCAGTATATGGATATGGACTGGGTAATCAAATCCAACTCAATCAATGCCGATATTTTAAAGCCTGACCTGAATGTTTTTATTGATGTTGACCCGGAAGAGTGTTTTAAGCGACTTGAAAAACGGCAAACTGATTTTGAGCTTTATGAGAGAATTGAAGTGATTAAAAGGGTAAGAGATCTCTATTTTAAGGCATTTGACAAATTAAGCAAAAGTGAACATATTGTGATCATAGATGGCAATGAAAATGAAGATGTGGTTGAGAAGAGAATTTTTAAAGAGGTGAGCTTGCAACTTGGTATAAACTGATGGCAGACAATAAAAAGAAAATATGTGTAATAGACGGGCAGGGCGGCGGAATAGGCTCAGTTATTATCAAAAAACTAAAGGAGAAGTTTGAGGAGACTATTGAAGTTCTTGCCTTGGGGACCAATGCCATTGCAACGGCTCAGATGTTGAAAAGCAGAGCAAACAGAGGCGCTTCTGGCTCCAATGCCATAGTTCAGACTGTGCGGTCAGCAGATTTGATCATAGGACCTGTTGGTATTATTATGCCCCATGCAATGATGGGAGAAGTTACAAAACAGATGGCTGAAGCTGTGGCTTTATCTCCTGCAAAAAAATTGCTTTTACCGCTTACCCAGGACAATATCAGTATTGTTGGGATGCCCCATATCCCCTTGCCTCTGCTTGTGGATGAGCTTATTGATACATATGAGAATTATTTTTATGATAAAAAGGAGTAAATAATGTGTGAAGCTAATGCTTATTTAATTAAAGATAATGAAGAGATATTGATTTTGGAAGCAGTTGACAGAGTGGAACCTGAAGAAAACGGGATTTGCATCAGAAATATTTTTGGCGAGCAAAAGTTTATCAAAGGATATGTACACTCCTTATCTCTTGTTGACAATAAGGTTTATCTTAAAGAGAAAAAGGAGCAGAATTAATAGCAACTGCTCCTTTTTTAAGTTTAATAGCTGTTATGTTGCCAAGGGGCTATGCTTTACCTACCAGCCCAGTGTAAGATAATCATGCATTGAAGTTGCAGCATCTCTTCCTGCGCCCATGGCAAGAATTACTGTTGCAGCACCGGTTACAATATCTCCACCAGCCCATACTCCTTTTTTAGAGGTCTTTCCGGTTGCAGGGTCAGCTTCAATATTACCCCATCTGTTAAGATCTATGTCTGGTGTTGTATTTGTAAGCAATGGGTTTGCATTTGATCCCACAGATACAACAACAAGATCGCAATCAACATTATATTCTGAACCTTTAATGGGAACAGGTCTTCTTCTCCCTGAGTCATCAGGCTCGCCAAGTTCCATTTTAAGGCATTCCATTCCTGTAACCCGCCCTTCATCATTGCCAAAAAACTGGGTCGGGTTTGTTAAAAGGACAAATTCAATGCCTTCTTGTTCTGCGTGGTGAAGTTCTTCATCCCTTGCAGGCATTTCATCCCTTGATCGTCTGTATACAATTTTAACTGAATCAGCACCAAGTCTCATGGCAGTTCGGGCTGAGTCCATGGCAACATTTCCTGCACCAAGTACAACGACATTTTTACCCCTTGCAACAGGAGTGTCATACTCAGGGAAGAGATAACCTTTCATTAAATTGGCACGGGTAAGATACTCATTTGCAGAGTAGATACCTATCAAATTTTCATTGGGAAGGTTCATGAACCTTGGAAGACCTGCTCCAACACCAATGTATGCAGCATCATATCCTTCTTTAAAAAGATCATCAATTGTAGCAGTTGCCCCTGCAACAAAATTACATTCAATGTTTGCACCCATTTTTTCAAGGGTTTCAACCTCGGAAGCAACAATTGCTTTTGGGAGTCTGAATTCAGGGATACCATATACAAGAACACCGCCGGGTTTATGGAATGCTTCAAATATAGTTACATCATGTCCCTTTAAAAGAAGATCGCCTGCAACTGTAAGTCCTGAAGGACCAGAACCGATAACTGCGACTTTTTTTCCTGTTTTTTCAGGTATGGAAGGGATTGCACCTGCACCATTATTCCTCTCCCAGTCAGCAGCAAATTTTTCAAGATACCCGATTGCAACGGGTTCTCCTTTTTTGCCTACAATACAAAGACCTTCACACTGCTCTTCCTGGGGGCATACCCGACCGCACACAGCTGGAAGTGCATTTTTCTCCCACAGTTTTTGACAAGCTTTGGAAAACTCTCCCTCGGCTACAAGTTTGATGAATGCCGGTATGGGGACAGAAACAGGACATCCGGTAACACAGGCAGGTTTTTTGCATTGAAGACATCTTTTTGCCTCTTCTTGTGCCATTGCTTCAGTAAGACCCAGAGGGACTTCATCAAAATTTCTTCTCCTGACATCTGCTTTTTGTTCAGGCATTACAGCCCTTGGGATTATAACTTTTTTGGATTTTTTATCAGCCATTAGTTTGCCTCCATATATGCTTCATAACTTGCTTTTTCATCATCTACATAAGATTGAAGGCGTTTGCCCAATTCATCAAAATCAACATTGTGTCCGTCAAATTCAGGACCGTCAACACATGCAAACTTTGTTGTACCATCTACAGTAACACGACAGCAGCCACACATACCTGTACCGTCAACCATAATTGGATTAAGGCTGACAAGTGTTTCAACATCTCTTTGCCTTGTAATGTCACATACAAATTTCATCATGGGGATAGGACCTATTGCAACAACCATATCAATATCTTCTTTATCAAGAATGTCTTTAAGTACATCGGTTACAAATCCGTGATGCCCTTTAGAACCATCATCTGTGCAGATATGAAAGGCATTGGAAGCATTTTTCATCTCATCTTCAAGAATAAGAAGATCAATACTTCTTGAACCTACTATTGTTGTAACATCGTTACCAACCTCTTTCAGGGCACGTGTTATAGGATGCAGTACAGCGATCCCGGTTCCACCGCCAACACAGATAACTTTTCCTTTTTTCTCAACATGTGTTGGTTTGCCAAGGGGTCCGATTACTGCATAATACTCGTCAGACACTTTTAAATTTTTAAAAGCAGCCGTGGATTTTCCAATTACCATATATATTATGGTGATTGTTCCTTTGTCAGGGTCTGTGTCTGCCATGGTAAGAGGAATCCTCTCTCCTTTTTCATCTACCTGAAGAATGACAAATTGTCCTGGTTTTGCTTTTTTTGCAATGCGCGGGGACTCAATTTCATTTAGAATAATGGTCCCTTGAGCCATCTCTTCCCGGCGTATAATCTTGTTAGCCATTAAATAAAACCTCCTAGAATAAATATAAAACTTGAGCAGTATCAAACCGCATAAAACACACAAATTTACGCATAAGCATAAAGGTAAACCTTATTTATAATAATGTCTGTAAATTAAAGCAAGTTAAATTTAGAAATTGTCCATTTGTAAATTAAAGATTGTTTTTAATAAGGCTCTAAATCCTAGATACATAGTTTTTTACTTGACAGAGCCAAGACAGGTAAGTAATATTTACTTACCAATATAAA
>CAZMEX010000052.1:0-23928 GCA_964565415.1 uncultured Desulfobacterales bacterium | reverse complement strand
TCCAGAGAAATTGAAATCCTCCAGCTGGTTGCTGAAGGAAAAAACAGTGAATACATGGCAGTTTAGAAGACTTGACTGTTGTTGAAATTTTTACCTTGTATTTTAATAAAGTGTCCCTTAAAATTACCTTGTATTTTAAAAAACAATTGTGGGTAATAACCAGGGGGTTCAGTAGTGACAAAAAAATTAAATCAACTGCCAAAAAAATCACTGGGGTTTTTCCCGACACCTGTGGCTGAACTTAAGCGATTCTCTGCATTACTTAAAGGACCACGAATTTTTATCAAGAGAGATGACCTTACAGGGCTTGCTTTTGGCGGCAATAAAACCAGAAAATTGGAATTTTTAATTGGCGATGCATTGGAACAAGGATGCAACAGTGTGATCACTGCTGGTGCAGCACAATCAAATCATTGCCGGCAAACTGCGGCTGCAGCTGCTGCAGTTGGTCTTGCCTGCCATCTTGCCCTTGGAGGAAAACAGCCTGACACACTGGATGGCAACCTGTTGTTAGATGAACTGCTTGGTGCAAAAATCCACTGGACAGGAGCCCTTAGAAAAGGCGAGACAATACCTGACATAGTGCTTAAACTTACAAAAGCTGGGAACAAACCATATGTTATCCCCTATGGTGGCTCCAATGAAATTGGGGCAGCAGGATTTATTGAAGCAATAAGGGAACTTCAGTTGCAGCTTGATAAAACTGAAACTGCAATTTCACATATTGTCTTTGCTTCAAGTTCCGGCGGCACCCATGCAGGCATGATGATTGGAAAATATCTTTTTAGCAAATATGATTTTGAACTTTCAGGCATTGGGATAGATAAGGGAGAAACAGGTGATACACCCTTGAACCAGTATATTACAGACCTTGCCAACCGCACTTCAAAAAAACTCAACCTTGATGTAAATTTTACCATAAATGATGTTATTTTAAGGAATGAATTTCTAGGAGATGGCTATGGAGTTGTGGGTGATCTGGAACGCAGGGCAATAAAGCTTCTGGCTGAAACAGAAGGAATCCTTGTTGATCCGGTGTACACTGCCCGCGCACTGGGAGGAGTGATCAATATGATTGAGCAGAGTGAGTTTTCCAGTGATGACAATATTCTGTTCTGGCACACAGGTGGTGCACCCGCATTGTTCCCCTATTCGTCGGAAATAACAGGGAGGTGAAACCGATGACAAAACCAACCATAAGAAAAATTTACTGGTCTCTGCTTGGTATTATGCTGGCAGCTACTCTGTTTTTTTCTTCGGGATTTAAAATCCCCATGATGGATAAAAAAGCTGATTCATATTTTACTAAAGCTATTCAAAAGGCAGGTGCTGTCTATGTAACCTGCCGTGTTATCAATGCTTCAATCTCTGTAATACAAAACTCAAACATTGCACTTGAACCTGCTGGAGTTGGAGTGTCATTAGCCGTGGGGCAGGTCCTGGACCCAATTGATGATATGACTGAAAGATTAGCTGATGTTCTTGTAACTGCCATTGTCTCTTTAGGAATACAGAAGCTTGGTTATGAAATGAGTGTATCATTTACACCGCCAATTCTTGCAATTTTACTGTTTATACTCTCCTTGCTAATATGGTTCAAAAACAGAAAAATCAAATCTTTTCAAAAAGCCATTGTGAAAATAACCATGATTGTTATTATTGTGAGACTTTGCCTGCCTGTCTCCTCCTTTGCCAATGATTTTTTATACCAGCATTTTTTTAAAGAGCAGATATATGAGGCAAAACAAATGCTTTCTGTTCATTCTGACAGCCTTGACAGTATTGGGACATTCAACCTGCCGGAAATTGATGGAGTGCTGGGCACAATCAAAAACTCAGCCTCATTATTAATTGACAAATCAAGAGAGTTTCAGCATGCCCTTGTGAAAGTTGTCAACAATATGACAGATATAATTGCAAATCTTGTAAAACTGACAACTCTTTATGTTGGAGTTTTTCTCATCCAGGTCATTCTCCTGCCCCTCCTGATATTTTTTATTTTCATAAAAACAACCAACTCTCTTTTTAAAACAGATGCACCAATAATACTACAACACTCCAGCCCTGAACAAAACTAAACCCTGTTCAAACAAATACAGATCAAGTATATATAGTATTTTTTGCCAATGAATTTTAAAAGGAGTTGTTTTGCTAGGAACTTTTGTAAATGTTGCAGCTATTATTGCAGGAAGTATTGTGGGATTAGTTTTCAAAGGCAGCCTGTCAAAAGAACACAGCAAAACAATTATACAGGCAGTAAGCCTTGCTGTTATTCTGGTTGGTCTTAAAAGTGCTTTTAAATGTGACGATTTTATCCTGATAGTGATCTGCCTTGCCATTGGCAGCCTTATTGGAGAACTTTGTAAAATCGAGAACAGGCTTGAAGGTGCTGGTGCACAACTTGAAAAAAGATTCTCAAAAAAAGACGGAAAATTTGCAGAGGGATTTGTCACAACAACTTTACTGTTTTGTGTTGGTGCCATGGCAATTGTAGGCTCATTGGAAAGCGGTCTTACAGGCAACCACACCACACTTTTTGCAAAATCAACCATTGATGGTATTACAGCTATGATCTTTGCATCCACCTTAGGAATTGGAGTTTTATGCTCTTCAATTTCAGTATTTCTTTACCAGGGAACCATTACCCTTGCTGCTGGATATATAAAACCTTTTCTGACTCCTGAAGTCATATCCCAGATGTCATCCATTGGCGGACTTTTGATTGTTGGCATAGGCATAAACATGCTTGGAGCAAGTAAAATTAAAGTTGGCAATATGCTGCCTGCTATTTTCATCCCGCTTCTCTACTATATTGTTCTGCAGCTTTTTCATTAAAAAAGCTGGGCTTTGATCCTTTTTACTATTGCTTTAAATTATGGAAATCACTATACTATCGTTTGACTGGTATTAAAATTTTTTTAGTTTTGGCTCATCCAGGTTAAGTTAGAAGTGATTATATTTCACTTCTCCTTACTACTTGTTTAAACATTGTTACAAACAGTCGGAAATGTATTCCAACATAGCTAGGCTATCAATTTTACTTTACGCTTTGTTAAGAGATAGCATGGAGCGGTTGTTGGTTTAAAAAATTTAAATTTCTAGAAATGGAGAAAAATGACATTAAACAATGACCCTTCTATTAAAAACATAACAACAGCACTGCTTCTTGCTGCCGGCACTGGAAGCCGGCTGCTCCCTTTAACAAAAAGTTCTCCTAAATGCCTGACATTGGTCAATGAAATCCCGATATTGGAACGATTGATCTCAAGCTTGACTCAACATGGTTTTAAACGCCTGGTTGTTGTTACAGGTCATTTGGAAAATAGTATTCGTGAATTCCTTGGAAACCATGTCGGCAACATGACAATTGAGTATATTTTCAGCCCATTATATCAAACAACTAATAACATATATTCTCTATGGATGGCCAAGGAAGCTATTAACGAACCTTTTTTGTTAATTGAAAGCGACCTTGTTTTTGACCCGTCTTTATTGACGGATATGCTTTGCCCTGACAGAATTGCTGTTGCACACATGCAGCCATGGCTTAACGGCTCCACAGTTTCAATTGATCAATTCAATAAGGTTGATGCATTCCATAGTGACGTTGCAGACTCTCCCAAGGATATAAGATATAAAACCGTTAATATTTATAGCTTATCCCTCTCTTCGTGGTATCAGGTTGTCAAAAAATTAAATCTATATGTTTTGGCAGGTAGAGTAAATGACTATTATGAAGCTGTGTTTGCCCAATTAGTGGTTGAAAAGTGTCTGTCATTACAAGCTGTCTTTTTTGACAGTAAACCATGGTATGAGATTGATACCATAGAAGATCTTGCAATAGCTGAAAAAATGTTTTTTTTGAAATCACGGAGTACACTGCCTTTGTATAATAATATAAATAGACTTGAATTAAAAAATGTAAGCCTGTCTGCTGATGAAACAGGCGTGGAAGAAAAAAGTTATGATGCAGTATGATTACAGCACCCAGGCAGAAAAGTATAAATTTATCTCAGGGCAGCATGGAGGATACTATCGCCATGATTTTATAGACCATGCGTATTTGTATAATCTCTATTTTCCTCCCGAAGAAATTTTTTCCTGCTTTAAAAACCATATTCATGATCTGGTCCTGAACTACCCTGTTGCCCAGAATGTCCTTGCCGATCTTGTGGGTAACTTGATCAATCAACCTTCAAAACATATTGTTGTGGGAAACGGTGCAGCAGAACTCATTAAAATAATCTCAGGGCATCTTGCCCGTAAAATTATCATTCCAGTGCCTTCTTTTAATGAATATGTGAATGCAGCGCCCAAAGGTCGAGCCATAGAGTTCCCACTTGAATTTCCATCTTTTCAACTGGATGTGGATAAATTTGCAGATCAAGCCATTAAAGATGATGCAGATATTGCTGTTGTGGTAACACCGAACAACCCAACCTCCATGGTTATTCCCAAATCTGATCTGGTACACCTGGCAAAAAGACTTGCCAGCCATGACTGCCAACTGATTATTGATGAATCCTTTATTGATTTTGTCCAGAATAGAGATCAGATAACCATGGAAACTGAAATTGAACAATATCCTAATGTTACCATATTTAAAAGTATGAGTAAGGCATATGGCATCTGTGGTCTTCGTATCGGCTATCTTCTCACTGCAAATCTGAAATTTGCCAAAGCTATCCGTCAAGGAGTCCATATCTGGAACATCAATGGATTTGCCGAAGAGTTCTTGAGAATTTTACCTGATTTCAGTGAAGAGTTTATAAAAAGCTGTGAACAGGTAACCAAAGATCGGGACAAACTTTATAATGACCTGAAAACTTCTTTGGACCTGAGGATTTATAAACCTGATGCCAACTTTATTTTTTGCCGTCTGCCTGGTGCAGGACCAAATGCCATGGAATTAACAAAAAAATTATTTATTGAACACAATATGTACATAAAACACTGTCAGGGTAAGACCATGCCAGATGCTGACCGCTATATCCGCATTGCCTCCCGTACTAAAACAGAAAATTCTAACCTGGTGGATGCCCTGGTATCTATCCTTGGTTCTAAAAACAGATAACAACACTCCTATGGAAAATTCACAAAAACAACAATCACATCGGATAAAAATGCTCTGGTTGGTAAGAGATCTTCCAAATATATGTTCCCTTGCAGGGCTTTTATGTGCTCTTCTGGGGTTATACTTTGCTGTTTTGAAAAATTTTCCCATGGCAATCCTGGGAATGATATGGGCTGTTTTCTTTGACTGGGGTGATGGCATTATTGCCCGAAAAACAGAGGGCAGAACAGATGAGCAAAAGGCTTTTGGCGGACAACTTGACTCATTGATAGATATGATAAGCTTTGGAATCTGTCCTGCTGTTCTTCTTTTAAGCTATGGGAATTTCAGTCCATGGTTCCTGCCGGGAGCTTTTGTGATTGTTGCCACAAGTGCAATACGATTGAGCTGTTTCAATGTGTTTGGTCTTGTAAACGATGCAACTTATATGGGGCTTGCACTTGACAACAATGTCATAATTATTGCTTTTATTTTTCTATTTGAAAGTTTTTTCAGCCACACTGCCTTTTCAGCCATTATATATATCATGTTGTTAGGCTTGGCAGGCTTTAACCTGGCACCTATCAGAACACCAAAGTTTGCCGGGAACTGGTTTTATGTTCTCATGATTTATACTGTGGTGTTGACCTTTATCTACGTCTGGATACTTGTGGGACAATAATGGACAAACCATTGAACTGGCCGCCGCAAGGTCACAGGCTTTGGATATTTATTAAGATAACCGACCCGCAACATAAACTGAGGGATTGTTGCAGGTTTATGATTGGCTTTTATATTTTTTTGTCCATGTTTCTCTTCAATGGTCTGGGTCATGGGATGAATTGCAATATTGCGTTCCCTGGCAATCAAAGCCATACGCTGAAATTTTCTGCCAACATCAATTAAATCTGCTGTTGCCTCACTGTTGCTTGTCAAAACGATCCAGCCTGCACCCTGCTTTACCTGTTCAATGGTTTTTTCAATACCCTTTTGTCTGAAACTTTTGCCCATAACATTTTTTTTATCCATAAAATTTCTCACATACCATCCGGCAAGCCCATTGATCTCCATACTGTAACTTGTAATCCCATCCCGATACTTTTCAATGGCTGAGTTTTTAAAACGAATCCAGCAAGCAAGTTCCTCTTGAGCTTTATCACTCTCCGACTGAATTTTAAAATTATCAACAGCTTCTTTTTCCATAATATCAGCATGGCGGCTGCCCTTGGGAAAATAATAGAGGTTTGAGCCTGCTTCTTTTTCAAAGGCTGAAATATCTTGTTTTAATAACTGCCTTGACTGCATATTACTTTTTATGGTGCGGCGCAGGACAAGCCTCTGCAATGGATATTTTTCAACCTCTCTTTTCTCAAGTGTTACTTCAGCAACTTGCTGATCAAAATTTGTTTTTGCAATAATCGTAATATGGGCAGTAAAACCAAATACTGCGGCTGCTGTTACGAGATTTTCAATAAATGCACCCAGGGAAAGCATAACTTCGCGATTTTCAGAATCGACAATTGATAGATTTCGCTCTTTATCAGCTTCCACAACCCACTGGGTTTCATTTAAAATTTTCACTGCCCAGGGTTGGCTATTATGACCACTGGGAGCAAGGGATGCGTAGTATAAAATCTTATGGGCATCACTATTGTAAATGTGTGGATTCATCAGACCTGATCGCCCATTGCCATTACATGAAGAAATCAAAACGCTTGCGCCCATTGCCAATGTCCCGGCTGCTACACTTTTTGAAATAAACTCTCTTCGATCCATGTTACTCCTCCTGTATTTTGTCACTAATCAGTGACTATCTATATTAAAAAAAATCCTTGTCAATTACATATTTTCTTTTATTATCCCGCGTATAATCGTAGTTATAGCTTTTTCCAGACGTTGCCATCCCTGATCAGATGACAAATCAAGACCACTATACAAATCAATGTTCTTTGATCTTAAGACAAGATAACTAATGGCAGCTCCCATCAGTGCCACAACTGCCAAAAGGTCATGCTCATCTGCTTTACCTTGTAAAAACATCTGAAAAAATTCAGTCATACTGTTCTCTCTTATGGATTCCAGTTCTGCTGTGAGTTCATTTCTATCACTCATCTCCCAAATCATGATTTCACATGTTACTGGTCTTTTTAATAAAGCTTTAATAAAAGTATGACCCAGCACAGAAAGTTTTTTTGACAAAGAATAGTTTGCAAACCTTTGCAAATCTCCACCGGCAAGCTCCAGGGCAGATGGCCAGAAATCCCCCTCTTTTCCATATGTGGAAATCAACCCTGGCAGCCCGCCAAAATAGCGATAGATCAGCACCTTATCAACACCTGCTTCCCTGGCAACTGCATTGACTCCAATGCCTTTAAACCCCTTTTTAGCAAGAAGGCTGCCCACAGCAGCGACTAGACGCTTGCGGGTAATATGTTTATTTCTTATTTGAGCAGGCTTATCTTTTTCCATGACCCCTTATATCACCAGCAAGTGACAAAATCAACCGTAATCAATATTTTTTGTTCATTTTTTTTATTCTTGTAAAATTGCGGCGATTTGATATAATAAAAGATAATTTCGCACATCTTATTGTTTTGAGGCAGGTTAGGCAATTGAATATTTATTCAATGATATTTAGTTTTTTATCATTTACAGCAGGTACCATATCTGCTTTTATAGCAGTATATCTGGCACCCCACCGCAGAAATCAAAATGCCCGGCTGCTAATGCTGTTAATGATTGCCATTTCAATATGGTCAAATGCTTATGGGATGGAATTGATAAGCCCTGGACTGCTGCTGAAAATCTGGTGGGTAAAAATTGAATATTTTGGTGCTTCCTGGATTGGAATACTCATTTTCTGTTTTATTTTATCCATAACAGAAAAGAAACCAGAAATAAACTTTACCGGGTGTGCGATTTTAAGTATTGTTCCGATCATCACCATTGTTCTTGCTGTAACAAACAATTTCCACCATCTTATATGGAGACAGGCATGGATAAATAATGATTTAATTGCACCGGCAATGGCTTATGTACGAAGTCTCTGGTTTTGGATATTTTTATGTTTTTCCTATATTTTACTCTCTGCAGCTGTCATTATTTTAATACAATCTTTAGTATCTGCAAAGGGTTTATTACGAAAGCAGCTCACCGTCATCACAATTGGAGTCTCTTTTACCTGGTTTTTAAATTGCCTCTATTTTTTTGGTTTTAAGCCATTTAAAGTATTTGATATGTCTCCCATTGCATACACTGTTATGGGCATAATCCTGACCTGGAATTTATTGAAATATCAGATGTTAAACCTTATTCCCATTGTTCATGAAACTGTGCTTGACAGCTTGGGAGATCCAATCATTGCACTGGATATCAACGACCAGATCCTTAAGATGAATAAATCTGCTGAAAGTTTGTTCCAGATTAAACTAAATACATCAGCTCCTGGCAATATGAAATTATCGCTCCCAAAACTTTATGCTGCAATAATAAAATACAGACAGGAAAATTTGACTGAAGTAAAAATGGCATTTAATATAGAACTTTTACAAAAGCATTGGAATTTAAGGGTTTCACCTCTTACTTCCAAAAAAGGGAGGAATGCAGGAAACCTGATAATCCTGAAAGATATTACCCAGAGGCTGAAAGCTCAAGCAGCTCAAAAGCAAAGTGAAAAAGTAAATAAAGCTTTATTTTCTATCTCCAACGCTGTTAACACAACATCAAATCTTGACAATTTATTTGAATCAATTCATAAATCGCTCAATCAGATAATGATGCTGCCCAATTTTTATATAGCTTTATATAACAAAGAAAAAGACTGGCTGACTTTTCCATATTTTATTGATGAAAAAGATTGTAATGCCTCAAATTCTCCCTCAAAAATTGGCAATGTCAGTGACCCTCTCAGTCCATCCAGCACATCCTGGGTTATTCAATCCGGGACATCTCTTTTGCTGCAGAAAGAGGAACTTATAAACAGAGTACAGAAAATCAACAAAAAACTTGTGGGTACTACTCCTGAAATATGGATGGGCAGCCCTTTAAAAGTACAAGAAAAGGTTATTGGTGCAATTGTAGCCCAAAGTTACTCTGATCCAAGCCTTTATAACAAAAAACATCTGGCAATATTTTCATCTGTTTCCGATCAGATTGCCCTGGCAATTGAACGCAAAAGAGCTCAGGATGCTGAAATTGAGAATAAAAATATCAATAAAGTACTGTTTTCCATTGCAAATGCTGTCAATACAACTGATAATTTAGATGAACTTTATGAATCAATTCATAAAACTTTAGATAGTATCATTAATGTGGCTAATTTCATCATTGGTATATATGATCATAAAAACGATATTATCTCTTATCCGTACTTTGCTGATGAGACTGGTGATCGTTACAGTGAAATTCAAAATGCAACCAAATCCGGCATTATAGCATTGGAAGTTATAAGTAATGCAGAACCCTTTCTAATTAACAAAAATGATATTGTTGATCGGGCAAAAAAAATGGGCAAAAGTGTTACTGGTTGTATTCCTGAGCAATGGCTTGGTATCCCTCTTATTATAAAACAGCAGGTGATTGGAGTTATGATTGTCCAAAGTTACTCTAATCCGTCACTCTACAGCCAGAAAGATATTGAAATGTTTCTGGCTGTTTCAGATCAGGTTGCGCTTGCCATTGAAAGGAAACGATCCCACCAGGCCCTTGCAAAAAGTAACGAGCAGGTTGAAAGCATATCAAACCAGATAGAGCAATTCAGTATGACTGCAGCATCAATGATCTCCACCAAAGACCCCAAGGATATTTTTAATAAAATAAGCAGGGCAATTGTAAGGCATTCAGATTTCAAAAAAGTGATGATCTCTTACTTAACTGACAAACCTCCATACCGTGAAATTCTTGCTTCCAGCGGAATTAAAAAAAAAATTGTTGCGGAACATGAACAGGCGGTTCGTCTCCCTGGATTTTATGACGATTTATTTAAAAGAGGTACTGCCATTGGTCAATTTTCTATTTTTATTCCTGCTTCTGGATTTCAAAAAAGACAAAAGAGTGGCATGTTTTCATCAGAAGTTTGGCTTCAGGATGATATGCTTTTTGTCAAAATGCAGGATGTTGCAGGCAAACATATAGGCCATATATCTGTTGATGATCCTTTGTCAGGCAAAAGACCTACCAATGAAACCGTACGTCCTCTTGAGATATTTTCAAGCCTTGTCTCCCAGATTATTATTAACACAAAGTCGAGAGAGGATTTGAAAATAGCAAAAAATGCTGCGGAAGAGAGTGCAAAATCAAAAAGCGACTTTCTAGCAAACATGAGTCACGAAATAAGAACGCCCATGAATGCAATCATGGGTCTTACCGACCTTATTTTAAAAACTGATTTAAAACTGATTCAAAAAGATTATTTAGAAAAAATAAAATCTTCCAGCATAACCCTTCTTGGTATAATAAACGATATACTTGATTTTTCCAAAATTGATGTGGGAAAACTTGCCATTGACTCCACTGACTTTAATCTCAATGATGTTATGGACAGCTTGTCTGATATGTTTTCCAGCAAAACATCCCAGAAAGATATTGAATTTATTATATCAATAGCAAAAGACATACCAATAAACCTTATTGGTGACCCCTTACGATTAAGGCAAATTCTAATAAACCTTACAGGAAACGCCGTAAAATTTACCCATAAAGGTGAAATTATTGTTGAGGTTTTGCTTATAGAATGCAAAAAAACCAGTGTCAAACTTGAGTTTACAGTTAAAGATACGGGTATTGGTATCCCTGGAGACAGATTAAATAAACTATTTGACTCCTTTGTCCAGGCTGATGGTTCAACAACACGAAAGTATGGAGGCACAGGTCTTGGGCTTACCATATCAAAGAAATTAATCGAGCTTATGGGAGGGAAGATAACCGTTGAAAGCAAACCTGACCAGGGAAGCAAATTCAAATTTGATCTGACTTTTAAGAAGAAAAATAAAAAAACTTTAAATAATATCCTTCTGGATTCTAAGTTAAAGGGTATGAAGGTGCTAGTTGTTGATGATAATAATGCCGCAAGGGAGATGATGTATGAGGTATTAACATGTTTCAACTTTAAGGTAAAAGCTGTTGAGTCCGGAGAAAAAGCTATTGATGAGCTTAAAAAAGCCTTAAAAACAGATAAACCTTATAAACTTGTTATGCTTGACATGATAATGCCAGGAATAGATGGTATTGAAACAGCAAAAACAATCAGAAAAAACAGTGACATCAGTGATGTTTCCATTATTATCATGACAGGTTTTGCAAGGGAGGAGCTGATGCACCAGGCAAATAAAACAGATATAGATGCCTTTTTAATGAAACCCATAAAACAATCAGTTCTTCTCGATACAATTATGGATGTTTTCAATGCAAAACCAATTCCTCTTCTTGATTCTGAAGTAAAAAGTCTGCCGGCACAAAACAATAATGATGACTTTTCAAATAAATTCTGGAAGCTCAACGGACTGAATATATTACTTGCTGAGGATAATGAGATAAATCAACTGGTAGCAGTTAAGATCCTTGAGGAGGTGGGTATAAAAGTTATGGTTGCCTCAACCGGGTCAGAGGCTATAGAGTTTTTAAAAAACAGTGCGTATGACATTGTTTTAATGGATATCCAAATGCCTGAAATGGATGGTTATACAGCAACAGATAAAATTAGAAATGAGTTAAAACTCAATAACCTTCCTGTTATTGCAATGACAGCCCATGCCATGGCTGGAGACAAAGAAAAATGTATCAAGGCTGGCATGGATGATTATATATCAAAACCCATAGACCCCCGTGCACTTTTTTTAAAACTTATGGACCATGTAACACCAGAGATGACAAATAACCTGGACAAGCAATCTGACAAAAAGGCTGACCTCCTGTCCAATGATATGAGAGACAGTATTGCAGGCTCTTTGCCAGACTCTCTGCCCGGCCTGGATATAAAATCAGGAGTAGCTCGATTCATGGGAAACATCGGGCTTTACATGGAGCTTTTAGAAAGTTTCAGTAAAGACAATAAAAAGGCTGTAAACAAAATAAACACGATGATAAAAAACAGAGAAATCAAAAAAACTTTAAATTATCTTCACACCATAAAAGGAGCCTCGGGAAATCTCTCTGCAATGAAACTTCATAAATTGTCAAAAAAGCTTGAAACCTCCCTTATAAAGCATGGGAAAGCTGACACTAAGCTGTTAGAAAATTATGAAAAAGCTTTTACAGAAGTTGCAAAAAGCCTTAAAAAAATAAAAGAAGCGTATGTCACTGATAATACAGATAGTATTGTCAACAATGAATCACAGTTTAACCCGATTGATATTAAGGATAATTTGAACCTTTTAAATGAAAAAATTTTACAGAATGATATAGAAGCCCTGGATATCTTGAAAGTTGTAAAAAAAATGATACCAGATACAGTTGAAAAAAAACAGATCTCAGCCCTAGATAAAACAATCAATGATTTTGATTTTGATGGGGCAGAACTTATATTAAAAAAAATAGCAAATATATTAAAAATCACTTTAAAAGGTTCAATGCATGGCTAATTTTTCAACCCATTCCACTATTCTTATAGTTGATGATCAACCTGCCAATATCAAAATTATTGGTGGTGCTCTGAAGGGAGACTATCAGATAAAGATGGCAACATCAGGTTTAAAAGCAATTGAGATTGCATCTGCAGACCCGCCGGACCTTATACTGCTTGATATTATAATGCCGGGAATTGATGGTTATGAAGTATGCAGGCGGCTTAAAAACAATCAAAAAACCAAAGGAATTCCGATTATTTTTATTACTGCAAAGGATCAGGAGGAGGATGAAACAAAGGGGCTTGACTATGGAGCTGTTGATTATATTACAAAGCCCTTTAGCCTGCCCATTGTAAAGGCAAGAGTAAAAACACATTTAGAGCTTAAAAAACATCGTGATATTTTAGAAGACCTTTCAACCCTGGATGGATTAACAAGCATCCCCAACAGAAGGAAATTTGATGAATTTCTTAAACTTGAATGGAGACGGTCTGTCCGAGGTTCCTATCCTTTATCTCTTATTATGATTGATATTGATAACTTCAAATTATTTAATGACAACTATGGTCACGATGTGGGGGATGAATGTCTGAAACAGGTTGCAAACAACCTTTGCACAACAGCAAAGAGGCCAGCTGATTTTGTTGCAAGATATGGAGGTGAGGAATTTGTATGCATACTTCCTGATACTTCTATTGAAAAAGCTTCGAAATTTGCTGAAATATTACGAGTTAATATAGAATTATTAAACATACCGCACGACTTCTCACCAACAGGTAACAGGGTAACCATAAGCCTTGGGAGTGCTACAATCAACCCCGCTATAAACAAATCATATGAATTATTAGTTAAAAGTGCTGACAAAGCTTTATATATAGCAAAATCAAAAGGGAAAAACAGAGCAGAATCTGTCATTATTTAGAGAATCATTTGTATTGACCCTTCTCTGACCATACTTATTGCAACATGGCTTACAATCAGTGAATTTAATCGCGATAATTTACTGATTTGTTATTACTTAGAAAAACTCCAAAGATTACAATACTTGCTGCAATCCATTGTTTTGTATTTAAGACTTCATTCAAGGCTATCCAGCCAAGAAATACAGCAGTGACCGGGACAAGATTGATAAAAATCGATGCTTTTGAAGCAGGTATTTTACTTATCCCATAATTATAAAGCCCAAAAGCAATAAGGCTCACAAATATACCAAGAAACAGCAAAAGAGCAATGAGTTGAAAAGTCCATATCGATGGATCAGAATGGATCACACCTTTTAATCCGGGAAGGAAGAATAAAGCTCCTGCCATAACCTGCATGGCAGTTAATGTCCAGGTATTATATCTGCTGCTGAGCTGTTTAATAAGGATCATGTTGCAGGCACCGCAGATCATTGCACCTATTTCTAAAACATTGCCGAACACAGGGTTTAACGCTTGTCCATCACTGCTTTGGAATAGGGTCAGCAGGATTACACCGGCAATGGACAGGAAAAGTCCGATAATAGTCTTATAACTTATTGTTTCGGAAAGAAAAAGCCATGCCCCAAAAGATACCATTACAGGCACACAAGCTGTAATAATCCCTGCCTGGGAAGATGTAGTAAGCTTTAGTGCATTTGATTCAAAAAGAAAATAGAGGCAGGGTTGCAACAATACAGTCGGGATGAGGATTTTATAATCACCTTTTTGATAATTTTTTGGCATGAGCCTGCCAAGAAAAGGTAAAATACAGACAAGTGCAACAATTAACCGGCAGGACACGGCTGCATAGGGATCTAAATCACGCAACACCACACGCATTGCAGAAAAGGAACTTCCCCACAATAACACCGCTCCTAATATGGAAAGTATGGGTACGAAACTGCTGAATCCTACCATGGTATTTGAATTTTGTTTTTTTAACATATCTATTCTGCTTAAGCTAAAAATTTAAATTACATCTGCTTAAAAAGGTGAGAGTAAGCTCTGCTCACTCTTACTTTTCTATCACTGTTTTCAAATATAACAACCAGCTGATTTGAAAAATTGCGGGTAACTTTTTTAATTTTATCAATATTTATTATTGATGATCTGTGTACACGCCAGAATTGCACAGAGTCAAGTTCTTCTTCAAGCTCTTTAATTGTTTTTTTGATCAGGAACTCTCTTGCATCGGTTTTCACTATTGTGTATTTATCTTCAGCCATGAAAAAAAGCACTTCTGAAACCGGGACAAATCTTATTTCTACTCCTGTTTTAACTTTAATCAATTGAAGGGAGGGGTGTTTTTCTTCATTTTGCAGCCTGGTAATTATTCTCTCCATTTTCTCTTTGATCTGGGGAGAGCGAACATTGGATGATAATTTATCTTTTAAACGGTTAATGGTTTTTAAAAACCTCTTCTCATCAACAGGTTTTAATACATAATCTAAAGCTTCATTTGTAAAAGCTTCAATTGCGTAGCTGTCATAGGCTGTAACAAAAACGATTAAACATATCCCCTCGACCTCTTTTGCAACTTCAATACCTGATAAGCCAGGCATTTTTATATCTAAAAAAGCCACATCAGGTCTTATTTTTTCTATTAAATCTGCGGCCTCCTTACCATTGCATGCCTCTCCTGAAATCAAAAGCTCCGGCCACAATTTATTCAAAGTTTTTTTTAAACTTTTCAGTAAATTTTTTTCATCATCTGCTATAACTGCTCTTGGAGTTCTCATAAAGGTACCTTAATAACAGCTTTTGTACCGCAGGGGCTGTTTGGTTCAATTGTGAGCTCAGCCCCATTGCCATAAAGATTGTTTAGCCTTTTGCTTACATTGTTTATACCTACACCAATCCCATGGTTCTTATCAAGTCCGCATCCAGTATCTGAAATTGTAATCACTAAAAAATTGTCTTTAAGATAGCAGTTGATTTCAATTTGCCCTCCATCTATTTTTGGTTCCAATCCATATTTTATAGCGTTCTCCACTAAAGGCTGTATAATTAATGGTGACAAAGCAATTTTCTTTATCTCTTTATCAGCAATAATTTCATATGAAAGCCTTTTTCCCATTCTGATTTTATAAATATTGAGATAGTGCCTTACAAGTTCAAGTTCCTGGGATAAACTTATTGTCTCCTGCCTTGTCCTGCGGAGTGATATTTTTAAAAAGCTATTCAACTCATCAAGCATCAGTTTTCCCTTGTTGATATCCTCATTCAATAAGGATTTTAAATTTGAAAGTGTATTAAATAAAAAATGTGGCTCTATCTGTGCCTGGAGCATTTTAAGCTCTTCTGTAACAGCCTGTTTTTCAAAAATAAGTCGTTTTATCTTCTCCTCATTTATCTGTTTTTCATAATCTTTGAATTTAGCTAAAGATAAGAAAAAATATGTTATGGGAATGGCAAAAAATATGCCAAGGGAAAAATTTAAACTGAAAGATCTTTGAAAATATGAAAAAAACGGTTTATCATATTTATAATAAAGAAAAATCCAGCCCAGTGTAACTCCTGATATAGCGCCCACAAGCACTCCAATAATGATCTTAACAAGCAATTGTTTTTTTGTTTCAATTGTACCTTTCAATAAAGTTATCACAATACAAAAACATATAGAAAGACCAATACACTGGGATATTATCCAGATTTCAAGAAATGCCTTCTCGTTTAATATCCACAATCTGATCACTATTGCTATAAGAGTATTAAACAATGCAGTTATGATTAAATCTTTTAATAAAGAACTCTGCTTGAAAATATTGTTTTCCATGATTCTCTCCACAATTTTTTATCAATCTATTTTTTTAAAAACATTATAATAAAGATATGGGAAACTGACAATACGGTTTATCTCACTATCATGTCATCCATCTTAGTTTTTTTACCGTCTGTCTTTCAAAGATTGATTCAAACTATAAAACAGATAATATCAAACCAAAACGAACATAATTATTGTTCAATAATACTAATTTAAAAACTGTAAGGAGAGAGAAGCATGAAACAATTATTAATTATTATTACGATTATTTTAATCCCTTTTACAATTTTGGCAACTGTGGCGGAAAAAAAGGTCACTGATTTGGAAACAGGAAGTTTGACCATTAATGTTACAGGATTCGAGACAAGTGATGGAGAAGCAAGGATTGCGCTTATAAATTCAAAAACAGATTATGATGAGGGAAATAATTACAGAGAAAAAAAAGTGCCGGTTAAAGAAAAAAAAGTGCAGTGTACTATAGAAAACCTTGAATTTGGTGAATATGGAGTTAAAGTCTTCCATGATGAGAACAGCAATGGAGAACTTGATACTGCAATGTTTGGTATCCCTAAAGAAGCTTATGGGTTTTCCAATAATGCAAGGAGCACTTTTGGCCCTCCTAAATATTCAAAAGTTGTATTTAAATTTGAGTCATCAGATCAGGAAATTTTTATTAAGATAAAATAGGTAACAGCAGGAGATCAGGATGAAAACATTTAAAGATATATCACGGCGATCATTCTTAAAAGTACTCTTAATGTCAGGTTCAGCCGCAATGATAGACTGGACAGAATTAGGTTTGCTGGCATCTGCAATACCCAGCAAGCAAGATTTTCCCATTGTAGTAATAGGTGCAGGGTTGGGAGGACTCGTATCAGCTGCATACCTTGCAAAATCAGGATTCCCTGTAACCCTTATTGAGCAGCACTCTATTCCGGGTGGATATGCCACCTCCTTTGAAAGAAAAGAGGGGAAATTTGAGTTTGATGTCTCTTTACATGCTACAGTTGCTGAGAATGCTATCCCTCAGAGAATATTATCCGATCTTGGTGTATGGAAGAGTTTAAAGGTTTCCTACACTCCTGAATTGCGCAGAATTATTACTACAGATCATGATATTACACTGCCTGCAAAAAACCCCGAAGAAATCAAAAAAAGGCTTTCTTCTCTATTCCCAAAAGAGAAAACAGGAATAATTCATTTTTATTCTGAAATGGAGATAGTCATTAAAGAACTTTGGAGCCATTCTTCCAAAAAACCCATGATAAAAAAACTTGAGAATATTTCCCTTGACAGCTGGATGTCAATGCATGTGAAAAGCCCTGAGCTTAAAAAAATCTTTTCGACTTTTTGCGGTTATTATGGAACATCACCAGCAGAAACAAATGCCTTGTTTTATGCCATTGCAACGGGCGAGTATCTTGTTTTTGGCGGACAGTATTATAAAACCCGATCCCAGGATTTAAGTAATGCCCTGGCTGATGCAGTCTATGAAAATAACGGACAAATAATTTTTGATACTGAAGTCAAGCAGATACTGGTGTCAAAAAAGAGTGGAAAAGACTCAATGAACTCAATAGACGGTGTAAAGGACTTCCAAAATAAAATTTATCCTGCCAGAGCAGTGATTGCAAATTCGAGTGCTCCAGTGGTATTTGAAAAAATGCTGCCGGACAATGCTGTGCCCGACAATTATTTAAAAAAAGTGAAGAGCCATAGAAAATCGCTTTCAAGTTTTGTTGTATGGCTAGGCTTGAATAGAGAAATCACCCACATTAAAGATTATGAGATTGATATCAGTAAAGATGCCAGGTATGATAAAAATCATTTGTACTCCGGGACTTACATTTCATCTGATATTAGCGTGACATTGTATGACAATCTTTTTAAAGGCTATTCTTTGCCGGGAACATCAACAATGTCAATTATGTCCCTGGCTGATTACAGCTTTTGGGAAAAATTTGAAAAAGATTATTTTAAGGGTAATAAAGATGCATATAATTTAAAAAAGTATGAGCTTGCTGATAAGTTAATTAAACAAGTTGAAGAGTTGTTAATACCCGGGCTTAAAAAATCCATTGAAGTAATGGAGATTGGCACCCCACTTACAAATATTCGGTATACAAAGAATCCAGGAGGAGCAATCTATGGGTTTGATCGCAACAAGGAGCACCTGGGCTCCCGTACACCAATCAAGGGGTTATACCTTGCAAGTGCATGGTCTAATAACGGGGGATATACGCCGGCAATGATGGCAGGGCGCAATGCTGCAAAGCATCTTTTGCATGATTTTAAAAAACTACTTTGATTAAGCCAAAGCCTGCAATTAAAAGAGTAACAAAAATAATAGCAAGAATATTAAAGTATTTATCAATAAAGGTTTGGATGCTGGGTCCATAAAAGTATATTAAGCTTGCTACAAGAACAAAGCGCAGGGTTCTGGAGACTGCTGATGCAATTAAAAATATCGGAAAATTTATGGAAAAAGCTCCGGCAGTAATGGTAAAAAGTTTATATGGAATAGGAGTAAAACCTGCAATAGATACCGCCCATGCATCCCATTGTCTATAAAGCTCAGCAATATAATCAACTTTCTCAGTAAGGTTATAAAAACTGATAATTTTATTGCCTATTAAGTCCATGAATTGCCACCCGATAAAATATCCAAGACAGGCACCAAGGATTGAACCAACAGCACAGACCAATGCAAATTTATAGGACTTTTTTGGAGCTCCTACGGCAAGGGCAATTAATAACACATCGGGTGGAATTGGAAAAAAAGAGGCTTCGCAAAAAGCAATAATAAAAAGTGCCCATGTTCCTCCAGGTTTATCTGCCCATTGTAAAACCCAGTCATAAATTTTCTTCAGCATTAATTACCTTTGTCCCTTCCATCCATGTCGACCGACCAGCTTTACAAATCTGCATCCACCCAGACTTCTGCTGGTAATACCGGTTTTTGTTTTTTCAATTATTATAAGTTCCTGGTTAAAGCTGCCACCTACGGGCATAATAAGTTTGCCACCCGGGGATAGTTGTTTGATAAGCGGTTCTGGAACTTTTTGCCCACCTGCTGTAACAATGATTGCATCAAAAGGACTCTCTTGATTCCATCCCAGGGTACCGTCGGCATATTTTGTTACAATATTATGATATTTTAATCTGTCAAAAAGCTTTTTTGTGCTTAAAAAGAGAGTGTTATTCCTTTCAATGGTATACACGCGATGAACAATCTCTGCAAGGACTGCAGCCTGATATCCTGACCCTGTTCCAATTTCAAGTATTCTCTCATCTCCTTTAAGCTCAAGTGCCTGGGTCATCTCGGCAATAATGTATGGCTGGGAAATTGTCTGACCTTCTCCAATGGGCAAAGGATGGTCACCATATGCACTTTCAGTAAGCGCTTCACTAATAAAAAGATGTCTGGGTACTTTTCTCATTGCTTTGATAACAGATATATCTGTAACACCGCGGGAAATTATCTGATCTTGAACCATGTCATCCCGCCAGCGATCATACTTTTTCCATTGATTATTCATGCCAGTTTATTACCAGCTATCTTCCTTTCGGTCAAGGGAATGCAGAATATTGAACATTAAAAAACTCTAATATTTGTTGATTTTTTCGCCCGTAGAATATAAAAATTATATATGGATAAATTCAGACAGACCTTAATATCAATTACAATAGCAACAATTATAATTGGGATGGGTACAGCAGGATATTTTTTTATTGAGGGGTGGAGCATTCTAGACTCTGCATACATGACTGCAATAACACTCAGTACTGTTGGATACTCACAAGTACATGAGATGAGCACAGCAGGCACAATCTTTACCATATTTCTGATTTTTTCAGGTGTTGGTTATTTTTTGTATCTTGCAAGCGTACTTATGAAAACAATTGTCGAAGGTGAGTTGATCACCATGTTAGGGAGAAGAAAATTGGATAAAGCAATAAATAAACTGGATAATCATTATATTATCTGCGGCTATGGACGAATAGGGAAAATTTTATGTAATCTTATTAAAGAAGAGACATCCAAGTTAGTTGTAATAGAACAGGATCAAGAGCTCATTCCTGTGCTTGAGCAAGATAATATGCTTTATCTCCATGGTGATGCATCTGATGAGATATTGCTTAAAAAAGCCGGGATACACAAAGCCAAGGTTTTTGTAACAGCAGTTGCAACAGATACTTCCAATGTTTTTTTGGTGCTTACAGCAAGGCAGTTGAATCCTGAAATTTTTATAATGTCAAGAGCAACCAATGAAAAAGTCAAACGAAAACTCCTGATTGCCGGAGCAAATATTGTAGAATCACCATATGAAATCGGTGCTATCTCCATGGGATTAAAGCTTCTTCGTCCAAATGTCAGCAGTTTTTTGGATATTGCAACCTCCAGATCAAAAGATGCAATTCAAATTGAAGAGTCCATTGTAAGCGCGCAATCAAAATATGCCAATGTTATGCTTAAAGATTCGGGTATCAGGCAGGAATATGATCTTATAATAATTGCAATCAAGAAGGAAAATGGTAAAATGCATTTTAATCCATCGTTTGATACAATGATTGAACCTGGTGGTACAATCATCTCAATGGGAAAAACCGAGGCACAAAATTCTTTTCATAAAGCATTAAATTGTGAATGATAATTCTAATTTATAAATTATATTTTATAAATTATCCTTTTATCAGTAATAATTATATCAACAGTATATTTCTTTGAATCCATCTCCAGATGATTAACAATCTGCTCTTCAAAAGCAAGTGCTACTTTTCTGCATGTTTCAGGCAGGCTTGTTATCAATTTTAAATAAAATTTATCACCAAAGCCTATGCGACCGCCTTTGTCATCAAATGCAAGCCCGGGAATAATTGCAATACTGACATCTTCCAATGAAAATCTCTTGCATTTTTCGGTGTCTGGTTCCAGAAAACCATTCTTGTTTTTTACAAGGTCGGTGTCATAGTCACCTATCTTGTATAGTTTGATTGATTTTTGTGGACCAGGGTCAACAGGAAGAACAATACCTTTTTCAAATTTTAAAGCTTGCCTGATTATATTTTCCGTTGGGAATTCTCCAGCTTTCTGAGTGTATATAAAAGTAATGTTTGATTCTATGAAATTTGCAAAGTCAAAAAGGTTTTCCTCAATCTTTTTTTGTTTCTCTTTTTGTTCTTCTTTAGAAAACTTTTCAATACTTCTTGTTACATCTCCTAAAATATCCTCACTTGCTTCTTTAATTTCATCCATATTTACTTCCTTTTTTATGACAAAAATATTATTTTAGTTAATATTATACACAGGTTATCAATTGTCAATACTCAATAATTATTGACTGTTTGATACTTGCGTGGTATTTGGTTTATGTCAGAGAAATATTTTTTGAGTTTAACTAATTAATAAAAGAGTATAACTAAAATATGTTTGATTTAAAATATGTAAGAGAGCATTTAGAAAAAGTAGAAAAGGGTGTCAAAAAAAGGGGTGCAAACGTTGATTTTGCAGGGTTTTCAGCAATTGAAAAAAAAAGAAGAGAAATTCTTTTAAAGATTGAAACACTTAGAAATAAGAGAAATGTTGCATCTGATAAAATTGCACAGATGAAAAAAGCAGGCAAAGATGCCAGGGCAAGCATTGAAGAAACTCGTGCCGTCTCAGAAGATATTAAAAAACTTGAAAAAATTCTTTCAGAGGTAGAAAAAAATATTAATGACTTTTTAATTGCCATTCCAAATATTGTTCATCCAGATGTGCCAGAAGGTCAGGATGAAGAAGATAATATTTTTTTAAAAAAACATGGTGAGGTGCCAAATTTTGATTTTGAAATAAAACCCCATTGGGATATAGGAGAAAATCTTGGTATTCTCGATTTTGTAAGGGCTGCTAAAATTGCAGGATCACGGTTTCCACTCTATCTTGGCTCCGGTGCAAAACTTGAACGAGCTCTTATCAGTTTTATGCTTGATATCCATATTAATGAACATGGGTATAAAGAAATTCTTCCGCCATTGATTGTTAACAGCAGAACAATGACAGGTACAGGACAGCTGCCTAAATTTGAAGAAGATCTTTTTAAGCTCGAAGGCTTGGATTACTATCTTATACCAACCTCTGAAGTTCCCATGGCAAATGTTTACGCCAGGGAAACAATAGACGAAAGCAAACTGCCCATAAAATTTACAGCATTCACCCCCTGCTTCCGATCTGAAGCAGGGTCCTACGGGCGTGATACCAAGGGACTTATCAGGCAGCATCAGTTTAATAAGGTAGAACTTGTAAAATACACAACCCCTGATACTTCATATGATGAGCTTGAATCCCTGCTATTAAATGCTGAAACCATACTGCAACGACTTGAACTTCCCTATCAGGTTGTAACTCTATGTTCTGGAGACCTGGGGTTTGCTGCAACCAAAACCTATGATATAGAAGTCTGGATGCCAGGACAAAACAAATATAGAGAGATTTCTTCCTGTAGTAATTGTGAAACTTTTCAGGCTAAAAGGGCAGGAATAAAATTCCGAAAAAAAGGAGATAAAAAATTAGAATTTGTGCACACTCTTAATGGTTCAGGATTAGCTGTAGGTAGAACATTTGCAGCAATACTTGAGAATTTTCAACAGTCAGATGGTTCTGTTGCGATTCCAAAAGCACTTCAATCATATATGGGAGGTCAAAAAACAATTCAAAATGAATCTGAGTGATTTTCCTGTAGATATTCAGCAATACATTATTCCAAAACCAGAAGGTGAATTGTTTTATGAATGCCTTGGCTGTTTTGCCCAATTTCCCATAGATAAGCCTTTATATGTTTGCCCTGATTGTAAAGAGGTCTTATTAATCCATGACAGACGTGCTGAATCACTAAAAAAAATTAGTGGTGAGACATGGCAGAAAATTTTCGATTTCAGAAGGGTACTAAAAATACCCGCTTTTAGGGGAATATACAGATTCCATGAATTTACAGGGGCTTCTATTCCTGAAAGCTCAATTGTCTTTCTTGGCGAAGGGAATACGCCTGTTGTTGAAGCTAATCAAAAGCTGGAAGAAAAACTCAATATTAAATTTTTCTATAAAAATGATGGGCAAAATCCCAGTGGTTCTTTTAAAGATAGAGGTATGGCAAGTGCCATGTCAAATATTAAATATTTATTAGACAACAATATGGTATCAGACATTATTGCTATTTGTGCATCAACCGGAGATACATCAGCTGCAGCAGCACTATATGCTTCGTATCTTCAACCCCATGTTAAATCAGCAGTGCTTCTACCCTATAATAAAGTAACACCACAGCAGCTCTCTCAACCCCTGGGGAGTGGAGCACAAGTATTTGAAATACCTGGTGTTTTTGATGATTGTATGAAAATTGTGGAAAATTTGTCTGAAAAATACTCTGTGGTTCTACTCAATTCCAAAAACCCGTGGCGCATCCTTGGCCAGGAATCATATGCCTATGAAATTGCCCAGGACTTTGATTATAAAATGGATGATAAGGTAGTAGTTGTACCAATTGGCAATGCCGGTAACATCTCAGCTATTATGAACGGGTTTTTAAAATTTTTTGAAACAGGTATTAT
>CAZMEX010000051.1:0-24776 GCA_964565415.1 uncultured Desulfobacterales bacterium | reverse complement strand
GTTTTTTACTTGACAGAGCCAAGACAGGTAAGTAATATTTACTTACCAATATAAAAGGTTCATTTATAGATATGGGAGGATAGTATGGCAGAAGTGATTGCAGATCAGAGGGATATTGATTTTGTGCTTTATAAGCAGCTAAACGTTGAAAGATTTTTAAAAGCTGATAAATATAGTGACTTTAATAAAAAAATGTTTCAAATGGTGATTAAGGAGGCGAGGAATCTTGCAATTAAAGAGATTCTTCCAACCTATGCTGAGTGTGATAAAGAGGGTGTGAAATTTGACAATGGTCAAGTTAAAGTCCCTCAATGCCTTAAACGGGTTCACAAATTGCTTCGGGAAGGTGAATGGGGTGCTCTTACAGCTGACCCTGAGTATGGGGGACAGGGTCTGCCCCACACAATTTTCCAGGCAACTTTTGATTATATGGCAGGTGCAAATTATATTGCCATGATGTACCCGATATTGGGGCATGGTGCTGGAAAAATGATAGACCTTTTTGGAGATGACCTGCAAAAAGAGCTGTTTTTAGAAAAACTCTATTCCCTTAAGTGGGGGGGAACCATGCTTTTAACAGAACCCATGGCAGGATCTGATCTGGGTGCGCTGGAGACCTCAGCTGAGAAGCTGGAAGATGGTACATATTCCATCACCGGAAGCAAAATATTTATCTCCAATGGGGAACATAATTTAACTGAGAACATTATTCATCCGGTGCTTGCAAGAATAAAAGGGGCACCTGAAGGAACAAAAGGCATCTCTCTGTTTATTGTACCAAAGATCTGGGTGAATGATGATGGCACTTTTGGAAAAGAGAATGATGTTGTCTGTACCGGAGTTGAAGAAAAACTTGGTTTGCATGGAAGTCCTACATGTTCGATCTCCCTTGGTACAAAAGGCAAATGCCGCGGTATTCTGCTTGGAAAAGAGAATCAGGGTATGCAGATTATGTTTCATATGATGAATGGAGTTCGTCTTGAAGTTGGAACCCAGAGCTATTCCCATGCATCGTGCGCTTATCTGTATGCTTTGGAATATGCAAAAACAAGACTCCAGGGAAAGTCAATGGACAGATCTCTGTCTGGTCAGGTTGCCATAATTGAACATCCAGATGTCAGAAGAATGCTTTTAAAGATGAAGTCCTATGTGGAAGGACTCAGAAGCCTTGCTTTTTTTACAGCATTTTGCTTTGACATGGTGGAATGCAGTGACAGTGAAGATGATAGAGTACACTATTCAAATCTTGCGGAAATTTTAACACCCATTGTAAAATCATATTCAAGTGAAAAAGGGTTTGAGATGTGTTCCGAGAGTATGCAGGTGTTTGGAGGATATGGGTATACTAAAGAGTATCCAATTGAGCAGCTTTTAAGGGATTGCAAAATCGCTTCTATTTATGAAGGATCAAATGGTATTCAGGCAACCGATTTTCTCTTTAGAAAGGTTGGCAGTAACAATGGTATTATGCTTGATGCACTGATTTCAGAGATAAATGGAAAAATTGAGTATTCCAAAGAGAATAAAGTTTTTGTGAATCTTGCAGCAACCATGGAAAAAACCTTAAAAAAACTTGAGCTTGCATTAAGAGAGTGTGCAGGAAAAGTTAAGACACCAGAGTATAAATCTGCATTTGCTGTGGCATCTCCTCTTCTGGATGTGACAGGTGATGTGGTTATGGCGTGGCAGCTTTTGTGGCAGGCTCAAATTGCCAATGCCCTGCTTGTTAAAAACAGTGCAGGGAAAAACCGTGATTATTATAATGGCAAAATCATGGCAGCAAGGTTTTTTATTGAGACAATCCTGCCTGCTGCCATGGGAAAACTTGATGGTATTGTTATAAAAGATAATCCTGCAGTACAAATAGATAAAAAATCATTTTAGGAGGAAAAAAATGGAAGATATAGTTATTGCATCGGCATGCAGAACAGCCATAGGAGCGTTTGGCGGCAGCCTTATAAAGATGAACGGGGCAAACATTGCAGCTGTTACCATGAAAGAGGCGATAAAAAGAGCTGGTATAGAACCTGCCATGATTGATGATGTCAGATACGGCTGCTGCATGGAATCTTCTGATACTTTAAATGTAGCAAGGGTTGGTGCTCTTCTGGCAAAAATTCCAGATACAGTAACAGCAGTAACAATAAACAGGGTCTGCATCTCTGGCATGGAAGCCTTGATATCAGGTATGGCAATGATTCAATCCGGCATGGCAGATATTATTCTGGCAGGCGGTGTTGAACATATGTCCGGGGTTCCGTACAGTGTGGCAAATGCAAGATGGGGTTGCAGGCTGCAGGATACAGTGTTTGTGGATGATATGATACATGCTTTGCATTGTGGTTCATATATTGATCCTCACCCGGAGAATGGACCGGTAAATGAAAAAGAAAAACCTTTGAGTATGTTTGTAGGTAAACCTTATATAATGGGCCATACTGCTGAATTTATTGCCCAGCATCTGAATATTTCACGGCAGGAGATGGATGAAGTTGCATTAAGAAGCCATAATGAGGCAGAGAGAGCTACCAATGATGGAACATTTAAAAAAGAGATAGTTCCCATTGAATTAAAGGGAAGAAGAGGTAAAACAACGATTTTTGATAAAGATGAGCATTTTAAGCCGGGCATCACAATGGAAAAGCTTGCAGGTCTTCCTCCAGCTTTTATTCCAAAAATCGGTAAAGTGACTGCCGGCAATTCAAGCGGTATAAATGACGGCTCAGCAGGGATTGTTATTATGTCTCACACAAAGGCAAAAAGCTTAGGAGTAAAACCTCTGGCAAAGATAAGAGCTGTATCAAGGGGTGCATGTCATCCATCGGTTATGGGGCTTTCTCCTGTTCCTGCTGTAAATAATCTTTTGGATAAATCAAATTTTTCCATTGAAGATTTTGAATTAATAGAGTTAAATGAAGCTTTTGCAGCTCAATATTTAGGTTGTGAAAAAGAGCTTTCATTGAATCGTGAAGTTGTTAATGTAAATGGTTCAGGTATTGGGCTTGGACACCCTGTGGGCGCTACAGGTGCAAGAATAGTCGTGAGCCTGCTCCATGCACTTGAAAAACAGAATAAATCACTGGGGCTTGCAACACTTTGTGGTGGAGGAGGCGTTGCAATGGCGTGTGTGATTGAAATGATGTAATAAATTTTATTTATGAGAATTCTGCATACTTCAGACTGGCACATTGGCTGCACCCTTTATGGTAATAAGCGGATTGCTGAGTTTAAGTCCTTTCTATACTGGCTTTCAGATCTGATAGAGGATCAAGAGATAGATGTTCTTTTAGTAGCAGGAGACATATTTCATACCACTACACCAGGGAATAAAGCCCAGAAACTCTATTATCAGTTTTTAAACCGTGTTGCAGCCGGCTGTTGCAGGCATGTTGTTATTATTGGCGGGAACCATGACTCCCCTTCATTTTTAAATGCTCCAAAAGAGTTACTCTTTTTTCTAAATGTGCATGTTATTGGCTCTGCCATGACAGATCTTGCCGACGAAGTTCTGGTATTAAAAGATAACCATGGGAAAGAAGAGCTTATTGTGTCAGCAGTTCCCTATCTTCGTGACAGAGATGTAAGATCTGTTGAACCAGGTGAGACTGTTCAGGATAAAAATACTAAACTCATCCACGGAATCTCAGATCATTACCAGCAAGTTTGTCAAATTGCACAAGAGATAAATAAAAAGCTTGAAAAGCCAGTACCTCTGGTTGCCCTGGGACACTTGTTCACAGCAGGTGGCAAAGTTATAGAGGGTGACGGAGTGCGTGATTTATATATAGGTTCCCTTGCACGTATCAGTGCAGATATTTTCCCTGGTTTTTTAGATTATGTTGCCCTGGGTCATTTGCATGTACCCCAGAAAGTTGCAGGGTCAGATATCATAAGGTATTCAGGATCACCTCTGCCCATTGGATTTGGTGAAGCTTCCCAGGAAAAAACAGTGATAAGGGTTGAATTTTTTGACACAAAAACCAAGGTGCAGCCAATAACAATTCCAAAATTCAATGATCTTAAATCAATTAAAGGCAACCTTGAAAAGATCAAAGAAGAGATTGCAACATTAAAGCAAAAGAGTTCAAAGTCCTGGGTTGAAGTGATTTATACCGGGAAAGATGCACCAGGTAATTTAAGAGATACAGTAGATCAGGCAGTGAAAGGGACAGAAATTAAAGTCTTAAGAATTAAAAATGAGCGCATATCAACCATGATCACCCTTAAGAATGCAGACGGAGGTGTACTGAGCGCTGCAGACATTGACGAGATGGACGAATTTGAGACTTTTACAAAATGCATGAATGCCAATGCTATTCCTGATAAACAACAATCAGAGCTTATGGAGATATTCAAGCAGATTGTGAGAGATATGGGAGAAGAGTCCTAGATGAAAATACTCAAGGTGTTTTTTAAAAATCTTAATTCCCTTGAAGGAGAGTGGAAGATCGATTTCACAGACCCTGCCTATATATCCGATGGAATTTTTTTAATTACAGGACCGACCGGAGCAGGAAAGACAACAATACTTGATGCCATATGCCTTGCCTTGTATGGGACAACGCCACGACTCGGGAAAATCACCAAAGCAAACAATGAAATAATGTCCCGACAGACCGGGGAGTGTTTTGCTGAAGTGATATTTGAAGTGAAAAAGAGACAATTTGTCTGCCATTTCAGTCAACATCGTTCCAGGAAAAAGTATGATGGTGAGCTGCAAATGCCTAAACATGAAATTGCTGATGCTGCTACAGGTAAAATTATTGCTTCAAAAATAAAAGATGTTGCCATGGTGGTGGAAAAGAAAACCGGTATGAATTTTGACAGATTTACACGGTCTGCTCTTTTGGCCCAGGGGGCTTTTGCAGCTTTTTTAAATGCAACTCCGGATGAGAGAGCACCTATATTGGAGCAGATAACAGGTACTGAGATCTACAGCAAAATTTCCATGTATGTGCATGAAAGAAGAGCTTTAGAGACAGGTAAACTTGAAAAGATCCAATTGCAGCTTTCAGGTATGAAATTTCTAGATAAGGAAGAAGAAGATAAGTTGGATTCCAGGCTGGATGAGCAGAAGAGAAAAGAGGTACAACTAGTAAAAAAACAAGATAAATTCAATACAATTGCTGGATATCACAAAGAACTCAAAGCTAAGCAGGCTGAATTGAAACAGGTTTTAACCAGTGCAGAAGACAATAAAGAGAAGCTAGGTAAAAGTGAGGTTGTCAGAAAAGATGCTGGGGAACAGTATCAATTATTAAAGGAAAAAAGAAGAGAAGAGCAGTTCCTAATAAAACAAGTAAGGCAAAAAGATTTTCATATCATTGAGAAGAAGAAAAATATGATGGATTTGTCTGAAACAGTTGAAAAGGCAGAGAAAAAAAAGATAGATACGGAAAAATATAATAAAAAGATTGCCCAAAACCTTTTAGAGTTAAGAGAATCAATAGCAGAGTTAAATAATTATTTTAAAGAGCACTCCCAATATGAATCATTGTCAGAAAATCTTACAGGTATTATACAGCGTTTTAAAAATTTGCAGGATAATGCAGAAACAGGAGAAAAAGTATCAGATGAGATATTTAAGGTTGAAAAGAGAATAAAAAAAGCATCTGATGATTTTAATAAAATTGAGAAAGAGGGACACAGCTTAACTTTTGCACTTGAACAACAAGTAAAAACCAAGGCTGATTTGCAAGGGAGTATTAATTTGCACCTTGGGGGAAGTGAATTGTCAAGTTTGCGGGATAAACTTGATAGTTTAAAAGAGCAGAAGAACTTGCTCACTGTACTTTTAAAGACAAAAGAGGTTCTTTTAAACAGTCAAAACAGAGTTGAAAAAGAGAAACAATCCATTGACAATGCTCAAAAAAGATCTGAAGTATTAGCCCTGGACATAAAATCTGCAGCCATGAAATTAAGGTCCCATGAAAAAGAGATTAAACATCTTGAAAAAGAGATAAGGCTGCAAGGCAAAATTAAAGATCTGGAGGCACAGCGATCCTTGCTTGTACAGGGGGAGCCGTGCCCGTTATGTGGTTCTGAAGAGCATCCTTTTTTGTCCAAGAGAGTTATAAAAATGGGCAGGGAGGAGGAGAACCTTGAAGTTGAAAAAAAAGCTTTAAAGCAGATCTCTAAAGAGATGGAAAATTTTATAATAGAGAAGACAAGAAAAGAGACAGAAGCTTTAAAATCCAAAGAGAGAATTAGGGAGCTTGTGCTGGAAATCAATAAGAGTGAGAAGGAGATAGAGCAATTACTAGATAATATAAAGCCCGGGGCAAAAGTAGAGGGAGTTGCCCAAGACTTAGATGCCATGATCGATAATATACAGATTCAATCAGATAGCATGGGAAAAATAGTAAAAAATATTGAAGCCAAAGAGAGGCAGATCAACAGTATTGAAAGAGACCTTGCCGTAAAAAGAGAGGCAAAGGCTAAAATCATTGAAAGATTGAACAGTGCAGCCATTGAAAGATCAGGAAATCAAAAGGATAAAAAAAGGCTTTTAAAGCAAAAAGAGTCAGTTGCAAATCAGGTTCAGGATATAAAGACAGATATTTTAAAACAGATAAAAATATTTGGGGTAAGCAAAATAGATATTAGTGAAATTGACAATATAGTTGGCTTTTTAAAAGTAAAACAAGATGTTTATAAAAAGAACCAGGAAAAGCAAGAGAGCCTCGAAAAACAAATAGTGAGCATGAAAAATGAGTTTGATCACAATAGAGCCATGATTCTGGAAATAAAAGAGCAGATTACATCGGATAAAAGCCGATTAAAAGAGCTGGATAATGATTTAGAGGCAATGGTGAAACAAAGAAAGCAATTATTTGATGATAGGGATCCTGATAAAGAAGAAAAACTCCTTGATGAAAAGATAGATAGATTTGAAAAGGTTTTTGAAGATGTTAAACAGGAAAATGAAAAAATAAAGCATGCTCTTGGGAGTGCAGTTAAAACAGCAGATGACCTTAACAAGGCAATTTCAAGCCTGAACCAGCAGCTTATTAATGATAAAGATAAGGATTTTATATCGGAACTTGAATGTTTAAAAGGAGAACTTAATAAATTACAGCAAGATATGGGTTCAATTAAGCAGCAATTAAGGCAGAGCAGGCAGGTAAAAGAGAAATTTAAAAAGCAGGTCCAATTGATTGAAGAACAAAAAAAGGAGTGCAGCCGGTATGATGTTCTCCATGGACTCATTGGCTCGGCTGACGGAAAAAAGTTCAGGAATTTTGTCCAGGGCTTGACTTTTGAGTTGATGATTAACCATGCAAATAACCAGCTTGGCAGCATGACTGACAGGTATCTTCTTGTGCGGGATCAAGTCAAGCCATTGGAATTGAATGTTATTGACAACTGGCAGGCAGGTCAAATAAGATCTGTCAAGAATTTATCAGGAGGAGAGGGTTTTATTGTAAGCCTCTGCCTTGCCCTGGGACTTTCTAATATGGTTAGTAAAAATATCCAGGTGGATTCACTTTTTTTAGATGAAGGGTTTGGCACTCTTGACGATGATGCCCTTGAAACAGCCCTTGAAACACTCTCCTGCCTCCAGCAGGCAGGAAAGCTTATTGGCGTGATTTCCCATGTGCATGCACTTAAAGAGCGTATAGGAGTGCAAATCCAAATTGAGACAAAACCCGGAGGTAGAAGTTCAATTTCAGGTTCAGGTGTCAATGGGTTGTTGTCAAATCCCGATTAATCCCATTCCCATCCCAGAATAATCTGCCAAGGTTTTTAAAATAAATCAAAAATTTTCTTGACAGACAGCAGGTATCTAGATATGTAGATAAAACAATATGACTGATAATCTGAAAATATTTAAAGCTTTAGCAGATGAAACAAGGCTCCGTATTTACCGAATTCTGACAACCCATGAGCTTAATGTAAATGAGATTGTTGAAGTGTTGCTCATGGGACAGTCAAGGGTCTCGCGTCATTTAAAAATTCTGAATGAATCTACTCTTCTGTCCTGTAGAAGGGATGGAAGTTTTGTCTATTACCAGGCAGAACTGGATGAAGAGAAACGACCCTTAACAGAATTTATTAAAAGATCAAAGCAGCAGAAAAATGAAATTTTAAATGATTTGCAGAGAGCTGAAACCATTGTTTCCGAGAGAAGGAAAAAAACCAGAGCTTTTTTTAATAATGTTGCTGCAACATGGGATAATCTGAAACAGGATCTTTTTGGCAGTTTTGACTTGAACCATGTTTTAATAGACAGCCTCAACCAGGGTAGAGCTGTAGTTGATCTGGGCTGTGGAACAGGGGAGCTGCTTTCATTGATGGGCATGAAAGTTCAAAAACTCATCGGGGTTGACAGCTCTTTAAAGATGCTTGAGCTTGCTAAAAACAGATTTAAAGATCAGGGAAAAGAGTATGAATTCAGACTTGGTGAGATTGAGCACATCCCATTAAAGGAAAAAGAGGTTGATCTGGCAGTTATAAATATGGTGCTCCACCACATTGCCGTTCCTGCCCAGGTTATTCATGAGACATACAGAGTGTTGGAACCAGGTGGTGTATTGCTGATAGCAGATTTGGCAAAACACACTTCAAAAAGCATTAAAGAACGTTTTGGCGGCTCATGGATGGGATTTGAGAAAGAAGAGATTAAAAAGTGGCTGGCAGATGCAGGTTTTAAAGTCTCTTTAGTTAACACATATCAGGTACGCCTGAATCAATCTATCAATGTTTTTAAGAGTAGAAAAATCAGTTGATAATTTTAATATAAACTTGTCTTGTGCGCGGTCCATCAAATTCACAAAAGTAGATATCCTGCCATCTTCCCAGAACAAGTTTCCCATCTTTAATGGCAATGATTTCAGACTGACCAAAAAGGCTTGTTTTTATGTGTGCAGCAGAATTGCCTTCCATATGTTTGAAATTGTCATCCCATGGTATTACTTTGTTAATTGTATTTAATATATCTGTTTTAACAGCAGGGTCTGCGTTTTCATTTATGGTTATTGCACCGGTTGTATGCAGGGAAAAAATATATACAAGTCCATCTTTCACATCAGACCCAATAGATTGAATCACTTTGTCAGTAATATCAATCAATTGAGTTTTCTTACTCGAATTTATATTTAATATCATATCTACTCTTGCGGAAAAAATATCCTTGTGCCATTAAGATGATCTACCATATATTCAGGTGTGGAGTTGACTTTGAGATCTTCTACAAGCTCATCAATTCTATCTCTGTTAACTTTATAGAGTTTGAAAAATACTTTTCTATAGCCTGCAGGAACCCTTTCATGCATAGTTAAAACACTTCTTATTCTTATGCCATGCCCATGGATTGTGTCAGTGAGTACCTTAATCAACCCTGGATCATCTTTTACAATGAGTCCGAGTTCAATTCCAAAAGCACCAACTCCGGAAAGAGACAGCATAAGTTCAGTGAGCTCTGTTCTGGATATCACCCCTATTACCTCATGCTTGTGATTAACAACAGGAGCTCCTGATACCTCTCTGTGCAAAAGAGTCTCAGTTGCTTCAAATATACTGTTTTCAGCTGCAATTGTAATAACAGGAGTTGTCATAACTTTTTTCACTCTTAAATTTGAAATCAGATAGGCAACTTCATGGGCATTTAGCAAAGATGCATTTGATGGTGATGATTTGTTTATATCTTCATTGGTCAATATACCTATCAGTTTACCATTTTTTGTTACTGGAATTCTTGTAACATCTTTTTCTTTCATAACTTTAATGGCATCAATAACAGTAGCTTCCTGATCAATTGATACATTCTTAGTCATCCAGTCTTTTACAAGCATCAGTTTTCTCCTAATATTTAGATAAATAAAGTGTTTGTTTAACTTAATGGTATTATAGCACGATGGAATACTCCTTCAACCATTTTTCTATATTTAATATATTGCATGATAATATGATGATATCAAGTTTTTATTGTTTTTTAAAGTTTTGCCTTGACTCTGTCTGGCACTTTTACTACAAAACATATAAAATATGGTAAAATATAGAATGCCGTGGAAATTATTAGCTGTTTCTGTTTTACTGGTTTTCAATGCCAGCAGGTTTCTGAGGTTATGTTAATAATAAAGTAGCCAGATCCTGTACAAAGGTGCAAGTTTAGTTGTTATTTAATAATTAAAATAGATAAAGGGGAATTATGTTTAAAAAATCATACAAGTATTTAATAGTTATTATGGCTTTGGGTTTTTTATTTGCTGCTAACTCGGAAGTGTTTGCAAAAGACAATAAAAAAGATGCCGAGACAATGACCTTAAAAGAGAGAATTAGTTATGCAATAGGTTATAGTTATTATGAAAATCTAACCAAAGAGTATAAGCTGGATATAGATAGTTTTTTTAAAGGGATAGAAGGTGCCATTGCAAGAACACCTGCTTTGGATGCAATGCAGATGAAGGAAGCATTGCTGGCTTTTCAGGAGCAGATGCGTGCAAAGCAGAGAGAAAAAATAATGGAAGCCAGTAAAGAGAATAAAGCAAAGGGAGAGGCTTTTTTAAAGGCCAATAAGAGTAAGAAAGGTGTCAAAACTTTAAAAAGTGGACTTCAATATAAGGTTATAACAAAAGGTAAAGGAGATAAATCTCCAAAACCAGAAGATACTATTAAATGCCATTATAGAGGCACCACAATTGATGGAGTTGAATTTGACTCTTCATATAAGAGAGGCGAGCCTGCTGAGTTCCAATTAAACAGAGTAATTAAAGGCTGGACCGAAGCACTTCAATTAATGAAAACCGGTGATAAGTGGGAACTCTATATTCCTTCTGATATTGCCTATGGTGATCGCCAGGCAGGACCAATTAAACCAGGTTCCACATTGATCTTTGAAGTCGAACTTATTTCAATTGCAGAGAAAAAATAAGTAAATTAGAGTGAATCAGGGGAGAGATTATTGACATAAATTGTCTTCTCTCTCCCCTGTTTGATAAGATTTGGATTCAGAGTTTGTCAGGGGTTACAACACTGCCACAATTTTTTTTGAGCTCATCAAGCCCTTGTTTTTGTTCTTTTAATATATTAAAAAGTTTTTCAAAACTGCCTTGTTCTTTTGTGTAAGCTTCAATCTGCATCTCAAGGCGGGCAGCTATTTTATCCACATATAGAGAAAATTGTTTATTATAAAGCTCCAATGAATAATCTTTGTTGATTATTGTTTTAAAAAGATCCTTTAAATCATTGTATTGGGGTATATTCCCAATGGGAGTTTTTATATATTTGACTTCATTGTGTACGTATCTTTCAAGCCATGAAAGCCATACTTTTACATCCTTTTTTTCACCAAGCAGTTCTTCTGAGTCTCCCCCCCTTGCACCATGGGTTAAAAAATAGTTCAGTCCTGCAATTACAGGTTTTTTATTTTCAGGAATTGATCTGTTTTCAAAAAATTCAAACTGAGCATCAATATAATCGCCTAAAGCTCCGGGAATAAAGGGAGCGTTGGCAAAGGGAGCTCTTTTTACTCCTGTGACTCCAACCTCTGTTGCCGTGGCCTTGGATACTATACATGCTCCTATTGCAACACCATGACCAGGGGTCTTAGCAACCCAGACAGGAGGCATAGTATCACTGTCTCTACCACTGTATGTAAAAATTTTTGTTGTTACGCCATTTTTATTTTCTGCCTCTGCAGAGTAGTTTTTCAGGGTTGTTGAAGATATTGTACACCTTGCATTGGGGTGGGAGATTGGGATTTTTTTGCCATTTTCATCAAGTTTATTTTCTGTCCATTCACCCTGGAAGTTAATACCTTTTCTGGGATGCTCTTCCAGGTTTCCTTCCCAATGGGGAATTTTTTTATCGTCAATAAGAACATTGGACCAGATAACTTCACAGCCGGGTTTTCTCAAGACATCCATAAGAAGCGGGTCACCCTGATTATTTACATTTTCTAATATTCCAAATATTCCACATTCAGGGTTTATGGATTGAATATCACCATTGTCAGAGATCCACATCTGTGCGAGGTCATCGCCAATAAACATATCCCCTGTCATGGCAGTGGTTGTCTTGCCACATCCGCTGGGTGCAGCACCGGCACACCATGTGACACGGTTTTGAGGTCCCTTTAGTCCTGTGATAAACATATGCTCGGAAAGCTCTTTTCCACGGTTTTCATATACTGCCCGATCAACAGCAAACCGGTGGTTTCCCTTTTTTAAAAGAAGGGTATTTCCTGCATAGGTGCAGTTAAAGCTATATGTTGTTTGATAATTTCGATCCATGAACACGCGGGCATTGGGAAGGTCTTCAGGTCTGTTAAGCCCCTGGCTGTGAATGTTTGTGAAAAAGTGACCGGCTCTTGTAACCTCTTTATTAAAAGATGAAAAAATATTTCTGTATAAAATATCTGCACTGTGCGAAACATATGCTGAACTTGTTATCTCTATGGCGGGATTTGAACCTATTGCTCCTATTGGTCCTCTTACATAAAATCCGACAATCATTGTCATATTTTCCATTATGCCGGAAAGATTTTGTTTGATCTGTTCACAAGCCTTTTCTCTAGCCATTTTATTGGCAAGGGTACTTACCTGATCCCCTGGGTCAGTGATATAGAATGTTCTGTCAACAATCCTTCCCTGCTCCTGGGCAAGGTCAAAGTGAATAGTGTGATCATCAATTGAAAGCAGGCTCTCTTCTTTATTTTTAACAGCAAGATCTTTTATAAATTGTCTGTCTTCTTTTGAACCAGTATTGATATACACTGAATCTGGTTTGCAGATATTAACTGCATTGGCAATTTTGATTAAGACCTGTGTATCTTGTATCTCATTAATTCTTGAATAATGCGTATCATCCATGCAGGCATTAAATATACCAAAACAGTTTTTCAAAACTTCTGATTCCATGGGTTTTATTCCACCAATTGTTTCACCAATATCATCTCCAATTTCATAGGTAAGCATATTATTATTTGAACTCCATATTAAATTAATAATGTTAAACTAATAGTGTTAAATTAATAATGATAAATTAATCAATATCAAATTAAATACTAATTTTTATCATTATTTATATTTAATGCAAACTTTTTTTAATTTTTTTAATTGAAAAGGAGAAACATTTATAGTAAGCATTGGTCAAACAAAAGGATATTATAATGACAATATTTGCAGATTTGCACAACCATACAACAGCATCAGACGGTGATTTTACACCGGATGAGCTTGTTTTCAAAGCAAAGGAACAAGGGATAAGCACCATTGGGGTAACAGACCATGATACATTAAAAGGTCTTGGGAACGCTGTTGCAGCAGGTCAAAATTATGGTATAAAAGTAATTACAGGCGTTGAGGTCTCCATTAGATTTAAGCGTTCTTTTTTTGCAGGCACTCTTCATCTTCTTGTCTATTTTCCCAATGATCTGCTTAAGAGAGAAGAGTTTCATGATGCATTTAACAAGGTGCTCTTCCTTGGTCGAGGGGAAGGGCTTGTGCATGCCAGGGTTGATGAGATTAACAAAATATTTGGACCCCAGGGTGTAACCCCCGTTTTAGAAAAAGAACTTCTATTTGAAGAGATATCAAAATACAGCTCAAATGCAACAAGACGTCATTTCGCCCTTGCTTTGGAGGAAATACATAATATTTCGAGCAGAAGTCAGATAAATAAACTTATGGGAAATGCAAGTCCTGCATACATTCCTTCCGGTGTTGAGCTTGGTGATATTAAGGCAATATTAAATGATTATCCTGTCCTAGCTGTTCTTGCCCACCCTGCCGCAGGTTCCTTTGAAGGAAAAGGGCATTACAAGGAGGTGCTTCCCCCTTTTGAGACAGTGGAAATACTTTTCCCGGAATTTATCAATGCCGGAATTAAAGGGCTTGAGGTATATTATCCAGGTCATAGTGAAAAATATGCAAACCTTCTTCTGGCATTGGCAAAAAAACACGACTTGATTGTAACAGGCGGTTCAGATTGTCATGATAAAAATAAAAGACCTTTTGGAGAAAACGGAATAGGCAAACATGATTTTCAAATATTTGAAAAGCTGCTCAATGCAAGCTGATTATTAAGCTATTGTGCTCTCTTGTTTAAGTAAATGATAATACTCTCCCCTGAGCCTGACAAGCTCTTCGTGGGAACCTGACTCATGTATTGTGCAGTTTTTTAAAAAAAGTATATTATCACAATTTCTAACAGTGCTCAGTCTGTGGGCAATTATGATTGCAAGCCTTCCCTGCATTAATCTTTTCATTGCCCTATGAACTTTTTCTTCAGATTCTGAGTCAAGATAAGAGGTTGCTTCATCAAAAATTATTAAATCAGGATTAAATGCAAATGCCCTTGCAATGCATACAAGTTGTTTTTCCCCACTGGAAAGCGGTTTGCCCTGTTGAAAAAGTTCTGTGTCAAGCCCTTTGGTTTTAAACAAAAAGTCGCAATTAGCATCCTTTAATGCCTTGTTAAGCAGGGTATCATTTTTTAAACTGGCAGGTTGAATATTATCCCTTACACTTCCTGAAAAAAGGATGGGGTCCTGCATTACCAGTGCAGTTTTATCTCTTATACTTTCAATGGCATAGTTATCATGTTCTTTATTGTTAATGAGAATTTTTCCGCTGTCAGGTTGGTAAAATCCTGTCAGCAGGTTTATTATCGAGGTTTTTCCAGAGCCTGTGTGTCCGACAATACCTAGTGATTGTCCTTTTAATTTCTCTTTTCCCACTGCAAAGCAGATATCTTTTAAAACCATCTCTCCCTTGTTATAGGAAAAAATGATATTTTTAAACTCAACTTTATCAATACTGCCAAGCTGGGCAGGACTTTTTAAAGCAGATTTTTTATAACTTTTATTTTTTAAAACAGATATAATCCTCTCTCCCGAGGCAAGCGCGTTTTGCAGCAGGTTAAATTTTTCAGAAAGTTCCCTTACTGGTCTGAAAAACATTTTCATGTATGAGAGAAAAGCTACCAGGATACCAATTGTAATCTCGCCATTGTCAACTTTGTTGCCGCCAATGTAGATAATTATTCCCACGCTTAAAATACCTAAAAAGCCTACAAAAGGCATAAATACAGCGAAAATTTGAATCTGGAACATCCCGGCTTTAAAATACTCAAAATTAAGGTTTTTAAATCTTTTAAGAAAGATATCGCTGCTGGATGTAGATTGTAATATTGCAATGCCTGTGATGCTTTCGGAAAATTTATGATTTATCTCTGAAATTTTCTGCCTCAGGGTGCGGAACACATTTCTGGATATTCGTGAAAATAAAATAATAGTCAGCACTATAAACGGCACAAGCATGGCCAAAAAAAGGGTGAGTTTAAGATTGATGTAAAACATCACTGAAAGAATGCAAACCATAAAAACAATGTCCTTGAATAAAAACACCAGTATATTGGTGAACATTTCATTCATGTTTTCAACATCGCCGGCAACCCTGCTTACAAGTCTTCCGCTTGTGTTTGAGTCATAAAATGAGACCGGCAGGTACAGCATATGATCAAAGAGCTGCTCCCTGAGATTGAGTATGATTTTTTGACCTGTATACTCCATGAACATTGTCTGGGCAAAATCAACAATAAAAGATGCAGTTAATATTGTAAAAAAAACAACACCAAACAGTTTAAATGATTTTATTGGAAAGCCTAAAAACATGACTTGGTTTGCACCATGGATCGGTAATATAAAACCATCTATTGCTGTCTTAATAAGAAGCGGGCTTAAAAGTTCAAGAAAAGTAACCATGAAAACAAGGAGAACAGAAAAGCACAACATCCAGAAAAAAGGTTTAATAAATGGCCATATCTCTTTGATCAGCATAAGATCAGCAAGTTTGACCTCTTTTTCTTCCAGATTAATTTGAGAAGGCATTTTCCTCCTCAAAAAACTGCACAGTATAGGCGTTTTTATAAAATGAACTACAATTTAAAAGGTCTTCATGGCTGCCCTGGTCTTCTATTTTCCCACTATTTAGTATGTAGATTCTATCACATGATACCAAAGCTGCAATCCTGTGGGATATTATGATCACGGTTGATTCTTTTTTTAAATTATTAATGTTTTTAATAACTTTTGATGCAGTCTCGGTATCCATCTGGCTTACAGGGTCATCTAAAATAATTATGGGTTTTTCCTGGATAAGAGTTCTTGCCAGGGCTATCCTCTGTTTTTGCCCGCCTGAAAGAGTAACACCCCTCTCTCCAACTATTGTGTCAAGCCCCCGGGGCATTAAAGCTATTGTCTCATCAAGCATACACACTTTAAGTACCTTATTGAGCCTTGTTTTAAAAATATCTTTTCCCATGATAATGTTTTCTTTTATGGTGCCGGAAAAGAGAAAACTCTCCTGGGGAGCATAGGCTATATTGTCCCTTAAAGATGTAAGATCAATATTGTTAATATTATTGTTATTAATATGTATGCTGCCTGCAGTGCAATTGTAGAGCCTTGCAATAAGCTGGACAAGGCTTGTTTTACCGCTGCCGGGATAACCGCTTATTCCTGTTGATGTACCATGTTTCATTTTAATTGTGATGTTTTTGAGAATATAGTCCTGCATATTGTATGAAAAATTGACATTGTCAAATTTTATCATATCTGGTTTTTTATTAAGCTTAACTGGATTTAAAGAGTTTCTCACTTCAGGCTTTGCATTTAAAAGAGTGTTAATGCGCTTTAATGAAGCAAGCCCTCTCTGCATAAGGTTGGTCATCCAGCCCAGGGCAATAATGGGCCATGCAAGAATACCTAAATATTGGATAAACGCCACAAGTTCTCCTAAAGAGAGAGCCTTGATCATTACAAGGTATCCACCATAAAAAAGAATTATGCCCGTGGATAAATTAAAAACAAAAAACATGAGAGGCTTGATAATTGCTGCTAAAAAAGCTCGTTTAATGTTTTTATTAAAGTAGTCTTCAGCATGATCTTTAACTTTCAGGTTAATGGTTTGCTCAAAGTTAAAGACTTTTATGATTCTTATGCCAAAAAAACTCTCCCTTACGATTTCCGTAAGGGATGAAAATGATTCCTGGGCAGTTTCATGGAAAGAGTGCATCTTTTTCCCAAGGACTCTTGTGATGATAACCAGCAAAGGCATGGGTATTAATGCATATAAGGCAAGTTTTACATTCAAATAAAGCATAATTGCAATTGTAGCACTTCCTAAAAGGAGTGCATCGGTAAGGGCAATGACACCAAGACCAAAAGCCATTCTGATATGATTGATATCACTTGTGGCATGTGCCATGATATCACCGGTTTTAGTCTTGTCATAGTAGCTTTGATCCAAAAAAAGAGTGTGGGCATACAATTGATCTCTGATACCTCTTTCCACATCCCGGGAACTTCCCATGAGCAGAATACGCCACCAATACCTGAGAGCAGTCATGACAAGACCAAACAATATGATTGCCACACTTGCCTTTAAAAGAAACAGATTATCAATGGGCTTTTGGGCAAGCATATCCACTGTTTTTTTTACTATTACCGGGATAATGAGCTGAACAGCGTCAACAATGAGCATACAGGTTATGCCCAGAGCAATCTTGCCAAAGTTTTTCTTGAAATATGGTAAAAGAAGTTTCAAGGTGCCACTATTTTTTTGGCAAAAGCAATTGCTTTTTCTCTCTTTGCATCATCCATGGTATCAGGTGTTTTGCATGAACCAAGAAACAACTCACCGATTTTATGCCCTTTATAAAATTTTATAAGTTTATCAAAGGCAATAAACACAGGTTCAGCATTATTGTCATATTCGCCTCCACCGGTTACAAGCAGTGCCTGGCGTTTGCCTTCAATAAGAGAGGCGTGGTTGGGTTGATGATAGTTTGTAACAAGGGACCAGCTTCGGTCAATAATAGATTTTAACTGGGATGTTACTCCCCAAAAATAGAGAGGAGTAGTATAAATTGTAAGATCAGCATCAATTATTTTTTCAAGTATTGCTGCTGCATCATCATTTTGAATACATCCGATCTCATCTGGCTTTTCCTTGCATTTAGCACAACCAAGACAGCCGTTTATTGTTTTTGAGTTTAAATATATTGACTCAACATCATGACCCATTGATTTTAGTTCATCTTCCACCCATCCAAGTGCTGTTGCTGTATTGCCTTTTTTTTTAGCACTCCCAAGTAAAGTTACAACTTTCATTTACATCCCCCTGGTATTTAATAATTGATCTGTTAAATAAAGGTGAATATTACTCCAATGGAGTAACAAAATCAAACTTCAAATGACACATTGCAGCTTATGGCAGGTTGTCAGCTTTTGCCCATGAAGAGGCAAACAGCTATAAACAGACATCTTAACAGGCAGCTGCTTTATATGAGTTTGTCGCTTTCTTCCCATATATGGATTACACATCATGATACAATTTCCATTACTCTTGACAGCTTAATAAATTTAGCCGCATCTCATTAGAAATTGCATAGAATCAGGGTGAAACATATAATAAATGTGCAAAACTCTTGTATTGCTCTCTGTCATCACTTAATATACCTTGAAATATGAAATTGATACTCCTACTAACTGACATTTCCCACCCCAATCGACAAATATGGAGTATTCTTTATAAAACCAAAGTTCTGTTCAATCCCGTATTGATCCTCATATGTCCGCAGAATGTCATAGGAGCTATAGCCCTTTTGATCATTGACAGAAACATTGGTCAAAAGTACAAAGCAGCCGGCTTCTCTTTTTAACTCTTCAATTGCATCGGTTTCTATAATTTTGCAGGCAGTTAGCTTATAAATTGAATACCATCTCCAATAGTTTCAAGGTTTTTTCATGTTCCCATTGCTGAATCTGCAATGTAGATAAACCCCTCTTTCTTGATTCTATTTTCCTTCATGTATTTTGATATGGATGAAAGAACCTTGTTGTTGATTACTTTATCTGAGGCATTGCCATCTTCTGTTTGCCCAAACACCGGTATGGTTCGATCAACGCACAGCATCTTAACCAAAAATTGTTTCAGATCAGGTCTGTGGTCTTTGCTGTGGCCATGGACAATATTCATTGTATCACTGTTGTTGTTTTCTGCTGAATACAGTGAATAATCACCATGAACACTAACTGATGTGGTATCGAAACTTAAGTGGCTGCGATCAATATCGAACTGTTTTAGCGCCTGCAGAGAAACTTGCGAGAGCACCTTCATTGCGCCACAATCGTGGATCCTGTCAAGAACACGCCCAACAGTATGATCAGAGAACTTCAATGGATCCACTTTTTTTCCCAGCAGAAGCTGTGTGTCCTGGTGTTCGAAATACTTGTTCAATTTGTACAAAGGATTCCTCCCGGTCAAGGTATCGAGCACCATACCGAGAATAACCGTGCCGGCATCAATATCCATTTGAGTTGGCACCAACGTGTTAATAATTTCAACAATACCAATCTTTTGTGCGTAGGCAGTAACAATAGGAAGGTGCTGGACTGTGAATCCATCTATATCTGGCATATTTTTCATTTTTACCCCAATGTTTTTATTCTCATTGAGATGTATCATAATAAAAAATTCTAGAAAAATCTAGATTAAATACAATTCAGAAACTAAATGCCATTCAAATTTGATCTCAATCAAGCTAACTATCTAAAATAACAACAAATTATTTTCTATATAAAATTATTCATTTTTTTGTATTTTGGGTGTTGAATGTGAGGTATAATACGACGTGTTTTTAAATTAAAACATTTTCCGTCCCTTTAAATTTGAATAAAGATGGGGGTAGTCACAATGAAACATACAACTAATTTTATCACGGGAAAGCGTTGGTCATGGTTGCTGTCTTGTTGGCATCAACCATCTCGTCAGGTGGTGAAGCCAACGATTGTCTTGCTTATATCAGTCAGCTTTTTATTTCCGACAATCAGCTGGGCGTTTGATATAGAGAATTATCTTTATTCAGCAATTCAAGGAATTCAGTTAGGCGAGGGCGGGAGCGGTATTATCCCTACACTTGAGCTTGCAACCATCCCTGAGTCACCTGCCAAACGTGCTGTTTCTGAGTATTTTATGAAACAAGGCAAGCTTACGGGAGCTGATTATTTAATTATCAATGATCGCCCGGATTTGGAACTTTTTGGGGCAGAAGATGCGCGCTTATATAATAGTAGTCTTGCACTCATTCGGCAGTTTACTACTGAGGAAAATCGTGGGTTAGTGATTGAAATTTTAGACCAGCTTGGATTTATTCAGGAAAAAGCTTATAATCCGTCATTGTTAGCTTTTGAAAATCGTCGAAAATATTATTTGAAAGGTGATTCTGATAATGAGCTGTATTTACGTATCCTGATTCGTGAAGCAACGCAAGCCGGGATTGCATTAGTTCCTTCGGAACTTCAAAAAAACAGAAAACAGCGCGAGCTTAATTATCACGAAAAGGCAGAACAACAAAATTATTTAGAAACAACATTGCGTGAAGCGATGTTTCTTACATCAGCAGAAAGGCAACTCTATCAATTTCAAGTATATATGGAACTGGTGGAGCGGACGATTAATGTTTCTGCATCCCATGAAGATCTCAAAACATTCCAAGCACTTTCGCAATCAATTTCGATAAAAAAAATTAGCGAAGCATTAAAAGCTAATCTTGGAAATAGTTATTTTAATCTTACAGAAGATGTCGGGCGACTTGAAAATGCCTTGCAACAGGCACAACAGTTTTATCAATTTGCTGATCAGCGTGATCAAGCGCTCTATCGTAATGCTCTTCAACGGATTGATGATCGCCAAGAACAGAAGGTTATTCTTATTACGGGTGGGTATCATACAGCTGCTATTCAAGATCAAATTAAGCAAGCTGGTTACTCCTGCATAACCATTCAACCGGATATGTCAAAAGCAGAATCAGGGACACAGTACTTCGAATTACTTCGGTATCCAGACCAGCAAACGGAATTTGAAAAAATGATTGCACGTCAAGCGACATCTCTAAATGCAATGGCGGTTAGGAATTTTTTGACGTTTAAAAATTTTCGTAATCATTTTAATAGTGCAGTTGATTTTGTGAATTTAACAGCAGTGAGGATGAGTGAAAATGATTTTGTTCGTTTGCCTGGAGTGACATTGAAGCGCGTTCGCAAAAAGCTTGTTGAAATCACGTCGCTCGACGGATCCGCTGTGATGGGATTGCTTTTTAAACGGCAGGGTATGGAATTGATTGGGCAGCGTGAAGTTGTCAACTATCTGGGTGAATCAACCCTGTTGGCATCCAGTCAGGTTCAGTCTTTTGCGTTGGCATTGCTCGGTGTGGCTGTTTTTTCAATCACCATTCTTCCGCTGATGGGAATCAGTGCTGCCATTTCTCCTGCATTGATGCTGATGGGATTGAGTATTGTGATAATTTCCGGCTGGTGGATGGCCAATCACAAGGGCAGCGATTTTTTGAGCAGGGTTTTTACCAAGCGTAATATCATACTGGCATCAATGGTTATCGGGGCAATCGCTTTGCCGGTCATTTCCCAGGTAATCGTTGCAGACGTTACCTCAGCTGTGGCGACCGGAACCGTTGGTGAAGTAAGCAATCTACAGCTATTGCTCGGTGGTGTTACCAATATATTTCGTATTTTTCCAGAAATGGCAGCAATGACGCCCTTGGCGCACAACCCTGTGCAAGTCATGACTGCAATAGCAGGTACAGCCCAAGTTTTAGGAAGTATGGCGATGACGCCGATTTTTTCTGGTTTGAGATTTAATTCTATTATTCCAAATAACAAGATTCGTGATAAGAAAAATTCGAATGAGGTTTTGCAGCGGGATTTTGCAGATCTAGCTATAGACGAGGCGCGTGCAATTATTCAGCGTCGGGATAAAGAACGGCATGGTGAAAAATATGAAAAAGGCCAGGCCAGACCTGCCCAAGGTGCTTTCGAAATTGTGCCTGAAAGTAACGCAGCGGTGATGTTGAATGCTTTGGTACAAAACGGATTGGTCCGGTTTGAAGACAATACACCGGTTGACTTTTCTGTGAAAGATATCCAAATGATGGAAGGTGATTATATTGACGAGGTTCCCACTTCCAGTGAGATTCTTTTCCAATTCCCGAAAAGAAAGGGTGGTAGTGCGCATGTTTTATTCCGCGTGTTATTATTGGATCCGCGGTTTGTCGATAAGGATGGCAAACCGGTTTATAAAGAAATACCACAAGAATATGTAACTGCAGTAATGGGTAATCTTAATCCTTTCAAGTTGTTTTTAGCTTATAGTAAAGAATTGCCCGAACTTTTAGCGAAAGCCGGCGATCAGGCTGAGGGCTTCGAGAAGTTGATTAAATATGTTGCCAAGCAATGGAAAGATAAACAGGCACCGGAAGATTTTGAAACCATGCGCGAATTTGTGACGATTGGAATGTTACATGAATTCACACATGGTTTGGCGTTGCATCTGCCTGATGCCATACCCGCAGATGCTTCGGAAGAAACACGGCGTGATTTAGAACCGATCACATTTGATAAATATTTAGCATTAATTAATAGCGATCAAAAATTGCAAACCAGTGTTGTTTTTAATAAAAATCTATTAAAAGCATTACGAGCAGTTAAGAATATGGATGAGAAAAAAAATCCACAAAGCAGAATCAATTCAGTACTTGCTTTGGAAATGTTTTGTGATCGTTTCAGTATGTTTCTCTATGAAAATTACGCCAAGATTCGAATTTATTCGGAAAATTTTAAAACAGCTGATGTTGCTTTTTCTGTGGATGTTGATTCTATGCTGAACATGGAGGCGAAGCGGCGCGAAGGTGCTTTGCGGAAGATGCGCGGGTTAGAAAATGTATTGAGAGATGAGGAATTCAGCAAGCTTGAAACGGAGTTGGCAGCCGCTGAATCCGCGCATATGTATATTTCGAAGTTTGGTGATCCAAAATTATCTGCTGAAGAAATTGATTTTTATACAAAATTTCTTGGTCTGGTGAAGTATTTTGATGGTGAGAAACAGATTATGCGATTTACCATGGATCATGCAGACAAAAGTCGTTTCATGCATGCCAGTGTTGATGGTCTGACGCGTGAAAATGGGATTGGTGTTTCGGATGTTATCAGGACTTCTGAAAATATTGGGGATCTTGCGGAAGGTGTTATGCAGGCGGTAACTCAGAGAAAAACTGGACGTTCAACCATTGTAGATTATGAAAAAAAAGATATTGATGAAGACACGGCCGTTGGGGGTTAGAGGAGCTTGACGAGGGAATGCCGCTGATTAATCTTTCTGCCGCTTCTGAAGAGGGTAAAATTATAACATTGGATCCTGATACGTTAATTACCGAAGCAACGATTGGCGTAAAAGATAGCACCGAAGGCGTTGAGGGTGAGGCAGGTAAAGGTGAGAAAAAGAAGAAAGAAACCGAGATTGATCCAGCAGCGAGTGCATTAAAATTGCTTGATGAGTTGGATGATACGGCATCACCATTTGTTCAACTTGCTGTAAGTACGGAGGAAGTTTTGGAAGTGGAAAAGAGCAAAGGAATAATTTTAGCGAGAAGGATAAAAAGGCGCGTGATGAGCAGAATATTGGGAGTCAAGCTGGTATGGCCCTTGATTTAGGTGCTGCGAGTCAGTTATCAGAAAGCAATTTTGCTTCCAACGTGGTTGCGCCTGAAGCCAATCCGAATTTGGGTATGTATGATACTGCAGCTGGAAATATTGATTCCAATCGTGCGGCTGTTCCAAGGATAAGGATAAGTAAATGCTTTTTTGCCCTTAGTCAAGAAATAGAAAAAAATATATGAAATATGCACCCAACCCAGGAAGGGCACAACATGTTGTGCCCTTCCTGGGTTGGGTAAAAAGCTGTTCAGGGGAAAAATAGACGGACAGTTGTAATGAATAAAAAGAATGTGATTTTTGTTAAACTTGATCGGAAACAGCTGAAATTGAGTATAGGACACCTGTAATCCCTCAACTCAATTTCAAAAATATCAGTTCCAAAAGGTATCAGATACTGGAATCTGAGAGCCTGAACTACCATAGTCTGAATCTTCGATATATGTTAATTCAGGAATATAAACAGGTTTTATCTCTGGCGGATCATGGTTGCGGATATCCCAAAGATTCAGATGTTTTAAAATTATATCTATTATTTCAAAATCATCAATGATAGAGATGATTTTCATCTGGTTCTGACATTTTGGGCAGACAAGAGGATCGACTTCATAAATTTTTTGAATTAACCGAGCCCAATTCTGTCTTGCTTCATTAAAAGACATCTCATTTGGCATGATAGTCGGAATTGTATCATCAACGTCTGCCTTCTTTCTCATACCCCTGGATTTGTTTGAAAAAAAGCCGTAATACCTGACAGTATGCTCATATAGCCAGTCCAAAGCAGTAAACACTTTTCGGGTTTTTCTATCCTTGGATGTATAAATAACTTTGGCAACACCATCATTAGATTTTTTTGCCGGGACATAATGAGAAACACAAAGGTGTTGAATTGGTAAAACAGAAATTGTTATCTGATGATCCAAAGGATTGGATTACTTATGATAGACAAGGAAGAACCAATGTGATTGTCGCTATTTTATGGGAAGAAGAACGGCATGAAGAAGCTAAATAATTTCTCACTGACTATATAGATGGAGCACAGGATCAACAGCCCAAATATTTCATGAAAGCAAAAGCTCTCCTTGACTATCTTAATAGTTTGCAAACGAGTTGATCGAAAAAGATGTGATTTACCTGTAATTTACCAAATTATGACCGTACATTTTGCCGAATTAACCATCATAAGATTTTACCGATTTTTAGCGTTTTCCTAAATTAAGACTGTATTTTGGAGAGGATTTTTGGGCAAATTTGTGTAAATCCTTGT
>CAZMEX010000050.1:19149-24974 GCA_964565415.1 uncultured Desulfobacterales bacterium | reverse complement strand
TGGTCATCAACAAGCAGCAAACGGATTTTATTTGATTTGTCCATTATTTGCTCCATGGATTTTATTATTATGTTTGGGTTACTTATATATTTTCCCTGGTTTGATACGACATATTATACCTGGACCAACCTGGGTAGAAATTGAAGTTCTTTAACATTTCTTCATATTATCCTGTCTCCGGATGTGAATAATTGCAGTCAACACCAGCAATACTGACATTATTATCATGCCCCATTCAGACAGGGTCGGGATTGAAGCAGCATTTATCCACGAAGTACCGTTGGCATCGTAAGCTCTGACATATTTCAGATCAGCATTTGTATAATCATAATAACTAATGCCAGGGTTGCCATTCACAATGGTCATTGAAGTATACCCGCCTACAACACCTGTAGAATCAATTATAACAGAAGGGTTCCATGCTGTCCCGCCGGGATTGGATGCCCTGATATATTTCAGACCACCATTGGTGTTATCAAAATAACTAATGGCAGGGTTGCCGTTCACAATGGCCAGTGAGGTAAACATGCCGACTAAACCTGTAAGATCAATTGTAACAGGAGCGTTCCATGCTGTCCCGACGGGATTGGATGCTCTGACATATTTCAGGGCACTACCTGTTACAGAATAATAACTAACAGCTGGGTTGCCGTTCACAATGGTCATTGAGGTATAGTAGCCAACATCACCTATAGGATCAATTGTCCTGGGAGCGTTCCATGCTCCTCCGTTGATATCGGATGCTCTGACATATTTCAGATCATCATTTGTGTCATCAAAATAACTAATGGCTGGGTTGCTGTTCACAATGGTTAATGAGGTATATCTGCCGACATCACCACCTGTAGTATCAACTATAACAGGAGCATTCCATGCTGTTCCACTGGTATCAGATGCTCTGACATATCTCAACTGACCGTTTGTGGTATCATAATAACTAATGGCAGGGTTGCCGTTCACCACGGTTAGTGAGGTATAGTGACCGACATCATTTGCAGCATCAATTGTAACAGGAAAGTTCCATATTGTTCCACTGGCATCGACTGCTCTGACATATTTCAGGGCACTATTTGTGGCATCATAATAACTAATGGCAGGGGTGCCATTTACCATGGTTATTGAGGTATAGTAGCCGACTGAACCTCCGGCATCAATTGTAATAAAAGGGTTCCATGCTGTTCCGCTGGCATTGGATGCTCTGATATATTTCAGGTCACCATCTGTGGCATCCTGATAACTAATGGCAGGATTGCCATTTACCATGGTCATTGAGGTATGCATGCCCATATCACCGACAGAATCGATAGTTAGAGGATCAGCAAGCACACCATTTTGATTACATAAAAACAGAATAAATATTGCGAAATAAAGTATTAATTTTTTCATCTTTTTTTCCTCCTTTTTAAGTAATTATTTACTATTAGAGATAGGTTGCATATCGCTCCTAGTGCTGTCAATACGGGCAACTACGTAAAAATGCATGGGACTAATACTTAGAACAGTTTGAATCGCTCAGTGGGAGTTAGTTATGAAGTTATAAAAAAGTTATAAAGAAATTATACCTGTTTTAATGGCATATCTGGTTAAATCTGCAATGGTGTTGAGTTTTAATTTTTTTTTCAAACTCCGGCGATGAACCTCAATGGTCCGTCTACTTATATTCAACTCAGCTGCCATGTATTCACTATTTTTTCCTTCAGCAATCAACTGGAGGATTTCAATCTCTCTGGGAGTCAGGGTCTCAGAACTTTTTGCACTATCACATTGGAAATTTGTAACTGCAGACCATTTTCAGCCTCACCCACAAGTATCATGTTACTCTCCTGACCAATTGCTTTTTTAAGACCATCCCTTAAAATTTTATGGTCATCAACAAGCAGCAAACGGATTTTATTTGATTTGTCCATTATTTGCTCCATGGATTTTATTATTATGTTTGGGTTACTTATATATTTTCCCTGGTTTGATACGACATATTATACCTGGACCAACCTGGGTAGAAATTGAAGTTCTTTAACATTTCTTCATATTATCCTGTCTCCGGATGTGAATAATTGCAGTCAACACCAGCAATACTGACATTATTATCATGCCCCATTCAGACAGGGTCGGGATTGAAGCAGCATTTATCCACGAAGTACCGTTGGCATCGTAAGCTCTGACATATTTCAGATCAGCATTTGTATAATCATAATAACTAATGGCAGGGTTGCCATTCACAATGGTCATTGAGGTATACTGACCGGTAAAACCTACAGAATCAATTGTAACAGGAGCGTTCCATAATGTTCCATTAGCATTGGATGCCCTGACATATTTCAGGTCACGATATGTAGCATCATAATAACTAATGGCTGGGTTGCCGTTCACCATGGCTATTGAGGTATACAAACCCACATCACCTACAGAATCAATTGTAACAGGAGTGTTCCATAATGTTCCGGCGGCATTGAATGCCCTGACATATTTCAAGTCACCACTGGAGCTACCATAATAACTAATGGCTGGGTTGCCGTTCACCATGGCTATTGAGGTAGACAAACCCACATCACCTGCAGAATCAATTGTAACAGGAGTGTTCCATAATGTTCCGGCGGCATTGAATGCCCTGACATATTTCAAGTCACCACTGGAGCTACCATAATAACTAATGGCTGGGTTGCCGTTCACCATGGCTATTGAGGAATGCCAGCCAACGAAGCCTACAGCATCAACTATAACAGGAGCATTCCATAGTGTTCCACTGAAATTGGATGCCCTGACATATTTCAGGTCACGATATGTAGCATCATAATAACTAATGGCTGGGTTACCGTTAACAATGGTCAGTGAGGTAGACTGACCGGCAAAACCTACAGAATCAATTGTAATAGGAGCGTTCCATAATGTTCCATTAGCATTGGATGCCCTGACATATTTCAAATCAGCATTTGTGCCATCATAATAACTAATAGCAGGGTTGCCATTCACAATGGTCATTGAGGTAGCCCTGCCGACGAAACCTCCGGCATCAATTGTAACAGGAGTATTCCATAATGTTCCACCGGCATTGGATGCTCTGACATATTTCAGGTCACCATTTACAACATCATAATAACTAATGGCTGGGTTGCTATTCACAATGGTCATTGAGGTATACCTGCCGACGAAACCTACAAAGTCAATGATCAGAGGATCAGCAAGTACAGCCTTTTGATTAAATAAAAACAAAGTAAATATTATAAAATAAAGTATCTGTTTTTTCATCTTTCTCAATCTCCTTTTAAGCAATTATTTACTATTAGAGATAGGTTGCATATCGCTCCTAGTGCTGTCAATACGGGCAACTACGTAAAAATGCATGGGACTAATACTTAGAACAGTTTGAATCGCTCAGTGGGAGTTAGTTATGAAGTTATAAAAAAGTTATAAAGAAATTATACCTGTTTTAATGGCATATCTGGTTAAATCTGCAATGGTGTTGAGTTTTAATTTTTTTTTCAAACTCCGGCGATGAACCTCAATGGTCCGTCTACTTATATTCAACTCAGCTGCCATGTATTCGCTATTTTTTCCTTCAGCAATCAGCTGGAGGATTTCAATCTCTCTGGAAGTCAGGGTTTCAGAATTTTTTGCAGTATCACATTGGAGATTTGTAACTGCAGATTTTACTACAATACCGGTTAACTCACGACTGATAAAGGGTTGCCCTTTCATAATGATTCTGACAGCCTGGGCAAGTTCTTCAAATGCATTGGTTTTTAATATGTAACCTTTTACCCCTGCCTTGAGCATACCCAGAACATAATGCTTGTCTGCATGCATGGATAATGCAATTATTTTTTGATCACAGTTTTGTCTGATAATTTGTCGTGCAGCTTCTATACCATTAAGCTCCGGCATTGAGATGTCCATTATAATGACATCGGGTAAGGTTTCCCTGGCAAGTTGCAACGCAGTCCTTCCATTTTCAGCCTCACCCACAAGTATCATGTCACTCTCCTGATCAATTGCTTTTTTAAGACCATCCCTTAAAATTTTATGGTCATCAACAAGCAGCAAACGGATTTTATTTGAGTCCTTCACTATTTGCTCCAGGGGTTTTTATCAAGTGGTAGTGGTAAATATATTGTAATCAAAGTACCTTTGCCAAGCTCAGATTTGATGCGTACCTGCCCATTAAGAGCATGAATACGGTCATGGATACGAAAGAGTCCAAATCCTCCACGGCCTGCTTTCCCGGCAGGTATATTTTCCAGAGGATCCATGCCCTGCCCCTTGTCCTTTACTGTCAAAAGCAGGTTATCCTTGTCTTTTTCCAGTATGACAAATGCAAGGAGAGTTTCAGCATGTTTAAAAATATTGATCAGCAGCTCGCGGGTGGCACGATAAAGGGTAATATTTTCTGTCTCACTCAAGTCAATGGGTATTTTGAGCCGATTTATAAAAACGATCTCAAGACCATATTGTTCCCTTAGGTCATCCACCAGCCATTCAAGGGCAGGTGCGAGACCAAAGTCATAAAGAATTTTGGGGCTGAGCTGAAAGGTTAGTGATCGAATTTCTGTAACTGTCTGGTTCAGGTGATCCTGAATTATATTGATTTGTTTCAGCTTGTTTTGATCCAGAGTTGTTGATAATTTCTTTAAATTAAGAACAGTTAATGCAAGGGACTGGGTGACACTGTCGTGGAGATCATCGGCAATTGCTTTTTTTTCTCTCTCTTCAACCATGGTCAGTTCAGCAGACATATTTTTAAGTACTTTTTTGTGAAAGACTATCTCACTTACTGCATCGTTTTTCTGCTTTTTCTCTCTGTCAAGATTTGCGTAAAGCTTTGAATTTTCAATTGTAACCACTGCCTGGGACAAAAGTATCTCCAATAGTTTCAGCTGCTTTTTTGAAAAAGCACCTTCTAAAAATTGATTCTCAAGAAGCAGTATCCCAACCTTCATATTTTTATTGAAAATCGGCGTACATAATATGGATTTGCAAGTGTGGGAAATTATATAATTGTCTGTGGAAAACTGTGTGGATTGAGCAGCATTTTCCAGAATGATGGTCTGATCAGTGCGCAGGACATATTGAATTATCGAACACGGTATATTTTTATCTTTTTCATCAAAAATAATTCCCTGTAAAATCTCTCTTTTCTGGGTTCCTGTTTTTGCAAAAGCTTCAAGTTTAAGCATGGATTCTGAATATAAAAAAAGAGCTGCTTTACTTGCACCTGAATGTTCCATGATCAGGGAAATCAGTTTTCCCAGAATGATCTTTAATTCAGTCTCTTTTGCAATGGTTTGAGATGCTTTTAAAATCGTGTGAAGGTAGGGTTGGTTATCAGCAATAAGGGTATTATCCATGGTTTGAATGATATTTTGGATGTCTGGTTTTGCCCTTTGCTGTAATGCTTTTTTCTTAGATTTATCAAATACAAATGGAGGATATATTTTTTCAATATGGTCCACTTTTGCCAGGGCACCCCATTTATCATAAAGGTCATGGGCCTTTGACAGATTTATTGTTGCCTGTTTTTTGTCATGGACAGATAGAAAATATCTGCCTGCAAGTTCATTGGCAAGGGCATGATCATTAAGATAATGATTTTTTTCAGCTCTATCGGCTGAGAGTTTATAATTATATACAGCATGGCTGTGCTGACCATGGAATGCACATATTTCAGCCTGTACCAGATAATATTTTTGTTCAATATTTTCCGGTGCTGATTCTGCCCATTTTTTTAGTTTTTTCTGATTGGCTCTGATTTTTGCAAAGTGTCTTCTCTTTTTTTCTCCTTTTTTACGTACCAGGGCAATATGGGCAAGTGACTCAAAAAAAAGAAAGGA
>CAZMEX010000050.1:0-19049 GCA_964565415.1 uncultured Desulfobacterales bacterium | reverse complement strand
AGAATCTTTTTATCTGACATTAAAGGTAAGTGTTCAAGTTCTGCCACGGAATGGTTTATCAGTAAAAATTTTGTCATGAGCAATCCTGCAAGGACATGCCTTTTGCCTGGGTTATTTACAAGTTTGATTCCAAGGCGGCTTGAAAATTCAAGGGCATTATCAATTGCCTCATCCATCCTGTTTCTGGCATACAGGGAGCTGATTTTTATTTCATAGAGTTTTGTTTTTTGAACAAGGCTTTTAATATGCTCATCAGCACACTGTATGTATTGATCCATCTCTTTGTACCGGCTGAGTAAAAAAGCTGACTGGGAAGCTCCCTGAAAAAGAGAGAGGCACAAAGATTTATCAATATCCCAGATTAATGGGTTATTTTTATTAATCATTAAAGTTTTTTCAAGGGCATCAATGCCATTGCGAAAATAATCCAGGGCAGTTTCATAGGCAGCTGATTCAAGGGCTTTTATTCCGCAGTCACAATTCAGACCAGCAAGGGTCTTCAACTCATCTATATTGTGTGTACAATCAGATGCCTTGTTGAGCAGACTTGTAAATAAAAAGATGTTTTCAGAAGGGCTGGAGCTTGAATCATTGGACACCAGGCGCCAGGAAAAAGTCCATATTTGTTGGGAACGCTCTTTTTCAGGTAATATCTGGATCAAAGCCTTTTGAAAGCTGTCATGGGCAAAAAAATATTTTTCAGGGTCAAGGTTGCTGCCCGGGGCAGACATTGTCTCCTCGAGTATAACACCATTATCCAGAGCTAAAGCAAGAGTGGTTTTGATTTTGTTGACATCTAAATTACAGCCCGTGGTAAGGATTTGTGTATTAAACTGATTGCCGATACAAGCAGCATTAAATAAAACCAGACGGGTTTCATTATCCAGCTTATCTATCCTTTCCAAAATAAGTTCAGCCACATTTTCATTTACCGGCAAAGCAGTAATCGCTTCTAAATCAACTTGCCAGCTGTCTGTATTCAGATCAAACCAGAGGTGCTTTTTCTGAAACACAGATTGTAAAAATTCACGAACAAACAATGGATTGCCATTGGTTTTTTTTAATATTATCCCAGCTAAACCACTGTTTTTATCAAAAGGTAATTTTAGAGTTCGAAATAATAATGAACAGATTTGCTCATTTAATAATGGCAAAATATTAATTTGATGTATCTGATTTGGATGGATTTTTTCAATCAACTCTAACCATGGGTGATGGCTTTTGATTTCATTGTCTCGAAAAGCACCAACAAATAACAGATGCTGAATGTCACTTGCAAGGCAGATTGATGTGATGATTTGCATGGATGCAGGATCTGCCCATTGCAGATCATCAATAAATAAAAACAGTGGCCTTTTTTGTGTGCTGAATACTTTTATGAATTGGTGTATCACATAGGCAAATCTGTTTTTTTCAGCTTCGAAAGATAGAGGAACAACATCAGGCTGATGTCCGATTATCTTCTCAAGTTCTGGTATGATGTCTATGATCAGCTGTCCATTGTCCTCCAAAGCATGGTTAATCCTTTTTTTCCACTCTTCAAATACAGATTGGTTCTTGCCGAGAATTTCGTTGATCATCATTTGAAAAGCATCAATTAAGGCTTGATATGGACGGCTGCCTGTTTGATCAAATTTTCCATAAAGATAAAGACCACTCTTTTTAAATTTCAGTGTATCAATTTTTTTAATAAGCGATGTTTTCCCGGTACCAGCGTGCCCGTAGACTGTCACAACCTGCTTTTGCCTGGTAGTGACCATCTTTTCCCAGGCATTGAGAATTGTCCGATACTGATCCCTGCGACCATAAAGTTTGTTTGGTATGTTTAATTTATGTCCAATATCTTTTTGACCCACTGTTAAAGATGCGGACATTGTCAAAGAATTTTGCCCCTGGAGAATTTTTAAATCCTGAAGCAATCCTTTAGCACTCTGGTATCTTTTGTCAGGTGATTTCTCCAGTAATTTCATTATTATTTTCGACAATGTTTCAGAACAATTTTCCGTATTCAGTTTTATGGGCACAGGTTGTAAGGCAAGATGGGCATGGGTATATGCTGCAGCATCCAAAGCCTCAAACGGGAAGCATCCGCTGAGAAGTCTGTAAAATATAATTCCCAGAGAATAAAGATCAGAACAGACATCAACATTGTATTTTGTTCTGCCAGTCATTTCAGGTGAGATATATGCCCATTGTGTAGCCAAATTAAAATTTTTATCATGGAGATTAAAATTTTTGCCCAAGGGTGCAGCTCCGCCAAAATCAATGATATCTACCTGGCAGGTTCTGGGATTAGTAACTATGTTTGAAAGGCTGAGCCGATTGTGAAGTATCTTGTTTTTGTGGATATCAGCAAGGGAATCAACAATATTGACAGCAAGGGGCAGAAAATCTTTTTCAGACCGGATTGGTTTTTGGTAGAGACAGTCTAAAGAAAACCCGCCAATATCTTTGGTTACCAATGCAAAGCACTCTTCATTGCTGATCAGATTTAAAGACATGCAGGTTTCAGTGCTGGACAAGGTCTTTAAAATATTATATTCGTGCTTTAGTTCATCTTCAGCATCTTTTTCCCGGACTGAACAACCGGGCAGCACCCTGGGTACAATTTTTAATATAACAAGGTTGTTTTTTAAAGAATCACTGCCACGATGGACAGTGCAAGTCAATCCTTTATAAATTGTATCAAATATTTTATAATCAGAAAGTGAATCCATTTTAATATCGACCTGCACTAATGGTATGTGAATATCACATATAGAATGTGGACATTCTTTTGTCAAGGTGCATTTTATCGATGATAAAAGCAAATCAAATATCAATTTTCCCATTATGATTTGACATGGAGAGTGTTTTGGCATACTAATTCATATCGTGGTTAAATTCTGGTTTTGCCTGAATTCATAATTTGAAGAGAGGATAATTCAACATGAAAATTGCATTGATAATGGATAAACTTGAAAAAATTGATCCTGTATGGGAAACCACTGCTCATATAATGTATGAATGCAATCAGCGGGGGCACACGGTTTATTTTTTAGAACCCCATGATGTTTATATCCGTGATAATAAGGTTGTGGCAAGAATGCATAACATTTCAGTTAAGCCCAACCTCTCTTTAGAAAAATACTGGGAAAAAGTTACCAAATGTACAAATCAGGACGGGCTGATATTTGAAACAATCACTGACCTTGATGTGCTTTTTTTAAGAAAAGACCCACCCATAAACTATGAGGTTATGGAATTTTTGGGACCTGTCAGCGACAAAGTCTTTATGATCAACGGTACAATGGGTCAAATCAATGGTAACAGCAAAATATATACATTGAACTTCCCTGATATCATACCGGAAACCCATATTTCAAGGGACCCGGTAAGATTAAAAAAAATCATTGATGATTGTGGTGGTGATATGATTATCAAGCCTTTGCAGGGGCATGGAGGACATGGTGTTATCAAAGTCAGTAACCGGGACCAGGAAAATCTTAATTCATTGATCAATTTTTATGTCGGGTCAACTAAACCATATCCTGAACGACACCCAATCATGGTCCAGGAATACTTAAATTGTATTAAATACGATGGAGATGTTCGCATCCTGCTGTTAAATGGAGAAGTCCTTGGAGCCATGCGCCGTCAATCTGCTTCCGGAGATTTCAGAACCAATGTCCATGCCGGTGCTAAAGCATTCAAACATAAAGTTACCAAAAAAGAGATGGAGATCTGCGAAACAATAAAGGAGAGATTAATTAAAGATGGGCTTTATTTTGTTGGAATTGATATTATAGGAGATAAGCTGGTTGAAATAAACTGTGTCAGCCCCGGAGGCATACCCAGAATAAACCAGTTTGATAATGTTAAACTTGAATCTAAGGTGGTGGATTTCATTGAAAGCAAAATCATTTAAAAAAGAGGCTGCAAGCCTGCACATATGTGATAAACCTGCACTGAATTTATTAATTGTTTTCTTTGCTATATTTTTAACTGTTTTGACAATTTCCATGTTTTTCTCCTGTCAAAAAAAGGAGAAAGTTGAGCTTTTAAAAATTGGTCTGCCTGAAGAGCCCAAATCATTGAACCTCTGGCTTGGAACCGATGCTAATTCAAAAAAAATATTATCCCTTATCTATCAACCTCTATTTACCCGGAACCCTGAAACCCTTGAAATAATTCCCTGGCTTGCAGAACAAGCACCTCTCTTTGACAAAGAAAAACTCACATATACTGTGAAACTTCGCAATGCAAAGTGGTCTGACGGCTCTGAATTTACAAGTTCAGATGTTTTGTTTACAAAAAAATTATTTTTTGATTTTAAAATTCCAAGATATTATAGTAAATGGAAGGCAATAAAACAATTAGAAGCTGTTGATAAACATACCATTATATTTCATTTAAAAAAACCTTCTGCAATTTTTTTATCAAGGGTCCTGACAGCTCCCATTGTTTCAAAAAAGGAGTGGGAGAACATTGCGCTTAAAGCAATGAAAGCTGAAAAGCCATTAAAATCATTACAGGATCATTCAATTTCCAACCCTCTGGGGACTGGACCTTTTATTTTATCAGAGTATAAAAAAGGTGCCTATCTTCACATGAAAAAAAACCCTTACTTTTTTGGAACAGGGCAGACAATAGCCCATCATCTTCTTGGTCCCTATGTGGACAGTATCCTGTTTAAAATCTATGGCACAAGCGATGTGGCAATTCTTGCCATTAAAAAAGGCGACATAGATATGTACTGGTGGGATATCCAGCCGGGCTACCTGGAAGACCTTAAAAAAGAGACCGATATTAAAATTTTCTTAAATAAAAAGAGTGCATTATATTATATGGGCTTTAACCTTCGCAAGCCTCCGTTTAATGATAAAGCTTTAAGACATGCCATTGCAACGGTCCTGGATAAAGAGTTCATCCTCACCAGAATTCTTCAAAACTATGGATCCCCAATGCATTCAATTGTACCTTCGGGCAATACTTTCTGGTACAACCCCAATGTGCGCAGATATGGAGATGGATTAACCCCTGATGATCACATAAGAAAAGCCTGGAATATTCTTAAAGGTGCAGGCTATACATGGGAGACAGAACCCATTGATGCCGACGGAAACATTGTGAGCCCCAGGGGGCTTAAACTTCCCTCGGGAAAGCCCATGGACAAGTTTGTCATATTAACTCCACCTGCAGATTATGATCCAAAAAGAGCTTTTGCAGGCGTGATGATTCAAGAGTGGCTCAGAAAATTAGGCATACCTGCTTCTGCACGACCCATGTCATTTAATTCACTCCTGGAAACTGTAAAGGGGAAAAGAGAATTTGATGCGTTTATCTTAGGGTATGGCAAGCTGAACCTTGACCCTGATTATCTAAGACCATTTTTTCACTCAGGATATGATAAGCCCCGGGGCTGGAATATGAGTGGTTATAAAAATATTGCTTTTGACAAACTTGCTGAAGAGCAAAAAAGTATTGTTGACATTAAAGAGCGCAAAAAAATTATATGGAAAATGCAGGAGATTCTTATGGAAGATATCCCTTATATTCCCCTGTATAACCCCCACATTTTAGAGGCAGTTTCCACAAAAAATTTTAAAGGCTGGGTAGAAAAAGTAAATGGTATCGGCAATATATGGTCATTATGTGTTGTAAAACCAAAGGATTGAGTCATGGTCCCCAGGCATTTTTAAAATGAAAACCAAACAATTTATTTTAAAAAAAATTATTGAGATTACAATTATTTTTTTTGTTATTCTCACAATACTGTTCTTTTTGTTCAGGCTCTCTCCAGGGTCTCCCATTTCAAAGCTGATAGACCCTTCCCTGACCCTTGAAGATCAAGCCCATCTTATTGAACAACTTGGGCTGGATAAACCGGCATGGGAACAATACATCATCTATTTAAAAAATTTTTTCACAGGTAATCTTGGATCTTCTTTTCACTATGGTGAGCCTGTAAGTAAAATAATTATGGACAAACTTCCCTGGACTGTTTTACTTTTTACCTTATCAACCATACTTGCAGCTTTTGCAGGAGTTGTACTGGGAAAAATTTCAGCCTGGAACAAAGGATCACTGCTTGACAATTTTCTATCTGTCTCAGCTTTGATCTGCCACACTCTTTTTATCCCATGGTTTGCTCTGCTTTTGCTGTGGGTTTTAGGATTCAAGCTCGGATGGTTTCCTCTGGGCGGTATTTTATCACCGGAAATCTGGATTGTGGAATCATCTGTTTTCATAAAAACAGTTGATGTGCTCCATCATATGTTTCTGCCCCTGATGACGCTTTTTACAATTCACCTTGGCAGTTATCTTTTATTGATGAGATCAAGTATGCTCAGCGTACTTAGAGAAGATTATATACTCACAGCAAGGGCAAAGGGGTTGTCTGAAAAAATAATCCGCAATAAGCATGCTGCAAAAAATGCTGCTTTACCGGTTCTTACAAGTGTTGGATTAAGCCTTGCTTTTTCCATAAATGGCGGTGCTCTGACTGAACAGGTTTTTTCCTGGCCCGGTATTGGAAGAGAGCTTATTTTTGCAGTAAGCAATAATGACTACCCGCTTGCCCAGGCATGTTTTCTGCTTATTGCAGGAGTTGTACTCATTGCCAACCTGATAGTGGATCTGCTTTATGCATACATGGACCCACGAATAACATATTAACTCAGGATCATTATTATAAGGATAAGCTTGTGGCAAAAAATTATTATCTTGCGCGGTTCCAGAGAGGTTGGAAAATTTTTATCCAAAACCCTCTGGGAAAAACAGGAGTAATACTTTTAACAATATTCATGCTCATGGCAATGGCAAGTTTCTTTATTCCGCTTATAAACCCTATGTATGATCCCATGACAGGTATTGATCCTTTGATAAAAAAATCTGCTCCCCCAAGTTTTCAACACTTTCTTGGCACTGATAATGTGGGAAGAGACTTGTTTGCACAACTTCTTGAAGGAGCAAAAGTTGCTTTTATTGTCGGGCTCTCTTCTGCATTCATAAGCATTGTTATTGGAACTGCCATTGGGATGATATCAGGATATATAGGCGGCATCACAGATATAATCCTCATGAGAACAGCAGATATAATTATGATCATGCCTTCTTTGGTAATTTTATTGATACTGGCATCTTTATTTGGACAGTTTAATATATGGATAATTGTTTTTATTATTGCCATCATGAGGTGGCCTGCGGTTTCTCGTATTATAAGGTCACAAACCCTCTCGTTGAGATCCAGACCTTTTATTGAGGCTTCCCGGGTGGCAGGTGCTTCACATATCAGAATTATTTTCAGACATATTATGCCCAATGTTCTTCCCCTGGCATTTCTATACATGACTTTCAGGGTTACATCGGCAATTTTAGTAGAGGCTGCCTTATCTTTTCTGGGGTTTGGAGACCCAAGCCAGGTAAGCTGGGGCATGATGCTCCAATGGGTTTGGAAATCAGGTCATATGTTCCAAGCACCTTATTGGATGCTGCCTCCGGGCATTTGCATCTCTTTGCTAACCCTTTCGTTTTACATGCTGGGTCGTGCCATGGATGAGGTGCTTGATCCAAGGCTGAGAAGAGAAGAAGAGGAGTGATAAAATGTCTCTGCTGAAGGTTGAAAACTTAAGTGTTGGATACAAAACAAAAAAGGGAGTATTCAATGCCGTCAATAATATCTCGTTTTCCATTGAGCAAGGCAGGTCACTGGGCTTTGTAGGAGAGTCTGGATGCGGCAAAACAACAATCGGTATGACATTGATGGGGCTTTTACCGGAAAATGCATCTGTTTTGCAGGGTGATATTTTTTTTAACGGCTCCAACCTTGTACATTTTAATGATAAACAGTGGAAAAATTTCCAGGGCAAAGAGATGTCCATGATATTCCAGGCTGCCATGAATGCCATGAATCCGGTAATCCGGGTTGACGAACAGATCATGGAATCCATTGAAGTGCACAGCCCTGGTATGTCAAAAAATGAGATGTACAAAAAAGTGGAAAAACTGTTTAATATGGTGGGCATTGATAAAGAGAGGTTAAAAAATTTTCCCCATCAGTATAGTGGCGGTATGAAACAGAGGGCTGTTATTGCAATGGCTTTAGCATGCAATCCAAAGCTGATCATAGCAGATGAGCCAACCACTGCCCTGGATGTCATTGTCCAGGACCAGATATTAAAAGAGATAAAAAAAATTCAAAGGGAGATGAAAACCAGTGTTATCTTTATTTCCCATGATATTGCAGTTGTGGCAGATGTTTGTGAGGATATATGTGTTATGTACGGCGGCAAAATAGTTGAAAAGGGAAAACGCGAAGAGGTATTTAAAAACCCTTGCCACCCCTATACCAGGACACTGCTGGCTTCATATCTAAGCCTGGACAGTGATAAAAATATCAAAATTCATAAAATAGAAAACCCTCCTGATTTGGTTACACTAACCAATGGATGCAGTTTTGCAGACAGCTGCAATTACAAATCAAAGAGTTGCAAAACCCATAATCCGGACTGGATCAGTTTATCTGATACCCACCACACCTTCTGCTTTAAAGATACATTGAATATGTTGAACAGGGACAATAGTGATGGAAAATAGTAACAAACCTGCACCAATCATCGAAATTTGTAATATAACAAAGGAATACTGCTCAAAAGACACCTTTTTTTCCAAAAAATCCACCATGGTTACTGCCATGGACAACATAAGCATGACCCTGCAGAAAGGCGAAATCTTCGGGCTTGTAGGTCAAAGCGGGAGTGGCAAAACAACCCTGGGAAGGCTTTTGTTAAAACTTGAATCTCCAACTAAAGGAATCATGAAGTTTCATGGTAAGCCGATTAATGATATTAAGGGCAAAGAGTTGCAAGCCTATCGTTCCAAAGTTCAGATGATTTTCCAGGACCCGTACCAGTCATTAAATCCACACCTGTCTATTGCAGAAACTATTTATGAACCATTAATTGTAAATAATCTGGGAGATAGAGACACAAGAAAAGAGAAAGTTATTGATACTCTTAATATAGTCGGGCTTACCCCGGGCAAAGAGTACTATGACAGATTCCCCCATCAGCTGAGTGGCGGGCAAAGGCAGAGGGTTGCAATTGCCCGGGCAATTGTGCTTGACCCTGAATTTATTGTTGCAGATGAGCCTACATCCATGCTTGATGCCACAATAGCAATTCAGCTATTCAAATTATTGCAGAAAATAAGAAAACAATACAACATGACTTTTCTTTTCATAACACATAATCTTGCTGCGGCTAAATATCTTTGCCACAAAATAGCTGTTATTCATAATGGTGTTATTGTTGAAACCGGGACAACAGACAAAGTCATTAATAACCCGCAACATCCATATACGAAAAGATTAATCCAGGCACAGCCAAAGTTTAACTTTTAGTAAATCACACTAGGAAACATGGATTATCCACTCATCTCTACGCCTCAATCAGCAGCCTGGGCCATCCATTTTTCTATAATGTCTCTATCTTTTTGATCCATGGAAGTGATCTGCAATCGATTGAATTGAAGGTTGTCCTTTGTTTTAATTAAGAGTGCTTTAACATAAATATCTTCAAAACAGTGAGCATCAATACAAAAATCAAATTTAAGCTTTATATCGGTAAGGGGTTCGAGTACAGGGGAAATATGTGCATCAATGGTTTTTTTATCCAGCCTTATTGTTGTGCCAAGTCCTGCAATGGTATCAATCTTTTTGTCTTTGATAACCCAGTATTGAAACGGCAGTTTAATTAAAAGGCTTTTCCCTGTGGTATTACCATTGTCATCAGATACCCAAGGCTTAAGTGACACCGCATAATCAGAGTCAATGGCAGATACACAATAAAATACAAGGGGGTTTTTCATCCCTTTCATCATTATATTCCTGGGCGGTTCAGCTGTTAGTTTCTCCTTTGCCAGCCTGAAAGTTGCCTCACCAACCAACACCTGACCCCCAATACTGTTGGACTCTATCCTGGCTGCTGTATTAACTGCTGAACCCACAATACCGTATTTCATCCTGAGTTCAGAGCCGATATTTCCCACAATGACATTGCCTGTATTTATTCCAATACCCATTTCAAGGGGAGGATCTCCTGATTTTATGTTTTGTTCATTGAGTTCAATGAGACTGTTTTGCATCTCAATGGCACAGGCAATGGCTCTTTCAGGATCATTACCATGGCTTTCCGGTGCTCCAAAAACAGCCAGAATAGCATCGCCGATAATTTCATCAATAATACCATCGTATTTCAGAATGATTCTGGACATCTTTTCTAAATACCGATTTAGGAGCTGAACCATCTCTTCAGGGTCCTTTGTTTCTGAAAGGCTGGTAAACCCTCTCAGGTCTGACATCAGCACTGTAACTGTCATGCGCCTTCCACCGATCTTCTGTCCTTCCGGCGATTCTAAAATTTCATCCACAACTTTACTGGAAATATATTTGCCAAAGGTCTCCCTTATGAAGTTAACCAGACGCAGACGTTCTTCTGAAACCTCAAATATGGTTTTAAGCATTTTTGTTCTGGATTGAACAATTGTTTTTATTTCTGTGGGAGCATCTTCCAAAAGCACCACTTCTTCTGCATTGGATATATCATTCTGAATTTTTTTGTTTGCCGAGGCAATTGCTTCCAGGGGGGTGATGATTCTGGGGGTAAGAAATTTTTTCAAAGTTACCATCATGAAAAGTACAATAATGCCAACAAGAAGTATAATCCTTACACCATACCAGAAAAGGTCCAGGGGTGTTGCTTCAGAAGTATACCATCTGGAAATAAGTGAAAACAGAAGCAGAACTGCTTCAATAAAAACAATGCGCCAGAAAACACCTCTTAACAGAATCTCCCGGACCCCTTTTCCCTGACTGTTTTTTTTTGTATTATCCACATTGTATCCAGATAATTATCTATTTATAAATCAGACCCTTTGCAAGGTTTTTATACCCTTCAAGTTTGATATCTTTTGCAATACATTTCTCATTTATAATTTTTGCAGCGTCCAGGTTGAGTTGCTTCTGTTTGTCGTTGACCTGTACATTAAAACCACAATTAAACGGTCCCAGTTTCAAAGAGTTTTCAACACCATCATAATCTTTATAAATTTTAGTATAGGGGTGGGCAAACAACCATCTGAGCTGCATGGTTGTCACAGCACTTTTTGCAAGATTATCCATAAAGTGTTCAAGATCCTTAAGATCCTGCTCAATCAGGTTGTTCCAGCCAAGTATGACATTGGCATTAACCTTTAAGCCGTTCTCCCGGCACAACTCTATGGTATCAAAAACTTCATCCATTTTTGTGCCTTTATCAAGATATTGCCACATCCGGTCTGACGGAAACTCTATGCCAAACCCAAGGGTACATTCGGGGATATTACCATCAAGCTGATCTATAACTTGTTTCAACGCTTTTGTCTCAGCTTTGGCAGCCCTCATGAAAAACCGATATTCAATATTGTCAGAATTGGGAAGCTGAGGAATTATGGATTTGATATGTCCAGGGGTTATGGAGCCTGTATTAAGCCTTACTATTTTATGCCCGGAAAATGAAAGGTTTTTAAATTCAAGTCCGATATTCTGCCTTTTTCTGAAATGTTCGGCTGCATGCTGGGCAATGGAGCAAAAGGGGCATCTTTTCCAATAACACTGATTTTCAAGAGTATAGGAAAAATAGGCTCTTCCATCATCAGGGACGGCTTTTGGGATATCAAGCTTCCATGTTCCTGAAAAATTGGGAACCTTGAACAAATCTTCCATGCTTTGACCCGTGAGGAAAAGATTGTCAGGAAGCTTGTTTTCCACCTTAAAATGGACAGAATTCCAGCCATCTTTTCCCCCACATCTTTCCGATGTCACAGGGCCGCCAACAATAAAGTCTATCCCAGGATAGTGAGTTGCCCAGGTAAATGCCTGGTAGAGCTGATTGATATAGCTTGCACTCACATATACCCTGCCTTTATCAATGGGAAGAGGTCTGTCCTGGTATGTGGCATCTTCATACCATTTATCATTGTCAGCTTCATGCTCCATCCATAACAAATCACCTTTGCTTTGACACATCTCCCAGGTGTCTGAAAAACCATTGCAAAGGTCAAACCAACCACTTTTGGTCTTGCTGTAAAACTGTATAAACAGAGTGTCAGTCATATTGATAAACCCTTTATTACTCTTATAATCTTACTGATTAATTTTCACATCACTGCTATTTACGTACCATTGTAATTTATGTACCACTTGAATAGTTGGTCGGAGGGATTACTTAATCCTTACAAAATCAACATTTTGTCCAATAATATAGCAAAAGAACACTTTTGTCCTGCCCTTTTTATTGTTTTACCTGGAAAACCCTATTTAGTTACCAGGTCAATACTTCATCACTGCTGTTTCAGTCTTCGATAATTTCCAATACTGTTCGTTTTTGAATTTTAGCAGAGGCTGCACTGAGTAATGTCCTCATAGCTCTGGCAGTACGTCCCTGTTTTCCAATCACCTTACCCAAATCCTCTTTGGCAACTTTCAATTCAAGTATAGAAGTCTGGTTGCCTTCTACTTCTGAAACATGTACATCATCAGGGTTATCAACAAGTGCTTTTGCAATAAACTCAATCAAATTTTTCATAGCTCAATTTCCTTTAAAAAGGTTGGTTAGCTCAATATTTAACAGTATTGCATATTTTTATAAAAATACTTACACAATTTTTTTATTTTTTAAAAGTAAATAAAAATTTAATCCCGGAAATAGTGTATGTATGCCCCGGGTTAAATTAATTTTTCGCCTTGAACTTGAAAAAATCTGCATTGTGTAACAACCTGTCAACTCAGCTCTTCAAGTTTTATAAAATCGTGTGATAATTGCAGCAGAGGCTGAAGAGACTCTTTTTGACGCAAGTGAAATGTTCCACTTTTCTTTATCTCGCTCTCCTGTATAGTTTGACCCACAGCGAATTTCGACAAATGGGATGTCATATAAAGATGCAATATGGGCAAGACCTGCACCTTCCATGGCCTCCATGGGAGATGAATATTTTTTATATAGTAGAGAGGCAGTATTTTGGGTGGAGGTTATTGTTGATACAGTAAGAACAGCGCCTTTTGATATGGTGCACTCCTTTGCAAGCTTTGATTGAGATAGAATTTGGAAAATTTTTTCTATATTGCCTTTATTAAAAGAGTAAATACCTGATTTTGAAAAAAAAGTTTTGTTTTCAATTATGTCAAAGGGCAGATTATCCGGTGTTGCATAAGCAGATGAGTTTTCAACACCCCTATGTTGATATCTCTCTTTTGTTGCAATGACAATGTCACCAATATTCAGGTTTGATTCTTTAAAAACACCTGCGATCCCGGCATTTATAATTATTTCAGGTCTCTTTCTTTCAAGGGCGCATGTAAGACCATGCACAGCATTTATAATGCAGGGGTTGGTAATTATCAGATCATAATCTATGTTTTCAATTCTGGCACAGATGGTGGTTGTGTTGGAAAAAGAGATCTCTTCAGAAATAATGGTTGATATGTTCAGTAAGTCAGATATCTCATCTCTTGTTGCTGATACAAGAAGAATATCACTTTTCATGGAGCTGCTCTGAGATTGCTTCCAGGGCAAGGGTATACCCTCTGGTTCCCAGCCCTGAAATTTGACCTGTAACAATATCTGCAAGCATTGATTTGTGCCTGAACTCTTCTCTTTTATAAATATTTGAGAGATGGACCTCAATAACAGGGATATCAAGGAGCAAAAGTGCATCCCTGATTGCAATACTTGTATGGGTGAAACCTGCGGGGTTGATGATTAATCCATCCTTTTTTGCATTGAATATATCATGGATTTTCTCAACAATTCTGCCTTCATGGTTGGATTGAAAAGTTTCAAGTTCAATCCCAAGAGCTTCCGCCTTATCTGCCAGATCACAATTAATATCAGCAAGGCTTTTTTTGCCATAAACTTCAGGTTCTCTTTTCCCAAGCATATTAAGATTGGGTCCATGAATTACATGGACCCTTATTTTGGTTTCTTTAGTCATTCACTGAGTATCCGAGATTAAAAGCTTTAAGATTCATTTCAGTAAATGCAGGTTTGGTAACTCTTTTTATTGCCTGTTCCATTATATCTTTTGTAAAAGGGACTCCTCCTGATTTTAACAGGGCACCAAGAAGTACAATATTCATTGTTAAAGGGCTGCCAGCCTCCTTGGCAAGCTTCATTGCATCAAAGGCTACTAAAGATGCAGTCTCCTGTTTGATGATTTTTTTCATCTCTTCAATTTCAGGATAAACACCTTGCCCGATGGCAACAGTAAATGGTGGTAAAGGAGCTGTATTAGTTACAACTTTTGTATTTTTACTGCATCTTGGAAGTGCTCTTAAGGTTTCAGAAGGTTCAAATCCCAAAAGCGTATCAGCTTCGCCATCTGTAATAAGCGGGCTTGCAGCATCCCCAAATACTATTGAAGATTCAACAATGCCACCACGTTGCGCCATACCATGTATTTCACTCATTCGCATTGGGACATCCGACAGAAGGGCAGCTTCACCAAGGACCTTTGAAGCAAGTAAGTTGCCTTGCCCCCCAACTGCTACAATTATTAATCTATTAGTATCCATTTTTTTTATATAATCCTTATTTTTGATCATTAGTTCTTCAAGGGCATAATAGCATTCTCAGGACAGATTTGAGCACATACAGCACAACCTACACATGTTGTAGGATCAATATTCACCTTGTCATCTTCAATGAAAAATGACGGGCATGCTATTGTGTTTATACAATCTCTTACATTGGTACACTTATCAGTAATCTTGAAAGCCCTGAGTTTACGTGTCTTTAGGTTTTTCAACATAATGGCACAAGGCTCCTGGGATATTATTACTGAAACACCCTTATAGTCCAGAGCCTCTTTTATCTGCTCAATACTCTTCTTCACTTTAAAAGGTTTAATCAGGGTAACATGCTCAACTCCCAGTGCCCTTACGACCTTTTCAATGGATATCCTGTTATATCCTTCAAAGCTTAATTCCTCCATATTAACACCTGGATGCGGCTGATGCCCTGTCATTGCTGTGATACCATTTTCCAAAATAACAAGGGTCAAATTATGATTATTAAATACAGCATTTACAAGTCCTGTTATTCCTGAATGAAAAAATGTGGAATCACCAATGATTGGGACTACTTTTTTATTTGTAACTTCTGAAAAACCGCACGCAGAGCTGATTGATGCTCCCATACATATTACTGTGTCGCCGGTATTAAGGGGGGGAAGAAATCCCAATGTATAGCAGCCAATATCTGTAGGGCACATCATATCCATACCCTCTGCAGCTTTCTGGAGTTCGTAAAAAGTTGCTCTGTGGGAACAGCCTGAACATAAATTTGGTGGTCTCTGGGGAATTTCAGGGAATTTTGAATTATCAATATTAACTGCCGGAGTGTAATCAAAACCAAAAAATGCTGCCATTTTTTCCCTTACAAGTCCCGGGTTGTATTCATACAGGCGGGAAAAAAGCTCTTTACTTTTTCCTGCAATGGGTATTGTAATGCCATCTTCCTGGGCAAAGGCTTTTACAGCCTCTTCCATAAAAGGCTCACCCTCTTCCACAATAAGAACTTTGTCACATGATCCCACAAATTTTTTGATCATTTTGCCGGGCAGAGGGTTTGAAAGACCAATACGTAAAGTCTTTACTCTCCTATCAAGTTTAAGATCCTTTACAGCATCAGAAACATATAAATGACTCACACCATTACATATAACTCCAAACTTGCCATCACCTTCAATGAAATTCTCTTTACAATCCTCTGAAATTTCCAGGGTCTTATCCAGATTTTCCAGAAGTTTTACATGGAGATTTCTGGCAACAGCAGGAACAGTAACATATTTACCAGGATTCCTATGGAAATCACCTTTTGTTACACGAGTTTCCATCTCTCCTAAATCAACAAAAGCGCTTGAATGATTGATTCTGGTTGTAGTCCTTAATATTACAGGCTCACCAACCTTTTCAGAAAGCTCAAAAGCATATTTTGTCATCCACTTTGCTTCTCTTACAGAAGATGGCTCAAGCACAGGCAGACCACCGAGCTTACCATAATATCGGTTATCCTGCTCATTTTGACTTGAAAACATATAGGGATCATCAGCAGTCAGGATAACCAGCCCGCCTTTGACTCCAATATAAGCAAGGGTCATCAAAGGGTCAGCTGCAACATTCAAACCAACATGCTTCATCATGCACATGGTTCTAACACCTGCAATGGCTGAAGCAGCAGCAACTTCCAGGGCAACCTTTTCATTGGTACTGTATTCAAAATAGAGATCAGTCTCCTTTGACATCTGCCAGAGATTTAAAGAAATTTCAGAAGATGGTGTACCTGGATAGGTAGTTGCAAAAGCGACACCAGCCTCGATGGCTCCCCGGGCAATGGATTCATTACCCAGAAGCATTATCTCCTCGCCGGGAGAGTCATTTAATAGTTTATGCATTTGTCCTCCTTAATTTGTGACATATAGTTTTTCTGCATCGTTCACCGATGAAGCATACCCTTTGAAACCTTCAACATCTTCGCATGAATTAATTGAGCTTGAGGCAAAGAATCCTTCCACCATTGTTTTCTCACCATGTTTTATTAATCCCATGAAAAGAACAGGTACCAAAGACAGCCCTTCTTTTCCTGTTTTTACTGCAAAATCATGTGGTTTCTCACTATGATAAACTGCATAAAGCTCTTTTTGAGCAGGCATGATTTGAACTATCTGGGGATGGTCATGGTGCTCATGGGAGTGCGTGTGGTCACTGCAATGGTTACACATATTATTCACCTTTTGTTTATATTAAATTAATCTGTTTTAAAGATATACCCTGTTCCACTCTTAAAGAATAAATCTCAGGAATACCTGCTTTAATAATTTTTTCGGCAGCTTTCTTATTATCATAGGCTACACACCTTGGTTTAATAGTATTTTCCACGGAATCAAAAATTATATACTCAGCTTTTATTCCAATATTCCGGGGCTGTCCTACACTACCTGTACTTACAATATAGCTACTATTTTTGTCAAGCTTAAGCTTTTTTTTCTCAATATCTTTGGTCTTTACCTCTTTTCTATTATACTCATACACTTTTAAAGTGTGTGTATGTCCAACAAATGAAAGCTGTTCAGAGCTGTTTGCAAGTATTTGCACAAGGGCATCATTTGTTTCATACTTGATATATTTTGTATAAGAGCTGGGTGGCATGCCATGCACAAATCGACAATTATGCCGGATTATAAAAACCTGCAGGGATGCAATATATTTTAAGGATTCACTGGAAAGCATTTCTTTATTGATTAACAATGCTTTTTTTGCACGTGTATTAAAAGATAAGAGAGCATCTTGATCAATGCATGCTGCTTCATGATTTCCAAGCACAGATTTTATATTGTTAGCTTGCATTGTCTTGATTACTTTTTCAGGATCAGCACCATACCCGATGTTATCCCCCAATGAAATTATTTCGTCAATTGATTCTTTTTCTATGCTTTCAAGAACACTTTCAAGCGCTTCAAAATTACTGTGGATATCTGATAAAATTGCAATCCTCATAAATTAAAGCTCTCAATTTCGTCTCGGTTAAAACCATAAACAGAGTTACAGTGGTGACATGTGATTTCAACCGGGAATATAGACTCCTTTAAAATATCATCAAGCTCTTTTTTTGGCAGTTTACCAAGATAGTTACCCATCTTTTTTTTACTGCATCTGCAAAAGAATTCAACTCTTCTATTGCTTAAAAAAAGGGGGTTTAGCTCTTTAAACCAATGCAGAACAGTTGCTTCAAGATCACTATTGTAAGTAAAAATTGCACCTTCTGATTCAATGGTTTGAAGAAGTTTTTCTGCTTTAATCAATGTATTATCATCTGCACCAGGCATTGCCTGTAAGAAAATCCCTCCGGCTCCAATGACTTCTCCTTTGGGATTAAAATTGATACTTAATTTAAACCCTGTTGGTGTCTGTTCCGATATTAGAAAATAATTTGCAAGGTCTTTGGCAATACTTCCGTGTTCAAGCATAATTTGACCTGAGTATGGCATTTTTGCATCTTCAAGATATTTAGTCACTGTTAAAAATCCAGCACCAAAAAACTGAGATAAAGATTTGACTTTTTCAGGGTTTTTAATATCCATGTGACTGTTTTTAAGATATCCTCGTACTTCACCAAAAACATTTGATTCAACATCAACTCCCTTGACCAATCCTGAACATTTTATGTTAATGCTTACTCTGTCTTTGCCTTTTAAGTTGGAGGTAAGGAGGGCAGCAGCAATATAAGCATGTCCAAGAATAAGAGTTTCAACAATACCAAGATCATGGTTTGCCCGCATTTCATTAACCATGCGGGTGCTGTGCATGACAGCACCTCGGATGGAGCCTTCTGCCATTAAAAAGGAGTAGAGGCGATCTTTCTGGGCAGCTTTTAATTGCTCTTTTGCGCTGTTATTAAATATATCTTTTTTAATCATAAATATAAAAAAATCCTACCATTCCAATAGTTTGCTTTATTGCTTAAGCGATTAAAGTATCATGAAAAAAGGGAAAATAATATAAATTTTTATTTATTTGAACCAGTTTTTAGTGGATGCACAATTGTTAAAAATATTGATTTTCCATATAAATTATTACCATAACCCGTTACGGTGTGGTCACCTTTCATCGCGTTAGTTTGGATATTTTGACAGGCTGCAAGCAAGGCAACCACACCTTCACTGGCATGACATTCATATCCAGAAGAGGGAGCAATAAACACTATTAAAAATTATTTAACTGCTGATAAGTCTGATTAGCTCAGAAGCAGTTTTTGCTTTTTTTTATTGATTTTTGTATTGCTTTTAAGTGTTATAATGATATCTCCTTTTCCTTTAGGCAGGGTACTCCTGCATCAGCCGTGAGTTAACCGGTATTTTAGTAAAATATGCAGTTACAGATTTCCAATGGGATACTGCTGGGAGTTCTGAAACCCTGACTTCCAGAGAAATTGAAATCCTCCAGCTGGTTGCTGAAGGAAAAAACAGTGAATACA
>CAZMEX010000049.1:0-25122 GCA_964565415.1 uncultured Desulfobacterales bacterium | reverse complement strand
TTTCTTTTTTTTAGTGATCTATTAAACAATAAAATTAAAACCTATTTTTAATTAAATTTACCAGACCTTATAGTATTAGTCGATTTAATTCAAAATAGGTTTTAATTTTATTGTTTAACAGATCACTAAAAAAAAGATATTTATTAAAGAGACCACTTAAGCCAAATCCCTCAATACTTAGAATATCAGCAAGAAAAACATCTGCAGTTAAACGCATTTCATTGCCGCCAATACCTGTTATTTGAAAAGAATCAGGTCTCTTTTTCTGTGAATTTATTGTTAAGATTGTATCTATAAGAGCTGTGGCGTGCAGATCACCAGAAAAATCACCAGTTGAAATAAATATATGTTTTTTCATAAAATTCTGAACCGCCTGGTTTTATACCCAGTGCTAAAAGATTCAGCTAAAATCCTTATCTTCCATTACCTGAATGCAAATACCATGTTTATCTGCAAGTAAAATCATACTTTCTCGATCAAATGATATGCTTTTCTCAGCTTCCAATACTAGAGTAGAGGCTCCAGCTTGATGCATTATCCTAATAGTCTCACATCCAGTACAAGGCAGATCAAATCTTAAATCCTGGTTTGGTTTTGAAATTTTAACAACCACGGTCTCTTTATCAGCAAGATTCCCGCCACGCAGAATAGTGGCATCTGTGCCATCTATAGCTTCAACAGCTAATATAGCTCCATTACTTACAACAATACATTGACCAACATCAAATTTTCCAATTTGTTTGGCAATGGGCCAGCCTGCAATGATATCTTGAGTTTCTGTTTTAGAGGGTTTTCTTTTTGTCCAGCAGCCTTTTTTATTTATAAGTTCCGGAAGAAGAAAAGTGGATGGCTTGACTATAATGCCATGTTTTTCAATCAAATTTGCAAAGGAGGTCAAAATCGAATCATCATGGGTTTGTTTTAATTTTGCAAAAAAAGCAAGTGCCTTAAAATCAGGTTTAATATCAGAAAAAATTCTGGTTTTTTTTATTGTCCCAAGCATCACAGCATCTTTAACCATATTTTTTTTAAAAAACTTTATTAACCGGCTGATTTGCCCTAGATGCATCCATGTTATGGAGTCTGCAATCTCTTTTAAAATTTGATCAGCTTCATTTATATATGCAACAACAAAGACTTTATACCCTTTTTCAATAGCTTTTTTTAAAAAAAGTTCTGGAAAAGGGCCACCTCCGGCAATAAGTCCTATTCTCATGGATTACCTGGTTATGCCTCTGCTTGAATTTTTAATAAAGTTCATAAAATTTTTAACTTCAGGTACCTGCTCCACTTCAGCTTTGACACGTTCCGATGCCTGTTTTATTGTAAGCCCTATCCTGAAAACTATTCTATAGGCTTTTTTCAACTCAAAAATAGATGCCTTGGAAAAATTATTTCTCTTAAGACCTACATTATTCAAACCATGCAGGCTTGCACGGTCACCAGAAGCTATAACATAGGGAGGAATATCCTTAACAACTGCTGATTTACCTCCGATATAAGCAAAATCACCAATCTGTGCAAATTGGTGAACAGCCACAAGCCCTCCAAGGGTGACATTGTTTCCAACAATGACATGACCACCAAGAGTTGCATTATTGGCAAGCACAACGTTTTTCCCAGTGATGCAGTCATGGGCAATATGTGTATAGGCCATTAAATAATTGTTCTCACCTAACTCTGTATAGCCTCCACCAAGTTCTGTGCCTCGGTTAATTGTGGCAAACTCTCTGATTATTGTGCCTTTCCCAATTTTAAGGTATGATTTTTCCCCTGTAAATTTTAAATCCTGGGGTGCAGCTCCTATGGAAGCATATTGAAAAATCTGGCAGTCAGATCCAATGGTAACATATTGATCAATGGTTGCGTATGGTCCTATTTCAGTTCCAGATCCAATACAGACATCACTCTTTATGATTGAATAGGGTCCTATTTTCACATTTGAATCAATCTCAGCTGTCGGGTCAATAATAGCAGTTGGGTGAATCATATATACTCCAAATTTATGTTATTTTTTTTCAATTTTTTCAACTCTTTTCTCAAGGGAAAACAATTTTTTTCTCAAGTCAGGCAGTCTTGGAATAATCCTTGATATTTTAAGCCATAATCTGTGGGGCATGTGGGGCATTCCAGAAACTATTTCATTGGGAGGAACATCAGACAATACACCTGCACATGGTCCTACTATGGAATTATCACCAATTTTCAGATGACCTGACACACCAGCTTTGCCTGCAATAATTACATTTTTACCAATTTCAGTACTTCCTGCAATGCCGGCCTGGGATATAATCAAAGAGTTCTCATCAATGATCACATTGTGGGCAATATGTACAAGATTGTCGGTTTTCACACCATTTTTTAACCAGGTTTTTCCAAATGTGCCTCGATCTATTGTATTACAGGCACCAATTTCAACATTATCCCCAACACAAACATAACCTGCGTGGAAAACTTTTTTATGGATATTATCAGATTGAGTAAATCCAAATCCATCACTACCTATAACTGTGCCTGCATGGATATGGACAAAGTTGCCAATTTCTGATTTTCCCATTATTGTTGTGTTGGGCTCAATAATAGTATCTTTTCCTATTTTAGCATAATCCCCGATGAAAACATTGGGCATTAATACAACTCTGTTGCCCAGGCTCACATTATCACCAATGTAAACACCGCTATATATGGAAATCTCTTTGCCAAGTTTCACATTGTCACCGATATGTGCATTGGCAGCAATACCTTTTTTCACCAGTGTTACAGGATTAAAAAGTTTAAGGATTTTAAAAAATTTATGTTTTGCCTCACTGGTTTTTAATAAAACCGGGGAGAGTGTTTTATTTAAAGGGATATCAAAATCTGCCGGGATAATAACAGCTCCAGCTTTACTTTTGTCAAGCCTTTTAAGAAATTTTAAATCAGATGCAAAGGTAAGAGTTAAATTGTCGGCATTTTCAAAAGAAGAGACTCTACTAATTATTAAGGTCTCATCCCCGATGATTTGTGCATCAATTATTTCAGCAATTTTTTTTATACTCAGCTGCATGACAATACTATAGCAAACCTATTTTTGTTTCGCAGTCATTTTATTATATACTTTAATTACTTTTTCTGTAATATCAATGGATGCAGGATTATATATAACTCCAGCTGTTTTCTTTTCAATAACCAGTAAATACCCTTCCTTTTTTCCAATCTTATCAACAATATCAAATACATTTTTTTGCATTTTATCTACTTCTTTTTTTTCAAGCTGTTTAAGGTCAAATTGTAATTTTTTCTTTTCCTGATTAAAATCATTTACTTTAATACGATATTCACGACCTTTTTCTGTTCGTTTATCCTGGCTTAACACCATTGATTCTCTCTTAATTGTATTCTCTAACTCAACAATCTCCTTTTGCATATTCTGCAATTTTTTAGCAAACTCATTGCCTTTTGCCTGTAATTTTTTTTGAACTAATTTACCAGCACTTGAAGTTGCCATGATTTTCTGAAAATCAACCAACCCGATTTTTGCAACATCAGCAGAAAAAACAGGCAACCCTGTTGTGAAAGCTAAAACCATTGTAATAACTATCAATTTAATAACTTTTCTCATTATATCCTCCAAAATTTAATTTAAAATTGCGCTCCAATTGAAAACTGAAACCGACCGCTTCCTGAATCTTCTATATCTTTTCCATTCTCTACAATTCCATATTCCAATCTCATTGATCCCATTGGTGAAGCCCATCTTACACCCAAACCATAGCTTGAATAATTATCAGACAGAGTAATGGTCTCATTGTCTAAAAAAACATCACCCTGATCATAAAAAACTATACCAGATACTCCCTGTTTCTCAACCAATGGAAAAGTAATGGCAGTATTTACCTGAATAAGTTTTTCACCTCCCCGCTCCTCACCGTTTATTTTGCTTGCATAAATATCTCTTGAGTCAAATCCTCTAATTGAGTTTATACCTCCAAGGTAGAACCTTTCATAATCTATATCTGGATTACCACCTGTTTTATCATCAAGATATCCACCTTTGCAGTAAACAACCCATGTAAATTTCCAAAAAATTGGAACAAATACACCAGCCTCTGCAATGATTTTTGTGAATTCAATATCACCACCTAAGGCATCAGCAGCATATTGATATGATAATTTGCAAAGGACTCCTTTTCTTGGAACAAATTTTCTGTCTCTTGTATCATAGGTCAGGCTTGGGGTTATACTGGCAGTTAAAAAATCTCCTGGGTCTACAGTGGTAGACTTAGTATCAACCTCGCTAATTGTAAAATCTTCATATTGATATTTTATCCCGACCCTTAAATCATCAATAACTGGATATGATACACTTAAAACACCGCCCTGGGACTCTTTTTCATAATAGTCATACTCTTCGTTAGTATGGTAGATCTCAACTGCACTTCTTAATGGTATATCAAACAGCCAGGGTTCAATAAATTGTACTGAAAAAAGAGTTGCTTCCTGACCAATCTTGGTTCTTGCCTTAACAATCTGACCTCTGCCAAACAGATTCCCTTCTGTTACTTCAAAACTGCCATAGGTTTTATCTTTTGTGCTGTAACCAATTCCAAACATAAAATTCCCGGTATTTTTCTCAGTAACATCAATGTTTAAATCCATCTTATCTTCGCTTGAACCGTGAAAGGGTGTTATTTCAACATTTTCAAAATAATTTAACCTGTTAAGATTCCTAAGGCTTTTTTGAACTTTCTTTTTACTGAACAACTCTGTTTCTACAGCTTTCAGCTCTCGTCTTATAACCTTGTCCCGGGTTCTTGTGTTCCCATTGATTGTTATTCTTTCAAAATAGACTGGAGGACCCTTTTTGATACGAAAAGTCAAATCAACAAGTTGTTCTTTTATATTCCTGTCCACAACAGGAGAAATATCTGGTTTAGCATACCCCTGGTTTATATAAATATCATTAAGGGTGAAAAGATCATCCCTTAAAACATCCCTGGAATAATATTTTTTATTATCAATTCCAATTTCTTGAAAAAGTTTTTTCTCTGATAATATTAAATCCCCCTGGAATTTTACTTTATTAATCTTGTATTGGATACCTTCTTTAATATCAAAATGTATGAGAATACTGTGCTTGCCATATTTTATCTCTGGTTCAGAAACCTTGGCATCCATAAAACCTTTATTCTTATAATGGGATTCAATCCGAACAACATCTCTTTGAAGTTCTGCCCTGTCAAGTTCACCCGAAGAGGTAATAAAAGCAAAAAACCCTTTTTCATCGGTTTTCATCTCATCTCTGAGGTCATCATCATCAAAATAGACATTACCCTCAAATGAAATCTCTTCAACTTTCAGCTTTTCTCCCTCTTCTATTTTGATCAATATATCTGCTTGATTGTTTTTGACCTTTTTAACATCATAAGATACAGAGCAGTTGTGATAATCCTTTGATTTATAGAGTTCTTTGATTCGCATGGTATCTCTATTGATTTTAAAAATATTCAGAATAGAGCCCGTACCAGTATTAACAACTTCATTCAATTCTTTCTCGTCAAATTTTTTATTTCCCTTAAACGTGATAACTCTGACAGAAGGTCTTTCAACTACTTTAAAAATTAGTTTAATGCCAGTATCGAGTTTTTCTCTTTCAGCAGTAACATCTTTAAAATAACCGAGCTTATAGATATTTTTCAAATTTTGCGAAATTTTGCTTAAGTTGACAATATCCTTTGATTTTATATCAACAACCCTCAGAATCGCATCTTTTTCAATACGCACATTGCCTTGTATTTCAATTTTTGCAACTATTTTTTTTTGAAAAATGACAGAGATAAGCTCTTTACTCAATTGGTTTACAGCTGAATATAAATTTTCAACCCCATCAATTTGAGAAAAAAATGTTTTCTCAGGTGCTGATTTGTATATATCAACCATTTTCATATCAATGCTGATTTTCCCGCCTGCCTCAAACAAGCTGCCTACTAATATATAATCAACACCATATTCAATCCCGATTTTTTTAAATTTATTATAATCAAAATCAACACTATTGTATTGTTGATCTATAGTTACAAGATTGGCCCCGGCTTTTTTAATTTCATCACCAATCATCATGGGTATTTTATCTTTAAGAGTCTTAATATCGCTGCCTGCATAAATATTAAACGGGAAAAAACCCACACTGATATTTTCCTGGGCATGGAGGTTTAAAGGTGAGAAATAAATCAATACCAATAAGAATAAAAACATTTTTTTTAACATATTTATCTTCTCTCTTTTCAACATGGTCTTATAAAACTTTAAAATAAATTTGATGTTGACACTATTTTACCATTATTAATAGTAACTTTTCTTTCCATCAAACCTGCAAGCTCTTCATTATGGGTAACAATTACAATTGTCATGCCCATCTCTTTATTCAACTCATTTATTAATTGGTGTACGCTCCTGCTGTTACCCTTATCTAAATTACCCGTGGGCTCATCAGCCAACAGCAGATCAGGATTGTTAACAAGTGCTCTTGCCAAAGCAACCCGCTGCTGTTCTCCCCCGGATAAATCTGAAACCATACTTGCAGTGCGATGTTTAAGCCCTACCCGCTCAAGTATATCTAAGGCTTTTTTTTCAATACTGTCTTTGTTCCCCCCGGACCTGCCAATAATATTTTTCCCATTGATACTTGAATTTATCATACAGGGTATAGCAACATTTTCAAGGGCAGTAAACCCGAGCAATAGATAGTGAAATTGGAACACAAAACCGATTCTTTTATTTCTAAACTGTGCAAGCTCAACATCTTTCAATAAAAAAAGATCTTTCCCCTTAAATATAAGATTACCATTATCTGGTTTGTCAAGAGTACCCAATATATTTAACAACGTTGATTTACCAATACCCGAGGCACCTACGATTGCAACAGTCTCTCCTTTTTTAATGGAAAAATCAGCATGATCCAGAATATCAATTCTTGCTTCTCTTGCATAAAACCCCTTTGAAACTTCTTTGAGGTGTATAATGGGTTCTTGTTTATCAAGTTTATCCATAACGCAATGCCTCAACCGGGTCCATTTTTGATGCTCTGCTGGAAGGATATATTGTAGATACAAAACATATCAGCAGGGCAGAAACAGCAATTACTGCAATCTCCATCAGGTTTAATTCAACAGGAAGAGTCTTAAAAGGATATGCAGCTGGCAGGTGAATAAATTCATATGTTTTGAGCCAAAAACAGACTAGGACGCCTGATATTGTTCCGAGAAAAGTTCCTAAAGTCCCAATTATCATACCTTTGATAATAAAAATTCTTCTAATGATTTGATCAGTTGCACCCATAGTTTTTAAAACTGCGATATCTTTTGTTTTCTCCATGACCATCATCATAAGAGCACTTGCAATATTAAATGCTGCAACAAAAATAATAAGAATGAGAATTATAAACATTGCTTTTTTTTCAAGCTTTAAAGCTGAAAAGAAACTTTGATTGATATCCATCCAGTCTCTAATATAAAACTTATAATCAAGTATGGATAAAATCTTAGTTTTTAAGGGCTTCACTGCAAAAATGTCATCAATCCAGACACCTAATGCAGATACTGCATTGTGCATCCCTGTAATTTTTTGAGCCTCAAGAATGTTAGTATAAATCAAAGCACTGTCATATTCAGACATTCCAGATTCAAAAATTCCTGTTACTTCAAACCGGGACATTGAAGGGATATGTCCCACGGGTGACAGAATCCCGACCGGAGACATTAAAACAATTTTACTGCCAATGGCTATACCAAGATTTACAGCAAGTTGTTTGCCAACAATAATTCCAGGATATTTTTGATTAAAACTCCTTGGTTTTAAGGCTATCTTCAATTCGTCAGGGCTAAATCCTTTGATCAGCTTAACTTTGCTTGAAGGGTCAATGCCTCGCAGCAATCCCCCTGTAAAAGAGCTTGCTGATCTTACCATAATCTGGCTAAATAAAAGAGGAGACACATTGTCAACATTTTTAATGGTTTTTATCTTATCTATTACCCTATTATAATTATCAAATTTACCGCTATTATTCATGATAAGGAGATGGGGATTAAGCCCGAGTATTTTCTCTCTAAAGCTGTTTTCAGCTCCACTCATTACAGAAATGACAATCACAAGGGCCATGACACCCACTGTAACGCCTGCAATGGAAAGAAAAGTAACCAGTGATATAAACCTAAACCCTTCTTTTCTTTTTGCTTTTAGATATCTGGCTGCTATGAATAATTCAAAAGGCATCTGTTATTGATTTTTTCTCATGTGTGGGAAAAGTATAACTTCTCTAATGGAATCTGAATCAGTAAGAAGCATTACAAGTCTGTCAATTCCAATACCTTGGCCAGCTGTTGGCGGCATACCATATTCAAGGGCCTCTACATAGTCCAAATCCATGATATGTGCCTCTTCATCGCCATCATCTCTTTGGGAAGATTGCTGAAGAAATCTTTCATATTGATCTTCAGGATCATTTAATTCTGAAAATCCATTTGCAATCTCTTTACCTGCAATAAAAAGTTCAAATCTATCAGTTAATTCAGGATTTGAATCACTTTTCCTAGAGAGTGGAGAAACTTCCACAGGATATCCTGTAATAAATGTAGGTTGTATAAGTTCTGGTTCAACCAGTATATCAAATAGTTTTGTTAAAATCTTTCCAAAATTCTCTTTTTTTGTAATCTCAATACTCTTTTGTTGGGCAATTTTTAAAAGTGCCTCTCTGTTTTTCAAAGCTTCAGAATTTATACCACCAATCTCAATTAATGAGTCAATCATTGATATTCTTCTCCATGTTTTGGAAAAATCAATAAAATCCCCTTGATATTCGATTGTTTCTGAGCCTGTGACCTCTTTTGCTACAAAGGTAAACATTTTTTCAGTTAAATTCATTAAATCTTCATAATCTGCATATGCCTGATAAAATTCAACCATGGTAAATTCAGGATTATGTTTTGTTGAGACACCCTCATTCCTGAAATTTCTATTTATCTCAAATACTTTTTCAAAACCTCCCACAACTAATCTTTTAAGATAAAGTTCTGGAGCTATTCTTAAATATAAATCCATGGAAAGAGCGTTGTGCCATGTTTTAAAAGGGGTGGCTTCAGCACCACCGGGTAAGGGCTGCATCATTGGGGTTTCAACCTCCATAAACCCATGATCCTCAAAAAAACTTCTTAAAGCACTTACTGTCCTGCTCCTTTTAACAAATATATCCTTTGTATTTTCATTCATAATAAGATCAAGATATCTCTGCCTGTATCTTTTTTCAGGATCTTTTAAACCATGAAATTTTTCAGGTAAAGGTCGATGGGCTTTTGAAACAAGCTGGAACTCCTTTGCAATTATTGTCCACTCCCCGGTTCTGGTCTTAAAAAGCGGTCCTTTGATCCCGACAAAATCACCAATGTCAAGTTTTTTAAAAAGTGCGTATTTTTCATCGCCGATAATATCTTTTTTTAAGTATGCCTGGATTTGTCCTGTCCCATCCTTATATCTGATAAAAGAGGATTTACCCATTTTATTAACAGCCATCATTCTGCCGGCAATGGCAAAATTTGTCCCATCTTCTCCCAATGATTCCGGGTCTGCTTTAATTATGGAGTGTAATTGTGCAATGGAGTGTGAATTTTTAAAATTATTGGGATATAGTTGGACACTGTTTTGTTTCAGCTCATCAATTTTAATTTTGCGCTGTTTAATAACCTTGCTTATATTTTCATCCATAGGTGATGTTTTTCTTTACCTCTCTTTTCGCTTTTTATGATCCAATATTTGATCAAGTTGGTACAAATTAAATTTAAGCAAATAAAATTAGCCTATTTTCAGATTTAATTCAAGATATGATATAATATTTATTATTGAATAAAGAATAAAAAGGTATATTGCTGCAAGCAATTTTTAGAAAAAAGTATTAAAAATCTATAGAATATCCTTTGAAAATTATAGTAAATGTCGTACCTGACCCTTTAATCGATTCAAAGTCGATGATTCCATTATATAAATCAACAAGTTTATGTACTATTGAAAGACCTAATCCTGTTCCTTCCTCTTTTGTTGTGAAAAATGGATCGAAAACCGATGGCATATCCTCTTTTGAAACCCCGCAGCCCGAGTCAATAATATTGAGATAGACACGATCCTTAGAAGGCTTATTGAGTGTTATATGAATTTCACCAGCATTTCCCATGGCTTGAGCTGCATTTGTTAAAAGATTCCATATGATCTGCCTGAAATGTATCGGATCAATCTCAACAAGTATATTCTCATCAATTTTAGTAATTACACTAATATTATCATTATATTGTGGAGCATGCAGGAAAAGTTCAATTATTTCTAAAATTGCTGTATCAAGTTTTGTTATTGCCACGTCAGTTGTTCCAGGCTTAATAAATATGGAAAAATTATTAACAATACTTTGAAGTCTTTGGGTCTCCCTCAATACTATCTGCATCAATCTGTAGTCAGATGATCCAGTTTTTGCATTCTCTTTTAAAAGTTGAATTGCACCGGACAAAGAGGCAAGGGGATTTTTTATCTCATGGGTTATACCTGAGAGCATTTCATCGACAGCTCCCATTCTTTCAACTCTTTTAAGATGACCCTGGGTAACTTTTAAATCATGTCTTGTATTTTTTGCATTTAGAGCAAGGATGCCACTTAGTATGGCAATGGCATAACATGCTGATACGACAATGGCTATTTTAAATAAAATATAGGTGCCACTATAGTGTGTTGCAAGATGCAGTGTTCTTGTAAAAACATTAACAATCCCATAGTAATCCAGACCAATAAGAGTACAATACTGTAAACTTGAGACAGTGGCAATTATCAATCCGCCCCTATAGAAAAGAGATATGCTGGCACATATAATAACAATTAAATAAAGGAATATAAAAATACTCTCAAAACTCCCTGTAACATAAATAATAGAGGTTACAAAAAATGTCTCGATAATTGCCCAGGTATAGATGAGGTAGGTATTGTGTTTCCCTCTGTTCAAAAGAGAAATATAGATAACCGAAGTAATTATAATCAATACTGCAACTACATACAATGAAACAAAAGGTTGGGTTAAAAGAGGAATATCTTTCCCTATACAAAAGATCAGAGTTGAAAAAATAAGCACGATGGCAAAAAGGAGTCTAAATAAAAATATCCACTTTAACTCATTGTTAATATTTTTTTCGTGGGAAAACACAGTTAAAAAATTTACAGTGCGCCTGCCATTTTAAAGATTGGAAGATACATTGAGATTACAAGACCACCAATAATTACTCCCAGAAATACCAACATAAAAGGCTCAATTAATTCAGTAAGATTACCAACAGCCTGATCAACTTCATCATCATAAAAATCAGCAATTTTTTGCAGCATAATATCCAGAGCACCAGTTGATTCACCAACAGCAATCATGGAACATACCATGGAAGGGAAAACTCCGCTTTCAAGCAGAGGATCAGACATGGAGCGACCTTCAGCTATACCAGATTTAACATCCAAAATTGCAAATTCAACAGATTTATTACCAGAAGTTCTTGCAACAATATCTAAAGTATCAAGGATGGAAACACCACTTGATAACATTGTACTTGCAGTTCTTGTAAATTTTGCAACAGCAACTTTTCTTATTAATATTCCAAATACAGGAAGTTTTAAAAAAAAATCATCCAAAATTATTTTTCCTCTATTGGACTTATATATTCTACGGAAAATAATTGGAATAATAATTACCAGACCCAATAAAACCCATTTAAATTTAATGGCTGCGTCACTTAATCCTACAACAATTAATGTGGGCGTGGGCAGTGCTTTATCCATGGATGAAAACATCTCTGTAAAAACCGGAATTACAAATATTAGAAGAACAGCTACTACTACTACAGCTATAATCATTGTTACTGCAGGATAAATCATGGCTCCTTTAACCTGTTTTTTCAACTTTGCCATCTTCTCCATATAGGCTGACAAACGTTGCAAAATAACATCTAATATTCCTCCTGCTTCTCCTGCTGCTACCATATTTACAAACAATTCATTAAATACTTTAGGGTGTTTTTTTAATGCATCGGCAAAGGTTTCACCAGATTCAACGCCTGTTTTGACCTGCTTTAAGATTTTTTTGAATGTGGGATTCTCCTGCTGGGAATGTAGAATTTCAAGGCATTGCAATAGGGGAAGTCCTGCATCAATCATAGTGGAAAATTGCCTTGAAAAGACAATAACATCATTCTCCTTAACTGGAGGTTGGAGAAAGGTTATGTTCTCAAAAATATCCTTTGGTTTCTTCTTTACTCGTATCGGAGTTATCTTTCTTCTTTGCAAGCTTGTACGGACCTGATCTGCACTTTCAGCTTCCAATTCTCCCTTTATTTTCCTGCCTTTTGGATTTTTTCCTGTCCATAAAAATACTTCAGGCATAATACCCCTCTTTTTTAAATCATTTATTAGTTAAGCAATATCATAAGCACATTAGAGAACAATTGTAAAATAAATTTTAATATACTATAAATATATTTATATACTTTATACACTGATTATAATGGATATTCAATCGTGGGCAGAGAAAAAATTAAACCAGATACAATAATTACAAGCCATATTAATGCAGATTTTGATGCTGTTGCATCAATGCTAGCAGCTCAAAAACTCTATCCTGATTCTGTAATTATTTTTCCCGGGACCCAGGAAAAAAATCTTAAAGACTTCTTTATCAGCACCATGAGCTACCTTTTTAATATGGCAAAACCATCTTTAATAGATTATTCATCTGTTAAAAGACTTGTTATTGTCGATACAAAACAAAAAAACAGACTTTTTGGTGTTGATAAGCTTTTAGAAAGGGATGACATTGATATTCATATTTATGATCATCATCCTCCATTTGATGATGATATTAAAGGCTCTTTTGAGCTTATTTGTAATTGTGGCGCCACTGTAACAATTCTAAGTAAAATAATCAGAGAGAAGAAAATACAACTCAATGGTGATGAAGCTACAATCATGGCACTTGGGATTTATGAGGACACTGGTCTTTTTACTTATTCTTCAACAAAACCTGACGATTTTAGAGAGGCAGCCTTTCTTTTGTCAAGTGGAGCAAGCCTTGACACAATTTCCCAACTTGTAATTAAGGAGATAAGATCTGAACAGGTAACCTGGCTCAATGAGTTGTTAAATGAAATGGTTAAACATCGAATTAATGGTGTTGATGTCCATATATCCACCATCTCTTCTCCAAAATATATTGCTGATCTTGCTTCCATTGTTCAAAAAATTGTAAGAATGGAAAACCTGGATGTTTTTTTTACTATTATGTTAATGGATAATAAAGTAAATATAATAGCCAGAAATCGTCTGCCTGATATAGATGTAGGAAAAATTCTAGCTAATTTTGGTGGCGGCGGGCACCTGTATGCAGCATCAGCCATTATAAACAATAAAACCATTGCCCAGGTTGAACAGCAACTTATAAAAATTCTTATAAGAAGTTTCAAATCTTTTTCCCTGGCAACAAAACTTATGAGTTCGCCTGTAATTACTATTGAGTCTGAAATGCCATGTAAAGATGCAAGCAGACTCATGACACAATACAATAAAAATGTACTTTTAGTTACTAATAAGGATTCACACTCTGGTCCAGGTTACATCACAAGACACACCATAGAAAAAATACTATATCATAAACTTGATAATTTATCTGTTAAAGAGTATATGGATTCTGATATTATAACTATTTCTGAAAATGCTACTCTTGCAACAATTGAACAGGTAATCATTGAAAATGGTCAGAGAATTCTGCCAGTACAGCAGAATAATAAAATCATTGGTGTGATTACAAAAACAGATCTTTTGGATTTCCTTGTGCAGCACAATAAAGATATAAAACAGTCAGATAAGGGTAATATCAATACAATAAAAGAGGCTAAAAAAAGAAAAATAAATAAAATTATCTCCCAGAGGCTGGACAATTATCATCAAGAACTCCTTAGATCCCTTGGAAAAACAGGAGATAAACTTGGATATGGGACATATGTAGTAGGAGGTTTTGTAAGGGACCTTCTTATTAACAAAAAAAATGACGATATTGACATTGTTGTTGAGGGAGATGGAATTGCTTTTGCAAAAAAATATGCAAAAATAAATGGCTTAAGAGCCCATGGGTATAAAAAATTTGGTACTGCTGTAATAATTTTCCCTGACAGCTCTAAAATTGATGTTGCTTCTGCAAGATTGGAATATTACAAAACCCCTGCTGCCCTGCCCATCATAGAAAAGAGTTCCATTAAATCAGACCTTTTCAGAAGAGACTTTACAATCAATACTTTTGCAGTCTGCCTCAACCCGGATGATTTTGGAACAATCATTGATTTTTTCGGTGCAAACAGAGATCTTAAAGACAAAACAATTAGAGTATTGCATAATCTAAGTTTTGTGGAAGACCCCACACGCATTTTCCGAGCTATTAAATTTGCCAACAGGTTTGATTATAAAATTGGGAAGGTTACATCTTCTTTAATTAAAAATGCCATTGATATCGGATGCTTTAATAATTTAAGCGGATTAAGGGTTCTGTCTGAACTAAAACAAATCTTTGAAGAAGAGAACCCTGTCCCTGCAATTAAAAGCCTCCAAAGCTATGGTCTTGAAAAAATACTTCACCCTGAACTGAATATTGATGGAGATACCTATAAACTTTTTGATGAAGTGTATAAAGCTATATCATGGCATGATCTGCTTTATGCAGATATAAAATATCTTAAATGGCCCTTATATTTTATGGCACTGATAAAAAAATGTTCTTTTAAGATTGCAAAGGATCTGTGTTCACGGTTAAAATTTCCTGTAAAAGAGAAAACAATAATTTTAAAAAACCGGCTTAAAGCTGAAAAATATTTATCATATCTTGAAAACAATTTACCACTAAAAAACAGTGAGTTGTATTCACTGCTTTCTATTTTTAGAACTGAATTGATTCTTTATATGATAGCCTCTGCCAATACACAAAAAAGCAAAAAAGCAATTATTCATTTTTATACACAATTAAGAGAGGTTAAAATCTCTCTTCAGGGCAAAGATTTACTTTTAATGGGTCTAAAACCAGGACATGTTTACAAACAGATACTTACGGCAACTCTTGATGCCAAGCTTGACAAACAAATAAAGTCTAAAATCGATGAAAAAGAATATGCTGCAAGATATATTAAAGAAAAAAAATTGATTGATTCTTAACTAAGTAGTATGTTAATTCCCTCATAAAAAAGTTGTTTAAATCAAAATCAGGAAATAATATAATGAAAAATGCTGACTTTTTAACTGGGATTACAACAAGTGGAACACCCCATCTTGGAAATTTTGTAGGTGCGATTCGTCCTGCTGTTAAAACAAGTAAAGATAAAAACCTTATGTCATATTACTTTCTTGCAGATCTTCATTCCCTTATTAAATGTCAAAACCCAGAGCGAGTTAAAAAATCAACTCTGGAAATAGCTGCTGCCTGGATAGCTCTAGGTCTGGACACTGACAATTGTGTTTTTTACAGACAATCTGACATACCTGAAATCCCAGAGTTAACATGGATTTTAACCTGTATCACCTCAAAAGGTTTGATGAACCGTGCCCATGCATATAAAGCCAATATTGATGAAAATAAAAATGCAGGAAATAAAGAGATGGATCAAAATATCTCCATGGGACTTTTCAGTTACCCAATACTTATGGCAGCAGATATTTTAATGTTCAATGCAAAAAATGTCCCGGTGGGTAAGGATCAAATTCAGCATCTGGAAATGACCAGGGATATTGCCCATAAATTTAACCATCAATATAAGGATATGTTTACTTACCCTCAAGTTGTAGTAGATGAGTCAAGCTCTGTATTATCAGGTCTTGACGGCAGAAAAATGAGCAAAAGCTATAATAATACAATACCACTTTTTGATACAGAAAAACGCCTTAGAAAACTTATTATGAAAATCAAAACAAACTCCCAGGAACCAGATGAACCCAAAGATTACAATAAATGTACACTATTTTCAATATTTGAAGCATTTGCAACTAAAAAAGAGGTTGAAACCATGAAAAAAAGGTATACACAAGGCATTGCCTGGGGAAAAATGAAACAAGAACTTTTTGAATACATAAATGAAATATTAGAAAAACCAAGAGCTCAATACAATGAACTAATAAGCTCACCAGGAGATATTGAGAATATTCTTATTAAAGGAAAAGAAAAAGCAAGGGAATACTCAGCTCCATTCTTATCTAAAATAAAAAAGGCAGTAGGTATCCAACCGCTTGTATAGGAATTTGATGTGATTTTTTTCTTTAAGATTTTCTAAACTTTTGGATCTCTTTTTGAGTAAGGTGCCGCCAAGCTCCTTGCTTTAAATTACCAAGCAGTATGTGTGATACTCTTACTCTTTTTAGACTCTTTACCCGGTTTCCAACCTTTTCCACCATTTTTCTGATTTGACGGTTCCTGCCCTGTTTCAATACCATTGTGAATCGAAATTTTGAAAGCTTTGTTACTTTTGACCTGCGTGTTTTTACACCATCAATATAAATTCCCCTCTCCATCTTTCTTACAGCTTCATCGGTTATAACGTTACAGGTTTTCACATCATACTCTTTTTCATGATCAAAAGAGGGGTGGGAAAGTTTATTGTGCAGGTTTCCATCATTAGTCAGTATAATCAACCCTTCAGAATCTTTATCAAGTCTTCCCACAGGATATACCCGTTCCTCAATATCTACCAGATCCAGGATAATTTTTTCTTTTCCATGGGAACATGATGAGATAAAACCCACAGGTTTATTTAAAGCAATGTATATGTTTTCTTTTTGTTGGTTAAGAACAACTTTTTTATCATTAAATAAGATAATATCTTTTTCAGGATCGATTTTAGTCCCAAGCATAGTTATTTTCTTATCATTTACCTTGATTCTGCCTTGTACAATAAACTCCTCAGCTTTTCTCCTTGAACAGATGCCTGCATTTGCAAGAAATTTCTGTAATCTCATTGTCATGATCTGTAATCAGCATTTATTGTTACATATAGTTGTGAAAAATCGCAAAATAAGAAATAATCTTCATATTTACCAATGTTAAGGTTAAGTGTTATATCAAATTCATCTTTTTTCAGGACAATATCTGCTTGGTCTTCAGCATCTTTTCCACACCATTGTCCCTTATCAACAATCACTACATCATTAAACTGAAGATCGATTTTTTCCATCACAACCTTTGAACCAGATCGTCCTGCAGCAGCAGCTATTCTGCCCCAATTGGGGTCTTCTCCAAACAGTGCTGTTTTAACAAGATTCGAATTTGCAATGGTTTGTGCTGTCTGGAATGCATCTTCTGGAGTTTGTGCACCTTTGACTATAATTCTTGCAAGTTTTGTTGCACCCTCTCCGTCTTTCACTATTTTTTTTGAAAGATCAAAAAGCACCTTATCTAAATTTTTTTGAAACTTATCAATGTCCACTTTATCCTTGATACTTGCTTGTGACATTCCATTTGCCAGACACACAACTGTATCATTAGTGCTTGTATCACCATCAATGGAGATTCTATTAAAAGATCGATCACACGCTTTTTCCAAAACAGGCTGTAAAACAGAAGAAGGTATCTTTATATCAGAACAGATAAAAACAAGCAGTGTTGCAAGATCAGGCTTTATCATGCCCGAGCCTTTTGCAATGCCTGTTATGGTGTATTCATTTCCATTAATATCACTTTTAACTATTATTTTTTTTGTTTGAGTATCAGTTGTAAGGATCGCTTTGGCAAAATTATCAATATTACCAGAATCAATACTTTGAATCAGCAGAGGGATTCCCCTTGCAAACTTCTCCATGGGAAGAGGTTGTCCAATAACGCCCGTGGAAGCGATGAATACAAGTTTTTCAGGTATCTCCAATTTGTTTGAAACAATTCTGGCTGACTCAACACTATCTTTTACTCCTTGTTCCCCTGTAAAACAATTTGCATTACCACTATTTACAAGGATTGCCTGACATACGCCATGTTTCAACCTCTCTTTACCTAAAACAACAGGCGCAGCAATTACCTTGTTTTTAGTGAAAACTGCTGCCATTGATGCTGTTTTTTCTGAAAAGATAATTCCTAAATCCAGTTGATTGCACGGTTTAATCCCGGATGCTATTCCATGGAATTTAAATCCTTCCATAATTATTAATCCTTTTTTTTAAAAAGTAAGTTTTTGACAAAAAAATCCTGATATAAATTAGTTTATAACAAATCAGTAATTTATTATAAAAAATCCATGGTTACTATTTAATAAATCAATTTACAACAATTAATAAAGCTCTTTTGAGTTTTTGTTGGCATTATTTGTATTTTCGTAGTAATAATACTATAATATGAAGATATTTAGAACTTTTATATAATAATAAAATTAAAAAGCAGATGTTTGAACCAAAAAAATTTGGAAAATATTTACTCATTGATAAAATTGCAGCGGGAGGTTTAGCTGAACTTTTCCAAAGTAAGGTTACTGGCTCCCAGGGCTTTGAAAAACTAATTGCCATAAAAACAATTCTCCCCCACCTTGCCCAGGAAAATGAACTTATCAGTTGTTTTATAGATGAAGCCAAACTTGCAGCATTACTTAACCATCAAAACATTGTACAGATTTATGATTTTGGAGATTTTGAAGGTACTTATTATATTGCAATGCAGTATCTGTTTGGGAAAGATCTGCGCAGAGTATTGGACAAAGCTAAGGAAAAAGATATTTCCATCGACCTTGGATATTGTCTTTACATAATATCACTGATCTGTTCAGGCTTAGACTATGCCCACAATCTAAAAGATCTTCAAGGAACAGAGCTAAAATTAATTCACAGGGATGTTACCCCCCAAAATATCATTATAACATATGACGGGGATGTGAAAATTGTTGACTTTGGAATTGCAAAAGCTGCTGCCAGAAGCACATTAACTCAGATTGGAACCATAAAAGGTAAAGTTGCTCATATGTCTCCTGAGCAAGCTTCAGGTCAAAGCATAGATCATCGCTCTGATATTTTTTCAACTGGTATTATTTTATATGAATTGGTAACTGGTGAAAAACCGTTCACTGGCGAAACCATGGAAGTTCTAGCTAAAGTTCGTGATTGTAAGTTTAAACTGGCTGAATCCATTGCACCCAACCTGCCGGAAAAAGTATACTCAATCATACATCGATCCCTTGCAAAAGACCCTGATAAACGCTACCAGTCCTGCCGTGAAATGCAAACTGACCTTGAAGATTGTATCCATGAACTTACTATCTGGCCAACTTCCCGTGGTTTAAGTAAAATTATGAATTCAATCTATGAAAATGATATTGTTGCTGAAGAAAATGTAATGCGGAAAACAGCAACAATAACAATTGGGAAAGCCAATCTTACTAATCTAGGAAGTGCAGTAGATTATGATAGGACAGTGGGAGAGATCATTTTTGAACCCGGAGGAACCAATGAGGATACAACCCAACTCCTTGATATTGAAAGCCATAACTCTAACGACCCTAATGGATCTTTTACAAAAGTAATACAAAAACATAAAGGATCAAAAGCTCCTGTTCTTATGTATATAGCTATTTTAATACTTGCATTGGCATCAATTATTAGTATAATAATTTTCCGACCTGACACCTCAATAATAAAATCACAGAATAAAATTTTTAAAACTGACAAAAAGGATATTGCAAATTTAAATAATAACTCCTCAACTGTCCTATCCAAATCCATTGTGGAAAAAAAACAAAATAAAAAAAAATCTGGATTGAACAACATATCAACAATAGAGCTTAAAAACATAGATACTACTCTGATTAAAACTGGAGGCCCAATATATAATTCCCTAATCATAACTAAAATAATACCAACTAAAAGTAATGTTGAGACAATTTTGGAAATAAAAAAAGCAACCAAAGCTTTAGATAATAACCAATATGAAAAAGCTATCACATTTTTTGAAAAAGCATTGATCAATCACCCTGAGCTGTCAAGAGAAATAACCAGGTTCTATGCATATAATTTCAGGGATAAAGGTATCAAACTTCAGAATAGAGATAATAAACAAGCAAAGATATATCTTTCTAAGGCAATTAAAATAGAGCCTTCTAATCCTCACAACCACTTTCAATTAGGACTTTTATATATCCGTTTAAATGATTATTCAACTGCAATAGAAGAGTACAAGAGAGCACTCAACTTAAAGTTCATATCTCCAACAATTTATTTTAATATGGGATATGCCTATGCTAAACTTAAAGATTACAAAAGAGCTGAGGAAGTGTTTATCAAATCAATCAATCTCAACCCACCATACAAAAACGAAGCATTATTTAATTTAGCAGTTGTTCAAAATTTGCATGGGAAAAATATTGCTGCTTTGAAAAATTTAAAAAGGATCCTTAAGACAAATTCTGATAATAAAAAAGCTAAACTACTTCTTTCAAAAATTAATAAAGAGATTGGGTGAAGTACAATAGAATGAACTTATCATCTAAATACACACTAGGTACAATTCTTTTGCTGACTGCTTTACTATCGGGCTGCATTGTTGAAAAAAATTTCTGGGATTTTACAAAAACACAACCTAAACAAAAAAAATCCATACCTGCCCCTACAAAAGCTGAAACAAAAAAAATAAAAAATATCAAGCAGACATACTATGTTCATGTTGTACGATATGAAGGAGAAACTCTCTCTTTGATTTCCAATTGGTATATTGGAAATTACAAAGATTGGAAGCTGCTTGCTCAACACAACCCTGAACTCAATCCCAATAGTATTCACGTTGGTGATAGAGTATGGATTCCAAAAGGAAAAATGAGGACTTCAAAACAACTGCCTGCAACATTTGTAAATAAAAAGAATAAAGGACCCGAAAAAGTTAAAAAACATGGGAGGAAAAAAGAAAAACCCATAGAATTATACGGTCCCAAAGAACATAAAGAGAAAGACGAAGAATTTAACCATGACTGATAAATATGACAATAACTGGAACTAATGACCAATGCAGATGAACTTTGAAGTTGCAGGACAAACTGACATTGGGAAAAAACGCAAAATAAATCAAGATGCTTTTCTCATTGATGAAGAAAAAGGATTGTTTATTGTTGCTGATGGTCTTGGTGGTCATAGAGCCGGTGAAAAGGCGAGTTTACTAGCAACTCAAACCATTCAAAATTTCTTTCAAGACAACTTTGATAGAAGTAGATCAGATAAAAGACAAGAAGCAGAACACCATCTTTCACCGACTGCAAACACCTTGCACAATTCAATTGAAGAAGCTAATCAATTAGTCCACTTAAAAGCATTAAATTTTTCAAAATATAATGGTATGGGGACTACTATTGCTGCTGTTTGTCTGAAGGGCAAAAATCTTATTTCAGCAAATGTTGGTGACAGCCCTGTTTTTTTGATCCAAAAGGGGCAGGTCTACCCTCTTTCAGAAACGCATACTGTAGAAGAAGAGCACAATATACCTGAATCTTCTCAACTTAATGCTTTTGGACAAAATTATTGGAAAATGTTAACCCGGGCAATTGGCATTGAAGAAAAAGTAAAGCCCTATCTTTGTGAGATACCAGTCTATGAAGGTGATGTATTTGTTTTATGTTCAGATGGTCTTTCAAAAGCAATTACATTTAAAGAAATAGCAAAAATTGTTAACCGCTATTCTGCAAAAGATGCATGCTCATTATTTGTTGAACTTGCAAATACACGTGGAGGCAAAGATAATATAACTGTAATTGTTATTAAAATAAAAAAGAGTAGACTATCTCGTTTTAACTTAGTATATTGGGCTTTGAAAATGATGAAGAAAGTATTGCCACAGAACTGATAACAAATAAACTAAAGAAAAAACTATGGTTACTTTAACACTTGTTTATGGAAAGAAAAAATTAAAAAAATATGCCCTCAAAAAAGGAGAGGCTTTAACAGTTGGAAGAAAAAACACTAACAACGTAACAATTGATAATGTTGCTGTTTCAGGAAACCATGCTGAAATTCTTTACCTTGATAAGGGGCTGCTTGTTACTGATTTAAGCAGTAAAAATGGAACATTTGTAAATCGAAAAAAAATTAATGCCCACTGGCTTCAAAATAAAGATAAGATTTCCATCTGTAAACATACTTTGATTGTTTCAAATCTGCATATTAACAAACCTGGTCATACAGAAAAATCATCTGACTCAACTATTATAGGTTCTGGATTATATAATGATGAGACAATGATTTTAGATACAAACACACAAAAATCACTTATTGAGCAAAATCGTACAAAAACACGTATACGACTTAATAAAAAAAAGAAAGTTCTAGGGGTACTGATCTATTTATCTGGGGGTAGCGGTAAGTTAGAGCTAACCAATAGAATTATTAAAATTGGTAAATCTGATGCCAGTGATATTCTTGTCAAAGGCTTTTTTGTAGGAAAAACAATGGCAACCATCGTAAAAAGACCAGACGGATATTACTTTAGCTATTATCAAGGTTTTATTAAACCAAAGATTAATAACAGACCAATCACCGGTTCAGTAAAGCTAAAAGCACATGATAAAATCAAAGTAGGATCGTCTGTTCTGGAATTTTATTTTAAATAATAATTCAGTATTGTCCTCTGTTCAACACTGACTATGAGTAATAATTTTAAAATTGTTATTGAATATGATGGCAAAGGATATTTTGGATGGCAAATCCAAAAAAATCAAATCACAATCCAATCGGAACTTGAAAAAGCACTCTCAACCATCTTAAACCAAAAAATAAAGGTTCAAGGATCAGGCAGAACCGATGCTGGAGTGCATGCATATGCCCAGGTTGCAAATTTTATTGCAGATACAAAGTTACCGTGCAAATCAATAAAAAATGGGGTTAACAGTATTATAAAGGGTCCGATTATTATAAAAAAATGCGACATAATCCATAAAAACTTCCATGCAAGACATGATGCTATCAGTAAAGAATACCACTATCACATATTAAACAGAGAAGATGGCTGGGCAATAAAAAAAGACTATGTGTTGCATATTAAAAAAAAACTTGAGTTAGAACCCATGCAGGAGTGTTGTAAGATCATCATGGGCAAACATGACTTTAAATCATTTGAAGGGTCTGGAAGCCCGAAGTTTACTACAATAAGGGAAATTTTTACTGCCTGCTTTTTTATCGATCCCAATGATATCAGCAAAGAAAATATCATTTTTAAAATATCTGCCAATGGATTTTTAAAATATATGGTGAGAAATATTATTGGAACAATTATTCTCGCGGGCCTTTTAAAAATCGACACAAATGAATTTAAAAATATTCTTAAAGCAAGAAATAGAACGGCTGCAGGACCAACTGCTCCTGCACAGGGACTTTTTTTAATGGATGTCAAGTATCCTTAGAATTCTCAAACTTCCTGTAAATCAAAGTTCTTTTATACCTTTAAGTATTATATCAAAAAGAGTTTTTAAATCTTTTTCTTCAACACATGAAAAAGCTATTCGCAAATTATTTTCTCCAATGGAAATCAACCCTAAACCATACTTTTCAAGAAGATATACTCTTAATTTTTCTGCATTATTGTTTTTTAAGCGTATACACATAAAATATCCTGAATTGAATGGATAGACATCAAATGCATTTTTATATACAGGGTTCTTTAAAATTGCTTTAATAGATGAACATCGATCCATGAGCAAATTAAATTTTTCCTGCTTCAGATTTAAATAATCTTCACTATCCATTGCTTTTAATAAAATAGCCTGGCTTAAATGGGAAATGTTTGAAACATTACCGCGAACACATCCTGCAGTTTTTTTCTCAAGAGCTTCATATATTTTATTACTATCTCTTTTTGTTTGCAGTCCATAGGTGATAAAACCAAGACGAAGCCCCCAAACATAATCTTCTTTTGTAGCTCCATCAAGCTTAACAGCAAGAAGTCTTTCATCCGCATCAGAAAGCAATGAAAAAAGGGACTCTTTCATGGTCTCAGGCTCATAGAAAAGACCAAAATATGCATCATCCAGTACAGCAATAACATTTGTTCCTTTCCGGGCTATCTTTTTTAGAATTTCAGCTATTTTCTTCCCCTCTTCAACAGATAAAGAGTAGCCGGTTGGGTTATGCGGAAAATTGAGAAGTACAATAATTTTACTTGAAGATTCAGCTTCCTTTTTAATAGTTTTTTCAAATGAATCAATATTATATGATGTGAGCTCAGCATCAAAAGTATCATATTGCTTTACTTTTACACCTTTTCGTACTCCAAAGGTCATATTATAATTACCCCACATCATATCAGGTAAAATTACAGTATCACCAGGATTGGTCCATAAATCTGCAAATATACTTACAGCATGGGTGATTCCACCTGTTACAACAGGTACACTGATATTTTTGTTCTCAAGAGATAAATTTTTCCGAAAAAGTTCCTGCTGCCATTTTTCCCTCAACCCAGGCAGTCCAAAGGAAGAGGCATAGGGGAGATATTTATCAGGGTCAATTCCGCAGATTGATTGGGTAACTGAAGATAGACTCATGACTCTATTGTTCTGCTTTGCAATGCCAATAGTGGCATTAATCTTATGGGCTTTCTCCTTTGCCTCGGCACTCTGACTTAAAATTCCTTTTGGGAAAAAAAGTTTTTTACCTATGTCTGATAACATATCAAAAATATAGGGGTTAGAATTCTGAATGGTGTGATTTAAATCTTGAGCTAGTCTATTCATATTAAGCTATCTTCTCTTGGAAGCCTTAATTGGATTGATTTTTTGTGTTTTTACTGCAACAGTTGTTTTTACATGTGTAGCAAGATTACAATTCCCGTTTTTCCATTTAAAAGCCGGATCTGGTGCAGCATCGCAATATGAGCCTGTTTCAAATGTTTTAACTCGGTTGCAACCTTCACAAGACTCAATAACAGCTTCACACTTTCCACCATTAAATTTGCAGCCCTTGGCTGCCATGAACACGCATTCGTCACCTTCTCTTACTGTTGTACAAATCATTATAAATCCTCCTTTAAAATTTAGTGTAGATACAAATAAAATCAGAATAATATATCAAACTATTAAACATAGGTAAAGAATTATTTAA
>CAZMEX010000048.1:9979-25192 GCA_964565415.1 uncultured Desulfobacterales bacterium | reverse complement strand
TTCTGCAATTACAAAAGATGGCATTTAAATACCTCCTTAAATTAAGTTAACAAAAATATTGCACAAATCCATTGTGCTACTCTAATTTTTTTTACCTTACTATAACTAAACTGAATAAACAAATCCAATTTAAGTGTCTTAAACTATCTTGTCAATTGATGCTTAAGAAAATCAAATAAAATACAATAATCTATTTTAAACCAAGCATTTAATAAACGTTTCAGGAATATCATCTAGAAGATATTTTTGTCAAGCAATTTCACCAAAAGGTGTGTAATATATTTTAAATATTTATTAAAGCAAATTCATTTACAATATGTATAAAATTGTCAAAGATTTTAACAACATATTGTGATTTAATTATTTTAATTAAGTTTAATAAATTTTTAAAAGCATCTGGATTTTAAGTTTAATAATTGTTAAATTCAAATTTGCAATTTTATATGAACAATTTACCAATTATAGGCGTAAACCAAATGAATGAAGATATGGTTCCAATTTTACCTGATGAAAAACTGCCCTTTGTCTGTTCACCTGCAAACTCTTGTTTTAACGACTGCTGCAGAGATCTTAATCAGTTTTTAACCCCCTATGATATTTTACGATTAAAAAATAGTTTAAAACTGAAATCCAGTGATTTTTTAAGAAAATATACTTCAATGCATAAAGGGCCTGGAACCGGACTTCCAGTCATATCTTTCAAACCCGACCCTGACTCAGGTCATGCATGCCCCTTTGTTACAAAAGAGGGTTGTTCAGTGTATGCTGATAGACCTGCTTCCTGCAGAATGTATCCCCTTGCCAGAGCTATTACAAAATCCAGAGAAACAGGTGAGATTACAGAGTATTTTGCCTTGATTGAGGAGCCCCACTGTAAAGGGTTTGGTCAAAAGAGAAGTCAAACAGTCAAGCAGTGGATTAAAACCCAGGATGTTCAAATCTATAATGGGATGAATGATAAACTCATGGAGATTATCAGCCTGAAAAACAGCACCATGCCGGGAAATCTTGAAGGTGAACAGGAAGATAATTTTTATCTTGCATGTTATGATTTAGATACTTTCAGAGAAAAAATTTTTAATGATGCTTTTTTATCAAAATTAGATATCCCTGGTACTGTTCTAAAGAAAATCAAAAAGGATGATATTGCATTGCTTGACTTTGGGTTTGAATGGATAAAATATTTTCTTTTTGGAAAGGGTATGAAATTTGAGCAGCTAGGGTCTTAATCGGTTAAGTTCAGATCCAGGCAAAGGGAGTCATACATGGAGCAAAATTGTAAGGTTGCACTGGTACTCGGCGCAGTAAAAGGGATCGGAAAATCAGTAGGGCTAGCCCTTGCAAAAAAGGGTGCAAAGCTTGTTTTAACCAGGTATGACTGGCAAGACAGTTTTAAAGCCATGGAAGATGATTTTAAGGCTTCCAAAGCTGAGCATATGATTGTAACAGCAGACCTCCGGGATTTAAAAAGCATTAAAGAGTTGATGCAAAAAATTGATGAAAAATATGGAAGGCTTGATATTCTAATTAATAATATTGAGCGTGGCGGGTGGCCGTCAGTGCATGGTGAATACACAGAAGAGCAGTGGGATCTTGAAATAGATACTACATTAACTTCAAAAAGATGGGTTTTCCATGAAGCGCTTCCTCTTTTGCAAAAAAGTGATGGGGCTTGTGTTATTAATTTTTCTTCCATAGCTGCAATCACTGGGAGATCTGGTCCTGCTGCAGCCCTTTTTAATGATGGATATGCAGCTGCTGTAAGAGGAGTATCGTCCTTAACAGAGACCTGGGCCCGCATGGGAACACCAGATATAAGGGTTAATGAGATTATGCTGGGAATATTTGAAACAAGGCATGCTAAAGGAACACGGGGCTGGGATAAAGTATTAACTGAAAAAGAGAAGGCTGATATTATTAATCATACACTTGTTAAGAGATGTGGGAAAATTGAAGATGTTGTAAAGGCTGTCAATTTTATCATCTATGATGCTCCTTACATGACAGGAAGCGTGTTAAGGCTTGATGGCGGTTATGTTCTGGGCGGTGAAGATATACCCAAAATGCCCAAAGGAGTTGTTTAGGGGCAAAAATTGCTGGGGTTGATATTGATGCAGCAGACTTCATAACTTTACTCCGGGTACAGTATCATTGTCAAATATCGACAAATTAATTCTTTATAGGATTTAGGTATGTTTGAGATTAAAAAAAATTATGAATTAATGTTTCTAAATATTAAAAAGCAGCTTGCAGCTTATATGCTTGAAAACAGGCAGTTGAAGTCTCTTGTAATTGGGCTTTCAGGCGGCATTGACAGCGCGCTTACATGCATGCTTGCAAAAGAGACAATAAAAGATATCACAGGTGTTATTCTTGTGGGAAGAGGTCTTCCCATAGAAACAAATACAAAAGAGGAGATATCACGGGCAGAGGAAGTTGGCAGACTTTTTTGTGATGAGTATGAAACCCATGATCTGACTGATGCATACAAGAATTTTTATCAACAGATAATTTCAAAAAAAAGAGCAGAGAATGTATCCGATGAAAAGATATATGAAGAGAAGATAAGAAAAGGCAATATTAAGGCACGTATAAGAATGATATATCTTTTTGATCTTGCCCATTTTAAAAACGGTATGGTTCTCTCCACAGACAATTTTACAGAGCTCATGCTTGGATTTTGGACACTCCATGGTGATGTGGGCAATTATGGGGTTTTACAGTATCTATGGAAAACTGAAGTCTATGGACTTGCAAAATATCTTGAGGCTGAATATAGAAAAAAAAGGCAGTACAATAAAGCTGATGCGTTAAAGAACAGTATTGCTGCAGTACCCACTGATGGACTTGGAATTACCACAAGTGATTTTGATCAAATCAAAGTTCCTGATTATAAAACAGCAGATAAGATAATTATGGGATACCTTAATGAAGATCAAGCCAATGCAGATCATCCGGTTATACAACGATACAAATCAACACAATTTAAACGCCTTGATCCTTTAAACATTAAGCGTGAAGATATTTTCAAAAATTTAATTTCTTGAATGAATTTCTTGATTCAGTTGCACAAACCTAATATAGTTGTGCGGACAAGGAGTTATCAGGACAGAAGAGAAGTTATTATTGGACTAGCCATTATTGGACTAGCCATGGGTGTAGGGGACTTCTGATACTATTGCCCCCCTTTTTTGCTATTGAGAACCTGGTGTGCCTCCTGACAATAAATAGTTTAAGTTAAATCCTTTTTAATGGGAGAATGGCTGAATGGTTGAACATAAGGTTATTATAAGACGGTGCAGTGAATATGATCCTGATCGTATTTCAAAGATCATCAGGCAGGGGATGGAAGAGTTGGGTGTGAAACCCTATGGCAATGTTCTTGTAAAGCCAAATACAGTTATTGCACATCCTGAAGTTTTCCCCAATGCTTTTACCCGTAAAGAGTTTTTGGACGGCATGCTTACTGCTGTGAAAGAGATGCCGGGTAATATAAGCAGTATAAGTGTCGGCGAAAGATCCGGCATAACAATCCCCACAAGGTTTTGTTTTAAGAATGCAGGCTATCTTGATGTAATTAAAAAACAGAAGGTAAAAATTAATTACTTTGATGAAGAGAAAAGTATTTCTGTTAAACTTACAAAGCAAGGCAGACTGAGGGACAGAATCTTTATTCCAAAATCTGTAACGCAATGTGATTTTTTAATTAATCTTCCTAAATTTAAAGCTCACCCGTGGACAAGGCTTACATTGAGCTTGAAAAATTTTATTGGGATTCAGGATGACAGGCACAGGCTTGTGGATCATAATATTCACCTGGAAGAGAAAATTGCTGATTTACAGGAAGTTGTTCAGCCAAAGTTTATAGCTCTAGACGGAATTGTTGCAGGTCAGAATATGATGTTGACCCCAACACCCTTTGATCTTGGCGCAATTGTTATGGGCACAAACTCATGTGCTGTTGATACTGTTTGCTGTCATATGGTTAATGTAAATCCTGGGGATTTAAAACATCTTGTACTTACATCACAAAGGGGGTTTGGCCCCATGGATTTAAATGAGATTGAAGTGTCAGGTGACTATCCCCTTGATGAAATTCAAGATAAAACAAAGAATTTTGGATTTTGCCTGCACAGGATTGATGATTACTTTAAGGACCATAGAGCTGTCTCATGTACCCTGGGTGATTTTCCTGAAAACCGTGATTACTGCTGGGGTGGTTGTCCCGGAGCCTTGCAGGAGGCAATGCATGTTTTTAAAGGTTTTTCTCCTGATGTGGAGGATAAAATGGGAAAAGTGCGTGTTGTAATTGGAAAAGTTGATGGAGATCTGAACCTTGCAAAGGGAGAAAAAGTCCTTTTTGCAGGAGATTGTACCTCCTGGGAAGGTGAGATTGATGGTAAAAAAGTCTCAATCAAATCAAATTATAAGGCAAAGAATCAGATTGATGAATCCAAAACAAAATCCAATGATATGCTTTTAAAAAACTTAAAACCAATGATAAAGCAGTTCACACCCGGAAAGAAGAATTTTATACATGTAAAAGGGTGTACAATCAGTGTGGCAGATCAGGTTCATTATCTCTCCATTCTTGGGAAAATAGATAATCCAAATTATGATAAAAGATTGTTTTTTGGTATTGTTCTCTCCTATGTACGTATGATGATTACAAGATTAATAAACACAATAAAAAATTAAAAGACAAACAGATTATGAGAATAGTAACAAGACCGGATTTTGATGGAATTGTGTGTGCAGTTTTTATTGAACTTGCAGAAAATATCACAGAACCTGTTAAATGGATTGAACCTGGAGATGTCCAGCAGGGGACAGCAGATATAAAAAACGGAGATATCATGGCAAATCTTCCCTATGATGGGAGATGTTCAGTATGGTTTGACCATCATATCTCAAATGTTCCTGTCTTAAAAGTGCCGGGTGCATTTGAAATAGCTCCTTCTGCTGCAGGGCTTGTTTATAAATATTATAAGAAAAAGGGGCTTTTAAAGAAAAATTTTGATGAGCTTGTGGAGCAGACCGATATAATAGATGCAGCAGAGTTGACAAGAGATCAGGTTGTCAACCCTCAAAAATATCCATATATACTTCTTTCCATGACAATAAAAAACAGAGATGAATCTGACCTGCCATATTGGAACAAGCTTGTCTCGTTATTAAAAAATATGCCGATGAAAGATATTATGGAAGAGACAGAGGTGAAAAAGAGGGCGGTAGATGTAATAAAAGAGAATATTACCTTTGAAAAACATCTTAAACAACATACAATAATTAATAAACAGATATCTGTAACTGATTTTAGAAGTTTTGATAAAGCCCCATCAGGTAACAGATTTCTTACCTATCACCTTTTCCCTGAAACCTTTGCAAGTATTACAATAAGAAATAAGCCCGGTGATGAAAATAAAACTCTTTTGAGTATAGGGAAAAGTATTTTTAATGATAAAAGCAATGTAAATATTGGTAAACTTCTTTCAAACTATAATGGCGGGGGGCATGATGGAGCAGGCGGATGTACTCTTGCCAGCAGGAGTGCAGACAACGATATTAAAACAATTGTCAGAATAATGCAGGAAAACAAAAAAAGATAATCAAGTGGTTATTTGCAGCTTATCTTGACATTTTGTATATAATCATTAAATATTTGAGATATTATTAATAATTTATAAATTAGTGGGAGAAATATTGAATATAGTTTCTATTGTTGGAAAATCAGGCTCAGGCAAAACAACACTGCTTGAGAAATTGATCAAAAGCCTAAAAGAAAAAAAGTATATTGTAGGGACAGTTAAGCATACACATCAAGGTTTTCACATGGATAAAAAGGGGAAAGATTCCTGGCGGCATAGAAAGGCTGGATCAGATGCAACCCTTGTTATAGCACCAGGGATAGTTGCACTGGTGAAAAATGAAGAACTTGAGCTGTTGGAAGAGATACAATTGTATATGTCTGATATGGATATTGTTCTGGTGGAGGGGTTTAAGAGGAAAAACCTTCCAAAGATTGAAATTTTTCGTAATGCGGACAGACATGAGGAGCCATTGTGCATGGAAGATAAATATCTGGATGCTTTTGTCACTGATTCAGATTTTACACCTGATGTTCCCATATTTGGTCTTGAAGATATTGATGACATAACCCGGTTTATTGAAAAACAATATTTAAAAGTTTAGATGAATAAAAAATACAATTTAAGATTTTTTAAAATACTCTTCAGGCAGCTAACTGTCACTTTTATGGTTTTATTTTTTCTGCCGACTTTATTATTTGCTGCCAGGGCAACCTGTTCAAAAACAGGCAACTATATTACCAGGCTTGGAAATGGAACCATTAACTGGAGCACAGGGCGTATCTCTGCCAAGGGTACTGCATCTCCTTTAAAAGAGGATAAGAGCAAGACATCAAGTTCCATTCCAGGTGCTGCAAAAACCGATGCAATAGTAAACCTTATTTCAATACTTAAAAATATAAAAATTTCAAAAGAGAGTGTAAAAGAGTTTGTGGCATCAAATGATAATATTATGGCACAAATTGAAAATACAATGTCTGATGTTTCGGCTGTGGATCAACACTATACTTCAGATGGCGCCTTGGAAATTAAAATTGCAACCTCCATGTATGGCAGTTTTCTGCAATCTGTTCTCCCCCATGATATATCCAGGATTCCTGAAATAAAATCAATTGAGACCAGTGGTAAGATCCAACAACAGAGAGGAAAGTATACAGGGCTGGTTTTAGATGCAAGGGGATTAGGATTTAAACCGCTGCTATACCCTTTAGTAATGAATGAGCAAGGTGATGAGGTATACAGCGCACTCTTTATTAATAGAGAATATGCAGTTCAATATGGTGTTTGTAAATATTTTTGCAGCATGGAAAAGGCTGCAGCAAATAAAAGAGTTGGTAATAATCCTCTTATATTAAAGGGGCTGAGAGCAGGAGAGGGTGGGAAATCAATAATCCTGAACAAGCCTGATGCTGAAAAAATAGAGAGGATAATTGAACGGCACTCTTTTTTTAAAGAGTGTCGTGTTATTATTGTTCTGGATCAATAACAGCATTATCAATAAGTCTTGTTTTTCCGATCTGTACAGCAAGAGCCAATAGTGTTTTCTTTTTTATCTCTTTAACATTGTCAAGGGTATCAGGGTCACAAAGGGCAGTATAATCTATTTTTGCCTCGGCAAAGCTTTTTATATGCGCATTGATTTTTTTCAGGATAATGCCAGCGTCAGTTTCCCCTTGCCCAATTATGGTTTTTGCCTTTTCAATGGATTCAGAAAGGCAGAGAGCTGATTCTCTCTGTTCAGGTGTGAGATATGTGTTCCTTGAACTCATGGCAAGTCCATCTTCCTCCCTTACAATGGGAGCGCCCAAAATTTTGATATTAAAGTTCATATCTTTTGTCATTTGGCGGATAACCTGGAGCTGTTGATAATCTTTTTGACCAAAGATGGCAGCATCAGGGCATACAATATTAAACAGTTTTGTAACAATGGTTGCGACTCCTTTAAAATGAACTGGTCTTGAAAGCCCACAGAGGTGATCTGGAAGGCTTGCAAGTTCGACATATGTTTGGAAATTTTTATTATAAATCTCTTCTTTTAAAGGGAGAAATATTGCATCGGTAGTAAGTTTTTCAGCCAGTTTAAAATCTTTTTCAAGGTCAGACGGATATGAATCAAGATCTTCATTCTCACCAAACTGAGCAGGGTTTACAAATATACTGACTACAACTTTGTCATACAGCAGCTTTTTGCCCATCTCAATGAGAGAAAGATGCCCTCTGTGCAAATATCCCATTGTCGGGACAAGGCAGATAGTTTTCCCCTGGTTTTTTATCTTTTTTGACCATGATTGCATTTCAGCTACTGTTTTGATGACCTTCATTGTTTTTGTTTCATCTCCAATAAATAAACTTATCAATTCTTTATTGACTAATTAACTAAATACCGATATTGAAATTTTACAGAAAATTTTAGTAAATTGCAAAGATAATCGTTGAGCTGGTCAATAAGATAATTAAGGTGAGGTTTTTATGAGTACTATAATACCAACAAGGAAGATGGCTTTTGATTTACTTAATAAACACAATTCAAAACCCGGGCTTATCAGGCATGCCCTCAGTGTGGAAGCAGCCATGGCTCATTTTGCTGAAAAATTTGATGAAGATGTCCAGATGTGGCGGGTAATTGGGCTTGTCCATGATCTTGATTATGAAAAGTTTCCTGAAGAACATTGTAAAAAAGCCCAGGAGATTCTGTTGCAGGAAGGCTGGCCTGAAAATTATATTAGAGCTGTCATGAGTCATGGATGGGAGTTGTGCACAGATGTCAAGCCTGAAACAAAACTTGAGAAAACTCTTTATGCCATAGATGAATTAACCGGTCTTATAGCAAGTACTGCACTTGTAAGGCCGTCAAAAAGCATTCTTGATATGAAGGCAAAGTCTGTGAAGAAGAAATTTAAAGATAAATCTTTTGCAGCAGGTGTGAACAGATCTGTTATTGATAAAGGAGCTCAGATGATGGGAATGGAAAGAGGAGAGCTTATCACAGAGACAATTGCAGGCATGTGCAATGTGGCAGAGGAGATTGGATTAAAAGGCAACATATAATTGTGTCATATTTTTGACGCATTGTTGTTTTGTTTTTGCCTGGTTGAGGTGGTAATCCCTTGGAAATTCATTTGTAACCATTTGAAATAATTTAATATTTATCTATATCTTTGCATTGGCATTATAATTGCATTTTTATTTCTCGCTACTTAATTATATTGAAGCAATTTTTAAAATAATTATAATGGGGATGAAAAGAGAAAATGCTGATTAATGGTTTATCCAATAGAATGTCAACAATGTTTTCAACAATATTCAAATCAGCTGGGAAACAGGCAGATCATAAAAGGCTTACCAATTATATAATCACAATTAACCAGAAAGAATCCACTGAGGAGATACTCAGTGAGTTGTCCCATTGTCTAAAAAATATTTTAAATTATCAGCTCTTTGCCTTTGTAATACAGCAAAAGTCAAATTTAGATATCTGGCTTGACCCCCGAATATATAAGGATTCTTTGGAAAAACTTGTAATAAAGGATTTTAAAGTTAAGGACAAAACCAGGCTTAATTATATAAATTATGGTGACTCACCAGAACAATATAAAAAATCATCTGATTGTGGGGGAAAAGATTTTAGCATGGAAAATATTACCTCCTATGAAATAAACGAGGATGAATATTTTGCCAGAGTATACATATTAACCAATAACAGCCTGCTTGATTTCCATGGTGATGAGATAGGGATGATTTTAAGAACCACACAGACAGCTATCTCAAGACAAATAAGTATGAAGAAATTATCTGATGCTGCAGCCATGGACCCATTGACCCAGTGCTACAACAGGCGGGAACTTGAAGTTCAGCTGGAGAGAAATATTTCCAGTGCAGTAAGGCATAACAAAGAACTCTCGGTTTTTATGTTTGATCTTGACCATTTTAAGAAGATAAATGATACTTATGGGCACCAGGCAGGAGACCTGGTGTTAAAAAAAATATCTTCCCTTGTAAAAAAAAATATCAGAACATCAGATATCCTTGCCCGCTATGGAGGTGAAGAGTTTTTTATCATTCTGCCGGAAACAGACAGGCAAAAGGCAATGGAACTTGCCAATAGAATTAGAGAAAAAATTGCAAACAGAAGAATAGAGATCAATGGTGATGAGAAAATACGAGTTACAGCAAGCTTTGGTGTTGCTGATTTAGGCAAATCTTCTGATGTGAATCAATTGGTTTATGATGCTGATGAAATGCTGTATAAAGCAAAGTTAAATGGCAGAAACATTGTTATGCCAGGTCTTATCAAGGCATGTCCCTCTCCAAATATAAAACAGAAGGTTGAAGGCTAAACCTTTTTGCTTCCAATAATATCTTTAATAATTTTACCAAGTTGTGTAATAGTATAAGGTTTTTTTATATATCTGATATTTTTCATGGAAAAAAGCTCATTTAAGGATTCAGGTTCGGAATATCCAGATGCAATAACTGCTTTCTGGTAAGGGTAGTAGTTAAGAATCTGCTTATAGGTTTCAAGACCGTCAATCCCAGGGTCCATTACCATATCCAGAATCAGTAAATCAGCTGATTTTTTAGTGATATACTCCACTGCTGCCTCACCACTGGACACTGAATCTGTTTTATAACCCAGCTTTTTTAATATGGAAGAAGCTATTTTCCTCTGCTCAGGCACATCGTCAACAATAAGAATAAATTGCCCTCTACCAGTGAGAGCACTATATTCAGAATTTTTCTTTTCAGAGTGTAGCTGATTTTTTGATATTGGAAAGTGAAGATAAAAGGTTGTCCCCTTGCCAAGTTTACTTTTTACATCAATAAATCCTTTATGATCATTAATGGTATTCCAGACCACTGCCATGCCCAGGCCTGTTCCGCTTAAACCCAACTTCTTTTTTGTAAAGAAGGGTTCAAATATTTTTCCAAGTTCATCCTTGGCAATTCCAATCCCGGTATCAGTAATTTTTATTACAATAGAATCACCATTAAATTTATCATTGCATTGAGTATCATCACCTTTACAATTATATGTTGAGATTTCAACTTTTCCTTTTCCCTCTATGGCTTCAGCACAATTTGAAACTAAATTCATCAAGACTTTCAGCAGATGAACTGGTGAACCATCTATTACTCTTAAATCATCGGCAAGGGTTTGTTTGAATTCAACACCAGGGTGAAATTCTTTCACTTTTTTGAATTCCGGGCTTACAAAATAATCGCTTATTACCTTGTTCAAGGCAACAGGTTCTGACACTATAACCCCGCGGCGGGTCAATGTTAAAAGATCCTGCACAATAGCTGCAGCTTTCATTCCGGTTTGATAAATCGTCTCAATGTCCTCCCTGAGAGGACTATCTCCTGGCAATTCCATCAACATCATTTCAGGGTATGAAATTATTCCACCCAAAATATTATTTAAATCATGGGCAACACCTCCTGCAATTATCCCTACTGCTTCCATTTTCATGGAGTGTTCAAGTTTTTTTTGCAGTTTTACCCTTTGCTCCTGGGCTATTTTGCGCTGCCTGTTTTGTTCATCAAGTTCCATTTTGAGCAGAGCAATACCTTCATAAATAGGGGCTAAAAGAGCAGACTGGCTTGGTTGTTCTTTAGCAATGCCTTCTGTCTCCCAGTTAATATTTCCTAAAAAAGCCATGAGTTCATCAACCTCCTGCTTAACCCTCTCTTCCGGGACTTTTTTAGACTTCTCTCTTTTAAGAAAAGAGGACAATGGTTTGATAAGACTTTTTTTCTCCTGGTTGGCAATAAGTTCCAAAGCATCTTCATATGTATTAACAATCATAACCGGGAAAGGAACTTTTGAACGGGACAGATTGATAGCTGATCTGATAAGCCAGTTTGCGCCATAAAAAATATAATTTCTAAAGGGATGAGTATTATATAATTTTATTATCTCACGCACATACATATGCCGGGCCTTAGAAGTTATTTTTATCCCTTTAATATCTGCAATCATATAGTAATGGTCACAGTTTTTTTGTACTGCTTCCACTAGTTTTATATCTGCCTGGACAACAGGATGAACATCATGTGCTTTCATATGTCCCTGCTGCAGAAAATGGATAATGTTATCACTGACCATTTCATAGGAAGCAGTATACTTTTCAGATTCATACATAACACCTGAAGCTGGTACTTTTGAATTTTTTTGGGTCTCTGCTGCTGACCGGGTATCTTGATTTGGGACAGATGAATTTTTCTTAAAGATATTTTGAGAAATCTCAAGGGAGTTATCAAAGTCCCGGGCAATATGAGTGTCAAAATTGTAGGAATACAGCCATTTGGCAAGCTTCACACTCAATTTTAGGATGGGAGATACATTGTGAAAGACCAATGCCAATAGTCTGTTGCAGGTTTTCATGTAGGACATATAATATTTACGTGCGTCAGGAGCTATGCCGGTCAGTTTTGAAAAATCTTCAATATAAATATATTTATCCCCATTGAAATATTGTCTGATAATTTCATCGCTGAATAAGAGAGCTTTTTTTAAACCTGTGAGGTTGCAGTAACCTGTGGCTTTGCAGTGAATAATGTTATTGTTGATAATTTTATAGGTAACCTGGTAGTTTTTGCCAAAGGGTATGTCAAGCCAATCTTGCTTTTGTATAATTTCAGATTTATTATTTATTATCGTATAATTCATAAATAAAAAATATCATTTCGCATGAAGAGTTGTGTTGAAAAATAGTACCATACCTGGCAAATTTGTGCCAGAGGTTTATTATCAGAGTAATAAGGAGCTGTGAAAATACTAGATCTTGCTTTATTACACTCCATGACGTAAAATATTTTTAAATGAATCAGTTAATCAGATAAGCTTTATTTTACGATTGTTAGAGTCTTAAAGAGGTAAAACATGGCTGCAATGCAAGAGTTGATAAAAGAGATTAAAAAATTAAAACCAATCCCATCAATAGTCAATCAGATTATTGATATTGTTGATAAGCCGGATTCTTCAATGAAAGATATTGCGAAAATTATCAAGTATGATCCTGCAGTAACTGCAAACCTTTTAAAAGTATGTAATTCAGCCTACTTTGGACTTAGAGAACCTGCCGAGTCAGTGAAAGATGCAGTCTCTTTACTTGGGATAGATCAAATTGTTGAGCTTGTTCTTATGAAGTCAGGTGCCAGTATTATGACTGGAAAACATAAAGGGTATGGATTTGTTGAGGGAGCAATGTGGAAATATTCAGTCTCATCTGCATTGATTGCAAAACAGATAGCAACCAGGTTATCCAGGAATAATATAAATACGATATTCACTGCATCATTATTAAAAGATATTGGCAAAACAGTCCTTGACAAGTTTGTTGCAGACAGTTTTGAAAAAATAAATGCCCTTGTACTGAATCAGAATATGAGTTTTATAGAAGCTGAAAAAAAAGTTATTGGAGTAGATCATGCAGAGATTGGTGCAATGATTGCAAAGATCTGGAAATTTTCTCCTAACATGGTAAATATCATTCGAAGCCATCACATTAAAGAGAGTGCCATGTGTGAAAATCATGATATTGCTATTGTCTATTTTGCTGATTGTATCTGCATGATGTTGGGTATTGGTGTAGGAGCTGATGGACTGGCATATAGATTCCATAGAGAAGCTATGGATGAACTTGGTATCACTGCCGATGAGATGCCTGAAATTATTATTGAGTTTTCTGAAAATATGCAGAAAGTTGAAGAACTTTTAAGCATAGTTTAAATAAATTTTCTAAACAATTCCTGTTAAGAGAAAAATATCTAAGCCCCCATGGAAAAAAGATCTTATTGAACTTTTTTGAAAATTATATTTATTAATAAGGGTTTTGTCCGGCGATATTACTCCAGCTCTCCATCCTGCAAAGTCTTTTTCAAGTTTTTTACCGATTTCGTGATAAAAATAAGATAGCTCTTTATTGCTGTCAATTCTTTTGCCATAGGGCGGATTCAATACAATCACCCCTTTTTCTTTTGTATGGTCTCCAGGCGTGATATTAAAAAAGTTGTTTTCTTGTATTTTAATAGTTTTTAGAAAATCATGCTTTTGTACATTTTTTTTAAAAGAGGATATGGCTTTGCTGTCAATATCAGATGCAAATATTTTTTTTTCAGTACCAGGTTCAAAGTTTTTTTGAGCTTGTTGTTTTAAGTATCTGAATTTTTCTTTTCTGAAACATTGCCATGATTGAAAAGCAAAATCTCTATAAAATCCCGGGGGAATGTTTTGTTTAAACATACAAGCCTCAAGGGAAAATGTTCCAGACCCACACATGGGATCAATAAGGACATCATCCTTTGAAAAACCTGTGAAAAAAAGCAATGCCCAGGCAAGGTTTTCACGCAACGGAGCATGGGTTGTCATCTCCTTGATTCCCCTTTTGTGCAATAGTTTGCCGCTGCTGTCCAGAGAAATTTCAAAATGATCATTTTCAGCCCTGACGTAAATATCATGGCAAATATTTTTTCTATCTGCCCCGGGGGATAAAAGTTTGTTTGAAATTATTGCATCAGCCCTCTGGGTAATTGCACCAGTATGATAAAGTCTTGATTTTTTAGTGGAAACATGGAAATTAAGGTCTGCATTTTGTTGAAGAAGGAGTTCAAAGTCAAGGTTTTCAAGGTTTTTCTCCAGGGTGGGAAAATTTTCAGCTTTAAATTTTGCAACCCGCATTAAAATTCTAATGGGGGATCGTAGGTTTAAATTGGCAAGATAGCAGTCATGCACTTTTCCTGAAAATTCAATGCCGCCTTTTCTGGCAACAATTTTTTTCGATTCCAGATTCAGATCACCAATCTCTTTGGCAAGAAGTCTTTTTAAACCTGGTGCGCAAGATGCAAAGAATGTATGTTTCTGCGCAATTATTTTTCTTTTTATTCTTTTTTCCAGAGCAGTTTTTTTCATGGTGTCCGATTATATAATTGCATGGCAGATGACAAAGAATCTACCAAAACTTTTTTGATGGCACAACACTTTTTTCAACCAGGGGTCATAAATGGACAGATTAAATTTTTTTGTTATTTTATATATGGTTTCAATTATATAGATTTTATTGTATTAATATTGCAGGTTTTAAAATTATCAATTTGTAATATGGAGGAGAAATGAGAAAGTTTGTTTTTGTTTTAACCCGGGGGCTTGAAGATCCAACCAGGGTTACAAGGGCGTTTCAAATGGCAAAGGCTGCAAAGGAGAATAATTTTGATGTAAGTATGTTTTTAACTGATGATGCAGCCATTATTCTTAAAACCGGAGTGATTGATAATGTAAAGGCACCAACCGGTGATGAAGCAGGTGTGTTTTACAAGTTCCTGCTTGAAAAAAAGGTTCCTATTTTTGTCTGAATTCCGTGTGCTGAAGCTCGCCAGGTTGGTGAGGCAGATGTCCATGAATCAATTGTGTTTGCAGGAGTAGCAAAACTATTTGAAATATCAGAAAATGCAACTGTTTTTACATTCTGATAAGCAATGAGGTGATTTTAGAGTTATCTAGTGTTTATCTGTTTGACACTGATTTAATATTCAGGTAATACTTTTTTACTTTAAGTACTAAACTTGGAATATACAAGAATACAGGAGTTTAAAAATGGCAGGTGTAAATAAAGCTATAATTGTTGGA
>CAZMEX010000048.1:0-9879 GCA_964565415.1 uncultured Desulfobacterales bacterium | reverse complement strand
ATTGTAGCCAATACAGTTCAGTTTTTGGGAAGTGGAGGCAGGCAGAATTCAGGTGCTCCAGATTCATCAGGAGGTCAGGGCTATGCAGGTAATGCAGGTAACGGCTCACCTCCAGATAACCAGGGGTATTCAGGACCATCTGATCCAGGTCAAACAGGAAATATGCAAGGCTCAGGACAAGAGCCCGATGATGATATCCCCTTCTAATATTATTTCCAGGGATTCTCTTTCCGCCATTGTTTAGGGCTTTTATACTGTGTTGAGCTCAGAGACCAGATTCCTTTGCGCATTTTTTTTGCATCGGATTGCGCATCATTATATAGATCAATATTAATACCTTTTGCCGGTCTGCCTTTATATATCTCAGCCAGACCGGCTTTAAGAATCTCAAGGTTGATATTTTTATTGTTTATAAAAACTTCGGCAAGCTGTCTGTTGTATCCACCAATGCCATAGCTTTTCAAAACAACTTTTTTCCCTGCAATTTTTCTTTCAAGAAATTTTTTAGCTTTTGCACTGAATGGTTGACCTGTGCGAGACCTTCCCCCGGTTTCAGGAGCATCTATGCCCACAAGCCTTACTTTGAATATGAGGTCATATCCTTTGACTTTAATGGAGTCTCCATCATAAACATTAATAACTTCAAAATTTCCTGTTCCCTTGATTTTTTTTGGAAAAAATGAAGTCAACTCCTCCTGTTCTTTTATTAATTTAATGTTTGAGGCAGGGGTAGAAATATTTGAAAAGTGTTTGATACCATCTTTATCAATCCAGTAATAAATGTCAGAAAATGCTTGGGTGAAGCCAAAGAGGCTCATTAGAATTAAAGATAGAAAGAGTGGTTTAAGCATTGTCATATATCATATATATACTCCATTGCTACAGAAGACCAGTTTTTCTCATCTCTCTTCCATAAAAGCTTAAAACCGCGGTTTGCATATGTGGTTATCAGCTCATTTTTTTCTGATTCCCTTATACCTGACATGATTAAAACTGAACCTTTGACAGATAACAATTTGATCTGGTTGCAAAGTTTTTTTAAGGTTGGGTACCTCAGGTTTGCAAGGATAAGGGAGAATTTTTCTTTTAAAGCAAAAATATCTCTATCTGAAACCTTGATTTTATTTTCAAGTTTGTTAAGCAGGGCATTTTTTTTAGCTTCGGCAAGGGAGTTCTGATCAATGTCAAGGGCAAGGCAATGTGATACCAGGGTTTTGCATGCAGCAATGGCAAGAACTCCTGAGCCTGTCCCAATATCCAGTCCTGCAGGCTTGTTATCAGAAGCATTAAATTTTAGTTTTACATGTTTTACTACATGGTCTAGTGCTTTAAGGGATAATCTGGTTGTAGGGTGTCTTCCCGAGCCAAAGGAGATACCTTGATGCATGAAAATATTTATATGGTTTTCATTGCCAGTTTTTTTCATTCCAGCAGGTGTCAGAATAAAGTTCTCTGTGATTTTTACAGACTTATTAAATGACAACTCTATATATGTGGAACCGAAAAAATAGGTGTAGGCAAGCTCTTTTTCAGCAGTCAGTTTTTTTAACAGTTTTTTAGCTTTTAATGATGGAATGCCAGTTTTTTTTACAATAGTTTTAATCAGTACTAATGGTGTAACCCTGTATACAGATTGCGCAAGAATTTCCATGACCACTGCTTTCTCACATGGCTTATTCATGACCCTCTTTTTTTAAAAGATTCTGATACCAGGTGGAAAATGCAAACATGCCTTTTATTTTTTCATCTTTGTTTATGACTCCTAGGCACATCTCCAAAGCTCCCTGGGCATATTCATTGGAATAGTCATCATCTTTTGTCTGGGTTAAAAATTCCCTTATAAGCATTTGAGAAGTACGCTTGGTCTTATCTTTTCTTATGTCTATCGGGTCTTTGGGTTCTGCAAAAGGGTTCCACTTTTCATAGCCTCGTTTCATGATCTGTTTCTGCCCGCGCTTACCCATGGCATCAAATATCATTTTTTTCTTTTGCTCTATTTCTTCTTTTGTGAAGTTTTCCATTTTACTTTTCTACCCCAAGGTATTTGTCATTAAAATCTGAAATTAAAGTCATTGAGATTGGTATAAGCATCTCATGCATTCTGATGTTTTTTGATTTTATTGATTTTATCATTTCAGCCGAGACAAGCTGTAGTTGAGAATATATCTTATCTGTATTAACCGTGGGATATTTCCCCCCCTCTTTAAAATTGGTTCTTCCACAGATATGACTCATACCTGCACTTGATGTTGGAATGCCGTAAAGCCTGCATGTTATTGGTCTTGAGTCATAAAGAATACAAAGATCATTGTCGCCGAGAAGGGGGCATCTGATCCGTTCTCTTCCCATTTTTGCCAGGAGTTCAACTTCGTTTTTCCCCTGTTTTAACTCTTTTTGTATATTTCGTTTAAGTTTAGCCAAAACTCGATCTGTCTTGGATGCTTTATCAATAATTTTTTGTTTTTCAGCACCTGTAAATTTTTCCTTAAATTTGTTGTTTATATATAAAGCTTCAATAATGGTGATGTCAAAGAGTGCATAACAGCAGTCACTGCATTTTTCCCTGCAGAAGACCTCTTTTGGGTATTCGTTTTTTACTTTTTTAAAAATCTGATCAATCATTGAAACAAATGCTTCATATTTTATAAAATGTTCTTTTAAGTCCACAGCCATGGTTATATCCTTTTATTTTCCTATACAAAAATTGCTGAAAATATTATCGAGAATATCAATCTCAGCAGTTTCGCCGGTGATTTTCCCCAGCGCATCAATACTGTTTTTAATATCAAATGCAAGTGTCTCTTCGCTCTGTTTGTTCAGCATAGCCTTTTTTGCTGATTCAAGATTAAACAGAGCTTCTTTCAAGTTCTCTTTATGCCTTATGTTAGGAATGACACTGCTTTCACTCACGTCTAGATCTTTAATAGATATATTTATAATCATTTTTCTAAGCTCATCAATCTTTTGATTGTTCAGGGCTGATATCCCGATTTTTGGAGCATTCTGAAATGGTTCAGGTATATCAGGCAGTTTTGCATCATCATCAGCAAGATCAATTTTATTTATAACAAAAAGAATCTTTATATCTTCAGGCAGAGTTTGTATTTCTGATATTTCTGACATCATTGGTATTATTTGATTAAGCTCCCTTGAAGAGATTTCTTGACCCGCCTCTTTCATATATAGTATCAGATCAGCATCAAAGATATGCTCTTTAGCTTTTTCAATGCCAATGATTTCAACAAGGTCATTGGTGGAGTGAATGCCTGCAGTATCGGAAATAGTAAAGGGGATTCCATTGATATTTAAGCTTTCCTGTATTGGATCACGGGTTGTACCGGGGATTGCAGTTACTATTGATCTCTCTTCTTCAAGAAGACGGTTCATGAGACTTGATTTGCCAACATTGGGAGCACCACATATGGCAAGTTTAATACCCTCTCTTATAAAACATGCATCATCGTATAGTTGAATATATCTTAGGCACTCAAAAAGGACTTTGTCTACAATTTTTATTCCATGTTTGCTGGAAAATGGGTTGTCACTGTCATCCGGGAAATCAATGGCAACTTCAAGCAGAGTTAGGAGGTCTAAAAGCTCTGCCTTTAAGCCCTGGATATTTTGTTTTAATATCCCACTGCTTTGGGAGGTTGCTATTTTTAAAGACTTGACAGATTTGGCATTTATAATATCTGCCACAGCTTCTGCCTGGGTTAAATCTATTCGTTTATTTAAGAAAGCTCGTTTGGTAAATTCTCCTGGTTCTGCAAGCCTTGCTCCATGTGAGATAATCTGATCAAGGATTGAGCGCATTACAATGCTGCCGGAATGAGCCTGTATTTCAATAACATCTTCAGTTGTATAGGAAGATGGAGCTAACATGGGTATAACAAGGACTTCATCTAAAATTTGTTTTGTTACAGGATCAAAAATATACCCATGATACACTTTGTGGGACTGAAAAGAGAGATCACCCTCAACCCCTTTTTTTGTCCTGCCAAATAGTTTTGTTATGATATTAAGGGAGTTGTGACCTGAAATTCTGATCACACCAATGCCACCATTGCCGGGAGGAGTTGATATCGCGGCTATTGTATCATTTATCATTTTCTTTTTGGTTATGTTTACTTTTTTCTTTGAAAGAGCTGGTTCTTTTTGGTAATATTATCAATCTTCTATAATAACCATCCCCCTTACTCTGGGTTCTTACCCTGGGGTCTTCTTTTAGTGTAAGATGTATAATCCTTCTGTCCTGCCCGCTCATCTGGTTAATAGTTGCAGGTCTTCCGGTTTTTTTTGCTTTATCAGCCATTTTGTGCGCAAGCTGAATTAAGTTGGTTTTTCTTGCTTCCATATAACCTTCAATATCAACCTTAACCCTAACCCTTGCATCACTTTGCCTGTTGACTATTTTGTCTGTGAGAAACTGCATTGCTTCCAGGGTCTGCCCCTTTCTTCCAATCAAGATACCTGAATTGCCACCATTAACTTTCAGCAAAAGTTTATCCCTGTCAGTTTCATAACTTACTGTGGCATCATCAGTTATTAAATCAATCATTTTTTGAATAGCTTCAAGACCCAGATCAATTGACTCTTTGGTAACATCAACAATCTCCTGTTCCCCACGTTCTTTTCTTTTATTGTTCAGCTGTTCTTTGTCAGGCTTTTTTTCTGCTTCAGGCTTGGCTGGTGGTTGCTGTTGATCTGGTTGTTGATCTGGCTGATTATCTACAGGTTGTTCATCTGCTCTTTTTGTCGATTGTTTTTTTTCTGATTGCCTGGAATCTGGCTGCTTTTTTGCAGGTTTATCTTCCTGTCTCTTTTTTGCAGTCTTGCTATTTGTCGGTTTTTTTGGAAGATCTGTTTTTTTATTGGATTGTTCTGGTTTTGATTTCTTTGGTTTTACACCAAAAGCTTCATCAACTATAGACTGAACTCCATCGTCGTCTTGATGGGTTGCAGAGTTAGAATCTGATATGGCAACACGTATTTTTGCATTTTTTCTTCCAACAATTCCAAATATTCCCGAAGCACCTGTTGAGATAATGTCATATTTAAGTTCTGATTTGGAAAGGTTTAATTCAAAGCAGGCATTTTTTACTGCACTGTCAATATCTTTGCCGGCAAATTCCTGAGTTTGTTTCATTATAGATACCTCCCTTTAAGAGAATTTTTTTTGAATGTAAAGTTGCTGCCCCATAGAAATAAGGTTGTTGGCAAAAAAGTATAGTACCAGTCCTGCCGGGAAATTAATAAAAATAACAGTCATGAATATGGGCATAAGCATCATCATTTTTGCCTGGGCAGGGTCTCCTGATGTGGGTGTCATTTTTTGCTGTAAGAAGAATGTTGCCCCCATAATAATTGTCAGTACTGGAAGCCCGTAAGGTGCATGCATAAAAGGAATGGAAAAATTAAAGTGGAAAAGTCTGTCCGGGGCAGATAAATCCTGAATCCATAGCATAAACGGGGCATGCCTTAATTCAATTGCCTGGTACAGCATTCTATAGAGGGCAAAGAAGATGGGCATCTGGGCTAACATGGGAAGACAACCACTTACCGGGTTAACCTTGTAAGTTTTATACAATGCCATGACTTCCTTGTTCATTTTTTGCTTATCATCTTTATATTTCTCTCTTATCTCTGCCATCAGAGGCTGTACTTTTTTCATCTCATTCATTGATTTATAACTTTTGGTGCCCAGTGGCCAGAGTATCAGCTTTATTAGTACTGTAAGGAGAATAATTGCAATACCATAGTTTGGCAGCACTTTATAAATCAGATTCATTGTTATTAATAGTGGTTTTGCAAGAAGAGTGAACCAGCCGAAATTAACTGCATTGGTCAGAGATTCATTGGATTGCTTAAGAATAGTAAGGCTTTTTGGACCCATGAAAAAACTCAATGGGATTTCCAGCATTTTTCCCGGGTTTATTTGTTCCATCTGGTGATAGAGTGTAGATGTTAGAATAGAATTTATGTATGATACTTTTAACTCTCCATAAATCGGTTTTTCAGGAATCACACATGCCATGAAGTACCTGGATGTATAACCTGTCCATTCAATTTTACCATGGTAGGTGTCTTTATCTTCAATATCACCTTTGTCGATTTCCAGAAGTTCTCCATCAATGAACCCTGAGGGGCCACTAAAGGTAAATCGTGCAGCTTTTGCCGCAGCTTTATCCATAAAACCTGCAACGGAAATCCCAAGGGAATCGTTCAGTGCCATTGTCCCACCATTTTTTATCACAATGTCACAATCAATCATGTATGTGTCAGCATGGAATGTGAATATCTTCTCAAATATAATGCCTTTTGGTGAAGTCCATACAAAGGATATACTCTTTTTTCCATCTTTGAGCAGGGTTTTATTCTGGCTGATATCAGCCTTGAACACGGCTGATTCAAAGTCCTGGATTGATTTGCCTTGAAGGCTCAGTCTGAACAGCCCCTGGGGAATTTCAGCAGGCACCAGCTCTTTGAGTGGCGAGTCTTTTTTGTTTGTCTCATTGTAGTTATTTAAGGTAAAGCTTGTCACAGCAGCACCATATTCAGAAATAGAGACATTGTACAATGAGGTTGCAATGGATATGGTTCTGAATTTTTTTAAATCAACGTTGGAGGCGGCGTGGGTATCTTGTGGAGCTTTCTCATCTTTATCTTTAACAGGTTGATAGTCAGATACTTTAGAGTTCGAGTCTGTTACGCTTTGCGAGTCTGTTACGTTTTGATTGGTACTTGATTGTTGTTCAGTAGACTTTACGATTTGTGCATTTTTTTCTGCCTGGGGTTTAACATATAAAAAATTCCAACCCACAAGAACAGCCACTGAAAGAATAATGGCTAGAAGCAGCCTTTTTTCATCATTCATTTTCTCTCCTAAGAATAGTGCATCTGCAATAATATATCCAAAATAAAATGTTAAAAACCAAACAGATTCAAAATTAAATATTGTTTAGTTCTATCAGGAGAAGGCAGTGCTGATAATGAAGATTTAAGGAACAGGATCAAATCCTCCGGGATGGAAAGGATGGCACTTTAAAATTCGTTTTACTGCAAAGAGAAAACCTTTAAAACTACCATGTTTTTCAATGGCTAAAATCGCATATTCTGAACATGTTGGATAAAAACGACATGCTGGTGCTAAAAAAGGTGAAATGCAATACTGATATGCTTTAACAAAAATTATTAATATCTGTTTAATCATAATAATTGTGTAATTTTATTGAAAAGCTTTTCAAGCTCCTGGTTAATCTCTTTGTTAGATAATTGAATAATGCCTTTTCTTGCAATAACGTTGATATCCTTTGTCTCCGGGTGATTTTCTTTTCTATGCCTGAAATATTCTCTTATTAACCGTTTAATCCTGTTACGCTGGGGAGCGTTCCCAACTTTTTTTGATGCAGTAATTCCGATTCGATTGTTGTCTGCTGCACCCTTTGCTACTATTGCTATGAAATAGTTAGTTAATACCTTCTTCCCCTGTTTTGACAGCCCTATAAAATCTTTTCTTTTAAGTATTCTTTTATTTTTCGGAAATGAGAATTGTGTCAATACTTAAATCCTGTTTAAAGAGCAAGTCTTTTTCTTCCCTTTGCTCTTCTTCTGTTAATAACGTCTCTGCCAGCTTTGGTTGACATCCTTTTCAGAAAACCGTGTTTTCTTGTTCTTTTTCGGTTGCTTGGTTGATAAGTTCTTTTCATAAATCAAATCCCTCAAATTAAATATTCAATACTGTGCCTGACTATGCAAGCTTACTCTTTATGGCAAAAAGGAAGAATAGTCCTTTTTTCTTAAAAAGTCAAGGATTTGAAAATTGTTTTAAGCACTTATAATGTCATTAAAAGACCATCTTTAAAACTGTAATATTAAAAGAAGAACCAATGGCAGGCGGAACATTGCAAACAGCCATGCCAGGGGTTCTTCTCCGGTCATGAAACTTTGGTTACTCTTTTACCTGGACAAAGTCTGCAAAATCCGATGGAATGTTATCAGCCATCTCTTGTGTTGGTACACGACAAGGGATAAAAGGCGGTTGTCCCATGGATTCCAACGTTTTCAGCCCATGTTCCGGGGACAAAAGGAAGCTTAGAAACAGTTTTGCAGCCCTGGGGTTTGGTGCATTTTTTACCATTGTAATGCCATAGGTGCATGATTTTCCTTTTTTAACAATCCATGTTCCGGGTTTTTTCCCTGTCACCTTAACTTCTGCCAACTTATATATCCCGTCATATTTATAGTTCCCAAGATTAATATGCTCATCCATCTTGATGAATTTTAAATTCTTTTGGATGGCAACCGATAAATACTCCCATGCATAATCCATGTTTCCGGTTTTGAGCAGGTTCACAAGCTCAACTGCCTTGGGTCGTATGTTTTTCTTTGGTCTGTTATCAATGATTTTTTTGTAAAGCCCGTCAATGTTATAGAACTTTTCAGCAAGCTGCAAAACCATGAGGCTGCGATATCCGCAGGGGTCAAGGTTGGGGTCTGAGTGCCCCCAGTTAACACCTTTTTTCTGCAGAATCTCATGCCAGTTATCTTTGTTGATCTTATTTGCAAGTTTACTTTTGTCTGTGTAGCACAACACAAGCTGATTTGTGGCAAACCTGATATTAAAATTTGCAAACTTTGGTATCAGATTATTATCGATCACTTTGTAATCTGCTGATGCCATGATGTCAGCAGGTTTCCCAGCATCTGAGATCATGCGCGCCATTTTTGTGCTACCACCTGCTTTTCTTTGTACATCAATATCAGGATATTTTGCTTCAAAATCTTTTTCGATTTTTGCAAACGGAATTGTCAGGCTCCCTGCATGGAAGATTGTTAGTTTGGTTTTTGTTCCTGCATATACTGATAATGGAAGGGCAATGATGGTAAGTGCTGCAATGAGTGTTATGGCAGTCATAATAATTGTTGATTTCAATTTTCTCTTCTCCTTGGTTTAAATTAATTCTCAGTATTTATAATTTACGGTTAGAATTAAGTCAAGCAGTGTCAAGAAAAAAGAAAATACTTACGCATATTAACCAGAACAAACATATAACTAATTTCCAAGGATTACACAAAAAACACCTGTAATTCCTAGAACAAGCCCAGCCACTCTGTATCTGTTTAAAGGTTCATGTAAAAACATGGCAGCAAAAATAAAAATAAAAAGGCTGCTGGTTTGATTTAAAGCAGAAGAGATTGAAGCTTGTGTATATTTCATCCCTGCCATCCAGATTATTGTGGCAAGGTATGCACCTATAAAAGAGCCTGCCAGGGTATACCCCCAACCCTTTTTTGTGAATATGGATCGAGCAATTTTTTTTCTTTTGGGGTGGAACCCCAGTATGACGAGCATTACTGCTATACCACCAATAAATCTGATTTGTACCACAAAAAGCACATTGGTTGTGGCTAAAATATGTTTTACCATGACTATACTGATTGCCATGGTTATCATTGCAATGGCACCATACAAAATCCCTATAAACAAATCAGATTTTGATATGTGGGCTCTTCCTTTTTTGCTTGTGATTGCAAGTATTGCAGAGAGAATAAGTAGGACCCCCAATATTTGCCAGTATGTCATTTTTTCATTCAGGAAAATAACAGAAAGTATAATGATGGAAGGGCTGTACATACAGTCAACAATAGCAGATAATCCTGCGCCAAGTCTGTTTAGACTTGCAAAAAAGAGTGTATCGGAAATGCCGATGCCTAGAGCACCACTTGTCATGAGGATAACATACAATTGTATAGATGCATCCGGGGGTAATTTTATCCCAATAGCCATTATGGTTAAAAAGTATAATATAAGAGCAAACACGTTTTTAAAAATATTCAGCATTATCGGGTGGACTGTTTCACCGCTTTTTTTAAATAAAA
>CAZMEX010000047.1:0-25483 GCA_964565415.1 uncultured Desulfobacterales bacterium | reverse complement strand
TGGGCTGCAGGCTTGCCCACAGCAATTTCTGGACATGGCAAGCACTTGAAATAATGATATGCTTAAAAAAGGTCTTTAGTTTTTGTCCCTTTAATATTTAAATGGTGTATAATTTTTATGGAAGATATATACAGTAAAATTTCTTGCTTCAAAATTACATGGTTTTTTGGTAGACTGTAAAAATATCATATTTTCATATTTTTTAGAGGTTAAAGCAGATGGAACCAAAAGATATTTGCCCGGAAAAAGTTATTTTGGCTGAGGAAGTTGTAAAGAAAATTAAAAACGGCAGCCGTGTATTCCTGGGAACAGGGTGTGGCGAGCCTCAAAAACTAATAAGAACCATGATTGAAGATAAAAGCAATCAGGACATTGTTTTATATCAAATGTTATCATCAACCCTTGCAGGTTATATGGATGATAAATCATTTCTTGAAAGATTTTCCGTTAAGCTTTTTTTTATCAGTGTTTATATGAGGCAGGCTGCCTATGAAGGTAAAATAGATTATCTTCCAGTTTACCTGTCCCAAATCCCTGAAATATTTGCTACCCAGGAAATTGGGCTTGATGTGGCTTTAGTACAAGTTTCTCCTCCGGATAAATTTGGTTATTGCAGCCTTGGAATCTCAGTGGATATTACCCTTGCAGGTGTAAAAAACGCAACAATGGTAATTGCCCAGGTTAATCCTTTAATGCCTAAAACATTGGGTGACAGCTTTGTCCACATTGATGAAATCGACTACTTTGTCGTACATGAAGAACCTCTTGTGGAAGCTTTTGCTGAAAAGAAAAACCAAAAAGTTATTGAACGTATAGGTCATTTTGTACACAGGCTTGTTCCTGACGGGGCAACTTTGCAGATGGGGTTTGGACATCTGCCCGATGCAATTATCCCTTTTTTAAAGGACAAAAAAGACCTTGGTATTCATACCCAGGTTATTACTGATGGGTTTTTACCACTTTTTAAAGAGGGTGCAGTCACCAACAGGAATAAATCATATCTTCCTGACAGAGTAGTTGCATCCCTCTGCATGGGAACAAAAAAGTTATATGATTATGTTGATAACAACCCAATGTTTTATTTTAAATCTTCTGAATTTGTAAATGATCCCAATGTAATAGCAAAAAATGACAATTTTATTTCCATCAGTTCAGCTTTGGAAGTTGATCTCACAGGGCAGATATGTACAGACTCCAAAGGCTATCTGTTTTACAGCGGTATTGGGGATCAGGTGGATTTTATCAGGGGTTCCAGTATGTCAAAGGGTGGATTTTCTATCATTGTAATTCCTTCCACTGCCCAGAATGGTGAAGTCTCAAGAATAGTAACTCATTTAAGCGAGGGTGCGGGCGTTGCAACCACCAGGGGCGACATTGATATCGTTGTAACTGAGTATGGTATTGCAGAGTTAAAAAGAAAAAGTATATATCAAAGAGTAATGGAACTTGTGCAGATTGCCCATCCAAAATTTAGAAAGCAATTAATAGAGAATGCCAAGGAAAAGCGTTATATTTTTATTGATCAACTCTCTCCCACAAGCCAGGATTTGCTGTTTCTTGATGATTATAAATCTTCCATGAAATTAAGAAATGGCACTAACATGGAATTTCGACCTCTGCTTCCATCCGACGAGTTTGAATCTAGAAATTTTTACTATTCTCTCCAGGAAGATTCCATCTATTACAGATTTTTTAATAAAAAGAGAGTCTTTTCAAGGGATATGCTTCAAAAGGAGTGGTCCGGGGTAGATTATAAAAAGAATATGACTATTATTGGTTTAATGCAGTTCGGAAGCAGAAAAAGAATAATGGCAATAGGCTCCTATGCAGAGGTTGAAGATAATATGGCTGAGGTTGCATTCCTTGTAAAAGAGGAGTTGCACGGCATGGGTGTAGGTACACGCCTCCTTGATATACTTGAAGATATTGCAAAGAAAAATAGTTTTAAAGGATTTACAGCAATTGTTTTGGCAGAAAACAGCAAAATGCTCAAGGTCTTTAAAAAAAGATATCCCGATGCAAAATTTTTAAGGGGCGGCAGTGGAGAAATAGACGTGGAAATGCCTTTTCAAGACTGATTTTCATAATTTGGATAAAAAGCAAAATAAAATAAAGCTTATTCTTGCACCCCTGCACGGTTTTACAGATGTAATTTTCAGGAATTGTTATTCAAAACATTTTTCAGGGTTTGATGAAGCAATTGCTCCTTTTATTTCAACAATGGAGCAGCAGCGATTAAACCCTTCAAGGATAAGAGATGTACTGCCTGAACTCAACAAAAACCTGCCTGTAACACCCCAGATTTTAAGCAACTCTCCAAAAGATTTTCTCTTTCTTGCATCCCACCTTTTAGATATGGGGCATTCCTGTGTGAACTGGAACCTTGGCTGCCCCCAGCTTAAAATAGTAAAGAAGAAAAGGGGTGCAGGTTTGATTCCCTTTGTGGATGAAATTGATGAATTTCTTGATATTGTGTTTAACGAAATTGCCATGGATCTTTCCATTAAAATACGTCTGGGCAAAAAATATCCCGATGAAATATATCCTGTTCTTAAGGTTTTTGATAGATATCCCATCAAGGAGATAGTACTGCATCCAAGAACAGCTGTACAGTTCTACAGAGGGAATGCTGACATTGAAGCCTTTGCATCAGTTTTAAAGGAGACAGAGCATGAAATTGTCTATAATGGTGATATCAGGGATAAAAATTTTTTATTAAAAGTTCAAAAAAAATTTCCAGGAATCAAAAGGTTTATGATTGGGCGTGGAGTCCTTGAAAATCCTTTTCTTCCAGCAGAAATTAAAAATATAACATTAAAAGAGGACAGGACAGAAAAATTATATCATTTTATTAATGATCTTTTTAATGCATATGGGGAAATTAAGCGTGGTGAAAAATTGATTGGTAAAATGAAAGGATTCTGGACATATTTTAGAAAGGCATTTCAGGAAGATGACATGGCTTATAAAAAAATTTTAATGACACAAAATGAGGGTGAGTACAAAAAAGAGGTGGCTAATTATTTTAAAACAATAGAAAATCATTGAATTGTTCATACCATTATGATTATGTAGCTTGAAGCTGGGTTGGTAAACAAGATTTTTATTTGTGATGCAATGAATTATTTTTAAGAAAGGATGAAAAAGATGAAAAAGTTAATAGTTCTTTTAACTGCAGTTCTTCTCTGTTTTATGCTAAGTGCACAGGTGAGTGCAGCAGATAAAGATACATTGGTTTCTGCTTCCCTTGCAACAATAAACAGTTTTGATCCTGCAAAAGCGTATGATGATTCAAGTGCAACCAAGTTGTACAATATTTATGATACACTTGTGGCATTTAAAGGGAAATACACTGATCAATTTGAGCCAAGAATTGCAACCAGGATTCCAACTGTTAAAAATGGCGGGATTTCAAAAGATGGAAAAACTTATACATTCCAAATCCGCAAAGGTGTGAAATTTCACAACGGTGCTGCTCTTACCCCTGAAGATGTTGTGTATTCCTTTAAAAGAAACCTTATTGCCGACTGCGAAGGCGGACCAATGTGGCTTCTTCTCGAACCCATGACCGGCACTAATACCACAAGAAAAGATGGGAAAATTGTTGATGGTATTTTTGAAAAAATCGATAAATCCATTGAAGCAAAAGGAGATTCGGTTGTTTTTCATCTTCCAAAACCCTATCCACCACTTATGGGTATCCTGACATACACATCAGGTTCCATTATTGATAAAGATTGGGCAATAAAAAATGGCTGCTGGGATGGTAAAATTGCCAATGCAGCAAAATTTAACGGTCCTGATACAGGTAAAGAACCACTGCATCATATAACAAACGGTACAGGTGCTTATTATCTTGCCAAGTGGGATGCAGGTAAAGAGACCATACTTGAAGCTTTTAAAGACCACTGGAATGGAGCTCCTGTATATAAGACCGTGAGGATAAAAATAATTACTGAGTGGTCAACACGCAAGATGATGTTCCTAAATGGAGATGTCAACGACCTAGAAATCCCTGCCCAATATTATGCTGAAATGGAAAAAAATAAAGGCATTAAACTGTTTAAATATCCAAACCTCGGTGTTACTTGCGCCATGTTCACCCAGGATATTGAAATGACAGCCAATCCCTATGTGGGTTCAGGAAAACTTGATGGGAAAGGTGTACCCACAGACTTTTTTGCAGACAGAGATATAAGATTAGCATTTGCCCATGCAATTGACTATGATGCAATCATTAATGATGTTGCAAATGGTCTTGGTTCAGTACCTGCAAACCCGATTGTTGATGGTCTTCCATACCAGAAAGACACATTTCACCCCAAGTTTGATATGGCAAAAGTTGAAAAATATTTGAAAAAAGCATTTGGCGGTAAAGTGTGGGAAAAAGGTTTTAAAGTAACTATTTTTCATAATACAGGGCGGGAAATCCGTCGTGTTGCTGCAACAATGATGGCTGAAAATATTTCGTCATTAAGCCCTAAATTTCAGATAGAAGTCGCTGCAATGGACTGGGGTGAATACCTTACTGCCATCCAGCAGCATCGTCTGCCTGTTTTTGTTGTAGGGTGGGGTGCTGATTATCCTGATCCTCACAATTTTGCATATCCTTATCTTCATTCCGACGGGTTTTATTCAAAATACATAGGTTATAATAACCCCAAAGCTGATGAACTCATTGAAAAGGGAATTGCCACTGCTGTTATTGATGAGAGGCGTAAAATTTATCATGAACTTCAGGAGATGTGGGCACATGATATTCCGGGTGTTACAGTTATACAACGTCTTGGTGCCAAGGGATTGAGCGGGCATATTAAAGGTTTCAGCCCAAACCCAATGTATGCAGGAACATATTCATTCTTCTATCATTACAAATAGAGGATAAGAAAAGTAATAGATAGATTGATAAGATAGAGTTTCAGGGACAGATTTTTTGTTCCTGAAACTCTATTAAAAAGCCATATTAATGAAACAGGAAAAACAGGTATAAAAATTGGCTGCCTTTATTGCCAGAAGATTGATGTTCATGGTTGTTGTTTTGTTTGGAGTTTCCATTCTAATGTTTGGGATTTTAATGACATTCAGCCCGGAACGAAGAGCTGCTGCATTTATAAGGTCTCCCCAGCAGGTAAAAGAGATCCCGAAACTAGTAAAAAAGTATGGGCTTGATAAACCATTTTATGTTCAATATGCAAGGTGGATAAAAGAGATATCCAAGGGTAATTTTGGTTATTCAACTGTTGCTGTATCTCCCACTCTTGACGCTATTAAGAGATACCTGCCTGTTACACTGGAGATGAATCTTTTTTCAGTACCCCTGATAATAATCATTGGAATCTGGCTTGGAACTGTTGCAGGTATCCATAGAGATACCTTTATTGACCATACAACAAGAATTGGTGCCATTATTGGCTGGTCATTGCCAACTTTTTTGTTTGCTTTAATTTTATTGATGTTTTTTTACTCCCAGTTTCAGCTTTTCCCGCCTGGTATAATTTCTGATCATATTGATGATTTTATCACAAATAACCCCGACCAGTTTGTCCAGTACACAGGCATGTATGTTATTGATGGTATTCTAAACTGGAATTTTGAGGTTGTATGGGATTCGCTCATGCATCTTATCCTGCCAGTTGTAACCCAGGTGACAGTTGTCATTGCAATCCTTGTGCGTGTGATGCGTTCAAGCATGCTGGAGGAGATATCCAAAGATTATGTTATCACTGCAAGGGCAAAGGGTGTGGATCAACATACTATTAATTATAAACATGTGAGAAAAAATGCGTTACTGCCTGCCATAACCATAGCAGGATGGCTTGTGGCACTCTCCATTGAGGGTTCTGTGGCTGTTGAATTTATATTTAACAGAGCAGGGCTGGGCCTGTTGCTTGTAAGGGCTGCAACCCAGCTTGATATACCGGTTTTGCTTGCAATAAGTATATTTTTAGGCTTGATCTATGTTACCTGTAATTTGATTGTTGATGTTCTCTATGCAGTAATTGACCCCAGAATCAGATTGGATTGATTGTTTTATGGAAACAAAAACCGAACATCCAAGAATTAAAGAGTTAAAATTTACTCTTTACAGAATATTTCAAAACCCGTCTGCTATTATTGGTGTTGTGCTTTTGTTTATTTTTCTTACAATTGCAGCGTTAGCTCCTTACATTGCTCCTCCAAAGTTTGAACATCAACCTTATATGATGCCTCACAAAGGTTACTCAATGACTCCCCAGCCTCCGGGAGAGGGACATATTTTTGGTACAACATCGGGTCAGTATGATATTTTTTACGGTGTTATATGGGGCACCAGAACAGCCTTTAAAATAGGAGTTACAGTTGTCTTGTCAGCTTTTGTAATAGGTGCAATCCTTGGCATTACAGCAGGCTATTATGGAGGAATGATTGATGAGCTGATAATGCGGGCAGTTGATGTGTTCTTTGCCGTGCCTTTTATGATACTTGCCATGGCATTTGTGGTGGCATTTGGAAGGGGGCTAAACAGCATTATGATTGCATTGATACTGGTTATCTGGCGAAGATATGCCAGGGTAATGCGTGCGGGAGTATTGTCTGTGAGGGATGAAGACTATATACTTGCTGCAAAATCCATGGGTGTATCTGATATCAGGATCATGCTCCGCCATATTTTTCCCAATGCAGTATATCCAACCATGGTAATAGCGTTTATGGATGCAGGTTCCATAGTTATTACCGCAGCTTTTTTAAGCTTTATCGGACTTGGTGCACCCATTGGCTATGCTGACTGGGGGCAGATGCTTGCCATGGCAAGAAATTATATTGTGGGTCCTGCTGGAGAGCCGCTTAAGTTCTGGTATACAATATTTTTTCCGGGGCTTTTTATGATTTTGTTTGTACTGGCATGGAATCTGTTTGGTGATGCACTAAGGGATGCATTTGATCCAAAACTAAGAAGGAAATAGTTAAAGAATATTAAATTGTATGGCAACCATTCTTGATATAAAAGATCTTGTAACCAATTTTTACACCTATGAAGGTGTGGTTAAAGCCTTGAACAAAGTATCGTTTCAAGTTAAACACGGTTCTACTTTTGGTCTTGTGGGAGAATCTGGCTGCGGTAAAAGTGTTACTGTCCGCTCCATTATGCAGATTGTGCAATCACCGGGGGTTGTTGAGGGCGGTGAAATAAAGTTTTTCCGGGACAAGGATAACCCTGACACTTCAGTTGACCTTTTAAAACAATCTGAAAAAACAATGCAGAACATTCGAGGCAACGATATCTCCATGATTTTTCAGGAGCCAAATTCTGCATTAAACCCAATAATGACCATTGGTGAACAGATTGCTGAAAGTTACATGTTTCATCAGAAAAATAAGATTTTAGTAAAAATACTTGGGATTGAAGACAATGACAATATTTTTCCCAAGGTCTCGGTAAACAGCCTTTTCAAACCTTTATATATGTTTGCCAAAGCAAATCCAAATTCACTGTTTTTCAAAGTATTAAAGAGAATACCAATAATAAAACATTGGGATAAAGCTGTATTAAAAACAGCTGTTGCAAAATCTGCACAATTGCTTGGCACCCTGGGTATTCCCAACCCTGATAAAATTGTAGGTCAATATCCCCATAATTTATCAGGCGGTATGAAACAGAGAGTTGTTATAGCCATTGCTCTGGCTTCCAATCCAGTATTACTCATAGCTGATGAAGCAACCTCCAACCTTGATGTTACAGTTCAGGCACAGATACTTGATCTTTTAAATGATTTAAAGAAAAAAGAAATAATCTCTTCTATTCTTCTGATCACCCATGATTTGGGTGTTGTTGCTGAAACATGTGACAGGGTGGGCGTTATGTACGCAGGAAATTTATGTGAGCTGGGCAGTGTAAAGCAGATATTTGAAAATCCACAACATCCGTATACAAAAGCACTACTGGATTCAGTTCCAAAAGCTAAACAGGCAGGCACATTGACAAGTATTGCAGGTAATGTTCCAAATCTTGTTACTCCACCATCCGGGTGCAGATTTCACCCTCGATGTGAAAAAGCAATGGAAAAATGTAAACAGAGTTTTCCAGCCACTGTCACAGTGGATAAAGACCACTTTGTTGCATGTTATCTCTATTCAAAATAATTTTAACCAAACTATTATGACTTGTAAAACTTGATTATGGGAAAAATTTTAGAACTTAAAAAATTAAAAAAGCATTATCCGATTTTTGGCGGTGTGATGCGACGTAGGATTAACTCTGTAAAAGCCCTTGACGGAATTGATCTTACAATAAACCGCGGAGAGTGTATTGGGATTGTTGGAGAATCAGGATGTGGCAAAACCACCACAGGCAAGACTGTAATTAAACTTCACAAGGCTAGTTCAGGTGAAATTATTTATTATCCTGAAAAGAGTAATGCACCAGGCATCTCTCTAACTGATAAAAGCAGATTTGCCATGTCAAGGCTGGGATTAACCGGCAAGATGCAGATGGTTTTTCAAGACCCTGCAACTTCACTCAATCCAAGGCTTCTTATTAAAAACATAATTGCAGAACCCATAACTGTCCAACAAAGGCTTAAAAGCAGGGAAATGCAGGAGAAAGTTATTGCTCTTCTTAATCTGGTCGGGCTTTCAAAAGATCATCTCTTAAGATATCCCCATGAGTTTTCAGGTGGTCAAAGGCAAAGAATAGCTGTGGCAAGGGCAATTGCTACAAATCCCGAACTGTTAGTCCTTGATGAGCCGACTTCGGCATTAGATGTTTCAGTCCAGGCTCAAATACTTAACCTTTTAAAAAAACTTCGACATGAGTTTAACCTCACATACCTCTTTATTACCCACCATCTCCTGGTTGTAAAATACATAAGCACAAAAATTGTTGTTATGTATCTTGGAAAAGTTGTTGAAGAGTCAGAAACAAACCAATTGTTTTCAATGCCCATGCATCCATACACCTTTGCCCTGTTGAGCGGTATTCCATCCATTGATGGCAGAAGTATAAGCCAGAGAATTGTTTTAGAAGGCGATGTCCCAAGCCCCATAAATCCACCCCGGGGTTGCTCCTTTCATACAAGATGCCCCTTTGCAATTGAGCAGTGCAAAAATCAGGAACCAGAGCTTGAAAAAGTTGATGCAAATCACAGGGTTGCATGCCATCGAAAATTTGATGTTGAAAAACTTGTTCAGGAGAAATTTGGCAAAGCAGGCTAAATCATGGAGACAACCTTATCCACAAGTTTTTCTATACCTTTGGCAATATCTTTTATTGATGGACCCAGCATATATGCAGGTGTGGTTACAATTTTATACTTTTCATCAACAACAATATCTTCCACTTTGCATTCAACATGTCTGCATCCCATGGTTTCAATTGCCGATGCAGTTGCCATGTCATTCCCAATTGTGACTGTGATTTTTTTGTGACCCAATACTTTTGCTGTTACAACAGGAGCAATACAGATTGCTCCAAGGGGCTTTGAATTATCATTCATTTCAAGGATTAATCTTTTTACATGGGGATGAACCGTCGCATCCGCACCCTTTTCGGCAAAATCACACAAGTTTTTTGCAGCACCAAATCCGCCGGGTAAAATCAAGGCATCAATGTCAGATGCCTGGACATCTGCAATATTTTTTATGTCTCCCCGGGATATTCTGCAAGATTCAATAAGTGTGTTTCTCTGCTCTTGTGAGTTTTCTCCGGTTAAAGGGTTAACAACTGAAAAATCAACATCAGGTGCCATGAAAACGATTTCAACCTCTTTTCTGTCTAAAGCAAGTATTGTGACAACTGATTCATGTATTTCCGAACCGTCAAGTTTGCCGCATCCTGATAAAATAAGCCCGATTTTTTTGATCATTTTCTCTCCTCCTTATATTTATTAATGTTGTGGTTTATCATTTCCTCTCATATAGGATAATACAATACCTGGCACAGCAATAACAGCACCTGCTGCCATTGCTTTTTTGAAACTTGCCATGAATATCAGATTCATGGATTGGGTATAGTTTTCAAGGCTTGCTCCATTGGTAAGGCTTGAATATGTTGAAGAGAACAATAATCCTGCAAGGGCAATGCCTGTTACCATGCCAATGTTTCTTGAGGTTGCAACTGATCCCGAGGCAATGCCCCGCTTGGATACTGGAACTGAATTCATGGCAGTTGTATTATTGGGTGAAATAAAGAGTGCTGTTCCTATACCGGCAAGTGCCAGGCGCCAGATAATTGATAGGATGTCCGGAGGGTTATTAATGAATAGAAACGAAACAGTGGATAAGGTGAGAAGAGACATACCAGCAGTGCACAGCAGTTTTGAACCAATTTTATCATATAAAGCTCCTGAAACAGGGCTTAGGAAAAAAAGAAACACAAAAGGTGTGATCATGATTGAACCTGTGGCAGAGGCGGAATATTTGCATGGATAAGTGAGATAAAAAGGCATTAAAAAGATAATAATAAAGAGTGCTGCAAAAAGAATAGCAGAAGATGCTACAGGCAGTATAAAGAGCTTTATTTTTAATAAACTTAAGTCAAAAAGAGGAAATTTTGATTTAAGTTCAGATTTGATAAAAACAACAAACGAGATAAGAGAGAAAATAAAGAGAGATATTAATCTAAAGCTCAATGTATCCCATCTGTCCATATGGGTTAAAGCAATAATAAAAGAGCAGATACTTGCTATTAGAAAAATGCTTCCCTTTATATCCAGAGGTTCTTTATTGCCTTTGTCAGCATCTGTTCCCTTAAATATATACAAGCCTGCAAACATTGCAAAGATGCCAATGGGGATATTAATATAAAAAATTGACCGCCATGAAAAAAAATCAAGTAGAAAACCACCTGCCACAGGTCCTGCTGTTAACCCTGCTGCAACAACAGTACCAATCATTCCCAAAGCTTTTCCTCTCTCTTTTGGAGAAAAAAGGTCAGTTATGATGGCAGGTGAGCATGCCATGAGCATTGCTGCCCCGCATCCCTGAATTACTCTGGAGATGATAAGAAACAAAGATGCAGTGGCAATACTGCAAAAAAAGGAACCAGTAACAAAAATAAGAAATCCAAAGGTGTATACTGTTTTCCTTCCCACTATATCACTGAGTCTGCCAAAGGTTAAAAGCAATGATGAGACAGTAACAAGATAGGAGAGGATAACCCACTGGATAATATTAACCTTTGTGTGGAAATCTTCCATAATATAGGGTAGTGCAACATTGACAATGCTTGAATCAAGGGTGGACATAAAGACTGCTGTTGCCACCAGAAGAAAAACAACCCATTTATTTTTATTATCCATTCTTTTCTTTATACCATAAACAAATTATGTTATACATTTTTTTAATATTAACAGTCTATTAAAGGGGTGATTATAATTATGGCAAAAGAAAATGATCTTGTATTAATATACTCTGAAGATTCTCCTGTCACTTTTGCCAGAGTTGAGGACATTAAACCTGATTCTAAAAAAGATTGGTACCATATAAAGCTTTTGATGCTGCAAATACCTCTGCAGGTTGTAACCTGGATATTGAAAAATGATTATATAAATGGTCATGAGTTTTCCATGGGAGGTAAAAAGATGAGGATTGAACTTGTTGAATCTCCCAAGGAAGATGTTTTGCTCAGTGAGATACCTTTTTTTGATCAAAAAGCTGACAATTCAGAGCCTCCGGCAGGTGAACTCATCTCTTTTAAAGATTTAAAAAAATTAAAAAAGAGAGATGAGTCAGACTGAAAAAAAAATTGTAATATCTGCATCAAGACGAACTGATATCCCGGCATTTTATATGGATTGGTTTATGGATAGAATAGACAGGGGTTTTTTCAATGTAACAAATCCTTATAATAAAATTACTAAAAAGATTGATGTCAGTCCTGATAAAATTCATACAATAGTTTTCTGGTCAAAGAACTACGCTCCTTTTTTAAAGGCAGGTTTTGATAAGATTTTAAGAAAAATGGGTTATAATCTGTTTTTTCATTTTACCATAAATTCCACATCATCCTTGCTTGAGCCTGAAGTGCCGTTTCTAGATGAAAGGCTGTTACAGCTAAGGCTGTTATGTGAAAACAATGGTTCAAAAAGTGTTGTGTGGAGGTTTGATCCGGTTTGTTATTACAAAACTAAATCCGGTAAAGTTGAAAATAATCTTGCTGGTTTTCCCAAGATTGCAGAAAAAGTATCTGCCCTGGGTATCTCAAAATGTATAACAAGCTTTGCTGGGCAATACCGCAAAATTGAAAAACGGGTTCAGTTTTTAAAGAGCAGAGGGGAAGATGTACCTCTTTTAATCGATATTAAGTCAGAAAAAAAGATAGAAATAGTAAAGAGGATGGCAAACCTGCTTTATAAGAAAGGGATTGAACTTGCTTTGTGCAGTGAGGAAAAACTTTTTTCAGACATAACCCGAAAAGAGAACATAACCCGGAGCGCCTGTATATCAGGGCAGGTTTTTGCCGATCTTTTTAAAGGAGGTGTCGAAAGTAAAAGAGATTATGGGCAGAGGGCAAAACTTGGCTGTATGTGTACAAAATCAGTGGATATAGGTTCCTATGAACTTCACCCCTGTTTTAATAATTGTCTCTTTTGCTATGCAAATCCTGTAATTGATGTAATGGTTAAAAAGGGAAATAAAGGTGCTAGCTTATGAAGATCGGTAAGTTAAAGCTGCATGGCAAAACAATACTTGCTCCCCTTGCAGGCATCACCAATCTGCCCTTTAGAATTATGGCAAAGGAGTGTGGTTGTTCCCTTGTGTGCTCGGAAATGATTAGTGCTAAAGGGATTGTCTATAACTCTGAAAAAACAATAGGTCTACTTGATTCCAGAGAAGATGAAAAACCGTTATCTATACAGATATTTGGCTCATGTCCTGATTCAATGCAGGAGGCTGCATTGTTTGTTCAGAAACAGGGCAGGGCAGATATTATTGATATAAATTTTGGCTGTAGCGTAAAGAAGGTAGTGAAAACAGGTGCTGGTGTGGCTCTTATGAAAAATATTGAGAATGCCGAAAATGTGATTAAAGCGGTGCGGGATGCAATTGAGCTTCCATTAACAATAAAAATTCGTTCCGGGTGGGACAGCTCAGGTTTCCAGGCATTTAAAATTGCTGAAATTGCTGAAAAATCAGGGGTTAATGGTATTGCTCTGCATCCAAGAACAGCCATGCAGGGGTTTAAAGGAAAAGCAGATTGGAGTTTGATTACAAGGTTAAAAAAAGAGGTGTCAATCCCGGTTATTGGTAACGGCGATATCAAGAATGCTGAACAAGGGCTATTGATGCTGGAAGAAACAGGCTGTGATGCTGTCATGATAGGCAGAGCCGCCTTGAAAAACCCATTTATTTTTTCCCAGATTCAAGCATTGTCGGAAAATAGAAAATATCATAAAATCAGCAATGACGAAATATTCGATGTTATGAAGAGGCTTGTACAATATTATTGGGAATACTATGATGATGAACATGCAGCAAGAATGCTCAGGGGAAGGCTTCCCTGGTTTATTAAGGGGCAGCCCGGAGCAGGTGGTTTTAGAAGAAAATTATCTGTGATCAACTCATGCTGCCAGGCAGTGGAAATAATAGATGAATTTAGTTGCAGCCTTGTTAATGCAGGTTATTCAGCCCTTTCATAAAATGCCGATGCTTTGGAACTAATTCCGCCCCTTGGTGTAAATTCGCCAATAACTTCCATTTTAAAAGGCTTTACGACTTCAACCAGGTCGTCTAAAATTTTATTCACCACATGCTCATAAAACATTCCAACATTTCTGTACTGGAGAAGGTAAAATTTTAAGGACTTAAGTTCAACAATTTTTTTGTCGGGTCTGTATTTGATTATAATACATCCATTGTCTGGAAGCCCTGTCATTGGGCAGACTGAGGTGTATTCAGGTTGGGTTATTGTGATGTCAATGCTCCTTTTTGACCTGTATGCATAGTTTATTGGGTCAAGGATTTCTTTTTTTATGGTGTCAGGTTCTAGGATTGTGTAATTTTTTTCGTAATCATGGTTTGATTTCATTTTTTTTATATCCTTTAATTAAATTATTTATTTTTATCAAATGATGTATACCATAACCTGCAAGGGCTTTCAAGGTTTTTTTATTTCAGTTTTTGAGCGAAAACCCTGTTTTCTCGTCAAAGTTTTAAAAAAAAATAAAAAAATCGTAAAAAATGCTTGACAAACACCCAATTTTTTAAGATAAATACATAAATTTTTTTGCGAATATAAAAATATAAAAATAATAACTTACTAATATAAAAGTTATCACTATTTAGTTTTATGTCTAAATTATTTATAAGGAGGAGAAACTCATGAATGATTTTCTAAAGAATCTGCGGTCAGCCCAGGCAGACAAACAACGTTCAGGCAAGAAGAGAAAAAATTATGATACTTCTTATCATTATGCAGCTCAATCTCAACAACCTCGGTATCAATCTTTTGGAGGCGGTGGCAGAAATACAAGAAGTGCTGGACCCCACACCCGGAAACATGATGGAAGTGAAATACCTATGCCATCTAATGATCAAGCAATGTCATTGCTTGCCGATGCAGTTGATAGCCTCTCTTCTCTTGTGGATGTTCTTGCAAAAAACCAGGAATATCTCATTGCGGTTCAGGAAAAAGCCAATGACACGCTTGAGCGCCAGGCAGGAGCAATTGAGGATATAGTTGGATACTTAAGCTTTGTTACAGAGGGTTATTCTGTGGATGAAACCTTTGACAAGGAAGAAGTATATGCAGAACCTGTTGCTGCCCCAGCTCCTCAAATAACAAAACCTGCTAAAAAACAGGCTAAACCCAAAGCTAAAAAGACAGTTACTGCAAAACCAGCAAAATCCAGCAGAAAAATTTTAAAGCGGAAAAAAGGTGATGCCAAAGGTGTTACTGTTGGTGTTGATATCGGTGTTGCTGCAGCGACTTCACCTGATAGTAAGCTTCTCGCTCGTGAAGCAATTATGGATATTATCTATGGTATGCGTGAAAAAGGAGCAACCTATGATGATGTTGCAAAACAGTTGATAGCACTTGAGCAACCTACTTTTTCTGGACGTGGCGAGTGGCATGCCCAGACAATTCACAGGCTTTGCACTAAAAAATAGATTAGAACCTGGAATTGGCAATAGCTTAAGTAAGCAGCAACAGGCACCATTGAAAAATAGTTATGTCTGTTGCTGTTTTAGTTTTTAAGAGAGTGAATCCATATACTCTTTGAACTCAGTGGGTAAAAGCTGCTTTTTTTTTGTATTGCACTCTTTACAGCATGGTACTACATTGGATTTTTCAGTTTTTCCACCCCTTGAGATGGGTATTACATGATCCATTGTGAGTTCTTTGGGAATGAATGTATTATTGCAATAATAGCATAAACCAGAAGAGCGTTTCCTTTTCCACCATTGGCTGTTTCTCAATATCCTTGCTTTCTGCTTCTCTTTTTTTAAGATGTGCCCATTGTCATAGGTATTAAATATATCCATAACTAAATATTCTAATAGCCAAATTCATGCAGCTGTTTTTCATTTCTCATCCAGTCTTTTGTGACTCTGACAAAAAGTTCAAGAAAAACCCTGGAGTTTGTCATCCTTTCAATATCAATTCGCGCCTTCGTACCTATTTTGCTTATCATCGTACCTTTTTTCCCTAAAATAATACCTTTTTGTGATTTACGATTTATATGAATCGTTGCATGGATATGAATAACCTTTTTTCTACTTTTAAAGGAATCCACTGTGACTGCACTTGAATAGGGGATTTCCATGCCGGTAAGCCTGAAAATTTTTTCACGTATAAGCTCCTGGACAAGAAATCGCTCGGAAATATCTGTGAACATATCTTTTGGGAAAAGATTAGGACCTTCGGGCAGAATTTTTTCGATTTCCATAATGAGTTGGTCAATTTGAAGGCCTTTTTTTGCAGATATGGGGATAACCGCTTTAAAATCAAACATTTTTTTAGTTTGTTCAATAATCGGGAGGACATCTGATTTTTTTATGAGATCGATTTTATTTAACACTAAAACCACATCTTTGTTTTCAAGGGAAAGCTGCCTTGTTATAATCTCTTCTGCTTCTTTATTCTTTCTGGAAGAGACATCTTTCATAAAGATGATTAAATCAACATCTTTTACAGCCTGAACTGCCTGCTCCACAATTTTTCTGTTTAGTAATCCTTTGGCTTTATGAATGCCTGGGGTGTCAAGGAATATCATTTGGGATTCAGGATTATTTGCAATGCCCAAAATATTATTTCTTGTGGTTTGGGGTTTTTTTGAAGTGATGGCAATTTTTTGCCCTAAAATCTTATTCAGTAGTGTGGATTTTCCAGCATTGGGTGCTCCAATAATTGCAGTAAAACCGCACTTAAACTTTTTTTTACTATTCATCATAATTTATTATGTATTCTATTTTATTGAGCAGTTGATCTTTACCTAGTTTTGATTTTGCTGAAAAAAGGATTATATCTTCTTTTTGAAGATTCAGTTTTTTTAAGGAGGGTCCAAGTGCTTTTTGCTGTTTAGGTTTTGAAAGCTTATCAGCTTTTGTAAAGACTATGATTATGTCGATTCGTGCTTTGATAAGCCAGTTTATAAGTTCAAGTTCTTCTTTCTCAGGTCCCCTTCTGATGTCAATTAAAAGAACAAGTCCCAGCAGGTTTGGGCGCATCTCAAGATAAGTTTCTATCATGTTGCCCCAGGTTTTGCGGATTTTTTTTGATACTTTTGCATATCCATATCCTGGGAGATCAACAAAGGAGGTGAATCCATTGATTAAAAAAAAATTGATGAGTTGGGTCATGCCTGGTTTGGAGCTGGTCTTGACAAGTTTTTTCCTGTTAACTATTGTGTTTATGAGGGATGATTTACCCACATTGGATCGGCCTGCAAAGGCTATCTCCGGGTGATCCGGCCCAGGGTATTGGGAAGGTTTTACAGCACTTTTAATGAATTCAGCATTTTTTATAATTTTTAAAGTCATTTAATATTATTAAAATAATCCTCCAGGCGATCAAGGCCTTTTTTTATATTATCCAGAGAGTTTGCATAGGAGAGTCTTAAATATCCCTCACCATTTGCTCCAAAACCAATGCCTGGAGTTACTCCTACATGGGCTTTTTTAAGAATGTCAATGGCAAGGGCAAAAGAGTCTTGCAATATGTGTTTGACATTGACAAACATATAAAATGCTCCGGTGGGCTCTACAGCAATACCAAGCCCCATCTTTTTTACTCTTTTAATCATATACACTCTTCTCTCATTGTATTCCCTGTTCATGTGGCTTGTTTCCCTGCCAGCATGTTGAAGAGCCTTTGTTCCGGCAATTTGAGCTGTTGCATTGGCACAGATGAAAAAGTTCTGGTGCAGTACCTGGAGAGGGCGCATGAATTTTTCAGGGGCAATAAGGTATCCCAATCTTAAGCCTGTCATTGCAAAAAGCTTGGAAAACCCATTAAAGACAAAAGCATCATTGGTAAATTCAAGTATTGAATGCTCTTTCCCTTCATAGACAAGTCCATGGTAAATTTCATCGGAGATAATATAGATGCCTTTCTGTTTTGCAAGTTCTGTAATCTCTTGCATCCTCTGTTTTGACATTATATTACCTGTGGGATTTGAAGGAGAGTTAATTAAAACAGCTTTTGTTTTTGAAGTTATTTTCTCCTTTATTGCATCGGGAGTATATTGAAAACCTTCATTTTCATATACTGGTACTGTTATGGGAATAGCTTCGGAAAACTTAATAAAATTAGGATAACATGCATAGTGGGGGTCTGAAATGATCACCTCATCCCGGGGATTTACAAGAACTGAAAAGAGCAGAAACATTGCAGGAGATGTTCCTGAAGTAACCAGGATATTGTCAGGGTTTACAATTGTATTGTATTTGTCTTTGTGCCATCTGGATATTGCTTTTCTGAGTCTGATATCTCCAAGGCTGTGTGTGTAGCTTGTTTCATTATTGTCAAAGGCCTGCATTGTTGCATCCTTAATACAGGCAGGTGCATTAAAGTCAGGCTCACCTATCTCCAGATGGATAACATCAATCCCCCTAGATTCCATTTTATGAATTTTTTCCATAATTTCCATAACCATGAATGGAGTAATGGATTTGCACCTGTCAGCAACCTTGATATTGTCCATTATAAAACCTTATTAAGTGAGTATTCTATTATCCCTTCAGCCCCTTCTTTTAAAAGCTTTGGAATAAGACTCCTTACAATACTTGAATCTACAACGGTTCCAACAGAGTAGTAATCAGATTTGTATAAAGATGCAATTGTAGGGGCATTTAAACATGGAAGAAGGCTTGTTATTTTATCTAACAGCTCTTCTTTAACATTCATATTGACATAGACAAGTTTTTCTGCAACTAAAGCACCTTGCAGGAGCATGGCAATCTGTTCGATTTTTTTTCTCTTTGCAGGGTTTTCCCATGCCTGTTTATTGGCAATAAACTGGGTATTGGTCTCCATTATTTCATGGATTACTTTTAAATTATGCGCTTTTATGGTGGATTCTGTTTCAGTAATTTCCACAATGGCATCAGCCAGACCAGACACTATTTTTGCCTCGGTTGCACCCCAGGAAAACTTAATATTTACATTAATGCCCTGCTCTTTAAAAAAACGTGTGGTAAATTTAACAAGTTCGGTTGAGATGGTTTTCCCCTCAAGATCTTCAAGTGAATTGATTGGAGAGTCACCTGCAACAGCAATAATCCATCTTGCAGGTTTGGCACTTGTTTTTGAATATACAAGATCACATACCACATGGACATCAGATTCATGCTCTGCAATCCAGTCTTTTCCTGTAAGACCGGCATCTATTATACCGCTTTCAACATTAATGGACATCTCCTGGGCTCGGCATAGAGCACACTCAATAGAGTCATCATTAATATCAGGGAAATAACTTCTACCATTTATGTTAATTTTCCATCCTGAACGTTTAAAAAGGGAGATTGTGGCATCTTGAAGGCTTCCCTTGGGTATTCCGAGTTTAAGTATTTTTTCCATTATTTATACATCCTTATTTGTAAACATCAGCAGGATCAAAGACCCTCTTTTCAACAATTTTAAATGCTTTGTCATTATCTGCTTTTTTAAAAAAACAGGTTTTATAGCCAAGATGGCAGGCAGCACCGCCTTTTTGCTCAACTTTAATAAGAATAGTATCATTGTCACAATCTATTCTTATCTCTTTAATGTGCTGCATATTACCTGAAGTCTCTCCTTTTTTCCAGAGTTTCTCCCTTGATCTGCTAAAGTAAGTTGCTCTACCTGATTTAAGGGTCTCCTCAAATGCTTCTTTATTCATGTATGCAAGCATTAAAATTTCATTTGTTCCATATTCCTGCACAATAACAGGAATAAGACCTTTGCCCTTATCAAAGTCAGGCTGTACCATTGTTAAAATCTCCTTTGAATTCCAATGAGTTAAAGCCTGTACAACTAACTTATTTTAATGAAAAAGTCAATTTATTTTTTGTTGCCATTGTCATTCCCATTGAAATCAAGATCAAAGATCTGCCTTGCAGCATTAAGATAAAAGGAATTTTCTCTGTGTGCTCCTGGTTCCTTGAGAAACCGGATGGGATCATGCATGATTCTGCTGGCAATTGCCTTTGTCATTCTCTTTATGGCATCGGAATCATCTTTGGAAAGATGACCCATGGTTGAAAGGGTTTTTTCAGTTTCTATTTCAGTAATATTTTCAATTTTTTCCTTAACAGCTATAATTGTTGGTACTACTGCGAGGTCTTTCAGCCATTTTTTAAATTTGATAACAGCCTGTTCAATTAATCTTTGTGCCTTGATAGTCTCCTTTTCCCTTTTTCCAATATTTTCATCTACAATGTTTTGAAGATCATCAATATCATAGAGGTATGTGTTGGAGATTTTATTAACTTTCGGGTCAATGTTTCGTGGTAAGGCAATATCAATGAAGAAAAGAGGTCGGTTTTTTCTTGTGCGCATGGTTTTCTTGACCTGTGATTGTGTGAGGATATATTGGGTTGCACCAGTGGAGCTGATAACAATATCCACTTCCTGCAGCATAAGTTCCATCTCTTCAAACTTAACAGGCTGTCCATTGAATTTTTGTGCTAAACTTACTGCATTTGCAAAAGTTCTGTTGGCAACAATAATTTTTTTAACATTATTGGATAAAAGGTGCTCAACAGCAAGCTCAGCCATTTCACCGGCTCCTATCAGCATAACACTTTTAAGTGACAAATCACTAAAAATTTTTCCTGCAAGTTCTACTGCTGCATAACTGATTGAAACTGCATTGTCACCTATACCGGTCTCTTTTCGGACTTTTTTTGCAATACTGAAGGTCTTATGCAAAAGCCTGTTTAAAATAACTCCGGAGGAGTTGTTCAAGGTTGCTGTTTTAAAAGCAGCCTTTACCTGGCCAAGTATTTGCGGTTCTCCAATAACCATTGAGTCAAGGCTCGATGCCACCTTAAACAGGTGATTTACTGCCATTTCATCTTTGTATATGTAAAGTGACTCTTCAAATTCAGATAGTGCAATATTTTTGAATTCAGATATGAAACTTTTAATCGTTTCAATATTGTTTTCTCCATTGGGGATGTATAAAATTTCAGTTCTGTTGCAGGTGGAAAAAAGAAATACTTCCTTGATATTCTCTTTTTGTTTCAGTTGTTCCAGGGCATCTATAGCTTCATCTTCTGAAAAAGCTATACCTTCGCGCAATTCTATTGAAGCTGTTTTATGATTTGCACCGATGAGTATTATTTCTGGCATTGTTCCTCTGATTGAAAAAAATTAGTTTGTAAAAACTTGATGATGACCTCCAATAAGGAGATTGACTCCAAGAAACGTAAAAAGCAGCGCTGCAAATCCGATTATGGTCATTATAGCAGATTTTTTTCCTGTCCAGCCTGAAACCAGCCTGAAATGTAGAAGCGCCGCATAAAACAGCCATGTTGCCATGGACCATATCTCCTTTGGGTCCCAGGAGAAGAAGTTCCCCCATGCTGATTTTGCATAAATAAAGCCTGTTACAAGTCCAAATGTGAGCATGGTAAACCCGGTTACTATACAGAGGTAGCTTGTATTGTCCAGCAAATCCAGTGATGGAAGTCTGCGAAAAAAGAAACCGGTCTTTTTCATCTTTATACTCTTTTCCTGTATAAGGTACAAAATCCCTGCTCCACATGCCAGTGCAAGGGCAGCTTCTCCAATAAATATGAGGCTGATGTGGGATACAAGCCAGATATTGCGGATGGCAGTAATATTTTTTCCTGGTGATTCAGGAGCAACAAGGGCTGCAGTCATAATAAAGACTATAAGGGGAGATGCAAGTACACCAAGTATTTTTAATTTTGAGCGGTATCTGAAAAACACAAATGTACCTGAGAGAGCCAGTGCTGCCATTGATAAAGTCTGCCCCATATTATTTGCCGGCAGAGTTCCTGAGGAGAATGATTGGATTGCCAAAGAGAGAAAATGTAATAAAAATCCCAGACCCATTAAAAACAACGCAGGTTTTTCAATTTTATCTTTTTGTTTGAACAGGTAAAGAATATAGCCTGACATACTTGCAATGTACAAAAAGTTGACAAAAAAGAGAAGCATGGTTGCATCATTAGAAATCTGGGTTGTCATTGTGCATCTCCTGAAAGAAGGTTTTCACAGGTATAATTCCTGCCAACTATTTGAGAAAGGATATGGTCTGTTTTTTTAAAGTTTTTATTTTTTATTGTTTCAAGCAATTCACTGTTTATAAGTTTATTAAATATAACCCTATGTTCTAAGGGTGCATGTTTTTCTAAAAGCAATTTTTTTCTGATTTTGCCCATTATGTGAAGAAAATCAGCATACTCCTTACCAAATTCAACTTCAAGAGCTGCCTTGATTTTTTTTGCAAGGGCAGGGCTTTTCCCATTGGTTGATACGGTTATCAGGAGGTCATCCCTGTCCACTATTGAAGGCAGGGTAAAGTCGCTTTTTTCAGGATTGTCAGCAATATTGCATAATACTTTTAATTGTTTTGCATGTCTGCTTATTTCATGGTTCAGCTCTTTATTGTCTGTAGCTCCAACAACAAGAAACATATTTTCAAGTAGATCTTGACTGTATTTTTTTTTAATAATTGTTATGCCTTGTTTTTCAAGGCTCTTAAACTCAGGGGCAAACTCCAGGCTGACAGCTGTTACAAAAGCTTTGCACCTCAATAAGACATTGGCTTTTCTTGCTCCCACTGAGCCTGCGCCCACAATAAGGCAGTTTCTGTTTTTTATATTCAGGTTGATGGGGTAATATTTCATATATCATCAATTTTATTGAGTTTATAACAGTCTATTATATATAATAATTTGAAACTATTTTCAATTGAAGTTCTGATATGGGCTGTTTTAATTTGTTTTTGTGTGGTGAGTTGCAGAATTTAATGCAGACTCAAATGCTAAAAATTAGCTGTTTTGTAATAATTTATCAGAGTTAACTATCTCTTGCCCTGGATCCTTTTTTCCATTGGATCTAAGATACAGAAAAGTATTTAGGATTCCAGCACATTCCTTCAATTATTACATCTAAACGATCAATATCATTTTTATGTTTAAATTTTGAAAAAGCGCAATCCTCTTCACATACACCACCCTTGATAGCTTCTGCCCCGACATATTTTGCAACCTTAATTGAGACATCACGCAATTTTCCCAAAGGAGGACATAAAATACCATCTTTAATTTCATCTTTGGTTATATACTCTGCAACTGCATGGGCGCTTGCAGAAAAAAAGGAAGGTAAAACTTCTTTTGCTCCTGATGCTAAGATACCAAGGCCAACTCCCGGAAATATAAAGGCATTATTCATCTGTCCGATTCTATATTCTTTCCCACCATGCTCAACAGGGTCAAAGGGGCTTCCTGTTGCCACCAATGCTTTTCCCTTGGTCCACTTATATATATCTTCTGGCAAAGCTTCTGCTTTTACTGTTGGATTGCTCAATGGCAGTATTACAGGTCTTTCGCAGTTTTTAGAAACAGCCTCAACAATTTCTTTTGTAAAATAACCTGGCTGACCTGAAGTCCCAAGTAATACTGTTACTTTTTCATTTATAATGGTGTTTAAAAGAGTATTATCCTTTGAAGTTTTGAGCCAGATCAGGCTTTTAATATCTTTTGCAAATTTTTCTTTATATTGTTCAAGTTTTCTGTCAGTTGTCACAACACCCTTGGAATCAAGGGTAAATATTCTTTGATTTGCCTGTTTTCTGGAAAGCCCCTGGGTCATGAGCTCGGTATAAATTTGTTCAGCAATACCAATACCCCCTGCACCAGCACCATGTACTAAAAATACCTGCTCCTTCAGACTCTCTTTTTTGACTTTCATTGCTGCCAGAACACCTGCAAGAGCAATAGATCCTGTCCCCTGGACATCATCATTAAATGAAATTAAGTCATGCAGATAAGCATCTCTAATTGTAAAAGCATTCTGTTTTGAAAAATCTTCCCATTGGCACAGAGCATTGGGGAACACTTTTTTAAATGCCTTTGCAAATTTTTCGATAAAAATTAAATAATCTTTCTTTTTTAATCTTTCATGCTTATATCCAATGTAACTTGGATCTTTCAAGAGCTCAAGATTATCAGTGCCAACATCAAGTGAAATCGGAAGGCAATGCCATGGAGCAATGCCTGCGCCTTGAGTATAAAGCATTAATTTGCCAAGGCAAATAGCAATACCCCCGGCTCCCTGATCACCAATGCCAAGAATACCCTGATTGTCTGTAACCACAGCAACTCTGATTTCCCTGTCAGAATAATTTTTCAAAATATCTTCTGCTTTGTCAATATTTCTGGGGTGAAGATGGATCCCGTTGGCTCTTCTGAACATGGAAGAGTATTGTTGACATGCAAGTCCAACTGTTGGTGTATAAATTATACTTAAGAATCTTGTGATGTCCGTGGCAATTACAGCGTGGGCAAGCACAACATTTCTATCAAAAAGGCTTCTGATATATATAAATCGCTCTATGTCAGTATTTTTATTTTGAATGATTTTTATGGATGCTTGGACTTGTTCTTCCAGGGTTTTGATCCTTGGAGGAAGATAACCATTGAGCTGAAGCTTGTCCCTTTCGTCTTCTGTAAAAGCTGTTCCTTTATTGATATAATTGTATCTTAAAATATCAGGTCCTTTTAAATGTATATCCATTCCAATGGTTTCAGCAAAATCACCAAAGTCAAAATCGTAATTCTCATTTTTCATTTTATATATCCTTAGTCCCTGTTGATCGTTAATAGTTTTTGATTCATTATACCATATTGTTGTTTTTGTTCACTGTATTATTATATAAATAACTATTAAAACAATATGAATACTAAAGGTCAATTAGTGAATTTCTGATTTGCTTATAAGAAAATTTCTTACAAAACAGATGGAACATATTTTAAGGTTGGGCTATAATAAATTTTATTTGCAGGTTTTCTTACTGGGATTATGAAATTTGAAGGATAAAAAATGCTGATAGATTTTCACACACATATTTTCCATGAAAAAGTACAAAAAGCGCGGGAAAATTTTTTTTTAGATGAGCCGGAATTTAAATTGCTTTATGATTCACCAAAATCCAAAATCATTGGTGCGGAAACTCTAATTAGAACAATGGATGAACAGAATATTGATCTCTCAGTTGTCTTTGGGTTTCCATGGAGAGATGGTGACCTTGCAAGGCAGAATAATGATTATATTATTGAGTCTGTTGAAAAATACTCTGGCAGGCTTAAGGGCTTTGCCTGTTTTGATGCCTTGTGGGAAGGGGCAGCAAAAGAGGCAATAAGGTGTCTTAATCAGGGACTTTGTGGAGTTGGTGAACTTGCTTTTTATCTTTCAGGAATTGATGAAAAAGCCATATCTTCTCTTGAGCCCATCATGCAAGTATTGAGAGATTTTGGAAATCTGCCTTGCATGATTCATACAAATGAACCTGTGGGACATAATTATCCAGGCAAAACTCCTGTTACCCTTGAGCAGATTTATAATCTTGCAAAGACCTTTCCTGAAAATAAACTTGTGTTTGCCCATTGGGGTGGCGGAATATTTTTTTATAATATTATGAAAAAGGATGTAAAGGGTGTGCTGCAAAATGTCTGGTTTGATACTGCAGCATCTCCTTATTTATATGATCCTTTAATATACAAGCTTGCAGCTGATGCAGGGGTTATTGATAAGGTACTTTTAGGGACAGACTATCCTCTACTGAAACCTGAACGATATATTAGAGATATTGAAATATCAGGTATATCAAATATGGACAAAGATAAGGTGATTGGAATCAATGCACACAATATACTTTTTAATTCATAGTAATTAAATCTGAGAAAATACAGCATATCAGCCTTATGCTCTGGGTTATAATATAATCTCATTACTGGGTATGGATCCATATGAGGTAATGGCATTAACATTCATTGTCACTGAACATTTCTGAACATTGTCAATGTGTTTGGGTGATGCATTTCATCTTCC
>CAZMEX010000046.1:18320-25540 GCA_964565415.1 uncultured Desulfobacterales bacterium | reverse complement strand
TTGCCGCGTTGTCGATTACTGGATCAAAGGGTCTGTGGAAATGGTCTTTAAGCCCTGCTATGGCAGGGACTCTCTATGTGTCAATTAAAATAAAAAAAGGGGAAACCTCTAACCAGATATAACTCCACTCTTACTTTGAGTTGAATAATCAGCACTTAAATTTAAAAGCTTTTCAGCACTTTTATGTAGAATCCACTCAAGATTTTCCGATGACAGGGAGGTTTGGCGCAATTTTTTAAGCTCTCTGTCCCAGGCAAAGGGGATATTTGGAAAATCTGATCCGTACATTATCCGGTCTGCACGATACTCTCCTATCTTGATTTTGTCGTTCAGAGGAAAATAGTCGGCTAACACCATTGCAGTATCAAGCCATAGAGTATCATATTGTTCAATCAACTTTTTATATTCTACAATTTCATCAAATCCAAGGTGAGGAACACATATTTTAAGTTTTGGATAATTCTTAAGAACAGGTTCAAGCTTCTCAGCCTTACATATTTCATAGGGGTTACAAGAGTATTTTTCGCTTTTTGGTTCTCTGCCCACATGCATGATAATAGGTTTATCTTCCTTTTCACACAAGTCGTAAATAATATCCATCTCTTTACTGTTCATGTCAAAACATTGGACATGGGCATGGAGTTTTACCCCTTTTAACCCGTCAGAAAATGCCTTTGCTAAAATTTTATCAGCATTTGCCTCTCCTGGAAATATGGTTGCCATACCTGTGATTCTGCCTCTAAACTCATTGCATTTTTCAACCATGTATGAATTTAAGAATTCTGCAATACCAGGCTTATGGGCATATTGTAATGCCACCACATGACCGACACCATGTTCCAGAAGATATTTAATTAAAGTTGAGGTATCCATTTTATATCTTATTTCCCAGGCATATTTATCAAACCATGACCAAATGGATGAAAATATCTTATCAGGAAAAATATGGACATGGGAATCAATCACAAAAGGCAAATCATTGGGTACAAAATCGCTCTCTTTGTCGTTAATAACTGGAAGGTTAGAATGCAGCATATTCATACACACCTATTTTATTGTTGTTTATTCTATAATTATAATACAAGTTCCCACTTTTCCTCTTTTATTTTATTACCCCAGACCTGGTTTATTTTTACCTCAACAAGTTTAAACCCGGCATCTGAATAAAGCTTTTGTGCGGCATGGAGAAAATCAATTGTCCATAAGATAATTTTTTTATATCCTTGTTGTTCTGCAAACAATATTGCCTCATTAACAAGCTTTTTTCCAAGTCCCTGATTTTGTGCGGCAGACTCAACTATCAACCAGCGCAATCGCGCTGTGCTGCCTGTAAGCTGGACAATTGCCACAGAGCCAATAATAGTGCCCCCCATTTCAGCAATCCACAGATACTCTTTTAATGGATTCAAATTTTCAATAAACAGTGCCAGACCTTTTGCTACATATCCATCAAACTCTTCATTAAAACCATATTCCCGGGAGTATAAAACCCCATGCCTATATACAATATATCCAATATCTCCGGATCGATGGGGACGGATAACAAAAATTTCTGAATTTATATTGCCAGGGCTGAGACTTCTCTTTATAACCTCCATGGATGTCTCTAAAGCCAGCTGCTTTTCTTCAGACAAATGTTTAATCAACGATTCTGTCTGCCTGTTGGATATATCCTGTAAATATGATGAGGTTTTCTCACCCTCTTCAGTTAAAAAAAGTAATTGCTTTCTGGAATCTTTAAGTGAAGTCTCTTTTAATATCAGCCCATCTTTTTCAAATTTTTTTAATATTTTGCTAAGATATGCTGGATCAAGATCAAGCTCTCCTGCAAGATCTTTTGCCACTATATCACCGGATCTGCTAAGTTCAAAAATAATACGTGCCTGGACTAAAGAAAAATCACTCCCAAGAAATTTCTTTTTTAATAATCCAATTTTCTTTGTATAAAACCGGTTAAATTCTCGTATTTTTTTTACTCTTTTTATATTTAAAGCCATGATTTGTCTCTGTTTAATACAGTGATATTATATATTTTACTATTGCATGTTTCCAACCATAAAATAATTAGTTGGATTTATCAACTAATTATTTGAAAATATCAACTGTTTTTAATTGTTAAACCATTTTTCTTGACTTATAATCCTTAAATATTATATTTTTAACAACCAAAAAAATAGAGATGATAGCCTTTATAACAAAAATATAATTTGAGGGTTTATATCCATGGAGGAGATTACAGAAAAGATTGAAAAAAGCCATTTTTTAATTAACAACATTAGAAAAGAGGTTGCCAAGGAGCTTGTAGGGCAGACAAACCTTGTGGACTCGCTTTTAACAGGTTTGCTCACCGGAGGCCACATTTTAATTGAAGGTGTTCCCGGACTTGCAAAAACCAGTGCTGTTAAAGCTTTTGCAGCCGCTGTTAAAGCTGATTTCAAACGAATTCAGTTTACACCGGATCTGTTACCTGCTGATATTATTGGTACTGAGATATACAGACCAAAATCAGGTGACTTTGTTACAAGGAAAGGTCCTCTGTTTAATAACATTATACTTGCAGATGAGATCAACAGAGCACCTTCAAAGGTCCAGGCAGCCCTTCTTGAAGCAATGGAGGAGCAGCAGGTCACCATAGGGGATACAACCTATAGTCTTGCTGAACCTTTTCTTGTGTTGGCAACACAAAATCCGATTGAGCAGGAAGGCACATATGAACTGCCTGAAGCCCAGGTGGACAGGTTCATGTTAAAAGTTCTTGTGAAGTACCCCGAAAGAACCCAGGAACTTGAAATTTTAAAAACCTCAGCCTTTGAAAAAAAGAACCCGGTCATGCCGGTCATTGATCTTGAGAAATTAACAGCCATGAAAAAGCTGATTGATATGATTTATGTGGATGATAAACTAAAAGAGTATATAGTGGACATTGTCACCGCCACAAGGGAACCTGAAAAGTTTGGCATGAATATTTCAGAGTATATTGAATTTGGTGCGTCACCAAGGGCAACAATATTTCTTGCCAGGGTTGCAAGGGTTAAAGCATTTTTGTCAGGGCGTGCTTATATAACTCCCCAGGATATAAAAATTATTGCTCCTGATGTTTTAAGGCACAGGATTATACTCTCTTTTGAGGCAGAGGCAGAAGATGTTATGCCGGATGAAATAATCAAAACTGTATTTGACTCTGTAGAGGTTCCATAAAATCAACAATGATCCCTGCTGAAATAATAAAAAAAATTAAACAGGTACACATAAAGAGCAGCCGTACTGTAAACACCATAATGGCAGGACGGTATAAGTCTATTTTTCGAGGCTCTGGTATTGAGTTTGAAGAGGTAAGGGAGTATTCCCCGGGTGATGAGGTAAAATCCATTGACTGGAAAGTCTCGGCAAGACTTGGCAAACCATTTATCAAGCTTTATAAGGAGGAGCGTGAAAGCATTGTGATGCTGCTCATTGACATGAGTGCATCTCAAAAGTTTGGAACTCGGTCAGGTCTTAAACTTGAAAAAGCAGCTGAAATAGCCTCTGTACTGGCATTCAGTGCAATTAAAAACAATGATAAAGCAGGAGCAATCTTTTTTACTGACAAAGTAGAAAAATATATTCCTCCAAAAAAAGGCTCTGCCCATGTATGGCGACTTATAAAAGAGATATTTACCTTTAAACCGGAGGGTAAAAGTACTGATATCTGCTCAGCCCTTGATTTTTTTGCCAAAGTAACCAAAAAAAACTCTCTCTGTTTTATAATTTCTGACTTTCTGGACAAAAAAAATTATATCAAGAACCTCAAAGCTGCAAGATATAAACATGAAATCATAGGCATCATGCTGTCTGACAAAGGTGACTTTACTCTTCTTAACAGAGGTATTGTGAGTCTGTCTGACTTTGAAACAGGGAGAGAGCTTATTTTTGATGCAGGTTCAGCAAAGACAAGAAGGTTTTACTTAAAATATAAAACAAAAGAGTATAAGCAAATTATAGAATCCCTTGCAAAGTCAAAAATAGATGTTCTTGAAATCGGTACTGAATCGTCTGTTGCCGATGTTCTTTCAAAATATTTCATAAACAAAAGAGTAACCAGCATAAGATGAAAGATATCCATGACATAAGACCGCCTGTTTTTGTGGGATTTGATCCAAATCTTATAAATATATTATTGATTGTTCTTTGCTTGATTGCTCTTGGTTTACTTGTCTGGTTCCTTTTTAGATTATATAAAAAAAGAGTTTTTAAAAAAGAGAACAAAAACATACTATATCTTCCACCCCCTCTTCCAGCTGACACAATTGCCTTAAATGAACTTGCAGTAATTGCTGATCTGATGGAAACAGACAGAAGGGTTTTTTATTTTAAGCTCACTGCAATATTAAAAAAATATATAAGCAAAAAATTTGATATCCATGCGTTGGAAATGACCAGCCAGGAGCTGATAAAAACCATAAAAGCCCTTGATATTGAACACGCTCTATTGGACAGGACATCAAGCTTTCTTAACTTTTCAGACAATATAAAATATGCTGCAATGCCTGCATCAACAAAAGAGGTAGAGCAGGATTTAAGCTTGATAAAGAATTTTATCGACACAACTTCAAAAAACAGTGAGCAACTGCTCACAAAGGAGGCAGATTAATCCATGTTTAGATTTGCATCTCCTCTCTTTTTGATATTGTTATTAGTTTTACTTGTAATCCTGCTGATAAAAGTAAAACAGGGAGAAAAAATCAACCTGAAGGTATCACGGTTATCCTTTGAAGATGACCTGCCTAAATCTTTTTTTGTTACCCTTTCAAGAGTGCTTGTAAGTTTGAAATATATAGCCTTAATCTTGCTTATCATTGGCATGGCACGACCCCAGAGCGGTACACAAAAATCAGAAATCACAAGTAAAGGTATTAATATCATTCTTGCTCTGGATCTGTCTGAAAGCATGGCTGCCCTGGATTTCAAAAAAGACAATCAAATAGTGACCCGGCTTGATGCAGTAAAAAACGTAGTAAAAGACTTTATCATTAAAAGAAGCGGGGACAGAATCGGCATGGTAGTATTTGGCTCCAACGCTTTTACCCAGCTTCCTTTAACAAGAGACTACAACACCATATCTTTTATGCTTTCTAAACTAAGGATTGGAGCAGCAGGTCCCAGCACTGCCATTGGTGATGCCATTGGAATATCCCTAAAACGTCTCAAAGATGTAAAAAGCAAATCAAATATTATAATTTTACTCACCGACGGTAAAAGCAATTCAGGGGAGATTAAACCTGAAATTGCAGCAGACATTGCAAGGGAGCAAAAAGTAAAAATCTATACTATTGGGGTTGGCTCCAGAGGCAAAGCTCCTTTTCTTGTGAAAAATGTATTTGGACGTGACCAGTATGCTTATCAAAGGGTTGATATCGACATTGATATGTTAAAGTTAATAGCTTCTAAAACCAATGGAGAGTTTTTTAAAGCAGAAAATACAAAATCCCTGGATCAAATTTACAATATGATTGATAAACTTGAAAAAACAGAAGTTAAAGTTAAAAAATGGATCGAGTATAAAGAGTATTATCTCTATTTTTTAATCCCTGCATTAATACTTTTATGTATATATATCCTGCTTTCAAACACAAGACTTATGAGGATACCATAAACCTATGAAATTCAGCTCTCCTGACATGCTCTTTTTATTATGGATTGTAGTTATTGCTGCAGGATTAATTATCTATGGTATAAAAAAACAACACAAAATTCTATCCCAATTTGCATCCAGAGCAGCCCTTGATTCCATATTGCCTCAACTAAGTTCCAAAAGAAAATGGATAAAAGGTTGCTTGCTTATTTTTGCTCTTGTATTTCTTTGCATTGCTATTTCAGGTCCCCTTGTGGGCTATAAATGGGAAAAAATTGAGCAGAAAGGTGTTGACATAATGATTGCTCTTGACTGCTCAAGAAGTATGCTGTGCCAGGATATCAAACCTTCAAGGCTGCAAAGGGCAAAATGGGAGATTATTGATCTATTGAGAATAATGAAATCTGACAGAGCAGGTCTTGTGGCTTTTTCAGGCAAAGCATTTTTACAATGCCCTTTGACCCTTGATCACAACGCCTTTAATATTTTCCTTGATGTACTTGAACCTGATTATCTTCCTGTTGGCGGTACTGATATTGGTGGCGCAATATTAACCTGCCTTAAAAGTTTTGAAACTGATATCAATTCAGGCAAAGCTATTATCATAATAACTGATGGGGAAAACACTGCACAAAACTCAGCAAAAGATGCTGTGAAAAAAGCTGCTGAGGCAGGAGTAAAAATTTTCTGCATTGGTATGGGTTCAAAAGATGGTGCGCCTGTTCCAGACAAAAATGGTGGTTTTCAAAAAAACAGCAGTAACAATATGATCATCTCCAAAGTTGATGAAAAAGGATTAAGACAACTTGCAGCATTGGGCAGCGGGCAATATGTAAGATCTGTTACAGGAGATATGGATCTCCATGAAATATATACCAGGGGTATCAGACAGAACATGGAGAAAAAAACCTTGAAAAGCTTTAGGCAAAAAGTGTGGGAAAACCGATATCAATGGCTGCTTCTACCTTGCATAATACTTCTTTTTGCAGAGTTAATTATTTCAAGACAAAAAACAATAAAAAACCTTATGATAATTTTTACTGCATTAGTTGCTTTTACTCTTTTTGATGTACCAACATGCTATGCTGGAGCAGGTATTAGAGTTGGTGCAGATGTGAAACAAGGGATAAAAGCATTTGAAGAACAAGATTTTAATAAAGCTGAAAAAAAATTTATAGATGCCCAGCTCAAGGACCCTGATAATATTCATCACTATTATAATATAGGAGCTGCAGCCTATAAAAACCAGAAATATGATGATGCATTGAGAAATTTTAAAACAGTTTTACAAAGCAAGGATAATAAAGAAAACCAGGAGCTGAAACATAAAGCACTATACAATATTGGAAACACACAATACCGCAGGGGCAACCTTGAAGAGGCTGTGAAAAAATTTACAAAAGTGCTAAAAGATTACCCATCAGACAAGCTTGCCAGGGAAAACCTTGAGTTTGTAAAAAAGAAAATAGAAGAGCAGAAAAAACAGGATAAGCAAAAAAAACAGAAAGACAATAAGAATAACAAAGATAAGAAAGAGGATCAGAAAAAAGAGAAGCAGGAAAAACAAGATCAGGATCAGAAGAGAGATAAAGACCAGCAAAAAGACAAA
>CAZMEX010000046.1:0-18220 GCA_964565415.1 uncultured Desulfobacterales bacterium | reverse complement strand
AGGATGATAAAAAGCAAAATAGGAAGCAAGACGGGGATAAGAACAAGGATAAGGACAAACAGCCTCAAAAAGAACAACAGCAGAGTATTGAGCAGAAGGAGAAAGAGGAAAAAGGCAAACCAGACAAACAACAAATGCTTAACAGGCTTTCTGACAAGCCGGGTAAAGCAATGATGCAAAGTTATAAACAGCAAAAAGTTGAAAAGGACTGGTAAAACAATGAAGAAATCAACTATTATATTAATCTTTTTACTTCTATTTTTATCTATACCCTCCCCATGCCTGAGCTTAGAAGTAACAGCATTGGTCAGTGAAGATAAAATATCCAGAAGCGACTCAATTATATTTAGAATAACTGTAAAAGGCGGCAAGGGTAAAGTTGATACTTCTGTCATTAAAGATTTCAGGGTCGTCCCCCAGGGAAGCAGCACAAGTGTCAGTATAATAAATACAAAATATTCAAAAACAATCTCATACACCTACCTGCTGTTCCCTTTAAGGGTTGGAACCCTCACAATACCTGAAATCAAAATTATTGATGGAGACAAAACCTCCACCACACAAGCAATAACCATTATAGTCTCAGAGGAACCAACCAACGATACTGTTTCAAATACTTTTTTTGCCAAAGCATCTGTTTTGGATAAAACAATTTTTCCCGGGCAGGATACAATCTATACTTTTAAGCTTTTTGCTGCTGCAAGTTTTTATGATGCAAAACTTTCAGAACCTGGTTTTCAACAATTCTCTGTAAAAAAGCTGGAAAAAAATGACCATTATACACAAAACATTAACGGGAAAATGTATACTGTTAATGAATTAAGCTATATTATTTCGCCTGTAAAACCGGGTAATTTCACAATTGAACCTGCAACAGTAACAATGCAAATCCCGGCACAAGAGAACAATACAAATCAATTTGGCTTTGACTCGCTTTTTCAAACCAGAAAAGTAGTTAAACACATAATATCCAATAAAGTATCAATAAAGGTAAACCCTCTGCCTCCATATGATGGAGAGGAAAACTTTACAGGTTTGATAGGCGATTTTACAATCAAGGCTAAAATAAATAAAACAGAGCTCTTTGTCGGGGAATCCACAACTTTAACTGTGACAATTTCCGGCAGGGGCAATATCATGGATACGTCTATTAACAATATAAATCTTCCAAAAGAGTCCTTTAAAATATATGATGACAAACCTGTAAAAGAAGAAAAAATAACCAATAAAGGCTATTTTAAAAAGAAAATATTTAAAAAAGCTATTGTGCCGACTAAATCAGGCAGCTTTGTAATTCCAACAATAAGTTTTTGCTACTTTGATACAACAATGGAACACTATAAAACAATTGCAACCAAACCCATTGACATCAAAGTCACAAAATCAGCAATTGCTGAAGAGACAAGCTTTCAAGCCGAGGATAAAAAAATAGAAAAAACAGAAGTTGATTTTACAGGCAAAGATATTTTGCCACTGAAGCAGGGAAGCGACGTATTAAAGTTAAAAAAAAATATCAGTTTTTACTTTTTTTCCAGCATGCTTATTCTACCCTTTATTCTATTTTGTTTAATAAAATTTTTCACAAGTTTTCAGAAAAGAGAGAAACCAAATTCTATCATCATGAAGCAAAAGGCAACCCTCGCACTAAAAAAAGCAAACAATTCAAAACTTTCCCATGAAGAATTTTTAAAGCACATCCACACTGCTGTTATCTCAACTGTCTTGTCTAAAGGCAATACTGCAGGCGAATCATTAACAAAAACTGAAATTCACAAAATACTGCAGAAGGCAAATATTAAAGACAAGGATATAAAGGAGACTCTCACAACTCTCAACCATATCGAGTCTGCAAAATACAGCGGGATAACATTGGAAAAAGATTCAAGACAAAATCTGCTTTTAAGGGTAAAAAAATTGATGAAAATCTGCTTATCCATTGCACTTGTAATATCAATTTGCTCATTTACTCCTTTGGATAAGGCTTTTGCTGACAAATCCGGAACTCTATTTCTTGAAGCAGTTAAAAATTATGAGGCAGGTAACTTTAAAAAAGCTTCCTTTCAATTTGAAAAAATTGCTTTAACTTCAATAAACAATGGCAAGCTTTATTACAACACTGGCAATGCATTTTTAAAGGCAGGCAATATTGGTAAAGCTGTTTTATGGTATGAGCGGGCAAAAAAAATAATTCCCCTTGATGCTGATTTACAATTTAACCTTAATTACACACAAGAAAAATTAAAAGATATCAAAAAGCCTGAACCTTTTAATCTAACTGATATTCTTTTTATCTTACTAAATTACTTTTCATCTAACCAGATAAGGTATTTTGCTGTTTTCCTCTGTTGTCTCTTCTTCTTACATGCATCAATTAAAGTTTTAAAGCAAAAAAAAATATTTACCACATCAGGCTCCACTGTTTTTTTTCTTTTCCTTATTGTTTTAAGCACTGCTTTGTTTGATTATTATAATACTGTCAACTCCAATTCGGCAGTAATTATTCCAGAGCAGATATCTGTCAGATCCGGGCTTTCAGAAGATTCAACAGAACTTTTTGTTCTCCATGCCGGTACAAAAGTAAAAGTAGACCGACAAAAGAATGGCTTTATAAGAGTAGTGTTTTCAAAGGGCAAACTTGGCTGGATTAAACAAGATAATGCCATAATAATATGAATCTCACCGGTGAAATCATAGCAGTATCAACTGTATTCTTCTGGACACTGAGCGTTCAGTTCTTTGAAGCTGCATCAAACAAAATTGGGGCAATATCTGTTAATATTATAAGAATCTCTACTGCCCTTGCCTTGTTCTGCATTATCCTTTTTTTCAAAGACGGGTATATTATCCCAACCTACTTCCCTTTACATGCATGGGTTTTCCTCTCTTTGTCAGGCATAGTTGGATTTTTTCTTGGAGATATACTTCTTTTTAAAGCTTTTATTGAAATCGGTCCAAGAGTAACAATGCTTATTATGAGCCTTTCTGCACCGGTTGCTGCATTAATCAGTTACATTTTTTTAAATGAAACATATCTATTTTACCAATGGCTTGGAATGTTTGTTACTCTATGCGGGGTTGGTATGGTGATACTTGAAAAAGAGAGAAAATCCAGCAATAATAAAAATCTCAAAATAAGGGCAATAACCTTAAAGGGCGTATTATTCAGCCTGGGGGGCATGCTGGGTCAGGCTGTGGGCTATGTTCTCAGCAAAGCTGGAATGCAGACAGAGTCAGGTTTTCTTGATGCATTTGCTTCAACACAAATAAGGGCAATTGCTGCATTTGTCTGCTTTCTTATCTTTTTTACAATAACAAAAAAATGGGGCTCTTTAAGAAGTGCAATAAAAGAGAGGCAGGCTGTGACTTTTACTGCCATCGGATCAGCATTAGGTCCTGTTGCAGGTGTTTCCCTGTCTCTTCTTGCCATGCACTATATGCCTGTTGGAGTTGCCTCTACAATCTTTTCCCTTGTACCTGTTGCCTTAATACCCTTTGCAGTTTTTCTCCATAAAGAGCATGTCTCGGTAAAAGCAATCAGTGGTGCACTGATAGCAGTATTTGGAATTTTTCTTTTAACCTGCTGATATTACCCTCTTTTCCACTGCACTATTATTTAGTTTTATATTTTTTTATTGACAAACAATAGTATAATTTGTATATCTCTAGAAAATTTTTGTTAACTATTAATTATGAAACAAAAAAATTGTTTACTTTATACCAATGAAAATTGCATCAAATAAAAATTTGGCTGTTCTTGCAATATTTAGTATTGAACGTTTCTTTAGCTTTTTTAGGAGCGTTCATCCGGTATAATAATAACTAAAATACTTTTAGGTTAATATACCCCGGATGAACTAAGGTTTATCCGGGGTTTTTGTTTTCAGGCTCCAAGGATAAGAAATTCCTAGGAGCCTTTTTTATTTTGAAAGGGAGGCAACATGTTACTTGTATTGGATGAAAAGATTACCCAGGGGCAAAAAAAGGTGTTGAAAAACAGTCTGGCAGAGCAAAATTGTATTACACGAGAGATTGTAGATAAAGGCAAGAGTGTAATCGGAGTAATTGGAAAGACTTCACTGAACAAAGATTTTTTCAAACAGATGGATGGAGTTGTTGATGTTGTTCCCATAAGCACATCATTCAAATTTGTAAGCCGTGGATTTAAAAAGGAAGATACAAAAGTTAAGGTTGGAGATGTTGTGGTGGGCTCAGACAGAATAGTAATCATGGCAGGGCCCTGTGCTGTTGAAAGCCTTGAACAGTGCATGTCCATAGCAAAATCAGTGCGGCAGTATGGCGGGGTCCTGTTTAGAGGTGGTGCCTATAAACCACGTTCATCACCATATTCATTTCAAGGATTGGAGGAAGAGGGCTTGAAAATTCTTGCTAAAGTGAGAAAAGAGACGGGGCTTGGTGTTGTAACCGAGATGACTTCACCTGCCCAGGCAGATCTGATGGTAAAGTATGTTGACATGATTCAGATCGGTGCCAGAAACATGCAGAACTTTGAGCTTCTCAAATGTGTCGGCAAAATGGAAAAGCCTGTTCTCTTAAAAAGAGGGCTTGCATCTACAATTAATGAATGGTTGATGTCTGCTGAATATATAGTGTCTGAAGGAAATGACAATGTGATACTATGTGAACGTGGCATCAGAACCTTTGAACCTTCCACCAGAAATACTCTGGATCTCTCTGCAATTCCAGTGCTGAAAAAGCTCACTCACCTGCCCATTGTGATTGATCCAAGCCATGCAACAGGGATCAGGGAAAAAGTAAGCCCCATGGCAAGGGCAGCAATAGCAGCAGGTGCTGATGCATTAATGATTGAAGTCCATAATGATCCTGACAATGCTTTGTCAGACGGTCCCCAAAGCCTTTATCCTGAACAGTTTGGTCAACTCACCAGGGACTTGTATGTTATTGCGCCTGTTGTGGGTAAGCAGCTGGATTTTGATTATTTGAAAAAATCAGAAAAAATGAAGGAATCAAATGGCAACGGTGCTGGTACAGCCGCGTTTATAGGTGCATTGGGAGCATATAGTCACAAAGCATCAATTCAATATTTTGGTGATGATATTAAACCTGCTCCCTTGCAGACTTTTAAAGATGTGTTCCAGGCAGTTGATGCAGGTGATGCAGAATACGGTGTAATCCCATTGGAGAACTCACTTTCAGGCTCCATCCATGAGAATTATGACCTTTTACAGGAGTATGACCTTAAGATTACAGGTGAAATAACAATTCGAGTAGAGCACTCATTAATTGCACATAAATGTGCTGATAAAAATTCAATTGTGAAAGTGCTTGCACCTCCACCTGCATTTTCCCAATGTAAACATTATCTTGATCAACACCCAGGTTATGAACAGGTGCCTGCAAAAGCCACTGCAAGTGCAGTAAGAGAAGTTAAGGAATCCAAAGATATAAAAATGGCAGCAATTGGCAGCAGTATGGCAGCTGAGATTTTTGGAATGAAAATCCTTGATAAAGGTATTGAAGATAATCCAAGAAACTATACGCGCTTTGCAATAATATCAAAGGATAATGGGGCAATAGCCAAAGGCAGTAAAACATCCATAATTTTTTCAACACCAAACAAACCTGGTGCCCTGTTTGATATCATGAAAATCTTTTCAAACCACAATATCAACCTTGTAAAGCTTGAATCAAGACCAATACCGGGAAAACCATGGAAATATATGTTCTATACTGACCTGGAAACAAATATAGAAGATGAAAGTTCAAGCTCTGCGCTTAAAGCCATTAGAGAAAAAACTGATTATTTCAGGATACTTGGAGTTTATTAAAAAATTGCCCGTATTATAGTTTGCCCCGGGATATCTATATCTTTGGGGCAAACTTACATTAATTTAATATCTCACTGATTACAATATTGGCAATCATCAAGCCAAAAGTTCCTGTTACATGGGGGACAGTCCCAAGGGATGGTCTTTTTCTTCCATGATCCTGCTCCGGGTCATATTCAGACTCTGCTTCTAAAAATGACTCATTAATATTATTTTTTGGCGGCTCTTCAGAGTAGACACATTGGATGTTTTCTACAATGCCCCGCCTGCGTAGTCTTTGTCTCACAAATCGAGCAAGGGGACAAATGGTTGTATCAAAAAGATCGCTTATCTTTATCATGGAGGCATCTGTTTTACCCGCAGCTCCCATGCTTGAAACCACCTTCAAACCCATCTCTTTTGCTTTGCAGATAAGATTCACCTTGGAGTTTAAGCCGTCTATGGCATCTATCACAATATCGATATCCTGTGACAACAGGTTTTCAATACTTTCAGCATTGACAAATGAATCCTGAATTTTAACATGGGCATCAGGATTGATATCTTTAATTCTCTGTTTTGCAACCTTTGCTTTTTTTTCTCCAATTGTTGTGTGCAAAGCATAGATCTGACGATTAATATTTGTCACATCAATTGTATCAAAATCAACAAGAACAAAAGAGCCAATCCCTGTCCGTGCCAATGCCTCCAGTGCAAATGACCCCACTGCTCCAAGTCCGAAAACTGCAACTTTGCCCTTTTTAATTTTGGTTAATGCTTTTTTCCCGATAAGTTGCCGGGTTCTGGTAAATTGATCTATTATAATAATAACCTCGTCATCTAGGGTTTATACGCCATCTGAAACCCAATAAATGCAGCAGAAAGACCAATTACTACTTGCAGTACCACATTGAGGGCAGCCTGCAAAGTATCACCATTGTGTATCATCGCAATGGTTTCATAGCCGAATGTTGAAAACGTTGTAAAGCTGCCCAAGATGCCAACAAACATTAACAGCCTGATTTGCGGGGTGAAAAACTGATGGTTTTCTGCCCAGCCGGAAAATAACCCTAGAAGAAGGCAGCCTGTAATATTAACCATTAGGGTACCAAGGGGAAAAGACAACTCCTTGAACAAGGTTTTTGACCATATTGTAACAAGATATCGCAATATAGATCCGATAAAACCACCACACCCAACTATAAAAATATTTTGTATCTGCATTTACTTTTCAGATATATTAAATAACCTGACTCCATTATTATAGGTTGTCATTGCACACTCTTTTATTGTAATTTTTTTTATTTGTGAAGCAGCCTTTGCAATAATAACAAGGTTTTCCGGCGTATTGATATTATTTTCTTCCTGATTTGACTGCCTGGTTGGACAGATATCAGGGCTGTCAGTTTCAACAAGCATTCTATGCTTTGATACACTCCCTAAAGATCTTGCAACCTTTTTTGCACCAGGTCGTGTAATAGAGCCTGAAAACGATATATAAAAACCATATTTTTCAAATAGAGGGACCATATCAGGAGAACCTGAATAAGAGTGTATCAGACCTTGTGCATCAAGTTTACCAATTTTTTTTATAATATGAATAAACATGTCCCACGCTTTTCTAATGTGGATAGATATGGGAAGGTTCATCTCTTTTGCAAGCTCAAGTTGTTGTACAAGTATATCTTTCTGTAAGTCACGATCACAGCCTTTAATGGTAAAATCCAGTCCTGCTTCGCCTATACCTGGTGTTGAGTGAAACTCAAGTCTGGTTTTTTCACTTTCCAGCAAATTTATAAGCTTCTCCTTCCAGGTTGATGAAAGATTGTCAACAAACCATGGATGTATTCCATAGCCTGGAATAATAGAATTATGCTCCAAAGAAAGTTTTTGCACATCAGACCAGTCTTTTGCACATGTGGCGCAACAAACCATATATTTAATGCCGCCTGAATTGGCGCGCTGCACTAGACGAGCATGCTCTGCAATTATGCGTGAATCCTGCAAATGGCAATGTGCATCAATTAGTTTCATAAAAGGGCAGTTGCTATTCACTCACATAATAGCATTGTTTGATTGATCAAGTGGTAAAAGGACAGTAAAGGTTGAGCCTTTGTTTACTTCACTTTTAACCTCAATATACCCATTCATGGAATCCACAATATTTTTCACAATGGGGAGCCCCAGACCTGTGCCCAGCAGAAATCTGGTCTTGTCATTTTTTACTCTGTAAAAACGCTCAAAAATTTTTTCAATATGTTTTGCTTCAATTCCAAATCCATTATCAATAACTTTTACACGGATATTATTACCGATTTTTTCTGCCACCACTTCAATTCTTCCACCATCTTGAGTATAATTAATTGCATTGGCAATCAGGTTCCCAAATATACTTTCAAGGGTTACAATATCAGTTTTTAAAATTGGAAGCGGTTTATCCACTTCTCTTAAAGTCAATATCTGATTTTTTGCTTTTGCCCTGGCATTTAAAAAGTCTACAATATTGGTCAGTACCTCATACACATTAACCGGCTTGTGTGCTTTTGCAGAAGCACCAGTTTCAATGCGGGATAAATCAAGCAGATCCCCTATTGTAGAAATCAGTCCATATACTTTTTCCTTTGCTCTGGAAAGCATGTACTGGTCATCTTGATCACTGTTTTCACGTTCACCTTTAATCACTGTTTCAAGCTGTTCGTGAATGGTTGAAAGGGGTGAGCGCAGCTCATGGGTAACCTTTAAAACAAATTCTGATTTTAGAAGATCAAGGGTTTTCATGGCGGAGATATCCATAAGGTTAATAACACAGCCAAGGCATTCCTGCTTTTCCCCAATCACAGGTCGGCAGCGCGCTAAAAGAAATTTTCCCTCTTTTGTTTCAATCTCTTTTGATGGAATATCAGTATAATCAATATATTTTCCTCTGGATATATCTTTGGCAAGAATACACAGCTCTTTGTCATGGATATATTTATCAATCGGGTTTGTCTCTTGTTTATTTTCTTCGGTGAATTCAACTCCAAGAAACTGACAACACGCGGGGTTTATAAGAATAACGTTTCCTTCAGGGTTTGTAACAATTACACCATTGGGAAGGGATTCAATTATTGTGTGGGTCCTGCTTCGTTCAGTATGCAGAACAGTGAGGGTCTCTTTCTGCTTTTGTTCAAGCTGTATGGCAGATTGTTCAAGTTTAAGCTTCTCTTGTGCTCTGTTAACAACAATTCTAAGCTGGTCCGGCTCATATGGTTTTGGAATAAAATCATATGCTCCAACCTTCATAGCTTCAATGGCAGTTTCAATGGTAGCATATCCTGTTATTACAATAACAAGAATATTTTTCTCCATGGCTGAAATATTTTTTAGGACATCCATGCCATCCATGCCAGGCATTTTCAGATCAAGCAATACAATGCCAGCAGGTTCATTTTCAAGAGTATCAAGCCCTTTTTGACCTGTTGATGCAAGCAGGACATTAAAACCCATTCTTGAAAGTATCCTTTTAGCACCATCCCGGAGGCTTTCTTCATCATCTATCACAAGAATTTTATTAATATCTGTTTTTGCGCCCATTGCTTAAATTCTCCTTTTTTATACCCTAGGCAAAATCATATTGATTCATGTGCAGCTTTTAGAAATTCTTTATAATCCACATCAATTTTTGTCCAGAGCATAAGATTGCGCCGTGCAGAATGGGAAAAAGGTGTAAGCCCGTCTATGAATTTGATGTGATGTGATTTTGCAAGATTCTCCCAAAAATTATTTTTTCGTCCATAATTGAGATCAATTATAAGCTCACAATTTTGGATATTCAGCTTGCTGACCAATTGAGCAAACTCCATGGACTCATCCGGGCTGGATATTGAAGTGGTGTTGACAATAATATCTGCTGTAACAGGTTGTGATGCAATGGACTTGATAAATTCAGGTTTACCACCAAATTTTTTTACAATCATACTAAGCCGGTCACTGGAGTGTCCTGCAATTGTAACGGAATTTGCCCTTAGCCAGTTTAAAATAAAAACAATTGCTTTTGCCACACCTCCGGTTCCAAAAACAAGAGCTGTTTTATTATTGATATTAAAATTTGCCCCTTCCAGCGTATCCATGAATCCAATGGCATTTGTATTGTATCCTTTTATTATATCACCGGAGCGGGTAATTGTATTGACAGCCTGTATTATATTTGCACCTTCAGAAAGTATATCTACATAGGGAAGTACAGATTCCCTATAGGGCATGGTAATATTTGCGCCATCAATATTAAGAATCTTTAAACTTTCCAGGGCACTGCCAATATCATCTGGCATCACCTTAAAAGGGACATATTGAGCCTGAATTCCAATTTTTTTAAAAATTGATGAATAAATACTTGGTGCTTTTGACCTGAACACCCTTTCGTCACTAAATAAACAAAAAAGCTTCATGTTTTTGAACCTGAAGTTTTTACACGGAATATTATATTAATCAGGAGATAAATAGTCAGCTAAATTTATATTAATCCTTTTATGCTATTGGTTATCTGCTCTGCCGATGCTGGTTTAGGAAGGTAATCATCAGCTTCCATACTCATTCCGTCAGCGTGTGAGTATCGGGTTGATCCTACATGATCAGCAACTGCTGTAAGCATAACAATTGGAATATTTTCATATTTTTTATCATTTTTAAGTTCAGAGCATACTTCATACCCATCTTTTTCAGGCATCATAACATCTAAAACAATAGCATCGGGAGGGTTATCTTTAATTTTTTCAAGTCCCTCAACACCGTCATAAGCCACGTCAACATCAAAACCTTCACTTTTCAGATTTGCCTGCACAATTGAAGCAAAATCAGGTTCATCATCAATAACAAGAATTCTCTTTTTCCCATTCATAATAGTTGTTCTCCTTGGATGAAAATTTTTTATCTGTTTGTACTTTAATCTAACAAAGAATACCATGTCAACTAAAAAAGTTAATTACTACACTGGTATCATCAATTGTTTTGCTTTGTCGGTATTTCAACAAAAAAGGTTGCCCCGGCATCCTTGTTATTTTCTGCAAAAAGCTTGCCATTGTGGTTTTGGATAATACCATATGCCATACTTAATCCAAGTCCTGTCCCCTTCCCTTCATCCTTTGTAGTAAAAAAAGGGTCAAAGATCTTCTTAAGGGTGTCCTTTTTAAATCCAGGTCCAGTATCAGAAATTGTAATTAAAATAACATTGTTTTTTGGCATAAATGAGGTTTTAATTGTAAGAATTCCTTTTCCTTCCATTGCATCGGCTGCATTTAAAATGATGTTCATGAAGACATGATTGATTTGTTGAACATCAGCATAAGCTTCCGGGTGATCATTGGGAAGATCTGTAACAATCTCAATGTTTTGAAAAAGGGCTTGATTTTTGAGCAGGAAGAGAGTCCTCTGAATCAACTCATTAATATTACAAAGTTTGATGTCCTTTTTAGTTTGCCGGGCAAACTCAAGCAGCTCTTTTACTATTAATCTGCACCTCTCTGCCTCTTTTTTTATTCTCTTGATATCCTCTCTTGCATCATCAGACAAATCATGTTCTTCAAGCATAAGTTGAGAAAAAAGTGTTATTCCGCTAAGGGGATTGTTAAGTTGATGTGCAACCCCTGCAGAAAGCTGCCCTAAAGATGACATTTTTTCTGCCTGGAGCAGCTGGGTCTGGGTTTTTTTAAGCTCTTCTTCCATGCGAATGGTTTCAGTAAGGTCATGGAAAAAGCCGATGGTTGCCACCTCTTTTTCTCCCTCATAGACAATGGAAGCTGTTAGACTTATTGGAATTAATGTCCCATCTTTTCTAAGGCAAATTTGCTTATATGGTTTTAGTATTCCTATGCCTCCATGCTGTTTGCTCCGCAATTTTTTAATAATAATTTTGGAATCTCCGGGCGGATATATGTTTCGAATATCCAAGGTTTCCATGGCCTGCTTTTGTGAGTATCCTGTTATTTTTGCAGCCTCTTTATTGAAAATAATCACTTTTCCAGCCATATCTGAAGCAATTATTCCATCCACTGCACTGGAAATAAGATTGCGAAGAAATCCATTGGATGCTATCCGGTCTTCTTTATGTGTGTCAAGGGATGGCAGGTTAAAATCAAGTACTACAATGGCTTGTGTTTCATATTCAGAATCATCCATTGGATATGCATACAAACAAGTGGATTTGTAGTTGTCATTGTTGATATGCCGTATTACAGGACTGCCTGTTTCCTTGACTGAAGCTGCAGGACAAGTATCACAAGGTTTGTCTTCATTAAAAAAAACAGTGTGACATTTTCTACCTTTAATCTTTTCAAAGGAAGTTGTCTTGGCCTGGGAAGTATCCCAGTTTGTTGCAGCAAGCACATCATAATCCTGGGAAATGATAAAAATATGCCTTTTCAAAGTCTTAACCATATCTAACAGGTATTCATTCATTCTAAACCCTCAATATTAAACTTGATTAAGAAGTTTTTCTATTTCATTGCGTGCAGCCTTCATATAAGCTGGGAATACCTTTTTTAGAGTGGGTGTAAGTTCAGTGGACCAATCTATTTGTTCAGGTTCTATGCCAAGAACTGTCAGTTCTGGCTTATGTCCAGCCATTTTTGCCATGTCAAGGGAGTCCAGCAGGTCAATGTCATGTAAAGAGAGGGGTTGCTTTTTATCTCTTCTCAGCTCATTTTCTAAAAGTCGATAGATTGTTCCAGGTTTTTTCCCGGCTCTGACTATGTCAAGTACAAGGAGTGTCTCATATTTTTCAAAGAGATAAAAAATGTCCTGGGTAAAAGTACCTCCATCTATGAAATCTACCAGATTTTCATCATAGTTTTCTTTTTCTTTCCAGAATTCATATATGGCATGGACACCAATACCTTCATCCATCAGCAAGGTATTTCCAACACCCAGCACCAAAAGTTTTTTTAATTTTTTCATAATTTCAATTTTTTTAATTTTTTAGTAAAAAATAAAAAGGGGTGAAAAAATTCACCCCTTTTTGAACAAAATTTTAAACGTATCTATTAGAGAGGTACGTCAACAACAGTAACCTCACCTGTGTCTGCGTCCAGCACGTGGACGGCACAGCCCAGTCATGGATCAAAGGAACGAATGAGTCGTCCCACATTAACCGGATTTTTCGGATCTGGTACAGGAACTCCAATAAGAGCTTCTTCAATGGGACCTCTTTGTCCCATATCATCCCTTGGGTTTGCATTCCAGATAGTTGCCGATGTAACCTGGTAATTACTGATTACATGGTTTTTAATATCAACATAGTGAAGCAGTGCGCCACGAGGTGCTTCAGAACATCCAATTCCTTCTGCTGTTTTTGGAATTTTTGCTGGAACAAATGTCTCTTTTCCAGGCTGTGCTTCGGTGAGCCATTGTTCAACGCCATTTGCAACAAACAGAGTTTCCTCAGCCCTTGCAACATGTCTTCCTAAGATTGAGAATGCTGCATTGCCGATATCACGAACTTTTGTATTGGCACCAAAAACATTTTGACCGGCTTTTGAAAGTGCAGGGTTTGTGACAAACATTCTGGCAAGCGGACCTGCTTCATGGGGTTTACCATTATATCTAGGTGATTTAATAAAACTGTAGCCACTTTTCTTTTCAGGATCAGGTAAAGTTTTACCAACTTTTGGATTGAGTCCTGTTGTGGAATCTTTAAAAAATGAGTGTTTTACATATTCTTTAATATTATCAGGATCAAAACTGGAAAATTTACCATCAGTGTAAGCACCTGCTTTTAAAAGAGTGTTATCTTTATTTTTATTGTCCAGTGGGAATGCACCAAAGGCGATCAGATTTTTATGTCCGCCGCCATATTTGAGAAGATCTCCATAGGGTCCTGCCAAAAGATAAACCAGTGGAAGATATTTTTCTTCAACAAATTTTTTGACTTTTTTAAAGCGTTTTGTATATTCATTAAGAATTTTAGCTGTTGGTATTTCAGTTGCGCCACCAACAACAATTCCCTGTACATGAGGCATTTTACCGCCAAGCAGAGCTACCATTTCATGGCATATTTTTCTCATCTCAAGTGCTTCAAGGTACTGATTAACACCAACTGCATTAGTTGCTTTGTCAAGACGGATATCATTTTTTTCATATCTTGGTATAAAAGGTGCAACATCAGGACCATTTACATAGTCAAGTGCTGCAAGATGGTAGAAATGAAGAATATGAGACTGGAGAAAGTTCGCACCTAGAATTAGATTACGTGCAATTCTTCCATTATCAGTAAGTTTTACACCAAATGCATCATCAAGTGCCAGCACGGATGCTGTTGCATGGGCAGTCGGGCAAACACCACATATTCTCTGTACAATCTGGGAAGCATCTCTTGGATCTCTTCCCACAAGTATTTGTTCAAAACCGCGGTACATACCGCCAAACACTTTAGCATCAACTACAACGCCACCCTTTACTTCAACCTCTGCTTTAAGGTGTCCCTCAATCCTGGTAACAGGATCAATTGAGACCTTTATTTTTTTACCGGATCCACCTGGTTCCGATTGTGGTTTACAACCTGCCATATTTAAACCTCCTTAGGTCTTATTTAATTTATTTTGCTACGTAGAAAGGTGATGATGCATCAGGAAATCCCGGCTCAACACAACCAATACAGATAGCATTGTCAATACACCAGTTAAGGTTACTGTTCCATTTACGCTTGTAACAGTCTGCATATGTGTCTGGTCCTGCGCAACCTAAATCCATACGACAACCGCCTGGGTCAGATAATGTTTTTGCCATAACATCTTCATCAAGAAAGTCAAGGCGCGGACAATTTTCATGGATATTTTGACCAAAGAAAAGAGTTGGACGACCATCACTGTCAAGCTCAGGAATGCCCTTTGTAAGCAGATGTACTATTGATCCAACAACCCAGTCAGGATGTATCGGACAGCCTGGAATGTTTACAACAGGTGTTTTAATGCCGGATTTTTTGAATAACTCCATTACACCGACTGCTCCTGTGACATTACCTTTTGCCGCAGGAATTCCACCATATGATGCACAAGTTCCAACTGCAAGTACACTTCCAGCCATTTTGCCAAGTTCGTTGGTCATGTCAACCATGGTGATCTCTTTATGATCAAGTTCACCACAAATACAATATTTACCATTGGCAGCTGTTGGAATAGCACCCTCAACCACAAGAGAAAATTTACCTTTGTATGCTTCGGCAATCTTATACATATTCTCAAGAGCTGTCTTACCTTCAGAAGCCATAATAGTAGGATGATACTGTAAACTGATAACTTTCAGAAGGATATCAGCTATTGTGGGTTCAACACTGTTCAGCAATGACACTGAACACCCTGTACAGCCCTGACCCTGAATCCAGAGTACAGGATGGTTTTTAAGCCCTGCTTCCAATGCTGCAACAACTGCGGGATTAAATACCTGTGAAATACCAATACCAGCGGCTGTACCAGTCAAGGTCTTTAGAAAATCCCTCCTGGAAAACCCTGATTGTTCCTGTTGCGTTTCCTGCAACTTTTTCTCGTCTTTCACTTGCACCTCCTTGATGCTGTTAAAATCTAATATTAACACCTTCACAAGTTATTAATAATAAGCACTTGTGATTATTCAATTTTAAGTCGAGTATATAAAGCAAACTATAACCTGTCAACAATTACTATAGATTTTTTCTGTTTGCCATAAGGTTTAATATTGAAATTTACAATAGGCAGTGGTTTAGTTTTTAATTATAGCAAAAGGTTATTGGATTTGTTATGGTAATTTTTTTATTCCAAAAAAAAATATTAATGGAGTATGGTTAATGGATTCCAGGTTAAAAAAGAAAAATTTTCTATTGTGCTGTGTTGCAATTTTTTTTGTTGGTGGTTTTGTATTTGGATTTCCCGGAGTAATGGCATCACACTGGCAGGAAGCCTTTAATGTTTCAAAAGAAGATATTGGAAGGGTTATGTTTTTCCTTCTTGCTGGCACAGGTTGTGCCATGTACCTTACAGGCAAACTTCAGGAAAAAATCAAATATCATTATCTGATTTGCCTTGGTAATTTCATTTGCAGCCTCTCCATGCTTTGTGCAGGCTTTGCAACTTCCATGATGGAAATATATGTCTGGGCAGTTGTAACAGGATTTTTTTGTGGATTTGTCTATATTCCGGTTTTAACTGTTGTTCAGCTTCTGTTCCCGGAAAAAAAAGGTACGGCAACCGGGATGGTTAATTTACTTTTTGGAGGAGCTGCTGCAATAGTTTCACCTCTTCTTACAGCATTGCTTATCTATTATGGAGCGCGTGTCATGACAATAGTCGCAGCATTATTGTGCCTTACCTTCTCAACCGCTGCTTCGTTTTTTATTCGCCTGCCTGATTCAAATAAAGAAGAGATAAAGCAATCTCCCGGGATTGAAAATCAGATTCCTATTTTAAGTTTTCGTGAAACCATCAGATTAAAATCTTTCTGGCTGCTGTGGGGGGTGTGGGCACTGGCAGGAGCAGCAGGCATCTCCATGATAACACTTTCAGCCTCCTATGGAAATTATCTTGGGTTCCGCCTTGATCAATATGTGTGGATTCTCATTGGTTTCAGTATTACAAATGGTGCAGGGCGTTTACTTTGCGGCAGACTTGCCGATTATTTTCCCCATCAAAAAATTCTGGTAATCTGTTTTTTAATGGCGGGTTCCGCATATCTTCTGCTCACAATCTCAAGCAATTTAGGCGTTGTCTCTATATTGGCTTCTTGTATTGGGTTTGCATTTGGAGCAATGTTTGCTGTATCAGCTCCACTTGTATCGGACTGTTTTGGACTTGTTAACTTTGGTAGAATTTTTGGACTTGTTTTTACAGCCTATGGATTTATTGCAGGATTTCTAGGACCCTGGCTCAGTGGATTTATACTGGATATGAACCATGGCAATTTCAAATTTGTCTTCTGTTATCTTGCAATTTTTTACTTTGTGGCATCCTCTTTTATCATAAAAATTAAACCTGTAAGACAACCTGGTTAACTTTTATCACTCATCACTCTTGTAATTTTTGAACTGCTTTGGTCAATTTTGTCAAGTTGTTTTTGAGGTGATCATAATCAGCCTTGTTGTTGAGATCATGAAAGCGCAAGCCGTCACTGTTAATATTCACCATGGGCAGTGCTGCATACAGCTCCTTTAATGCATCTCTTCTCTGTTCTACATTAAGCCACTCCTGAACAGCTTGCTGCTTATTAGAAGATATGAAAAGCAATTGGTCAAACTCTTCATCTCCTGTTTTGATTGCATCATTGCCGCGATTATGAAAAGAGCCCAGGGGCGAATCAATATTTTTTCTAATAATGATATCAAAAGGTAAAGGCGTATCAAAACCTGCAAAATAGTCCACACCTCTTGAATAAGAAGTTTTGACAGGGTTACTGACATTAACCCTGTCAAAATGAGGAATATAGCGTTGTTGTTTTCCTTTGACAATTAACTCCACTATCATTGTAACGCCATTAAATTCACCTTTCATTGCCCAGGGAGACCAACTTGATAACAAACCTGAAATAAACGAGTCAGACTGGTTATCCTTTTTCATCTCTTCTGCCACATTAACATAGCTGAGCCCCAGCATTCTTGCACTATCCCTGGCTGTTTTTGTCTCTTTTTGTGTTTTGCTGTATGCCCGGAACAATGCAATGGGAACTGCTATCAGAATAAGAAGTGGTATGTAGCCCATTAGAAGTTCTATATATTGAGGTAGACTATCAAAAAAAGAATCAATCATTTCTATCTCCTTTCTTAAAACCTGTTGATTTTCGCCATGACCACTGGCATAACCATAGGATAATGACCCTAGGGCATGGAGCATTTGTCATTCAAAACATTAAAGAATCTCCTCTGGACAGCATCTTGATATGTCTGAATTTTAAAAGCTATCAAGGTTCACGATACAGTGCCAAAAGACCGGAGCGGGCAAGTTTTTTAATGTCAAACGGGTCTAATAGTTTCAAAAGCTCATCAATCTTATTTTCCCTGCCAACAACTTCAAAAAGATAGTGTTGGCGCCCTTGATCAATAATTTTGCCTTTAAACTTTTCAATAATACTTAAAATCTGTTTGCTGGTACCAGGGGTTAATTTCACGAATACAAGCGCCAACTCCCTCTTTACAGCCTCTTCACCAGTCATATCCTTAAGTTTTAGTACATTGACCAATCGTCGGATTTGTTTCATGCACTGGTCTAGCTGGGCAGGGTGTGCTTTTGTTGTAATGGTAATTCTGGAAATTTTAGGATCAGCAGTAGGTGCTCCGCATATGGTCTCAATATTATACCCTCTTCCGGCAAACAAACCTGTAATTCTTGCTGTCACACCCGGTTCGTTTTCAACCAGCATGGTCAATATATGTTTTTTTTGTTTCATAAATAAATTATCTACCAAGCTTATAATAATTTGTAAACAACTCTGCATTTTTTATT
>CAZMEX010000045.1:0-26088 GCA_964565415.1 uncultured Desulfobacterales bacterium | reverse complement strand
CACCTCCCTGGGAATGGGGGGTAATAAAACCAGAAAGCTGGAATTTCTTATTGGCAAGGCCTTAGAAGATGGGGCAGATACTCTGGTGACTGCCGGTGGTATCCAATCCAATCATTGTCGTCTCACAGCAGCAGCAGCAAGAAAAGCCGGGCTTGCCTGTGATCTGGTTTTAAACGGCAGAGAGCCTGATGTTCCCAACGGAAATTTGCTCCTGGACATGATTTTTAAGGCACAAATTCATTATTGTGAAAGAGAAAATCGGGATGCTATGCTTCTTCAGGTGGCAGACCAATTGACTGCCATGGGGAAAAAGCCCTTTGTCATACCTGTGGGTGGATCCAATGCCATCGGATCCGTGGGCTATGTGAATGCCATGGTCGAGCTTAATGACCAGCTTAAGTCCATGAACCTGAAACCCGATGTCATTGTTTTTGCCACAAGTTCCGGAGGTACCCAGGCAGGTCTTACTTTGGGAGCAAAAGCTACAGGGTTTACAGGGGAAATTCTGGGCATCAGCATTGACCAGGTCAAAACAGGAAATAACTCTTTTTTACCTATTCTGAAAAAAATTGCCAATGAAACCGCCCAACGAATCAACATTGACATTGCCCTGACAGAGACGGATTTTTCGCTCAATTGCAATTATCTAGGTGCAGGGTATGCCCAGCCGGAGGAACTGGAATTTAATGCTATCAAGCTGCTTGCCCAAAATGAAGGCATCCTTCTGGGACCAGTTTACACTGCCCGGGCAATGGGCGGGCTTATGGATTTGATTAAAAAAAGAGTGTTTACCAGGGATAAGTCTGTTTTGTTCTGGCACACCGGAGGCACACCTGAATTGTTTGCCTGGGCAGACAGATTTTAAAAACCGTCCATCAGGTTTTTATTTAATATCAAATAATGAATCATATGATATTTTTTTACTGGCTGTTCTTTAATTTTACTACTCGATCATATACTTTTTTTCTAGAAAGGGAAAATTTTGCAGCAATTTTTTTTGCCAGATCTGAAGTACTCTGTTCCCTCGAAAGAGTAAATTCAAGCCTGATCTCATCATCAAGTTTATTATCATCAAATTTAATCTCTTTATCACTGCCTGCCACATACAATGTGCACTCACCTTTTACCTGCTCTTTTGCTTTTAATTTTTTAAGTATATAGCCAAGGTCGCCCCGGATGTACTCTTCATGCAGTTTAGTTATTTCCCTTGCAAGCATACCAGCTCTATTACCCATAATTTCAATGATTTCTTCAATGAGTGCTGTTATTCGCCTGGGAGATTCATAAAAAATCAAAGTTGACTTTTCACTTAAAAGTTCACTTAAAATTACGTTTTTCTTTCCTCTTTTCCTGGGCAGAAAACCTTTAAAAATAAAAGAATCAGTGGGAAGTCCTGCGACACTCAAACCTGCAATGGCTGCGCTACAGCCAGGTATGGGGATCACATCAATGTTTTCTTTAATTATGCTTCTGACTATCTTGAATCCGGGATCAGATACAGATGGGGTGCCTGCATCTGAAACAAGAGCAATGCTTTTACCAGATTTAAGCTTTTCAATAAATTCATTGGCTCTTCTCTCCTCATTTTGTTCATTGCAGGAGACACATCTATTCTGGATATCAAAATGGTTCAACAGTTTTATGGTATGCCTTGTATCTTCAGCAGCAATCAGGTCAACTTCCTTTAAAATCCTTACAGTTCTATATGTTATATCTTCCAGATTCCCAATGGGAGTTGCTACAACATAAAAAATTCCGTGGTGTGCACCAATGTCTTTTCTCATTTCAAATATCTTCCTTAGCCTAACTTCTCTTCCATGTTCTGATATTTTTTTAACTGCCCTTCTGATAAAATGAGTCTGTTATCAGAAATTCGTTTCACCTGATCCATGTAATGGGATACAAGAATAATGGTACACTTTTTTTTAAGTTCCAACAACAACTCTTCAATAATTCTTCCCGATGTTTCATCCAGAGAAGATGTGGGCTCATCCAGCAGAAGCACTTCTGGCTTAAGCACCAGAGTTCTTGCCATACAAAGCCTCTGCTGCTGACCGCCGGAAAGTACACCTGCATCTTGAGAAAGCCTCTCTTTAACTTCATCCCAGAGAAATGCTTTTTTAAGTGCTGATTTAACCTTGAGAAAATTCAGCTCCCTGTTTTTCTCCCCCATAAGCTTTAAGGGAAAGGCAATATTTTTATAGATCCCCATGGGCAGGGGATTTGGAGTTTGAAACACCATGCCTACCTTGCGGCGTAACAGGGGAAGTGGCAAGCTCTTATGAAAGATATCTTCAAACCGGTTATTGAAATTGATCTTAATTGAACCATGAACTTTTGTCCCGGGAATATTTTCCCAAAGTCTGTTAAGTGTCATGAGAAAAGTTGATTTTCCCTGACCCGATGGTCCTGAAATTGATGTTATTTTATTGCTCTCAATCTCAATATTAATATTTTTCAACACTGGTTGCTGATGGTAGTAAAACCATAAATCTTTTACCTTAATTTTTATCTCATTTTCCATTATAGCCTAAATCCGATATAGTATTTTCTCATTCAGCTGGTTCTTTATTAAATGTGCTATAAAAAAAAGTATTGCACAGATAATTAATAAAATTAATGCTGCTCCATATCCTTTCATCAATTCAGCATTATCAGAATAGTGTGATGCAGTATAATAAATATAAAATGGTAAAGCTTCAAACCCTGAAAAAATAGATTTTGGGATACCAGCAGTTGCAACAACACCTGTGAGCATTATAACTGCAGTATCCTCGGCACATCTGCCCAGGGCAAGCACAATACCGCTGATAACTGCAGAGGCAGATGCTGGCAGCAGAACAAAAAGAATATTTTCAAACTTGGTTGCACCAAGGGATATTGCAGTTAACCTGACCTGTAAAGGCAGGCTTTCAAGTGCCATCTGGGTTGTACGGATAATATAAGGCAAAACAAGAAACCCGAGAGATATTGCAGAAATCAGCAAGCATGGGAAAATTGAACCTTTAAAAAGATGGTGTAAAAATATTGTTATGGAGAATCCAAAAAGCCCGACAACAATGGATGGTATACCTGACAGAATGTCAAATATTAAACTGAAAAACCATTTAATCCTTAATGGTGCATACTCTGCCAGAAAAATTCCCGAAGCAAGCCCCAGGGGCAAAGCAAAACTGATGGACAGCAAAACAAGGGATATGGTTCCGATTATTGCTGGAAAAAGACCTCCAAACACCTGCTTTTTAAATAAAAGTGCGTCCAAAGGGTTGGTATCTGAAAAAATGAGCTCTAAATTAACTGCTTTATATCCTTTGATCAATAGAAAGCCAATAACAATGGAGATGCAACTTACAAGAAGTATTGCACATATCCATGAAAACAGAGTAAATGCTTTATCCATGACTTTTTCTCTCCTTCATGCCTGTCTTCTGTCAAAATATCTTACCATTATCATCACACTGCTTGTCATCAGATACAAAATAATCCCGCACAGAAACAAAATCTTAAATTCAATGGAGTCAAAATCTGCTGCAATAATCAGAGCAATGTGGGAAGTTAATGTTCTTGCTGAACCAAGCAAGGTTGTAGGGAGCATGACAGAATTCCCCGATAGCATAAGTGCAATCAATGTGTCTCCCATTGCCCTGCCAAAACCCAATACAAGCCCTGTCAGTATTCCCTGCCAGGCATTGGGCAGTATAACATAAAAGAATTTTTGGAATCCATTGGAACCCAGGGCATCCACAGCATTTAGATAGGTTTTTGGAACCATGGCAAAACTTTGAGAAAAGAACAGTATCATTGTGGGAGATATTAAAAGAGCAAGCATCAAAGAGGCTGATAAAATGCACATGCCTGATCCAGAAACAAACAATTGTCTTACAATGGGAACTAACAAGAACACACCGACAAAACCATAGATAACAGTTGGAACTGCTGTCATTAACTGGACAATTTTTTTTAATAATCTGCCCTTTGTACATGATTGATTATTTTCAATAAAGATTGAACATCCAAGGCTTAGTGGAAAAGCTATCAACAAACTTAAAAAAGCAATATAAAGGGTTCCAGCAATCATGGGCCCAATGCCAAATTGCCCATTATGGGGTGACCAGGGAGATGTAAGAGCATTAATTAAAAAACCCTTTGTTAATAGTACTGGATAACTTACCAACAGCATAAAACAAAACACTAGAAGTGTTGCAACAGCACTTATACAGGCTGCTGCAAAAAAAACAACTCCTGGAATTTTCTCTTTTACACCCACTAATTTACCGGAATAAAACCTTTCTCCATGACTATTTTCTGCCCTTCAGAACTTAATAGATAATCAATAAACTTTCCTGCAAGTCCTGTGGCTTTGCCTTTTGTGTTACTGTAAAGCCCCCTTGCGATTTTATACTCTCCTGATTTTACTGTATCAAAGGTTGGTTTCACGCCATCTAGTATAACAGGTACAACACTTTGATCAATAAAACCAACGGAAACATAACCAATGGCATAGGGATCATTATGGACAGCAGATTTCATGGCACCATTTGAGTTTAAAAAATTTGCCCTGCCTGAAATCTCAGCTTTTTGTAACCCTTTTTTCCAAAATACAGCACGGGTACCACTGGAGTTATCCCTGGTATAGACATTTATGGGTCTGTTTTCTCCTTTTAGCTCTTGCCAGTTAAGGATCCTACCTGCAAATATATCCTGCAGTTGTTCAGTTGAGAGTGCTGTGACTTTGTTTGCAGGGTTTACAACTGCGGCAACCCCATCAACAGCCCATTTATACATTACAAGGCTATATTTTTCCAACTCAGTCCGGGTAACTTCTCTTCCGGAATTTCCTATATTGACAAGCTCTTCTCCCACCTGTCTGATACCGGCGCCGGAACCGCCGCCTGCAATTATTATCTGTATTGCAGGATTAAAAGTCATAATTCTCTTGGCAGCTTCCTGCATTACAGGGATGTGTGCGGTGCCACCTGAAATCCTTAGTATACCTTTCTCTTCTTTAAATGTTTCTAGACCAGAAGCAATTGATGCAACGGAAAATAAAACGATTGTTAATATGGTAAGTGTAATAAGTAAGAAATATTTTTTCATCCTGTCTCTCCTGATTTGTTTAGCATTTCAATTGACCCCAAGTTCTACTAAAGCTTACAAAACAAATCAAATTGATATTTTCAATAAAAATTCAATAATATAGAGGAAAAACAAATAACTAGAATTACAGGAGTGATTTTTTAAGATACCTGGAATGCATTTTTGATTAAATTGAATTCATAGGAGCTGTTTTGATCAATAACCTCTATCACATCAAATCTGAGCCTCACATTATTCAGGCTGTTTTCTCTTATGTAATACAATGCTGCTGATATGATTTTTTTCTGCTTTTTATAATTTACCGATTCTGAAGGCAATCCCTTTCTCAAGGTTTTTCTTGTTTTCACTTCAATAAAAGCAATTGTCCCTTGATCTTTTGCAATAATATCTATTTCACCATTTTTTACCCTGTAATTTCGATCAAGGATTGTAAAATTGTGTTCTTGCAGATAAGCTGTAGCTGCTTCTTCACCAAGTTTGCCTGTAATTTGTGCTTTACTTGGCACTAGAGTACCTCTTTTACACCTTTGAAAGTTTTACGGTGGATTGGAGAGGCACCATGTTCAAGTATTGCCTTCTTATGTGCTTTTGTACCATACCCTTTATGCTTTGCAAACCCGTATTCAGGATATAATTGATCAAACTTGAACATAAGCCTGTCCCTCTCTACTTTAGCAATGATGGATGCCGCAGCAATGGAGATGCTTTTTGAATCGCCTCTTATAATTGCTCTTTGATCAATATTGCTGTCAATCTCAAATTTGCCATCAATTAACAAAAAATCAGGGGAGATAAATAAGTTTTCACACGCTCTTTTCATACTGTTAAGGGAAGCTTGTAATATGTTTACTCTCTCTATTTCAGGGGTGTCTGCAACGCCTATTGCGGTGAATAAAGCATGTTCAGTTATTCTTGAATGAAGAAGATTTCGTTTGGTGGGGTTAAGTTTTTTTGAATCTATAATATCAGGGTCAAAAAAATCCTTTGGTAAAACAACTGCTGCTGATACAACAGGACCGGCAAGGGGTCCCCTGCCGGCCTCATCTATACCTGCAATAATTTTGTACCCATTTTTAAAAGCTTTGTCTTCAAAAAATCTCATGGGTTCCAAAAGATTAACTTAAGCTGGGCGTTTTTCAGCAATTCTTGCAGATTTACCACGGCGGTCTCTCAGGTAATATAGTTTTGCCCTTCTAACACGTCCCCTGGTAATAACTTCAATTTTATCTATGGAAGGTGAGAAAAGCGGAAATGATCTCTCAACTCCAATACCACCTGAAATTTTTCTTACAATAAAGCGTGCTTTATTCATTCCTTTGGTTTTTTTTATTACAACACCCGGGAAGATCTGGATGCGCTCCTTTTCACCTTCACGGATTTTAACATGTACTTTCACAGTATCACCTGAACCAAAGTCCGGGATATCAGTACGCATCTGTTCTCTCTCAATTTGTTCAATAATGTTTGACATCTTTTTTCTCCTGATATTTTTTTAAAGCTATAAAATTAATTTCTAATTCGATCCATATATATCGAAACAGCAGATCTTACTGAAAGATGATTAAAATCACCCTTACCCCTTATCGGTTCCAATATCATATCACAGTTCCCAATAAATTGCTCTGAAAGCCCCCAGGCTGTGCCAAAAGCCAAAATAAAAGGGTTTTCATTATCTAACTTATTTTTAAACTCCCCAAGGGAAGTTGAATTCCCATATTCTTTTGCACTTGTTCCAATGGTAACAACTCTCTTTTTATGTCCCTTGTAAATATCTGAACATGCATCTTCAAAAGTTGATGCAACCCGTACCAGTTCAAGTGCTCTTTTCCGATCAGGGTTAACTTCTCCACCCACACCATCTGTCCAGTGTTCAATTATTTTTCTGGTCAATATCTGCTGGTCTTCAAATGGTGTTACAACATAAAATCCTTTTACCCCAAATGTCATTGCCACCCTTGCAATATCATGCAAATCAATGGTTGTAAGAGCAGATCCGATTGCTTTTCCGTTTTTGTTAACAACCGGAGAGTGTAACAAAGCAATATAAAAATTATCCATTGACCATCTTATCTAACTGCTGACACAACTCTTTTAAAATATCTTTCTCCTTATCTGTCGGAACTTTTGCCTTAAAAAGATCCGGTCTTTTAATAAAAGTTGTAATGATTGATGATCGGCTTCTCCACTCCTCAATCATTTTATGGTTACCAGACAATAGTACCTTTGGGACCTCTCTGGTGTCAAACTCAAAGGGGCGTGTATATTGCTCATGTTCAAGTCTGCCATCACTGAAAGAATCCATATCAGAAGAGTGCTCCCCTCCCAAAACTCCTGGCAGCAATCGTGCAACAGAATCTATTACAGCCATGGCAGCAAGCTCACCTCCGGTCATTACAAAGTCTCCCATGGATATTTCTTCATCAACATGTTTTTGACAAACTCTCTCATCAATACCTTCATACCTGCCACAAATAAAAATAAGGCTCTCTTTCTTATGTGCAAAACTCTTTGCTTTTTCCTGGCTAAAAGGAACCCCCTGGGGAGTCATGAGTAAAATCTTTGATTCAGGTCTGCTCTTTTTTATGCTGTCTATTGCTGAATCCAGAATTTCAGGCTTCATAACCATGCCACATCCGCCACCATAGGGTCTGTCATCAACAGTTCCATGGTTATCCCTGGCAAAATCCCTGATATCAATGCTCTGCCCAAAAATTATCTTATTTTTAAATGCCCTTCCAATAACTCCATAACTAAAAAAAGAAGAGATCAATTCAGGAAATAATGTTAATACTGTAAACTCCATTATAGCCCTTCTGGCAGATCAATTTCAATTGTTCCCTCTTTGATATTAACTTTGATAATAACAGACGCAATTGCCGGGACTAAAGTTTCCCCCTTATCTTTGTCTGTATCTATTCCCCTTTTAACAACAAAGACATCATTGGCACCTGTCTGAATTATATTATCTATTTTTCCAATACTTCCACGTCTTTTATCAATCACCTCAAGACCTAGCAGATCCTGCCAAAAATAGGCATTTTCTTCTGGTTCAGGCAGGTCATCTCTTTTAATTAGGATTTTACTGCCTCTTAAGGCTTGAGCTGTATCTATATTATCCACCCCTTTTAAGGAGAGTAATACTCCTCTTTTATGGAGAGAAGACTTAGATATTTCATACCATGTTTTATCTTCTTTTAAAGAAGACTGGAGCAAAACCATAATTCCAGGTTTATATGTTTCAATGGATTCTGCATGGGATTTAACCTTCAGATACCCTTTAAGTCCATGTACTCCTGTAACTTCACCAATTAGAAACAGTCTCTTACCTGTCATTAATTATTCAACAATCTCAAGTACCGTGCGTTTTTTAATCTTGGTTGATGCAGCACTTAAAATTGTTCTCATTGCCCTGGCAGATCTGCCCTGCTTTCCAATAACCTTCCCCAAATCCTCTTTTGCCACTTTCAGCTCCAGCACAGAGGTTTGTCCGCCTTTTACTTCAAGTACATCCACCTGATCAGGATTATCAACCAACGCTTTTGCAATATAAGTAATCAACTCTTTCATAGCTTTTACTCCTTTATCTATGGGGTATTGAAAACATGGTACATCGACATAGCCCTAGGCAGGGTTTATACTTAAACCCTGTTTTTTAAAAATACTTGCAACAGTAGGGGTTGTTTTAGCACCCTCAGTTAACCAATATTTTATCCGCTCTTCTTTTAAAGTTACAGCGTTGGGTTCAACCATTGGGTTATATGTACCAAGGTTTTCAATAAATTTTCCGTCCCTTGGTGCCTCAACATCTGCTGCAACAATTCTATAAAAAGGTCGTTTTTTTGTTCCCTTTCTGGAAAGCCTGATTTTCACTGCCATATACTTTTTAATCTCCTTAAAATGGAAGCATGTCCTTTATGGAACCCATGCCTCCTTTATTAAATTTTTTCACCATTTTCATTGTCTGGGCATAACTTTTGAGAAGCTTATTAACATCTTGCACCTTAACTCCGCTTCCCTTTGCAATTCTTTTTTTTCTGCTGGCTTTAATTATTAAATGTTTTTTACGTTCCAGGGGAGTCATGGAATTGATTATAGCTTCAATCCTGCCGAGCTCTTTATCATCAACATTTATTCCCCTAAGTGCTTTTTTATTGATTCCCGGTATCATTCCAATAAGATCTTTAATGGACCCCATTTTTCTCACCGACTGCATCTGATTTCTAAAGTCCTCAAGAGTAAATCTGTTCTTCTTGAGTTTTTTTTCAAGCTTTTTAGCCTCATCTGCATCAACTGCTTCCTGGGCTTTTTCAATGAATGAGAGTGTATCTCCCATCCCTAGGATACGGGATGACATCCTGTCCGGATGAAAAGGCTCCAATGCTTTGAATTTCTCTCCAACTCCTATAAACTTTAAAGGCTTGCCTGTAACTGCATTTATGGAGAGGGCAGCACCACCCCTTGCATCTCCATCCATCTTTGTTAAAACAATACCGCTTAAATCAAGGCGTTCATCAAATGAGGAGGCAATATTGACAGCATCCTGACCAGTCATGGCATCTGCCACCAAAAGTATCTCTGATGGATTCATGCCTTTTTTCAACCTTTCAAGTTCTGCCATTAACTCTTCATCCTGATGCAGCCGCCCTGCTGTATCAAGAAGCATTGTATCAAAACCTTGTTTTACAGCCTGATTTCGAGCAGCCTGGCAAATCTTTAAAGGCTCCATGGCAGGGTCTGAGTCAAAAACAGGAAAGCCAAGCTGCTTTCCAATTTTCTTTAATTGTTCGATTGCAGCAGGTCTATATACATCCACTGGCACCAGGAATGGTTTTTTCCCATTCTTAGACAAATAATAAGCAAGCTTGCCAGCTGTTGTTGTCTTTCCAGATCCCTGCAACCCCACAAGCATCACAGAAGCAGGTGAGTGACCGCCCAGTTCAAGACCTTTGTGGGAAGAGCCCATCATACGGGTAAACTCATCATTTACTATCTTGATTACCTGCTGACCCGGTGTAAGGCTTTTCATCACTTCAGTACCAAGGGATCTTGCCTTTATATCTGCAATAACATCTTTTACAACTTTGTAATTAACATCAGCTTCAAGCAGTGCCATGCGCACTTGTTTCAAGCCTTCTTCTATATTCTTCTCATTGAGCGTACCCCGCCCCTTGAGTTTTCTAAATACAGAATCTAATTTGTCACTTAAATTATCAAACATAATATTTACTTTTTATTATCACGTACTCTAAACCTATTGAAATTAATATAAAAAACATGTTATGTCAAGAGATTATTACAATTTGAGAGCTTATATTTATGAAGGATATTTTAAATTTTTCCCGGGAGGAGCTTGCCCAATGGCTTGAAGAGCACGGCATTCGACCATTCAGGGCAAAACAGATTTTCAAATGGATCTATATCCGCCAGGCTGACAGCTTTGAACAGATGACGGACATTGGCAAAAAGATGAAGACCTTATTAAATGACAATTTTAACATCCCAAGATTACTAATTGAAACCAGGGAGCAATCATCAGATAAAACTGAAAAATTTTTATTCCAACTCGAAGATGGAAACCATATTGAATCTGTGCTGATACCGGTAAAAGACCATTTCACTCTATGTATATCATCCCAGGTTGGCTGTGCCCAGGGCTGCAAATTTTGTCTCACTTCAAAAGTTGGTTTTAAAAGAAATCTCACCCCCTCTGAGATAATCTCACAAATCCGTGATATCAGACAATATCTCTTGAAAAAGAGTAATAAAAATAAAATTGCCAATATTGTATTCATGGGTATGGGTGAACCTCTGGCAAATTACGATACTATCATTCAAGCTCTTAAGGTAATGACTGATGCTGACTATGGTCTTAAATTGGCAGAGGGGAAAATTACCATATCAACCTGTGGGCTCCTGCCTGAAATGGAAAAGCTAGGTCCTGCAACCAATGCAAACCTTGCAGTCTCCCTTAATGCAACAGATGATAAAACAAGGTCCAGGCTAATGCCTGTAAACAACAAATACCCTCTTAAGCAACTCATGGATGCCTGTAAAAAATTTAAAATGAGACCAAGAAATAAAATTACTTTTGAGTATATTCTGATAGATGGCATAAATGACAGCAGAGAAGATGCTGAAAGGCTTTGTAAAATGCTTGCCCCCATTAAAGCCAAGATAAACCTTATCCCTTTTAATGAGCATGATAAAGCAACATTTAAAACACCATCAAAAGACAAAGTAAGTAAATTTTTACAAATTTTGCTTGATAAAAACTTTACTGCCATTATAAGAAAGAGTAAAGGCAATGACATATCTGCTGCATGCGGTCAACTAAAGGCTAAACTTTTAACTTGAAAAAAGATAAATGATTGCTATCTTTTATACTAATGAAATAAACCATTAGAAATAGATCCACAATATATTAAATAGAGGAAAAACCATGCTGAAAAGTCTGCTCGAAAATAAGAAAATCCTTATTGTTGATGATGAACCTGATGTGCTTGAGTCCCTTGAAGAACTATTAGATATGTGTAAGATCACCAAAGCAACAAATTTTGAAACTGCAAAATCACTACTGAATACTCAAAAGTTCGATATTGCCGTGCTTGATATAATGGGTGTGGATGGATATGCCCTGTTAGATATTGCAACTGATAAAAAAATATTGACTGTGATGCTGACCGCCCATGCCTTAAGCCCTGAAAGTATTGAGAAATCCTACAAAGGCGGAGCACAATATTATATACCTAAAGAGGAGATGGCAAACATTGAAACATTTCTCAATGATGTTCTTGAGTCAGCCAAACAGGGGAAGAACTCCTGGGTCAAATGGTATAGCAGGCTTGCTTCATTTTGTGAGAAAAAATTTGGAGATGACTGGGACAAAAATGAAAAAGACTTTTGGGACAAGATGACCTTCCACTAGAAAATAAAAACTTTTAGAAGATTTTAAATCATAAATTTTCTGAACTCTGAGTTATGGCAGGCTTTCACCTTAAATGATTTTTCATTGCCAGGATATATAATATGTATATCTGTAATTTCACCAAGTGCTGCCTTTGTATATGAGGCGCAGATAAGCCCGGCAATCTCCCCAGTCTCCTCTTTTTTTTTGCCCTGCATAATTTTATCCTGCACAATAAGAACAACAGGACCGGGTATTGATACAGGATTTATAAGGATATCATTATCACTCTTATAATACCTTAAAATATTATCATTGTCATTTTTTGATCTACCCACGATTATCTTTAAACTATTATTAATCCTGAAATGGCGACCATATTTTAAGAGAGATAACTCTCTTATTTCAAAATCTTTTTGGACAAACAGTAAATCCTTTAATCGACTGGAAAAGATACTATCTGTCAAAAGGCAGCCGCCTGCAGGGGTAGGAAAGTCTTTTACCCCATAGTGTTTTGCAAGTTCCATCTGAACTTTTCTGGATCTTCCGGCTATATCAAACAATTTTGCACGATCAACCCATCCTGCTTTTTCTACCATGGTCTCAGGCAGTATTTTTGCACTTAAGGGGCGTAAAATTAACCCTGGAAACCCAGAGTTTTTTTCTACATATCTTAAAGAGTTTTTGGTTTGTGATTTAGGGCGCTGCCCTGCCACTTCACCGCTAAAAATAAAATCAGCCTGTTGTTTTTCCATCTCTTTGCCTGCAAGGGCAAACATCAACACATGACAATCCATACAGGGGTTCATATTTTTCCCAAAACCTGCTTTTGGATTATCAAACAAGGTCAGATACTCTTTAGTAATATCTTGTACTTTTATGGGAATATTCCAGGTTTTTGCCGCTTTTTCTGCAGCATCAGAAGAAAAAAAAGGAGTCTTAAAAGACATCCAGAAAACATCAATCCCCTGATCCTTTAAAATTAATGCTGATAAAATACTATCAAGTCCGCCAGAGGTGATTCCAACTGCTTTTTTATTGATTTTCAATGGTTTAAAAAAAAATTCTCAGCTCTTTTTCTGCTCCCAAAAATCTCTACTCTCTTTTAGTATATCATCAATATCTTCATCATCGGAAAAATCAATCTCTTCACTATCCTCTTCCATGTTGTCAAGGCTATCCATATCTACATCTAAATCCAACTCTGACATCTCATCACTATCATTGTCTTTTTGTGTATTGTCACCGGAAGAGTCATCCTCAACTATCAAGTCCTGTGCTATATTTTCACTATCCTTTTCCGAGTCGCTCTTTTCATCTTTTTTATTCTCTTCTTCAGCTTTCTCTTCTTTTGCATCAGACTCTAAAACTTCAGATTCAGGCTCATCATCTATACTCCTGCTGTCATCAACATTAGTATCATTGGTCTCTTTTTCAGTATCAGTATCACCATCCCCCTTTTCACCAATATCAGCATTTGCATCAGTCTTACTGTCAGGAATAACATCCTTGCCATCACCAGAGATATAATTTCCATCCCTGTCAAATATCAAGCTGCCACTCAAGTTCAGTTCAAATTCAATTTCAAAAGCAACTTTGTTATTATGGACAATAATTTGACCGCCCTTTGATACAAGATTCTTTACTTTTAATTTATCTTTAATAATCTCATTGATTGCATCCAGGTCAAGGTCATCCTTAATAGCATCTATCAAGTCTTTTTCGCCCTCTTTTATGATATCCGGGTCTGTTAATTTCATTTTTTCCTCTTCTTAATTTTATCTTTTTTTATTATTGAGCTGCAAAGGTTTTATTTACAAATTTTTCAAGATCAATTATTTTACCAATTTCCATAACATCATGCATGTATTTTTGAACTTTATCAAGGTCTTCAATAACAGGGTCAAGTCCATCCCATCTTATTGCCTGGGGCTGGGCAAAAACATTCTGCAATACCTGGGAGGTTAACCCTATTTTCCCCTGGGGATCCAGAAAACTCACTGCAATATCAGCAGCTTTTGCCTTATCATCTTCAATATACTCACCAGTATCTTTTAAAAGCGTAACAAACTCCTGGGCTGCTTCAGGGTATTTATCAATAAACTCTTGCTGCATGGCAACAACACAACATGGGTGGTTGTCCCACCGGGCTGCTGACAAAAATTCAAGATTACCGATTTCACCATAAATAGCTTTAGTAGCTATGGGCTCTGCAACCATAAAACCTGCAACATTCTCATTCTCATTCATAATACCCGGCATTTTTATTGGTGGCACAACTTCAAACCTTACATTAATTGCTTTTTTCCCTGGTACGCCGGGTTTAAGACCAAGTTCTTTTAAAAACTGATGGGCAAGCATATGGTGGACTGACATCTTATGGGGTATATCAACAACCTTGTATTTATAATAACTTTGCAAAGAATCAAATCTCACATCATAATGCCTGCTCCTGACAAAGGTACTCCCGTTTTTATGGGCAAATAAAACAAGCTGTATTGGAGAGTCATAGGCAAAAAGATCCATTGCAATGGGCGCTAAAACAAAGGCACAATCAAGCTCACCGTTTTCAAGCCCTTCCTGGATAGGATTCCAGCCAGGTTTCAGACTTGTTGTAAGATCAAAATATGCAGGCTCAATCTCTCCCTGGTCTATCCTGTGTTTTAAAACACCAAGGGCAAGATGATCAGTGATCTGTATATGGGCAACATTCAGCTCTACCCTGCCGCCAACAACTTGTCTCTTCTTCTGCTTTGGCTTGTCATCATCTCCTTGATCGGGTGCAAACACCTTTTCAATGGCTTTTTTTATCTGAGTTTCATCAAAGGGTTTTGGAACATGCCCACTTCCGCCTGCCTCCATGATTTCATTTTGCGATGATTTATCTGACTGAGCTGTAGCCATAATAAACGGCAGATCTTTATATTCATCGGTTTTTCTTAATGCCTGGAGAAATTCTAGACCATCCATAACAGGCATATTCCAGTCACTGACAATCAGATCGGGTTTTTCCTCTTTTACTTTCTCAAACCCCTCCTTTCCATTTACAGCCACCACAACATTATCAAATCCAGCTTTATGCAACATCTGCTTAAACATCACACGCATGGTACCTGAGTCATCAGTAACTAAAATTTTAATATTTGGATCTACCGCCATAATAAAACTCCTTATTTTATTATTCTTTTACTTTATCTTATTTATTCTGCCCATGTCCAGCTAAAAATACTCTGAATCTTCTGAAGAATTCTGTCCAGGGTGAATCCAATCATCCCTATGGCAATGATCATTGCCATGAGTCTGTCATACTCCATAGTATCTCTTGCATCACTTATCAAATAGCCAAGTCCGCTGGAGACACCAAGAAATTCAGCTGGTACCAGTACGACCCAGGCAATACCCAGAGCAAGCCTGACACTTGTGAGCATATATGGAATCAAATAGGGAAAAATAATTGTCCTTAAAAGTTGAATATGCCCGGCACCTTGATTCATTGCCATTTTTACCCATTGAGGATTAACATTGAAAACACCAATTGCTGTGTTAAGAATTATAGGACAGACACAAGCCATTACAATCAAAAAAGTAACTGCTGATTCGAAACTTGCAAAAACGAGCAGAGCAACAGGCATCCAGGAAAGCGGGCTTATCATTCTAACAAACTGAACCGGGGAGTATGTAAACTTTCTAAAATTGGGATAATACCCAATTGCTATTCCCAAAGGCACCCCAATAATGCTTGCAATTAATATTCCCACGAAAACTCTCCGAAAACTTGCCCATGCGGACAACCAGAAATAACCTTGGGTCATGGATTTAATGAGTGCTTTTAATGTTGGCACCGGTAAAAAGCCATTAAGATGCTCTGAGCCTTGTTTTGAAAAAAAATAGTATGCAAGGGCAAACCAGAGCAAAGCAAAAAAAAGCAGACCTGCTGCTTCAACATAAATGCCTGAACTTGTTTTGCTGAAAATTGTATTTAGTCCAACCTCTTTTGAGTCAGAGTATATGAATCGATTAACTGATTTCAACTATCTCTTTCCTTGTTAATGGTTTGTCAATACCGTCTGTCTCTTCAATTGCCTTTAATACAAAGCTGTCATCGACCAGTTCCTCGGTTGCAGCATACGGGTTAAGTCCTTTGAGAAAATCAATGTTTCCTTCAACCACAGTCTCTTTCATCTGCCTTATTATAAATTCTGTTGCAGAGGGGAAAGGATATGGCTGGAAACCTATTCTCTTAATATCCCACTCAGGATGGATTAAACTACTTTTTAACGGTTTGCTAAAAACTCTTCCCAAAACTTTTTTTGACACTGGGAGATAACCTTCACCATCGCGGCTTAAAAGGTGTGCTGCTTCTTCAGGGTTAGAAGTCAGCCACAATTGCGCTTTTACAATTGCATTAACAGCCTTTTGAACTGTTGCGCTCTCTTGTTTTATTAAATTCTCGTTGCATACCACAACACAACAGGGATGATCCTTCCAAATATCGCCTGAAAATCGCATAATTCTGGCTTTAAGCTTTAATTGAGCAAGGGCATTAAAAGGTTCTGCAACAATAAAACCATCAATTTTGCCCCCTAAAAGCGCTGTGGGCATCTCCGGAGGCGGGAGAATAAACAGATTAACCTCATGGGGATTCAGCACAGCAGACTGCGGTTTAATCACTGCTTTTAAACCCATGGTTTTAATCCCAAGTTGAAGCAGTAAATTATGCATGGAATACCATGAAGGAACAGCCATCTGTTTTCCTGCAAGATCTTTAAAGCCCTTTATCTCTGAATTTTTGTCCACTGTAATTGCACTTCCATTAGTATGATTCCATGCAAGAACTTTAACAGGAATTTTCTGTTTAAACCTCATCCATACGGGAATGGGAAAAAGCATATGGGTTAAATCAAATTTTCCTGTAAGAAACGATTCTGTGAGTACTTTCCATGATCGTACCATAACAGGTCTTTTAATTGCAAGCCCTTCCTTGGAAAAATATCCCAGGGCGTGGGCAATTAAAAGTGGTGCTGAATCGGTTATGGGCAGGTATCCTATTGAAAGAATAGATTTACTTTTTTTAGCTTTTACTACGGACGGCAGAAGCATACCAGACAACGAAGTTACAGCGGTTTTTAAAAAAATTCGCCTTTTTTTGGATTTCGGCTCAAAACTCATATTATCTCCACCTATACAAGTGTTCTTTTTGCGATATAAGACTCTTTAAATCTATTTAAAATATCTTTTCTAATATTTTGTAAATTCTTGGAACTTATGTCTCTGGGATAGTGATCATTGATCTCAAAAATCTCCTGGGTTGTTGCAGGTTCGCCTCCCAGTAGAATTATCTTATTTCCTAAAATAATCGCCTCATCTATGTCATGGGTAACAAAAACTGCTGAAAATTGTTCGCTCAGCCACAGATTAACCAGCTCTTCACGAATATGGCTTTGCGTAAAGGTATCAAGTGCTGCAAAAGGTTCATCCAAAAGAAGCACTTCAGGTAATCCAACAAGTGCCCTTGCAAGACATGTGCGATGTGCCATTCCCAATGAAAGCTCACCTGGTTTCTCCTTTGCATATCCTAAAAGTCCCATTATTTCAAGGAACTGAATCACCCTGTACTCAAGATTGTCAAGATCACCCCTCAGCCTGCATCCATAAGCAACATTTTCTTCCACGCTCAACCAGGGTATAAGGGCAGGCTGTTGAAAAAGCATGGATCTTGAGGGATGCACTTTGACAATCTCTTCTCCATCTGCCAGAATTTTTCCCTTTGTTGGCCTGTCAAATCCAGCAAGCATATTTAACAGTGTGGTCTTTCCACATCCTGATTCTCCCAGAACAATTACAAAATCGCTTTTCTCTATCTGAAAGGTGATATCCTTTAATACCATATGCTCACTCTTATCAAGCTTGAAAAAACTTTTTGATAATTTTTCAATCTCTATTTTCACAACCGGTTCAATCCTCCTTGGAATACTGTAAAAAACTTGCATCAATAAATTTTTGTATATCTATTTTTTTAAAGATTAAAAAATCTTGGGCCGCAATATAATCCTGAACAGTTTCAACATCAGAAATAGCGGGAAAAAGCTTTGCAGTAACAAACATTCCTTTTATTCCAGGTAATAAACTCTTTACGATTTCTATATTCTGTTTAAAAAATGTCTCTGCATATGAAAGCACACTGTTACTACTACTGCTATTAATAACTTCTGCCGACGTAATAAAGGCCTTAACAAGCTCACCTACATGCTCTGGAGTTTTTTCAATAAAAGAGTTTTTTAACACAAAAACACTATCTGGATGATCTGCCCAAAGAGAGTCAAACTTACACATCTTCTTACAATTGGCTGCCTTAAGAGCTATGGTGGCAAAAGGCTCAGAAGCTACAAACCCTCCGATATCATTGTCAGAATCATTTTCAACAATCTCGGCAATAATATTTTCAGGAATCACCTCTAAAAAGACATTGGCTTTTTTATCCCTTAAAGTCCCAAGTTGAAGCCCTGCAGATAAAAGCATCTTGTGCAGAAGCATATTCTGTACAGTCATCAGGCATGGCACTAAAATCGTTTTATTTTTTAGATCTTTAATGCGATTAATGTCTGCTGCTGTGTTTTTTACAAATATTCCCCCTGCTCTATTTGCAAACATGAGAAGTTTTATTTCAAGTCCTGCCCTGAAAATATCCATGGCAAAGGGAAGAGGTATAAAAGCTCCATCTATTTGACCATCAATGAGTGAATCTTTTATATGCTCAAAGGAATTCATGCAGGCAAGTTGCATCTCAAAGGATGAAAACCCAATATCTGCATTCTTCAATCTCCCATTGGTGACAGCAGCAATGAAGTGATCAGCGATTCTTAAACACCCGAGTCTGATAACGGATTGATCCGGCATCCTGAGTATCCTCAATAAATATCTCTTATGATTGCTAAGTATTTTTTTACGATCTTATCTATTTTTACCACACACTGCAAATATTAACAATATTAATAAAAAAAATCTCTTAAAAAAAATTTGTCCTGCATCCCAGGATGCTGGATGGCTCGTGGTGTATGATGATTTGTGATGCGCAAAAAAGAGTTACATAAGATATTTACTATAACCTGCCCTTTTTAATTATGGCAATAAGCAGCCAGATCCCCATAATCGCAGCAGCAGAAAAACCTACAATTCCAATTAGGGAAACATTGAATATCAATGGTGGAACATTGGAATCAATAAGCTGGGCCGAACCCATTATCAAACTTGCAATTATTATTGCAAAAACTATCCTGTTGCTTGTCTGATCATGGGTTTCAAGGATTTTATCAAGCCCTGTAATTTTCAGATTCAAATTCATTTTACCCTGTTTTGCAATACGTATAAGTTCGAGCATATCGCCGGGAAAAAATTGTATCAACTTTAAAGAATCACTCACAATTTCACCAACACTCTCAGCGATTCTAAAAGGAGAATATTTTTTAAGCTTAATTGCTTTGACATATGGAACAGTGTGGGAAATCATATCAAAATCAGGGTCAAGGTTTTTTGCAATGCCTTCCACTGCAATAAAAGCCTTTATCATAAGAAAAAAATCAGGGGGTACCATAATCCCATATTCAGCACATATTTTAAGACCTTGATTAATCATCACATTTGTTTTGACCTCTTTTAAAGGTTTTGAAGTATGCATGGCGATGAAATCAGCAATATCTCTTTGTAAGGAGTCAAAATCAGGTCTGTTATCGTATTCAGTCATTTCGCTTAAAAGTCGTGTTAAAAGCCGTGTATTATTGCTTGAAATACTATGAATCAAATCCACAAACAACTCCCTTGCATCCCTGGTAACAAACCCTGTCATTCCAAAGTCCACCGGGCTTATCACATTGCCCTGGGTCACAAAAATATTTCCTGGATGGGGGTCAGCATGGAAAAAACCATTTTCAAACACCTGCTTCATTATAAAATCAGCTCCGCGCTTAACAACCAGCTTTTTGTCAAATCCTGCTGAATCAATACTATCAATTTCAGAAATCTTAACCCCGTCAATATATTCCATGGTTAAAACTTTATCAGTTGATTGATCAGTATAAACCCTTGGAATATGAACAGTGTCATCGTCTTTAAACTGGTCACTGATCCTTTGCATACTTGATGCTTCAATGGAATAATCAAGCTCTTTTCCCAAAGTTTTTGCAAACTCTTCAACAATTTTAACAGGTCTGTGCAGGGCAATCTCTTTTATGTGCTTTTCCATGAGAGAAGCAAGGTGATGCATAATTTCAAGGTCAACCTCAACTATTTTTTTGATCCCGGGGCGTTGAATTTTAACAGCAACTTTTTTACCACCCTTTAGCCTGGCTTTATGTACCTGACCAATAGATGCTGATGCCAATGGAGTCTTCTCTATTTTTAAAAAAACTTCTTTACAAGGTTTGCCAAACTCGGAAACTATTATTGCCTCAACCTTGTCAAACTTAAAGGGGGGAACCTTATCCTGAAGTTTTGTAAGCTCATTTACTAAATCTGCCGGTACAAGATCAGGTCTTGATGAAACTATCTGTCCAAGTTTGATAAAAGTAGGACCAAGCTCCTCAAATATCATCCTGATTCTCTCATTGCCCGAAAGCTTTTCAATTTTCTCATTGCTGGTTTTTGAGATAAGCTTTAAGCCAATTTCAATATACTGTTCAATGTTCAAAGCATCAATAATATTACCAAATCCATACCGAAAAATAATCCCAAGTATCTGACGATATCGGACTACGTGGCGGTATTTTCTGGTAATACTACCTATTTCCTTAATACTGAGCATGGACTCTATTTTTTTGAATTCTCAATGGCATCGGCTATCCTATCAATCCTTTCTGCAAGCTTTTTCAACTCTGAGTGAGCAGGGATATCCAGCCTATTAATAACCTTTTTAATCTGCTCTTCGATCTTTGTATCAAGTTTTGCCTTTGTGTCATCATATTTTGCATAGATCTCTTCAAAAAACTTTTTTGCCTGCTCCTGATCCATCTCAGATTTTTTCACAAACTCCACTGCAAGCTCTTCTATCTCCTTTTTCGATCTCAATGCAAGCCCCACACCTGTTAAAAAACTTCTCTTCATATATTCAAACATATAAATCACCTCTTAAGATTAAGATTGGTGTTAAGTTATGCTATTTTGATCCAAAAGATGCTTCAGGCATATCTTCAACAGAAGTATCTCCCTCAAAAACTGCATCCATTTTACCCATTGTACAAGGCAAAAGCTTATTTATAAAAAACTTAGCTGTTGTGAGCTGACCTGCATAAAAAGCTACATCTTTATTCTTTGGAGCCTTCATATTAATCTGTTCAGCATCAAAGCTTCCAACTTTTTTCAATAATTTTGGAGCTGCAATGGATGCTCTGTCCAGAAGCATCCAGGCAACACTGATGTCACCTGTAATCTCCAGAAATGGATGGGCAAATGAGAATGCATTTAAGACTTTGCCTGCTTTTGAACGCTCTTTAATTTCATTAACAAGTATTTCAAATTTTGACATTGCATGTTCAACTTTCTCAGCAAGTTCTTTAACTCCTTCAACCTTTGCAGCAATGGCGATTGTATGTTTTATTTTAGACAGAAAATTTTCAAATACTTTGCCCCCTGCCATATTAAGCTTCCTGCCCATGAGATCAATAGCCTGTATTCCATTGGTACCTTCATAGATCATAAATATTCTTGAATCTCTCATTAATTGCTCGCAGGGAAATTCCTTAGTATAACCATAACCTCCATACACCTGAACCCCATGGGAGCAAACCTCTAAAGCTCTATCTGTTATGTATCCCTTAACAATGGGAGTTAAAACCTCGGCAAGTCCACTGTATTCTGCTTTTTCATTCTCATCCCCGGTACAAGCTGCAATATCAAGACATTTTGCATTGTAATAAAGCAGGCTGCGCATACCATCAACATAGGCTTTCATGGTAAGAAGCTGACGTTTCACATCTGGGTGTTCTATTATTCGTACATCTTCATAACCTCTCTCACCCTTTCCAGCCAGCATATGCCTGCCCTGTATTCTTGCTTTTGCATAATCAAGTGCATACATATATGATGCCGAAGCAACAGAAAAGCCTTGTAAGCCCACAAACACACGTGCTTCATTCATCATTACAAACATCTCTGCCATGCCTTTATTCTCCTCGCCCAAAAGGGTTCCGACAGATTCACCCTTCTGACCCAAGGCAAGAGTTGCTGTTGCATTACCGTGGATTCCCATTTTCTCTTCCAGGCCTGTGCATTCAACATTATTAAAATCCCCCAGACTGCCGTCATCATTGACTTTATATTTTGGAACAAGGAAAAGAGATATACCCTTTGTCCCAACAGGTGCACCCTCAACCCTGGCAAGAACCGGATGAATAATGTTTTCCACAAGATCATTATCACCACTTGATATAAATATTTTTGTGCCTTTTATGGAGTATGTACCATCTTCATTTTTTGTTGCTGTGGTTATCAAAGCTCCCACATCCGATCCTGCCTCAGGTTCAGTCAAAAGCATGGTTCCGCCCCACTTACCGGAAAACATATTCTCAAGATAAAGTTTTTTCTGTTCAATGGTTCCAAAAGACTCCACAAGTCTTGCAGCTCCATGGGTCATGCCGTTGTACAACATGAAAGATGGATTAGCTCCAATCATATACTCACTTGCTGCAAGCCCAACGGTTTTTGGCATGCCCTGACCACCCCAGTCAGGATCATCAGTCATGGCAAGCCATTCGCCTTCTCTATATATCTTATAGGCACGATGGAATGATTCAGGAACTTTTACCTGTCCATTTTCAAGGGTGCATCCCTGTTCATCGCCCAGCTTTTGTGTAGGTAAAATCTCTTTTATTGCAAGATTCCTTGCCTCACTGACAATCATGTCAACGGTTTTTTTATCAAACTCGTCAAATTTTTCATGCTCCACCATTCCAACCTGCTCATGCAGTACAAAATCAACATCCCTTCTATCTGAAATAAGCTGTGCCATCATTGCCCCTTAATTATATTAACCTTTTTATTATTACCTGCCTTATATAACCTATCATTCCTAAAAGAATTAAACTTTAAAGTCAATATGTTATTTGGTATTTCTATTATCTGCCATATGTTGTATAAATTTTAAGATTATGACAATATTTAATAACACTATGGAAGTTTTCAAACTTCTTCCCAAAACCAATTGTAAAAAATGCAACAAGCCAACATGCCTTGCCTTTGCAGCCCAAGTGTTTCAGGGACGGGTTTTTTTGCATGAGTGTCCCTATATCGATGAAAAATTAATTAAGAAATACGGTGACAAAAGAAATTCTTTAGAATCTGAAGTTGACCTTGAATATCAAAAAAGGCTTGCCCTTTTAAAAAACCAACTTATAAAAATTGATCTGAAAAAAAAAGCCCCTGAACTGGGCGGAAAATTCAATAATGGCAGGCTTACTTTAAAAATTCTTGGGAAAGATTTCAGTGTTGATCAAAAAGGCAATATATCAACAGATATTCATGTTAACCGATGGATAACGCCTCCAATATACAGTTATATTATTCACAGCAAAGGGCTGCCTCTATCTGGACAGTGGGTCTCCTTCCGGGAGTTGGAATCCTCCCCGGACTGGCATCTGTTTTTTAACCATCAATGTGTAAAAGCCTTAAAAGAGCTTGCAGATACCCACACTGAGTTTTTTGAAAATATATTAACACTGTTCAATGGCAAAAAAGTTAAAAAACATTTTGATTCTGATATTTCCCTTGTTATTTACCCTTTTCCAAAACTTCCGATCCTTATCTGCTACAATAAACCCGAGGATGGTCTCACCTCTACTCTTAATCTATTTTTTGACAGTACAACAGATAAAAACATCCACACAAAAGATCTCTATATTTTGTGCAATGGATTTGCTGTAATGCTGAAAAAAATTTCCATTACCCATGGTTAATAACTGATGAACACAGGAGCTGGAATAATTTCATGATCAAAAAACCAAAATTTCTTTCAAAGCACACTCTAGAAATAATGCTCTCCTGGAAAATGCTTGCAATGTTTACATTTGGGTTTGTTTCAGGTTTCCCTTTTTATGTTGTAAAAGATGTTCTTAAGGCATGGATGACAGATGCCAATGTTGATCTTACAACAATAGGTCTTTTTTCAGCAGTGAGCCTGCCCTATACTTTAAAATTTATATGGTCTCCTGCCATGGATAGCATTACCCCTTCATTTTTAGGCAGAAGAAGAGGCTGGATACTCATTGCTCAAATAGGTTTGATAATAACCATTGCAATGATCGGGCAATTTGACCCTGCCCAATCTCTATGGTGGATTGCAATTATGGCTTTGGCAATAGCATTTTTCGGGGCAAGCCAGGACATTGCTCTGGATGCATTCAGACGAGAGTATCTGACCGATGAAGAGCTGGGATTTGGCACAGGAGTCTGGATGAACTCCTGGCGCCTGGGCATGTATGTCTCTGTTGGTGTATCTTTTTTCCTTGCCGACGGCAATGTTGGATGGGGAAACATCCATATGATGCTCTCTTTAATGATGTTTATTGGTGTTATTACAACTTTTCTTGTTCCAGAACCAAAAGTCGATGCTGCTGCTCCTGTTTCCCTTAATGAAGCAATAATACAACCTTTTGTTGAATTTTTCAGCCGGGAAGGTGCCATCCTGGTTCTGCTGTTTATTCTTCTTTATAAACTTGGGGATAACATGGCAGGAGCAATGAACATACCTTTTATACTGAAGATGGGATTTTCTAAAACAGAGTATTTTGTGATTGTTAAAGGAATCGGCATGCTGGGGCTTTTTGGAGGTGTGCTTGCCGGTGGTGCCATAATGATCCGCCTTGGTATTGCAAAATCCCTCTGGGTTTTTGGAATCCTCCAGGCAGTTTCCACAGCTTTTTTTGCTCTTTTAATATTAATCAACCATGACACACAACTTTGGATTCAACATAAAAATCATATTTTAGCTGCAATTGTAGGATTTGAGTTCTTTGCAACAGGTTTAGGCCAGGCTGCCTATGCAACTTATATGGCAATTAAAACCAATAAAAAATTTACTGCAACTCAATATGCCCTTTTAACAAGTCTTATGGCAGTACCAGGGACTATTATTGCTGCAAGCACCGGATATATGGCTAAAATGTTTGGCTGGTCCAATTTCTATTTTATCTGTGCATTCCTTGCAATCCCTGGAATGATTCTCTTATTCAAACTTGCACCATGGAATGCAACAAACAGAGAGCTGGGGGTAAAAAACTGACATGGACAAAAGGATTCAAATAGAACAATGTGAAATAACCAAACTAAAAGTTGATGCAATAGTTAATGCTGCAAACAACTCTCTTCTTGGGGGAGGCGGCGTTGATGGTTCTATACATAAAGCTGCTGGTGCTCAGCTGCTGGAGGAATGCAAAACCCTGAACGGCTGTAAAACAGGCGAGGCAAAGACAACAAGGGGCTATAATCTTGCTGCAAAATATGTAATCCACACAGTAGGTCCAATATGGCAGGGAGGGAACAACAATGAAGAAGAACTTCTTGCCAATGCATACCAGAATGTGATGGAACAGGCACAACAAAACAATATAAAAACCATTGCATTCCCCAATATAAGCACAGGGGTTTATGGTTTCCCCAAAGAGCTTGCAGCAAGTATTGCAATAAATAGAGTAGATAGATTTTTAAAAACTGATTCAACCATGGACAAAATTATCTTTGCATGTTTTAACAGGGAGAACTTTAATATCTATAACTCCCTTTGTTAAAATACTTTTAAATTATTTTTATTTTTTTGAACCTTTTTTAGATTGTGGCTACTTAATGTAAATTCAATGCTTTTCAGGGAAATATGGGTAACTGTGTCAAATCATCTCCGCCCGGATGGACAGGGTGCAGATAATGTTCATGCAATTCTTAAGGTAGAATATTTGATATGGTCCAGAACAGACTTGTAGTTAAAAATATCCCACTTACACTTGCAAAGAATAGAACACGAGAGATTAAAGTTACAAATGGCTTTGTACTTATGAAGAAAAATCCAGGTATAAAAGCAACCATTGAATTTGGCAGAAACAGCATCC
>CAZMEX010000044.1:0-26357 GCA_964565415.1 uncultured Desulfobacterales bacterium | reverse complement strand
TAACCCAGGTAAATGTTTTTATCCTCTGGGAGGTGTGGTTTGTTGAGCGCTTACTATTATTCTCTGTTGATGATTTCATTTTAATTTTCTTAATTGGCAGTAACGGTGATTATATGAAAAGTTACCGGCTTCAAAGCACATATTTTTTAATTTATGGCATATTTGATACGAAATACAAAGTTTGAATTTACTACTATTGCGGTAATCTTGTATACACATTGTTACATTTAGTTTATTTTTTCGGGGAGTATTAATTTTTGTACTAATTCATGAACATCTGTATAAGCAGATAATTGGCAAATTTTAATCCCTCTATCAATATCTGTTTGGTTTTGTTTTACTATCCATTTCCCATTTTCTATTGCTGTTTTAATTTTATCCCTAAGTGCTGAATATGAATTTATATTTTTTGCATATTTTTTGAAATGATTTTTTTTAATATAACTAATAATATCCTTACACCTTCCAAAATGTTTTGTAGTTTTCTCAAAATGCAATAATATCCAATACTCAAAGCAAATTATGGAAAGGGCGACAAGGATTCCGTTAGCATGTGCAGTATTCATGGCTTGGTCAATATTTGCATGTTGGTCTTTGTCTAAAACAATCCAAATTTCATTATATGGGTTACGTTCACGCTTTGCTCTTTTCTTTTTTATCTTTGCTTCATTTACTAAGCCGATTGGACTATAATCTCTAGGATGGACAACCTCAATATCGACAGATGCCAAATGCCTTTTTAACTTTTCATCTCTTTTGAAAGATTCAAAATATAGTTTTGATGATTTTTCATCTTCACATACAATCAATATCCTTTTCGATATATCAATCATTATCAGAATTTTAAATCCGGTTCGGTAGTGACTGGTATGGCACGAAAACGTCCACTCAAATACCATTTATCAATTGGCGTATCTTTTCTAACTCCTTTTATATCACTAAGTCTGTAAGAGATACTATATTCTTCATATACTTTATCTATAAAACAAATTTGATCCCTCCTTAGAAATTCCAAATCTAAAAGAGTACTGTCATGAGTGGCAAATATCAATTGAGCATTATTAGGGTTATTTTTTTTGCTGTTAAATAGGCTTATTAACAATTTGCTTAATATCGGATGTAAGCCTTTATCTAACTCGTCAATAACAATAACGCCTCCATTGTCTAATGTCTCTAAGATTAGTCCGCCAATCACAAAAAGTTTTTTGGTTCCAAGTGATTCGTTTTCTAAATCAAGAGTTGTGGTCCCAACTTCTTTCTCATTTTTAAGTAGAGTATGATTCGTTCTAACTTCATATCTATGGCTTTCTATAATTTGTTTTTTTAAATCATCTGGAAAAGTATCAGGGAATTTTATCTTTTTCTCATTTTCAATAATTTTAAAATCACGAATGGCTGTATCTGCCACTTGCAATAATTCTAACATATTAGATTTTAATTTGTTGTTATCTTTTAAAAGTTCAGAAAAAGATCTTATGATTGCTTTGTCATAATCTGTATCATGAATTATAGAAACATAAATATATCGAGAAAAGTACAGGTAGCACTCATCTAGATATTTAACATTACTTGTTGCAGATTTTGATAAAAATAGTTGATTAGGTAATAAATCATTTTCTATTTTCTTTTTTGTCCCTTTATAATATTCTCCATAAGAAATTTTCTTTTTTCTTCGTTCATATAATTTAGCTTTGATGCCAGATGGATACACATATAGAGCTTCATGGAGTATTTCTTTCGCATTAAAAGATAAAATATATTTGAATCTAATTTTAGTCTTCACCGTAATAAAATCTATTTCAAATTTAACAGGCTTGCTAATATATTCTGTATCAAATACAAAAGGGTCATAAGGATCTATTGTATCCCCGTGTTTAAAAGAATCAGATCCTACAATCAAATATGATAATGCTCTTAATGCCAATAAAACATTGCTTTTTCCAGAAGCATTACGTCCATATAAAAGTAAACTCTTCAATAACTCATTCTTATTTTGGATAAATGAATTATTTGGCAAATCATTTTCTTTTAATCGTTTTTCCGCTGTTAAATTAACCGTTAGAGGCTTTTTTACTGAACGAAAATTTTCAATTTTAAAGGATAGTATCATAATTCAAACCTGCTTAAGCATTAATATTTGCAAATAATATGCAAATATATACAACGAACCATATAAAGTCAAATCTATTTAGAAATATTTTTCCAGTCTTCTTTTCATTTATTATGAAACTTTATACTTTCTGATTTCGGTTCAGAATTTGGCATTTCCATTTTAACTATTGCTGGCATTGGTGTAGCATCGTCAACAACTGAACATTCCCAGTACTCTAATAATAGTGTCACCATTATACTAGATATTATTAGCAATCTTGTTCAACTACACATAGCATAATAAATCTTATCAGGTCTATAATTTTTAATAAGATTTATTTTTGTGCTATCCCTGAAAATGCTTTGTAATTGGGTGAATTTTCATATCATGTTCAATATCCAGTGGAGGGCAGGTTGCCTTGGGTGTGTTGGTTTTTGAATTTTTTATTACAAAGTCTTAGCTGACTGCAGCGTTAAGACAGAAAACTGTTTGAGCCTGTTTTTGGCGAGTTTTTTCTGTTAGCGGAAGTTAGCTTAGACGTTGTGTAAAATTTTCATTTCAACACGCACAAGGTAATCTGACCGCAACGGGTTATTAATCCAATATATTGATGGTTTTCCTTTCTTATTTTGTGTTTTTATCATATAAACAGAGTATGGATCTGATAGCTAAATTGAGTAAATGGGTTAATGAATCTTCTGATATTGTTTTATTCAGCGGTGCTGGAGTGTCTGCGGAAAGTGGTATCCCAACCTATAGAGGACAGGGTGGATATTGGGAAAAATACGACCCGGATAAATATGCAAACATTAACCATTTTCACAAGGACCCATCATACTACTGGAATTTTTTTAAAGATGTAAGATCTCCGGTGCTAAGTGCTGCAAAACCAAATCTCGCCCACCAAAGTATTGCAAAATTAGAAACTTTGGGTAAAATCAAATCTGTGATAACCCAGAATATTGATGGTCTGCACAAAGAGGCAGGATCAAAAAATATATTGGAACTCCATGGAAACACCAGAATGTTTTCATGTCTTAAGTGTAAAAAAGAGTTCAGCTTTGATAAGACAAATAAACTTTTAGAAAAAAATCTGCCCCCCCAATGCAGTGAATGCGGCAGTTTGATTAGACCACAGGTGGTTTTTTTTGGTGAAACTTTAGACCCGAAAGTTTTAAACAAAGCTGAAAAAGACTCTTCTCAATGTGACCTTTTTATTGCTGCGGGCAGCTCTCTTGTTGTCCAGCCGGCAGCTTCTCTGCCTTTGATTGCAAAAAATCATGGTTCAAAGCTTGCTATAATTAATATTGACCCGACACCTATGGATTCCATTGCTGATATTGTGATAAATATCAGTGTTTCCGAGGTTTTTTCTAAGATATTGCAAGGGATTAAACCATCAAGGGATTAGCCCATAAATTTAATTGAATATCCTAAGAGTAACTATATAATGAAAGATAAAACATTTCACACTTTTAATGTCGCAGTACTCTCTTTTTCTCATTTTGTACATGATATTTATACCTCTATTTTTCCTCCGCTGCTTCCTTTAATTATTGAAAAGTTATCTCTCTCCCTTGGCCAGGCAGGTATGTTGTCAACAATGCTCCAGCTTCCATCTGTGTTAAACCCTGTGATGGGAGTATTTGTGGACAGGAAAAGACTTGAGCGATGGATTGTTGTTCTTGCACCTTCCATGACAGCAATTCCCATGTGTCTGATAGGGGTTACAAGCTCATATTATATGCTCCTTGTTTTACTGTTTGTAGCAGGAACAAGTGTTGCACTGTACCATGTCCCAACTCCTGTTCTTATTGCCCAGGCATCCGGGTCAAAAAAAGGGCGGGGCATGAGTCTTTATATGACTGGTGGCGAGTCGGCGCGAGCGTTGGGTCCTGTAATAGCAGTTGGTCTGATTTCTCTGTTAAGCCTTGAAACTTTTTATCCTGTGGCTTTACTTGCAATATTCACTTCAATACTATTATATTTTACTTTGCCACCTATAGAAAAAAGAGAAAAAAAAGATAAGAAAGTTACCATTTTTTCAGTATTTAAAGAGATAAAACATATTCTTTTTCCGGTTTCAGGAATAATTATTACAAGATCCTTTATGCATACATCCATGGGTATCTTTCTGCCGGTTTTTATCAAACACCAAACAGGAAATATTTATCTTGCCGGTGCAGGGCTTGCTCTTTATGAAACATTTGGAATTGCAGGAGTATTATGCTCAGGCACTTTAAGTGATCTTCTGGGGAGGAAAAAAGTTCTCTTTATTGCTCTTTTAATTGCACCTTTAGGCATGATTGCATTTGTGCTGACAAGTGGCTTTGTCCAGGTTGTAATGCTCGCTGTATCAGGCTTTACAATTATTGCTGTGACCCCTGTTTTACTCACCATTATTCAGGAAAATGCCAAGGGAAATCCTGCTTCTGCCAACGGGCTTTTCATGATGGTGGCTTTTTTTTCCAGGGGGATAATCATAACAGTTGTAGGATTTTTTGGTGATATTATCGGGCTTGAATATACATACATAACTTGCGGGGTAATTGGCTTTGCAGCATTGCCCTTTCTTTTAAAACTTAAAGAGTAGAGACTTAAAAATTATTTTAGAAGATTTTCTGGAGGTTAATATGCTGAAAACAAATGAAAATAAGGTGATAGAATTTTTTATGGAGTGTAAACCAGGTCCTCCTAAAACCAGGCGCGGCTGGAAAGTTGACCATAAGGGAGAGCCTTTTTTATTGCCTTCAATTGGTGGGATAACCTTAAATGTTAAAGTTGGGGACTCTGCCTTTGGGCTTGCAGGAGACCATATTGAACCAGGTGTAAGCTGTTCAGCCAATGCAAAAAAACCCATGGATTTTCCCAATGATACTCTTCAACTTTACTCCTGTGTAGGAAATGAAGCTAAAGTTATGTCCGGGGAGGCAAAAGGTGCCATGGGAGTAGTAATAGGTCACCATGGTGGATCTGAGCATATTATTGTTGACTTTGATGATGATGTACTTGAAAACTTGAGCTATGAAGATAAAATCCGGATAAGGGCAAAGGGTCAGGGTCTCAAGCTTCTTGATTACCCGGAAATAAAATTGTTTAATCTTGATCCTGAACTTTTAAAAAAGTTAAATATTAAGGAGACAGGTGATGGTAAGCTTGAAGTTGGTGTGACAACAATGGTGCCGGCTGTTTGTATGGGTTCAGGTGTTGGGGCAATGCATGTTGGTGCCGGAGATTATGATGTGATGACAAGCGACCCTGAGACTGTAAAAAAGTATGGTCTTGATGATTTGAGATTTGGAGATTTCGTAGCTTTGATGGATCATGATAACTCCTATGGCAGAGCCTATGTAAAAGATGCTGTAAGTGTCGGAATAGTGGTTCACAGCGATTGTAAGCTTGCAGGGCATGGTCCTGGCATTGCAACCATAATGACCTGTCACTCTTCTTTGATTAAACCTTTTAAAGACAGGCAGTCAAGCATAGCAGATATTCTAAAAATAGGATCTTATTTATAGATGAAACCAAAATCAATTCTCCAGAAAGGTCGGGGCAAAGAGAGAAGGGAAAATGCCCTTGTGTATGATTATGAAAAAGATCTGACCTATTTTGCCCAGGTTTCTGAGAGTGTTAAGAAACTTGCTGTAGAAGAGTTAAAGGAATTGGGAGCAAGGGATATTGAGCCTGAATACCGTGGCATCAAGTTTAAAGCATCCCAGGAAAATTTTTATAAGATTGTCTATTTAACAAGAATGATCTCAAGGGTTCTTGTACCGATTAAAACCTTTGCCTGTCCTGACAACTCTTCAATTTATAAAAACAGCAAAAGCATTAAATGGATTGATTTTATCTCTAGAAAAAATACCTTTGCCATTGTCAGCAATGTGTCTGACAGCAATGTTTCCCACTCGCAATATGCTGCTTTGAGAGTAAAGGATGCCATTGCAGATTATTTTAGAGATATGACAGGCAGACGACCTGATGTTGATAAAGACAATCCTGATTTCATAATAAATCTCCACATTAGAAAAGATATGGCAACCTTAAGTGTTGATGCAGGCTCAGGTGCACTCCATAAAAGAGGATACAGGGAAAAGTCTGTTATGGCACCCATGCAGGAGATTATTGCAGCTGCGATTATTAAATATTCAGGGTTTGATGGAAGTGATGGCAGCCCTGCTCTCTTTGACCCTATGTGCGGCTCAGGCACACTGTTGTGCGAGGCACTCATGTTGTCAAGCAACATTCCCAATGGAATATTCAGGAAAAAATTTGGGTTTAAAACCCTGCCTGATTTTAATGAATCCTTATGGACAAAAGTTAAAGAAGAGGCTGATTCACGAATAAAAAAGACAAAAAAGGGTATGATATCAGGCAGCGATATATCAGAAGCTGCAGTGAGTTCTGCTAAAACAAACCTTTTTGGCATTCATTATGGGAATAATGTAGAAGTAGTACAGAAAAAATTTGAGGATATTGAATCCATAAAGGATGCAATCATTGTTATAAACCCTCCCTATGGCATAAGATTGTTAAAAGATCAAAACCTTGACAGCTTTTATAAAAGCCTTGGCGATTTTTTAAAGCAGAAATGTAAAGGCTCAAGTGCTTATATATATTTTGGTGATACAAAATATATAAAGAGCATGGGCTTAAAATCAACATGGAAAAAGATATTGAAGTTAGGTCAGCTTGATGGAAGGCTTGTAAAATATGAACTCTTCTAACAATCAATATACCTGCAACGAATACAGGCAGGAGATGATCCTTTTAAGCCTTCAGCAAAGATTAACCTCACCTGATTTGAGCAAAGAGGAGAAAGAGATCTTAAAAACTCAGATTAAAGAGATTGAAAAATTAATGGATATGGAATGAAAAATATTTTTTTGTATGTAGTAAGCGTTGCAATCTGGGGGTCAACATGGATTGCAATAAAGTTTCAACTTGGTTTTGTGGACCCTTTAATTTCAGTCTTTTATAGATATGTTCTTGCAGCAATGATTTTGATAATTTTTTGTTATGCAAGGGGTCTTAAAATGAAATTCTCATTTAAAGAGCATAGATATTTTGCCCTTCTTGGATTGTTTCTATTTTCTGTGAGCTATTGGCTTGTCTATATAGCTGAAGTTTATGTAACAAGCGCTCTTTTAGCAGTTACGTACTCTTCCCTGGTGTTTATGAATATTTTTAACGGAGCGTTGTTTTTAAAAACACCCATAAAAGCACAAATGATCACAGGAGCATTTGTGGGAATCATTGGAATCTGCCTTATATTCATGCCTGAAATTAAATCCTTTGATTTTTCTGACAAAGCTTTTTTTGGACTGATTTTAAGTTTTACAAGTGTCTATATTGCATCCTTGGGAAATATTTTATCGTCTAGAAATCAGAAAGCGGGAATGCCGGTGATCCAGACAAATGCTTATGCCATGATGTATGGAGCAATTATCCTTCTGATAATTGCACTGTTTTTAAAAAAAGATTTTACTTTCCTCTTTACAACCTCATACTTGATTTCTCTTGTTTATCTATCTGTTTTCGGCTCTGTTCTTGCTTTTGGAAGTTATCTGACTTTGATTGGAGAAATCGGAGCTGACAGAGCATCCTATGCCATAATGCTGGTTCCGGTTGTAGCATTAGGTATCTCCTCTTTGTTTGAAGGTTATGTGTGGAATATACAATCTGTCCTGGGTCTTTTACTTGTTTTAATAGGAAACTTCATGGCTCTAAGAAAAAAGGCAGACTTTTCCTAAAGGAACAACTTAAATCATATTTTAAGAAAAAATCAGATTAAAAGCAGGGGAGAATTCCTAGCATTTTTTATGTTGCAGGTTTTATCTGTTTTACAAGCTGTCTGGTTATTGTTAACAGCTCTTCCATGGAAAAAGGCTTTTTTAGAACTGCATCAAAATCACATTGTTCAAACATCCATGGTGTCCCGGACATACCCACTATGGGTGTTACATTTTTTTGAATTGATCTTAAATATTGAAGAACCTGTTTCCCTGATAACCCCGGCATTTTCATGTCGGTAAAAATTAAGCTGTAGTTATTTGCCTCTATTTTTTCAATACCTTTTTCTCCGCTTTTGGCAGAATCCACAGCATACCCGTTTTTGCTTAAACTTTTAGCCAGCAGATTTAAAATAGGCTGTTCATCATCTATTACAAGAATTGTTTTTGAAGTTATTGGAGTATTCACAAGTTAGCCACCCTGATAGTTGGATCATTTTTTATAAATTTTTCTTTTTATATTTTTATTTTATATCTTATGGGAAGTCAACATTGAATATTTCATATTTGGCTAGAAAATTATTCTTGGGTTAGCCATGGCTAATAGACTGGTTTTATTGGATTTTTAGTGTGGAACAATACATTTGCCTGAAATTTCAACATATTACCTAACATCTTGTTATTATGCAATATGTACACTTTTTTTTGGTTGTGTTGCTCCCGGAGTAAAATTTTATCTCTAATTTGCTAAGGTTTACTAAGAATTACTAAAATTTTTAAATAACTCTAAAAAAAATAGATCTCATAATCCATAGTGGTTTCACGAGGAGCTCAAAGGTTTATAACCTTATCTGCAAGCTGCATTGATGTGACAATATCAAGCATATTTGTGGTTTCACCAACTTGTTTTTTATCCATGAGACCAAAATGGGTAAGACAGGCTCCGCAAACAAGTATATGAGTTTTGTTTTCCTCAAGTTCTTTCAGTATTGGCAATACGCCTGCACCTTTTATGGTAAGGCTGACTCCTTTATTTACAAAAACCAGGCGCCATAAATCTCTACCCATTTCTTTAAGGGTCTTGAGAAAATTGGTCATAAGTTTTTCTCCAAGTTGGTCATCGCCTCTGCCAATAACTGATGCTCCAACCATTACCATGATTTTCTGCTGATCTTGCTGAAAACTGCTCCTTGCATCACTGGAATGATTATTTTTTTCTTTAGTATAATCTACCTCTTTTTTAACTGCTTTATCACAGCTTTTCCCCTGTATGATGGATTCTGTGCCCTTGGCTTCAACCAAAGTTTCAAACCCCATGTAATTTAAAAACCTTGTTACATTTTCAACAGCAGCATCATTATCAACAATGACTCTGATATCGGTTACGCCTCTTTTTTCAATTGCCTGTTTTGTCTTTAAAACAGGTGCTGGGCATTCTATATCTCTACAATCAATAGTTGTTACCATGTGTATTCCTATTTTTTTAATTTAACAAAGTAATTTAAGATATTTTCAGAACATGATTTTGTCAAATTGATAAAATAAATGTAAATCACAAATTGTATAGGAATACTGAATCTATGTTGAGTAAAAGCTTCCATGGCTTTTGCTGCAACATATACCAAAACTATTTCCCGGGGGAGACCATCCCTGAAAAGTATATTACATAATTGCTATAAGCGAATATGGTGTTACTTTTGATACCATGAGCCATCTTCTCTCTGGAAGAATTCGCCTGGCTCAGCATGTTCAATTATTTGTTGAGCTCTTCTTTGCCCGACCAGCTCAACAGACGCACCCTCTTTTTTTGCAATATAAGTATAAATTGTTTTACGATCCTGATTCTCATCATCAACAATATCTTGCTCCAGCATTTCATCGGTAACAAATGCAAGAAAGCCATTAAAATCTTCACCCACCACTCCCTTTGTTTTTAGATCAACAATAACAGGAAGTCTCTCTTTCATTCTCTCTTTTATGCCTTCAGAAAAAACAGCTGTGGGAATAAGAAAACCGATAATCAAAACTATGCTTATAATAATATTTTTTTTACAATTCATGGGGACCTCCTATTTATCTTTAATTTCATCTTCTTTTTTATCAATGTCACTGAAAAAATCATCCAGAGCTTTGTCAACTTTAATGTTCACATCAATAGTGATATGTATTGGTTTGATTTCAACAGGCTTAACTTCAACCTCATGTTTTGTATTGCAGCCTGGTAAAACAAAAAAAGCAAGTATTAGTAGGACCAACATTTTTTTTTGCATATCCACTCCTTATTTATTTAAATACCTTGTTTAGTTTATTACCAAATTTTAAGACTTGATTAAAGGGGAGTTTGAAATTTATATCTAATTGTATCCCTTGAAAATGTGAGCCCGGGCTTGAAGCATCAACTCTTACAAACCTTGCCACATCTTTTTTGTATTCAAAAGGTAAAATCTTCTTTGAAGGCTTACCATCAAATTGCATATTAACAAAAAGTGTATCTTCTTGAGTATTAAAGTTTAATTTTGCCCATTTATAGTCATAGTTTTTTAAAGCCTCCTTTGCAAGATCAAGTTCGGAAAATTGGGGTGTGTTCATGGGAATGCCATTTAAAAGCTTGTCTGCTTTATCAATTATGATTTTTCCACCTTGCCCCGGGGTGGAAAATAAAAAACCATTGTCAAATGAAATCTCGCCTTTGCTGTAAGTGACAGGGATTCTTCCGCTCATTGTTCCTGAACCTTCGGCGTGGAATGCTCCCATCTGTTTTAAAATTTCAGTGAGCTCAAGCCTGTCACAAAAAAGAGTTATATAATAATTATTGTCTTTTCCTGGTATTCGGAATGCTTCTGAGGAGACAATTCCGTTGCACCATTTTACTTTGCTGTTTTCAATGAACAATGAATTGATTGATTCAATATTATATTTTATGACGGCATCATTAAAAATAATATCATTGAGTTTGATTGAAGCAAGAGTTAAAACCTGAGCAGGGTTACTCCTGAAACTTAAAACATCATTGAACACTAGATTTGTTTTGATTTTGTTTAACTCAAATTTTGAATCGGGTATTTTTACATTTCCGCTGTTTACATCTATATTCAGCTTTGACTTGATACCCTTGGAAGAGTATTCAAAGTATGCCATGGAAGCAAGGTTAAAATTAAAATCCATGCCCTTTGCCTTTTTTGGGATGAACTTTGCAAGGTTTTTTGAAGTAAAATCAAAGGGAGGGGTATGAAGATTAAAAGCAGCATTTATGCCGTTCTCAGGCAATATTACACATTTTGAGTTGAACTTAACCACTAGATTTTTAATATCAGGGAACAAAACTTCTCCCTTAACAGCAATACCTGATTTTATCCTGGTTAAATCTGAATTTATTTTTAATTGATAAATTTCATCAATAAGACATTGTTTTATACTGAATTTGCCTGGAGTTATATGTCTACTCTGATTGTTTGGTATTGAAAAAGGAAGGTTTGCCTTAATTTCACCAAGTCTGATTTTATGTCCAAATGAGTCGATCTTACCATTTTTGATATCACTAGTAATATTGATGTAAGCAAGCTTTTTTTTATTCAGTAAAAGTGTGCTTGATAACTTAATTTTTTGAAAGAAGGCATTGATGGTATCTGTTTGCAATCGTATCTGGTCCATGGCTGTAGTTATCGTACTTTTAAGCCCTTTTCCCTCTTTTGTGAAATCATAATTAAAATCAGAATTAATTGCTAAATTTTTTATCTCACTATTTTTATCTTGCAATTTTTCAGACTTCAGCAACCAATTACCCTTAGCTTTTAAGGGGCTGCCCTTTATAGCTAAATTGAAAAAAGGTTTGGTAAATGAAATATTCTGATTGTTATAGGAAACCTGCATTGTTTTTGTTGGTTGAGTTAAAGCCTCAAGTGTAAAAAGTCTGTTTTGAATGTTAAGATCAAGGTTATATTTTAAGTGTAAGGGTGAAACAAAAGGGTTTTTGGAAGAAAGCAGCCCATGAACTTTCAAGTCTCCTTTATTGATTTGAATATCGGTTTTGATATCAAGGCAGATGCCAGCTGGCATGGTTATATAAGGCGTAAGGGTCTTTAGGAATTCAGATAAATGATGCAGATCAAATGATTTTGATTCAATGGAAATAGTGTGTCTGTCATCTTTTAAGTCAAGCAGAATCACAACTTTAATAGTTTCTCCAAAGGGCATGATAGCTGTGTGAATAATTATTTTTTCACTCTCCCTTGTTATTTCAGATGAAGCTTCAAAAGGGATAATAACTTGTTGTGAAGGCATATCCAGCAATATCTTGGAATTTTTAATTTCAATATTTTCAGGTATCAATGGTAAAGATTTCAGGCTGAATTTGCCTTGCTCTGCATCAGAACCTGAAAGGTCAAAATCATCAAGTTCAATTTGAAATTTTTCATTCACATTCACATTTATAGTTAATCCTGAAATTTGAATTTTATCTATTTTATGCCTGGAAAGTGATTTTAATGAGTAATCAATATCAATGTAATCTATTTTTATGCTTTGCCCGCTCTTTATATCTCCTGCACTGGTATTGAAAAACCCAAGTTTTTTAATATTGATTTGAAAATGTTTAAGGTTTAATTTTTGTGACATCTGTTTTGTAATTTGAGTCTCAATGATATTGGGTAAAAAAGAGAAGGCAACCATTAAAATAAGTAAAATAAAAATTAATAATAGGGCGGTTTTTTTTAATAGTGGTTGCAAAGACATGTTTAACAATATCTTGGGAAGAGCAGGGAGTAAAGCCTTTTTTACGCAATTTTTGTGCTGACAGAGATTCTGAGCAGCACTCCAGATTGACTTTTTTATTGATTTCAGGTAAAAGTATGCATATTCAACACATGAAATTATGTTTTTAATAATCATAAACAACAGGTAATAAATGGCTGATAAGAAAGAGCTGAAAGGCTCACAAAAAAAATATTTAAGAGGACTTGCCCATAATTTGAAACCTTCGGCATATGTTGGGCAGAAGGGTCTGACCCAGGGGCTTTTTGATGAAATTGATGTTGCCCTTGAAGCATCTGAGCTAATTAAAGTCAAGTTTGTTGATTTTAAAGAGAAAGAGGTGAAAAAGGAACTTGCACATGAGATAGCAGTTTCTGTTGCCTGTGAACTTGCAGGTTTGATAGGGCATGTCGCAATTTATTATCGGCAAAATCCAGACAAAAAGAGACGTAACATAAGACTTCCTCAATAATTTCAAAAAAGGACACTAAAATGGTAAACCCTGCCAGGAATGTCAAAGACAGAGATATTAAAATAACGACTCTTTTGGGTAATTTTATGAAGCTTGACGGCGGTTCCATGTTTGGTAATGCTCCTAAAACATTGTGGCAAAAATGGTTAAAGCCCGATGAAGATAATATGATTGATATTGGAGCAAGATCGCTTTTAATTGAAGTCTTTGATTACAAAATCCTTTTTGAAACAGGACCTGGTGCATATTTGTCCCCTGATATGAAAAAGAGATTCTCTGTTTTAGATGATGATCATGTCCTTTTGGAATCTTTAAGAGAATATGGAGTTGAACATACTGATATAACCCATGTTATTTTATCGCATCTGCATTTTGACCATGCAGGGGGTCTGTTAAGTAAGTTTGAACAGGGAAAAGAGAAACTGGAATTGCTTTTTCCAAATGCTGACTATATTACAGGAAAATTTAATTTTGAAAGATCAGGCACTCCCCATATTAGAGATCAGGCATCCTTTATACCGGGACTTGATTCTCTTTTTGAAGACAGCAGTCGACTTGTCTTGAAAAATGATGGCGATCTTCTTGATATTGATGATGTCAGTATAGAATTTATTGAAAGCAATGGACATACACCCGGCATGCTTCTTTCTTACATAAAGATAAGAGGTGTTAAAATACTATTTGTGGGCGATCTTGCCCCTGGAATACCATGGGTAAACTTACCAATTACCATGGGATATGATAGAAATGCCGAGCAGCTTATTGATGAAAAGTTAAGGATTTTTAAAAGAGCATATAATGACAAGGCAATACTTTTTTTTACCCATGATCCGGTCTATGCAGCTGTAAGTTTAAGCTTTGATGAGGAAAAGAGAAGATTTATCCCCATTGAGCCACAACAAAAGTTACATATGATACTTTAGGGATGGTTCAGGATAAAAACTCTATAGCCTGGGTTTCAGACCAGTAAATATTTTCTTTGTTAAATGAAATAAAACCCACATGACCGCCAGACTCAGGTATTTGCAATGTAACATTTGGATTTTCTTCACACTCTCTGACTGGATAACATGATTTTGACAAAAAAGGGTCATCTTTTGCGTTTATAATGAGTGTTTTGGTTTTAATATTTGAAATAAATTGTCTGGAGTTACATTGTTCCCAATAATCCAGAGCATTTTTAAAGCCATGAATCGGTGCAGTGTACCTGTCATCAAACTGTTTAAAATTTTTAATCAAAGAGTAGTTGTTGTCATTAAGCTTATCCGGCATAAAAGCAATTTTCTCTCTTATTTTTCCATGGAACATTTTTAAAAACCGTTTCATATAAATTTTATTTATAAACTTTGCAAGCGATTCAGCACTTGCCTTTAAGTCACATGGTACAGATATTACCACAGCTTTTTTTACTATTTTATCAACCTTGTCTCTTCCTAGATGGACAAGGGTCATATTACCGCCAATACTGAAACCAATAAGAGCGATTTCATTATACATCTGTTTTTTCTTTGCGTGTTTGATTGTCAATGCAAGATCATCTGTAAAACCTGAGTGATATGATTTAAGCAATCTGTTTGGTTCTCCGCTGCACCCTCTAAAGTTCAATGCAACTGCATCCCAGCCATTATTATTCAAAGCGTTTACCATGCCTGTCACATAGGCTCTGCTCGAATTTCCTTCAAGTCCGTGGGATATGATGGCAAGTCTATAAGCTTTAATATATGACCAGTCAAGGTCAATAAAATCTCTGTCAGGTGTTTCTATCCGTTCCCTTGTATATAAAGGAGGCGCAGGTTTTCTAAAAACACTTGGGATTATAGTTTGAATATGTGCATTGCTCAAAAAAAATGGAGGTTTATATTTTGCTGTGCTGACTGTTTTATCCTCTGAATTCATAATGTATAATCTTTTACTCTGTTTAATAGTTTGTGGATTTGATATAATATACTCTTTTTAGTAAAGAAAACAAGAAAGGAAAATTTAAATAGATGAAGCTTGGAATAATTGGTCTGCCCCAGACAGGGAAAAAAACGTTGTTTCAGATTTTGACCGGCACTGAAATTAAAGAAGAGAGAAAAAAATCAAAGGCTTTGCCAGGCATTGCTGATATTATAGATTCAAGGTTTGATAATCTTGTTCAAATGTACTCTCCTAAAAAAGTTGCCCACGCACGTATTGATCTTGCACTGCTTGAGACCATGGAAAAAGAGGCTATTTCCAAGGGTACTATTTTTAAAGATATTGCTGATATGGATGCATTGTGCCATGTGGTCAGAAATTTTGAAGATGAAGCTGTATACCATACAGATGGCTCTGTGGATGCTGTGCGAGATGTTGAGATGGTCAACAGTGAATTGATTATCCATGACCAGATATTTGCAGAAAAAAGAATAGAACGCATTTCAGAAATGGTTAAAAAAATAAAGGATGAAGATCAGCTTAAAGAACTTGCTTTAATGAATAAAATCAAGGAGCATCTTGAACTTGAAAAACCCTTAAGGCTGATGGAGTTTTCAGGTGACGATGAAGCTCTAATAAGGAGTTATCCATTTATTACAAGAAAAGAGATGATTCTTGCGATAAATGTTTCTGAAGACGATATCGGTAATAAAAAACTATTGGATAAATTTACAGCAATTTGTGAAAATGAAAAAATTGAAGTCATGCTGGTGTCAGCCAAAGTAGAATCAGAGATTGCAATGTTTGATACAAAGGAGGAAAAAGCAGAGTTTTTAGATGACCTTGGCATAAACGAGACAGCTCTTGAAAAGATGACCAAGCTCTGTTTAAGCGCACTTGGGCTCATCTCTTTTTTTACTGTTGGTGAGGATGAAGTCAGGCAATGGCTTGTAAGAAAATCTTCAAAAGCCCCCCGGGCAGCAGGAGTTATTCACTCTGATTTTGAAAGAGGTTTTATCAGGGCTGAAGTGATAAAATATGACGAGTTAATGGAGTACAAAAGTGAAGCTGAATTAAAAAAAGCAGGCAAAATCAGTGTTGAAGGCAAAGAGTATGTGGTTGCAGATGGCGATATCATTAATATTCGCTTTAAAGTTTAAAAAAGGTTGCCCCTTTGTTTGATATTATTAAAAATTACATGAAAAAAGCAAAAGAGGAAGCATCAAGAGAGTTTGTGATTCCTTCAAAAGAGCAAGGCTGGATCGGTATTGACCTTGATGGTACTCTTGCTTTTCATGCTGCAGGATCACCCATGATTAAAATAGGTGATCCTGTTCCTGCAATGTTGACAAGGGTTAAAAAGATGATTGACAAGGGCTATCGGGTAAAAATTTTTACCGCAAGAGCCCAGGATTCTGAACAGATACTTCTGATAAGAAAGTGGCTTTTAAAAAATGGGCTGCCTCCCCTTGAAATCACGAATATAAAAGACTATAATATGATTAAACTTTTTGACGACAGAGCAGTTCAGGTAGAGCCAAATACAGGAAAGTTAATTTTACCTAAAGAATAGATCAGTGGAGGTTTTTGACCATGAGATATATCTATTATATCATCATTATACTGGTTGTAATCACAATCGCAGCGATTTGGGGATTTTTCACCGATGCAAAAGTGGAATTTTCCAAGCCCGCGATTGTAATAAATGACAGAATTATTTCTGAAAAAGAGTATGATGATTTGATAAAATCAAAATCTCCATTTCAGATGGAAGATGAGTTTATTGATTCTGTAATTGTAAAAGAACTTCTGATCCAGGAAGCTATCAAGCGCAATATTAACAAAAATGAAATATTCAGAGCTACAGTCGAAGATTTTTATGAGCAGTCTCTTATTAAAATACTTATGGATAATCAATATAAACAATATAATCCGACTGTAAACAGTGAAGAGATTGAAAAATATAGGTTTCTTGCTCAACGCAAAGTCTTTATTTCAAAGATAATCTATGCAAAAAAAGATGACATTGCCAGGGGGCTGAGTAAAAATGTTAAAGAGATCCAATTGGATTTCCTTGATCTTGCAACACCCTTGAAATTTATTGTTTTTAACCTTGAAAAGGGAAAATCCTCCAAAAGTATAAAGACCATCCAGGGCTTTGTTGTTTATAAGCTTTTGAAAACAGAACAGATTAAAGACGAAAAATCAGCTGGCGAACTGGATGACCTTGATAATGACAATATAAGAGAGTTTATTAAAAATGGTAAGAAGGAGGCATTGTTAGCAGACTGGGTTGATGGATTAGAAGAAAAAGCAGAGATATGGAGGCATAAATGAATACCAGCAGATATAAAAGAAGGAATTTTTTTATTAATCAGGAATTCCAGGGAAGGACAATATTTAACTATTTCATTCTTGTTGTCCTGGGAAGTGCTTTTTTTGTCGGGATGATCACCTTTTTTTCCTCCAACACCCTTTCAATTGTTTATGAAAATTACCATCTTGAGTTAGGTCTTACTCCTGATATACTGCTGAAAAAATTTTTTAGCGCACAATGGATTTTCATAGTATTTGGAGGCGGTGCGGTTATTATTATAACCCTTTTTTTAACCCATAGAGTTGCCGGACCCTTTTACAGATTTGAAATTACGCTTGATAAAATGGTTAATGGTGATTTGTCACAAAAAATCTTGTTAAGACAGAAAGATGAAGGAAAAGAGCTGGCAGCTAAAATCAACCAGTTCAATTATAAACTTTCCCAAAAGATAATCATGCTTAAAAGCTTTAAAAACAGCATTGAAAAGAGTACTCTGGAAATTGAAAACAGCCTGCTTGAAGAGTCAAAAAGGGATAAATCTCTAACTGGGCATTTGAATAAAATCAAGGAAAGTACCGAGAATATAGAATCATTAATTGATTCTGTCGATTTGATAAAAAAATAGATTTCACAAAGACTTAAAAGGGATTTTTTTTGGTGAACCGTATTTATGCAATAGTTTCGCCTGTACTTTTTTTATTTGTAACGATATCGTTGCCCCACTACTGCCACGCCCTTGAAATCAATTCTGAATATGCAGTGATTGAATATCCCAGCGCAAAAGTTTTAAAAAAGTTCAATCAAAAATTATATATGGGCAGGTTTAAATATAATATACGAAAGAAAAATAGTGATACAATCGAAGACGAAGTGAAAAACAAGATTGATTTTGTTGTTGAAAAGGTCATGAAAGTTTTAAATATGTATCTGCCTGAATTAAGATTTAAAATACGGATTCATGCTTCAAAAAGTGGGGTAGATGATGATTTCAGACGTATTTATAACATAAATGTGAATTATATAGCATTTTATTCTCCTTCTGAAAATAGAGTTTTCTATTCTGCAAGGAACGCAGCATTAAGGGTTATAACCCATGAAATTGGACATGTCGTAGCAGAAAATTATTTTGCTGTATCTCCACCGCAAAATATCCATGAAGTTATTGCGCAATATGCAGAACAACATATCACTGATTAAGTTTGTCCAATTTTATTTTTATTTTTTTATTTTCAGGCTTTAGTATCAGTGCTTCTTTATATTTTTCTTTTGCTTTAAATATAATTCCCTGGTTTATATATATATCCCCAAGCCTTATCCTGATGGATGCGTTTTTTGGCAGAACCTTCTCACCTTGTTTTAAAACCTCCATGGCCTGGTAAAAGTTGCCTTGATTCTTAAAAAATTTATATATTGTATCAATGTTTCTGAAAGTTATATCTTTATGGGTTCCAAAAGAACTCACAATATCCAGGTATCTTTGTTGGGCTTTTTCTATTTCTCCAATTTGATCCAAAAATTGAGTATAAATAATTGCAGTGTTTATATCTTTGGGAATAGCCCGCTCCATCTCATCAAGGGTTAAGCCCGAAGCAATCATGGTTGTTAAAACAGAGCCGATAGTTTGTGGATCAAGGCTGATTGCTTTTTTTAAAAATTTTACTCCTTTTTTCCTTTGACCTGTGGCTAATAGCAGTCCACCATATTGCAGTGCATTATCTGAATTACTGATATCAAGAGCAATGCTTTTTTCCAAAACTTTTTCAGCCTCAATTATGTCACCTGTGCGGGATAAAAAAAGAGCAAAGCGTTTGTGATGATTGCCATTGGCAGAGTTCAGCCTGATTGATTTTAAGTAAGCATCTTTTGCCTCTTTGTTATTATCAAGAAACCATGAGATGTTTGCAATTGAATGAATATAATTGGAATTGAGTGGATCAAAAAACGATGCATATTTTGTGATCTTTTGAATTTTTTTCAACTCTTCCGGCGATGTGTTAAAATCAAAAGTTGAGTTGTTTACATTTGTATGATAAAAATTTGAAATTAATATTGAAATATTGGATACCAAGACAATCAGGAAGAGAAAAGATACAGTGGCAAGCAAGCCTGGTTTTATTTTTTCTGATTTAACAGGTAAAAGGTTTGTTTTAATGTTTTTAGCTTTCAGCCTGGTATTTGCAGCAGAGACTGCAATGGCAGCCAAAAGTGCAAACCATAAACCATTGGCACCAACATGCAGATTAAAATCAGTAATGCTGTGTACAAGTATGGAAATTATTCCTGCCATGGCTCCTATATAAATATATATTGAATATGCATCTTTTCTCAAGCTGAAAACATGGTATGTTTTATAAAAAAGGGTGATTAAAAAGGAAAAAATGAGTAAAACTCCTATTACGCCTCCCTCACTTATTAATTCAATATAATCATTGTGCGCATGTTCTAAAAGTATATTACTATCAACTGTCTGGTAAGATCGGTATATGTCAACAAAAGTGCCAAATCCTGATCCCACAGCAGGGAAGTCAGCCACTATTTTTTTACTGTCTTTCCAGTAGTCAATACGACCGTGATAGATAGTGCCTTCCGGAGTTTGAAGTTCAGAAAATCTATCGTAAACCTGACCCCAGCCAAACCACCCCATGGATAATGATGTAAATAGTATCATGCATAATATAAGGATAGAATTCTTTTTACTCGCCTTTTTTTTATATGATAAAACTAGAAAAAATATCAGCCCGGCACATGTACTAATCATTCCCCCCCGGGACAAACTAACAAATATTGAAGTTACAATAAGAAGAGCACCTGTCCCAATGAGAATGTGGATGTTTGCTTTCTCCTGTTTGAAAATCTCAACAATACTTTTAAGAAAGCCTAGGTCTTCATTCCTTGGCTTATGAAATAAGAAAAGCGCCAGCACCAGAGGAAAGATCATCTCCATAAGACCTGCATAATGATTGCGGTTGATATATGGACCCATTAAAGAATTTCTTTTTATATTAATGTGTCTGATCCAGAGTGCCATACTATCTGTCAGATAGAGCTGAAGTATGGAGGAAAAAGCTAAAATAACTCCAAAAATAGCAATCATAAAGATGGTTTTCTTTAATAACTTTTTGTCACTTAAAAGTTGTACTGCAAGGACATAAAAGGCAACATAGGTTGAATATCTAAAAAATTCCAGAAGGGTTGCCCGGGGGTGAACAGAAATGGTCATGTTCGAAGACAGGTTTTGTAAATCATGGGATTGATGAGATATAAACTTTATAATTTGGGGAGGAAGAGGTATTATTTGCATTAAAATATAAGCTAAAAATAGAATCAGAGGAACAATACCAGGGATTAAATAGATATGCTCACTGCTCTTGTAATTATAAATCAGGTATAGAAAAAGGGATAATAATACTGATATCTCCATCACAGCGTAGGACCATGGTTCAACAGTCCCAAATGCAAGTGGGGAGAAAATAATTACAAAAAAGAAAAGCTTTTTAGATAAGTTTTCAGCCATTTTTTTTCACTATTAATCATCAATAAATACGACTACTCAAAATACGGTTACTCATTGGATGAATAATAATAATCACCATAATTATTGTAGTAATACCCTCTGTTTTTTGAGTCAAATTTGTTTAAAACCATTCCAATCACAGGCGTTCCTACGTCATCCAGCTGTTTTAAAACTTTATTGATCATCTCATAGGGTGTTTTACCGGCAGAAGTGACAAGTATTACACCATCGGTTGCATTGCTTATTATAACAGGGTCTGTCACACCAATTATTGGGGGAGCATCTATTACTATGACATCGTACATTTTTTCTAATTGCTGTATCATTGAAGAAAATTTATTTGAATGGAGCAGCTCTGAAGGGTTGGGTGGAACAGGTCCTGAAGTTATAATGTCAAGGTTTCTGACGCGTTCTTTTTTGATTTTAATACTGGAGGAAGCTCCTGCAAGATATGAACTTAATCCGGTCGAGTTGTCAAGATTTGAAAGAATGTGTTGAGTTGGTCGCCTCATATCAGCATCAAGCAGCAGTATCTTCTTTTCAGTTTGAGCCATTGTTGTTGCAAGGCATAAAGAAATAGAAGATTTGCCATCCTGTTTTGACACACTTGTCACTACCATGGTTTCAGGCGGTGTCTCGGCAGATGAAAGAAAGATTGAAGTTCTTAGACTTTTAAAACTCTCAGCAATTGAGGAATCAGGCTTTTTTAAGAAATATTCAACAATTGATCCCTCCTTCTCTTTGAGAAGTTCGATGGTTCCCAAAACAGGCACATCAAATTTTTCTTCAAGATCTTCAGGGGTTCTGACCGTGTTATCCAGATATTCTAAGAAAAAAGCGATTCCAATACCACCAAACAAGCCTAAAATGATTCCCAACAGCAGATTTCTCTTTTTCTTCTGAGTATTCATGGGCATCATTGGAAGCCCGGCTTTTTTTAAAACCCATACATTGACAAGTTGATTTTTTTCAGTCAGACCTTTCTCTTTAATACTCTTGATGAGAGCATCATAGAGGTATTTATTTGTAGTGACTTTTCTCTTTAGTATATCCAGTTGAATAGATTTCTCACTGAGTCGTTCAGCTTCAAACTTGGATTTATTGAACATGTCTTTCAGCTTTTGTTCGTTTGCTTTTGCCAGAAGAAATTTATTTTTAATAATTTTGGAAGCTTTGCTGAGCTCTTGATGTTTTTTCTGCTTCAAACTCTTTAGTTTGTTTTTTGCACCAATCATTTTAGGGTGTTTCTTGCCATATTTTTTTGATAGATCTGAAATGCTTTGTTCAGCAAGGAGTATCTCTTTATTAATAGCATCCACAGAAATATTTTCAGCAATTGCAGGAATGGTCTCTAAAACACTGTCATTGGCAGTAATTGTTTGATTATACTCCAATGAAAGCTTTTTTCGAAAAGCTTCTGCCTGGGTAAGTTTACCTGACAGGCTGGAAAGCTTTTCTGGCAGGATGGCAAGCCTGTCCTCAACTGTTATGATGTTATACTTTTTTTTGTATTTATGCAGAGCTTTTTCAGATTTTTCAAGCTCTATTCTCTGGGAGTCAGCTTTTTTTTTCATCCATTGGATGCTGTAATTTGATGTCTGCATGCGCATATCAAGAAGAGTGTCTATATAGGCTTGTGCTACTGAATTGACAACCTGCATTGCAATGGCAGGGTTCATTGAGGTGAAATTTATTTGAACAATTTTGGTGTTTTCCATTGGCACAACCATTATTCCACCCTGAATTGCTCTTTGAAGCTGTTCTGCTTTGGTAGGCGGTGTCGGTGTGTAAGAGCCAAAACCATTTATGTCTGGATTACTCTTTGAATCCAGGGATATAACTTTTTCAATGCCCATTAATTTTTTTGTAGAAGTGTAGAGGTTTAGCCACCATGTTCTAAAACCAGTAAAAAACGATTTTTTTTGTTCTGTCCTGGGGAAAAATGCATCATATATTTTTTCACTTCCCAAAGAGTTCACTACTCTTTTCGCAACTTTTGCACTACTGATTATTTGAGATTGTGTGGCAGTAAAAAATGGGTCATAGCCATATCCTGCATATCGGTACCCAGTAAATGAAACATTGTTGCTTTTCTCAATCATTACGTCTGTTGTAGCAGTGTAAAATGGTATGGGTGAGGATGTAAAAGTGGTAATTATGGTAATAATAACAATAATCGTAAAAAATGTAATAACACTGTTTTTACGCTTTTTAATTATCAGAAGATAATCTCGTATATTGATCTCTTTCTCTTCAATTTCCATGGTTTAGAAAAAACTCTCAGGGACAACAATAACATCATTTGCAAGGATTTTTTCATCCATATCTACATCTTCAAGCACCTTTTTTTCCCCATTAATGACTCTGATTATTTTTACATCGCGTTTTGCAGCTATTCCTGTGAAGCCACCTGCTTTTGTAATAGCTTTAATAACAGTAATGTTGGATTCAAACTTGTATGAATCAGGTTCTTCTATTTCGCCTGAAACATAGTATACATCAGCTTTTGATATGTATATAGTATCACCATTTTTTATGGGCAGGTTTAAGGAGGTATCTCCTTCTCTTATGAGTTTATCAAGATCAATAGTGATATTATTTTTTGACCCATCTCTTTTAATGGTAGCACTATGTCCTGCATTAACAGTCAAGCCCCCGGCTTTGGATACAAATTCAAGAAAAGTTATGCTGCCTCTAAGTTCATATTGTCCCGGAGATCTGATTTGGCCAAGAATAACTGCAGTTTTACTTTTAAATTCTTTAATAAAGACATCGATCTGGGGATTAATAAGATATCCATCAGCAAAAAGGCTCTCAAGTTTTGCAGCAATTTTTGGTACAGTAAGACCTCTTATATTTACCTCTCCCAGAAGAGGAACCCGTATTGAATTATCAGCATTGACTCTTACAATTTTAGAAAGGTCAGCATTCTCGTAAACATATATACTTAAGACATCTCCTTCACCAATTATGTAATTTTCAGAACAGATAGCAGTGGATGAAAGCAACGATACAATTATATAAAAGATGAAAAAAATTTTTTTTCTATTTATATAAAATTTAAAGGTCAATACGCATCCTCAGATAAATTAATCCATTTTCATAATCATATATATCATAGTTGGAGTCTCTTGCAGTATAATGTAAGCCACCCTCAAATACAAGCCATTTTTTTGCATCAAATTTAAACGCAGGTCCTATTCCATAAATATCATCCACTCTTTCATCAATTGTGCCGTTTTGATCACTTCCTGTATAAGTCTCTCTTCGGTAGGAGGCATTTATTGCTCCGGACCACTTCCTGCTAAATCTTAAGAGAAACGCAGCTGAGATGCCTGTTGTTTCGATGAAATATGAGTCCAGCAATTTTGTTTCATGGTATTTTCTGTTGGCATTTATGATAAAAGTGGATTTTGGTGTAATTGCATGTTGAAGTTGGGCTTCCATGGAAAAACCTTGTTCTCCTCTATTGCTGTCCAAGTCAAACTCTTTTTCAAGGAAACCAGCCTTAACCCGACCTTTTGATTTTGCAGACACTTCCCAATCAATACCTGCATAATATCTTTTTTCAGTAGAGTCACTATTTGAGTAGCTGTCATAATCAATAACCGCATATTCATACTCAATAAAAGCAGATGTTTTAGGCTTGAACCTATAAAAAATATAGGCAGCAAAAGAATTGTCTTGTCTGTCTCTAAATCCATTCACACTCTTATCAAATTTTGTAAAATAGTTTGAAAAATCAAATCTGAACTTAAATTTAGGTGATGGCTCCCAGGAAGCAACAACACTAAAAAGATTGTCTTGATACTCATCAAGCAATTTGCCTTGACCATCATCATTAATCTCACTTTTAATATTATACTGATCAATAATTTCCAGTGACACATCAAAACCAAAGTTATAATTAAAAAAACCTTCTAATGTGTGGTTCGTATAATTATAATCGGAAAAGCCAGAGTAAAATACAAAAGAGGGGGAATATAAAAAATAGGTTTGTAACTTTCGTGATTCATCAGCCTGAAGATGACTGTATTCAACTCCGCCCGGGCTTGAGTTTGAAGTTGATACACTTACAAGCTTTTCACGGGTTCTGGGAAGGGCAATCCATATCCCCGGCGCAATTGTTGTGATTACGCTGCTTTCCTCATTCTTGTCCGTGAAAAAAATATTGGTTGTATAAGCTGCTTCAACAGTTAAAAATGGGTGAAAATAACCGCCTTCCTCGCCAAAAATATCCCCGGTAATTTTCTCTTTTTTTTCATCTTTTTTTTGGATTTCAGATGATTGGCCAAGTGGGACATCTTCAGCATAAATATTTTGCCATGAAAGCATTAAAAAACAGAGTAGGGTAAAGAGTATGATTGCTGTTTTTTTTATCATGAGTATAATCCCCCATAGATTAATGTTAACGGTTTTGCTGCTTTGAAGATATAAATTTTAAATTATACTACTCAGTAGAAATAAGTTTGTCAACAAAAAAAAGGCTCTGTATTACATATACAGAGCCTTTTTATATCGATATCAGCCTATTGGTTCAGGGCGTAATTGGCGAAGTCGGGTGCGGGGGTTTAATGTCTGGTGGATTAATTGAGCCCGGAGCATCAGGTGTTGCAGTGTATGCAAGCCCCTTATCTCCTTTAAGGCAGTCAGCACTGGCTATCTCATTTTCTCTGAATACTGAGTTGCCATCTTTTGTTTCAGCATCAGCTGCTGCTTTGGCAATTATCTGTTTTTCGATCCCGTCACTGGTGGCACACCAGCATAGTTCGTCAAGTCCAACACCGGGGCTGTGCTCATAAATATATCTTATTACAAAATAGGGTTTGTATTCCAGACCAATGGCAATCCTCATGCATGCGCATGGAGGTGCCTCATCGTCCAGTGCTTTTGTAATGGCATCTTTTAAGATTATTTTTTTCTCATCAAGGTCACTGCTTTTTTTATTTAGTCGGGAGATGTATTCGCGCTCCCATTTTTCTTTTAGCTGCTTTTCAGTTTTTTCTGCTGCAAGACAATTGGGGGCAATGCCAATAATAAATATCGCTATTAATACAAATGCACCTAATTTGCTTTTGATTATATTTTCCACAGTTACCTCCTTTAAAAAAAAGTTTTACCCCTCTTTGTAACAAAATTTTCATAGTTTTGCAAGTCTTTTTTCATAATTTTTGAAAAAAAAGTTATATATTATTCAATTCCAGATTAGTCAACACCTCAAGAATTTTCGGTGAATTTTGATTTTTTTTCTCCCCGTAAGCGTTAAATGCAATTCCTGTTTGATAAATATAGCTTTCTTCACGATTTCTTGAGACCCATTTGATTACAGAGAGAATTTCCAGCGGCGAATCAACTCCTGGTATTGAAAGCTTGACAATAATGGAAGCACCGATTTTAATGCGCTGGTTAGTCAGAAAGCTTGCTCCTCCCTTGCTCAAGTCTAAAACCGGGAAATAATTATGCGAATATTTTTTCCGGTTTGAAAAAAAACCCTTTTTTTTATAGTATAGTGTGGTGCCCGGGATCGTAAACCTTGCACATTTTCGTTTTTTCAATGGTAAAAATTCCTTTAAATTGGAGAT
>CAZMEX010000043.1:25447-27241 GCA_964565415.1 uncultured Desulfobacterales bacterium | reverse complement strand
GGTAATCTAAAATATATCAGAGCATCCAATTCCAATGGTACTAGCTGGGAAGCCCCTATTGTTCTAGATTCTACAGGATTTGTCGGGGAGTATACCTCAATGGTCATTGCCAATGACCGTCCTGCCATAAGTTATTACGATAAAACAAAGGCTGATCTGAAATATATCAGAGCATCCGATCTTACTGGCACTGCCTGGGACATCCCTGTTATTGTAGACTACGGAGGTTCCGTTGGCGGGTTTACCTCAATGACAATTATCAAAGGCAGTCCTGCCATAAGTTATCATGATACCACAAACAATAATCTGAAATATGTCAAAGCATCCGACCCCAATGGTACCATATGGGATACCCCTGCTATTATGGATTCTACAGGTGATGTCGGAGAATATACTTCAATTGCCATTCTTGATGGTCATGCTGCCATCAGTTATTATGATAAAACAAACGGTGATTTGAAATATGTCAAACAACTAAATTTATACTTTCCCCAGGTTAAGGATTTTCAAAAGCTTCAATGGTCTACAGAAATTTGTATTATAAATAATTCTGGATCTGAAAATATGACAGGGACTGTTAAATTCTATAGTAGATCGGGTTCCCTTGTCAGATCGGAGCCTGTTAATTTAAACAAAAATGGACGAAAAAGTTTTTCCGTAGAAGGAATGGGATTTATCGATTATTGTATTTTTACAACTAATTCGCTAACTGCCTGTGGCTACGCAAAACTCCATAAGATTAGTGGAAAATTTAAAACTGCCATTCCTGCGACTTCCCATCTGACCACTAAAGATATTTATGTCCCTCACATCGCTTCCTGTGATCAATGGTGGACAGTCTTAACTCTTCTCAATACCACATCCTCTCCTAAAACATTGAATATTGAATTTAACAATCACAAAACAAAAGTTATTAATCTTATGGGCTATGGACATAGAGAGGCATATGTGAGTGACTTATTTTCTGGTGTTCCACAACCAGATATTAAATCTGCTGTTATCAAAAACACTAATGGGGTCATTGCTCTTGAATTTTTTGGGAATAAAGGTACGGACAAAAATTATGCAAGCGGAATTCTTTTAAAAGATGAAACATCAGAAAACATTTATTTCCCACATATTACCAGTAACACAGCATGGTGGACAGGTATTGCTGCTTATAACCCGGCAAACTCTCCAGCTCGTTTAACCATCATGCCATATAAAAAAGATGGTACTGCATTGAACAATCAATCGATTACAGTACAAGGTATAACAAAGTACATAGGTACTCCCGGGACTTTAAACCTTCCAACCGGGACTGAATGGCTTCACATTGCAGCAGACAAACCCATTACTGGTTTTGAACTGTTTGGTACAGTCAATGGAAACCAACTTGGCGGATATACCGTGGTTAAGATCAATGATAAAACAGGTGTTTTCCCAAAGCTTGAAAAAAATGGCTGGACAGGTATTGCATTAGTTAATCTTGAAAATTCACCTGCTTCTGTTCTTATGACGGCACGTAATGATGCAGGCACATCAATTGCTACCAAACATCTCTCCTTAGGGCCCCATGAAAAAATTGTTAATCTTGCAGCAAATTTATTTGGGGAAGATATTTCCACAGCAACCTATGTCACCTATAGTTCAAACCGACAAATTGTAGGCTTTCAACTGAACGGTTCAAATGACGGCATGCTGCTGGATGCTTTGCCTGGGAATTAATTATAAAATGTTCATTTTCATCTTGGAGCAAGTCAAAATCCTTATGTGACTGATACCCTCGATCCATGACTCCGGTTTGACCTTTTG
>CAZMEX010000043.1:0-25347 GCA_964565415.1 uncultured Desulfobacterales bacterium | reverse complement strand
GGCTGTCATCAATGGATATTAGATCACCAAGTGCTTTATGTTCTCTGGGGAGAACTTTCAAAGCTTGTTTATAAAGATTTTCATCTCTTTTATAAAAATCTACATTTAATGTACTGATCATCTCCCTTATACCCATTATTGTTTCCTTATATATCAAATATACTTGGGTTTTTTAATCTTATTCACACCCTCTAAGTGGTGGTAAGGGATCACCCTTGGCAAAACTTCGTAACACCCTTGATTTTTTTCTAACATCTTTAATATCATCAAAAATATGAGTGTTTTTCAGCTCGTACCGTGTTTCATCCCGGGATATTGAAAAAGTACGCAGTAAGGTGGGAGACGAAGCAGATAAATTTGATGCAAGTTTTATATGGACACCGATTTCTTTGACAATATTTTGGTAGTGCCGTATGGCAAAGCTCAAATCAACATCATGTTCTTTTAAGTATTCCAAAGTCTTCATTCGTACAACATATTGAATTTCCTGAAGCAACCACCGTTTTTTTAATATTGGACTCCAGACTTTTGGATGTTTAACACACATATGTAAATAATTTTCTTCAGACTGGAAACTTGTATGTCCCATAATAAAAGCATCATTTGACCATACATAGGGTGTCCATAATTCTATTTGTCCCCCGGGTTTGCATACCCGGCTGATCTCAAGATAAACACTGGAAGGTATTGCCATATGCTCTACAAAATGTGAAGAAAAGACATAGTCCACACTGCTATCATCAAAAGGTAAAGGCTCATTGGCAAGATCAACTACATAATCAACTCCGGGAGCTTGAACAAAATCTACTCCCAGGGTGCCTTTTTTTTTCTGACTGCCACAACCAATATCAATACATACCCGTTCTGAATTTTTCTTCTCCATATTATCCTTCCAAAATTTTATTTTCATTGTTAACCTTTTTACCTTATTATTTACTAAGTATCAGCAGGCAGTAACATTATGCCTGTTCTGTTGTAATAACCTCTTTAAAAGCATCAATCCAATTGTTTATCATTGCTTTAAGAGTGTGGTTTTTTATTAAATCCTGATATGCACTCTTTGCAAGTTTATCACGATACTCCTCATTTTCAATCAGACTATTTAATGCTTCATACCAGGAATTGGTATTATTATCCACCAGCAGACCGTTATGACCTGTTTTTATTACATCCTGATATGGAGGAAGGTTGGAGCAAACCGGCACCAGCCCCAATGCAGTATAATCAAGATACTTGATATAGCTTTTACAATTATTAAATTGTGTTGGTTCAAGGGGTGCTATGCCTATTGACCAGCGTGCATTCTCACACAGCCACTTTACAAATTTTGGATAATTGTGATTGGGTATAGTAATGGGGTTAATCCACTCCAAATTATTTTGTTCCTCTGTAATACCAATTACATCAAAAATAACATCACCATTGAATTTATCCAATATTCTTTTCATTGCATCTTCGACAACTAAAAGGTCATTTAAGTGTGTATAGGTGCCCATATACAAAATTCTCAATTTGGAATGAGCTTTTCTTCCGACGGGCTTCCACAATCTTTCATCCAGAGCATTGGGAATAACTTGAACGTTCCCATTATATTTTAAAAACTGACTTTTAAGTTTTTCAGATGAGGTAACAACCATATTTGCATGTTCAGCAAAAATTTTTACAGCTGGCAAGGCTACTCGATAATGTTGCATCATATTTGGAGGTAAACCAAACAGGTGATCATCAGTCTCATAAATCGTCTGTATGCCCTTTTTCTGACAATGTTCAAGCAGTCTTAAGGCAAAAGTTTCATCTGGCAATGCAACTCTCTGAATTACCAGCACATCTGCATCAGTTTTCAAAACTTTATCAAGGGTAATGGTTGAAAAATCATATTTATCCTGAAACAGAGAGTGGGTAAATGGTAAATAGTGTCGCAGATAATATGAAGCGATTGTCTTTTTAATATCAGTTCCTATCAATAAACTGTGAATCTTTGGTTTTCTGTGCCGGACATGTTTTATTTGAAAATACCTGTTCCACTGTTCAGTCAATGTACTGATTTTTTCAATTGCTGACATAGAAGCTGAATACCCTGAAGCTTTTATTGAACTGTTTTGGGTTAAATCCATGGATAGTACAGATGCATTGAATTCAACTATTTTCCTGGTAAGCTTGACAGATTCGTGTATACAGCTGATAACAACATTGAATTTTTCTCCATGGAGAATTAACTCTTTATCTTTATCAAATATAAAAAACAGATTTTCGTCCTGATCCACAAGTGATGAATAATTTCTGTAATAATCAGATTCATGGATTTTCTTAATGGCAATTTGCACATTAAACCCCATGCAGCGCATATCAAAAGCTTCATGGACAACAGCCCGATTTTCTTTTCCATCAGCTGTAACAGGTAGAACAAACAGAATTTTCAGCAATGATTTTGATAACAATTTTCTTATGCCATCTGAATTATTTGAGTATTTGCCAACCTGCTCTCTAATTTTTGTAAGAACAGGATCATTTTCAAAATGTTTTAATAATCCGGATATATCTATTTCAGGATATCTCTTTTTCAGTATATCCTCGCCCTCAATCGTTATTGTTTGCAGCCTTTGGGGTTTATCGTTGTTTAACTTTGCATGGTGGACATATCCATGATCTGCCAGTGCTAAATCAAAACCAGACAAGCGCGCTCTTAAACAAAAATCATTTTCCCCACCATACCCTTTTGGAAAAGCTTGTTCGTCGAAATATCCTATTTTGTTAATCACCTCTCTTTTAATAACAAAGCAAAAGCGATTAATAAAAGGTACTTTTGGAAAATCTTTTTCCGATGTTATTGCAACAACATTGGCAATTTCCTCTGCACTGACACTACCAATATTAGGTAAATTTGTGATGGATTGAAGAGAGTCTGTACAATTTGAAAGAGGTCCTAATATACCGATATTTGCATCACTTTCACCACATTCCAGGATTCTTTCCAGCCAGAAAACAGGTACGATTATATTATGGGCAAGCATTACAACATAATCGGATTTTGATATTTTCAAACCCTGGTTTACAGTTGATGCATGATTCTTTTGCTCACTATTATTAATAAGATTGGAGTTGGGATTCAACCGGATAAAATCGTTAAGGAATTTTACTGTTTTTTCATTAGAACCATTATTGAGAATAATCAAATGAAACCTGTATGGAGTGTTTCTAACAATTGATTCCAAACAGTTTTTAACATTCTCTAAAGAATTATGGACCAGGATAACTATATCTACTGATGGGAGTTTAAAAGGCAGAGGAGATTGAAAAATATTATAAACTTTTTTTTTTATTGTATAGTCATCTATGGCTGAAGTTGTTGGTTTAATATTGCCCTTATTATTTAGTCTGTCTTTCCACCCATTAAAATCTTTCAAAGTAACAGCTAAATAATCTTCCACCATGGGAATTTTAGATCTAAATCGAATTTTTCGAATAAATTCTCCAACCAGGACTGCGATACGCCACCGCCTTGATTTTATCAATGCAGTAACTCCCTGTTCTATACTTTCAATCCAGGTTGACAGGGTGTTGACTTGATCAATAAGTATTTTTTCCCGGGCATGCAATTTCTGAATTTTTATATCTAAATCACCAACCTGTTTTTCCATTACTTGTTTAGCTTTAGTCTCCTGCTCCTTCAAGTCTCTTAACACATCAACTTCATAAAGAGCATTACTGATGTGAATCAAGTTTTCAATGCGCTCTTTTTCAATATTCTCAACATGTTTTATCACCGCAGTATCAGAAGAGTACTGATCCAAAAAAGTTGTCAATTTTGGATAGAGAGATTCAAAATGCAAGGGAAGAATAATACCAAACCCATGCAATCCCGGTATATTAATAAAACGGACTTTATGCTGTGTTTCATCTATGAAATCTTCTATTGCCGTAAGTACACCACTTTGAAGACCATTTTCATAAATCGCGTTATTCATGCCCGGATTCACACCGCCCTTTTCAACGAGTTCAGAGGTTCCAATCACCATACCCTTTTGTTGATAAGGTTTTAAAAAAGCTTTGGGAATATTATCAGGGTTATAATACAAATCCCTTCGTGCATAGGGCCAGCCAATATCGTGGAAAAACACAAGGGGAAACTTACTATTATTTTTTTTGCATTGTTTTTCAATCAGCTTAAGTTCATTAAAAACTGTATACCAGTTGTGGTCACCATCAATCAAAAAAAGATCAAACTTGTCTATCAAGCCAATTGCATCGAGACTTAATGATTTAAAAAATCTAACATGACTTCTGTTTTCCTCTTTACACTTATTTACATCAAAGGCAGGGGCAGGATCAATGGAGTAGAGCATTGCATTATTTTCACGGCAATAACCTAAAAGCTTTTCTGTGTTCAGTCCAAATTCAGCGCCAATCTCAACAATATCCTTTGGGTTAACAATCTTTAAAACAGGTTTAACAATAGTTTCCCAAAAGCGATACATTTTATCTCCTCTCTTTATCCTGCAAACTCTTCTCTCTTACAGCGGATTCATACAGTTTGACAGTCTGTTCCGGGGGTCCATCATGCATAACCACACCATTTTCAATCCATATCCCCCTTGTGCATACCTCATTAACAAAAGACATACTGTGTGTTACAACAATCACTGCCTTTGCTTCTTTTAACAACTCCTGAATTTTTTTGCTTGCTTTTTCAAAAAAGGATACATCTCCAGCATTCAAAGCCTCATCTATAATGAGGATATCAGGTTTAATGGAAGCTGCAATACTAAACCCAAGCCTTGCCCACATGCCAAGGGAATATTTTTTTACAGGTTGATCAATATACTCTTTAATTTCAGCAAATTCAATTATCTCATTGGCTACATTTTTTAATTTTTTTTTAGATATGCCAAGCATAAGACCATTAATAAAAATATTATCTCTACCAGATAGCTGGATATTAAACCCTGCACCAAATGTTAATAAAGCTGTTGTTGTTCCATCCACAAAGAGTGTGCCTCTATCTGGTTTTAAAATACCGCTTAATATCCTGCATAAAGTAGTTTTACCTTCGCCGTTACGACCAATAATCCCAAGCACTTCCCCCTTTTTTACTGTAAAGGAGATATTTTTTAAAGGCCAGAAGTCCCTTTTCCTGCTCCCACTGCTTTTATGCTTTTGAAGTCTGAATTTGAATCCAAGGTTTTTTACACTGACTACATCTTGGGTCCCGACTTTAACCGCAGGTTTAGAAAATTCGATTTTTGGTATAGGCACAGCTGTTTTAAAAACTGCATCCAAATATTGCATCACAACCATATCTGGCTTGCCAGCAGCCCTCACACTGCCCTGGTCTATCCACAAAGCTTTTGAACAATATTTTTGAACAAAACTCAAATTGTGGGTTACAACTATTACAAGTTTAGACTGCCCGATAATCTGTTGAAGTTTTTTCCCGGCTTTTTCGCTGAATTCAATATCTCCTGCACTTAATGCTTCATCAAGGATCAATATTTCAGGCTCAAGCATTGCACCAACGCTAAAAGCAAGCCTTGCCAGCATCCCACTGGAATAATTTTTTAAAGGCTCGTAAATAAAATCACCTACACCTGAAAACTCTATAATTTCCTGGAAAACTTCATCAATTTTTTTTTTTGTAAATCCCAACATCATTGCATTGAGATAAATATTTTCCTTTCCTGACAGCTGATAATTAAAACCTGTTCCTAAGGACAGCAGGGCCGAGACCTTACCATTTACATTGATATTCCCAACATCAGGTTTTAAAAGACCCGCAACCATTTTACACAAAGTGCTTTTCCCGGCACCATTTGGTCCTATTACTCCGATAATATCTCCGGAATATCCAGAAAAACTTATATCTTTTAATGCCCAGAAAAATTTATTGATATTCTTTCTTAATAAATAATTAAACACTCGGGATTGTAAATTTTCACGTCGGCTTCCAACAACATACTTAACACCAAGATTATTAAAGACAATAACCGGATCGCAAGAATCATTTATCAACTCAGGTTTTGAGGATTTTTCACAGATGTAATTTTCTACTTTAAGGGAAGTCATAAAAAATATACTAAAATTATAAACTTTTTAAAATTAAATGCTCATATTTACTATAAAAATAAACCATGGGCAAGATACAAAACAGCGAGACCGTGCCAATAATAAAAAGAGTCATGAAATCAGGTGGTAAATTGTTTACCATGACATCTCGATAGCACCCGAGGATGTGATACATGGGGTTAAAGATTAAAAGCCATTGCATATTTTGAGGAATCATATCAGCATACCAGATTACAGGGGAGCCAAAAAACCAAAGTCTCATGGAGTGATCAACAATATTATTAACATCCCTGACAAATACACAAATATATGCAATGGGAAAGGAGATGGCAAGCATGAAAAGAAGCTGTACAATTACTATTAATGGCAGCCAGAAAATCTGTCCTCCGGGGATAAAGTGAAAATAAAGAAAAAACAGAAAAATAACAATCAATCCAAACCCAAAATTAATCAAATGAGTAAAAGCAGCACTGATGGGAAAAATAGATTTTGGAAGATATACCTGGGAGATAATCCCTGACTGGGCAATAATTGAATTGGATGCTTCACTTACAGTTGCACCGAGCCAGCGCCATACAATCATACCAGTTACAAGATATATACCGTATTGAGTACCTCCGGGTCGGCGAAAGACAACAACCACAACAAAATAATAAATTGCCACATTGAAAAAAGGATCTATAAGCCACCATAAATAGCCTAGAAAACTGTTTTTATGTTGTGCTTTTAACCCGGATGTGACCAGATAGAGTATTAAGTCTTTCCGTTTTATTAAGTCTATCAGGTACTGCTTCATATATTTCACACCTTTTTATCTGAAAATTTTAATCATAGATGAAATAATACATGAAGAAGCTTATGTCAATGACAATATCTGGATACAATATTTAGCTTGATCTTACACCATGTCTTTTTGCATATTTAAAAATGACTTTGATTCGATAGATTAATAGGCGTACCATTAACAGAACAAAACTATCTGGATATTTTTTGTCAAACCTTGATGAAGTAAAAAAACTAAGTAAAAAAAATAGTTGCGAAATTACTTGAAAATTTCTTCTTATAGTGTAATAAATTTTATCTATATTGTCCACTCTAGGGAGGATTGAAAAAATGGTAAAAAAATATCTATTAACACTGTCAATTGTACTTAGCATATTATGCCTGTTATCAAGCACCAAAGTCATTGCGAATGATCAATATTTAGACATTGATGAAACAATAGTAACTGGTACCAGGAGTAAAGAAAAAGTAAAGTACCTGCCAGTGAAAATTGAAATTATTGATGCAAAAGAGATTGAAATGACTACAGGAGAAACTATTATTGAACAATTGAAAAAAAGTTCATCAGTTGATATCTCTGAAGATTCTATTGGGCTGGCTGGAATTGGCATACGAGGATTCAAGCCTGAGTATTCAGGTATTAGCAAACATTCATACATGTTACGCAAGGCTGGATATTATAGTATCAACAAGCATTCAGCCATATTGATAGATGGCAGACCATCCGGTGTAACAAACCTCGCCACCATTCTTGTGGACAATGTTGAGAGGATCGAAGTCCTTAAGGGACCAGCATCGTCATTATATGGTGCTGAAGCCATGGGTGGTGTGATCAATGTAATTACTAAAAAAAACACTGGAGATTTAACAGGAACGGGAGAACTTGGATATGCTTCCTATAATACATTTATAACAAAAGGGGCTCTAGGAGGCAAAATAAATAATTTTTTTGATTTTGATATATCTGCCCGTAAATATGACCAGAGGGATGATTTTACAACGGGCAATGGTGACAAACGTGCCAATAGTAAATATATGACCAATAATGGTAATTTCAGGTTAGGAGCTAACCTGGGTGAAAATCTGCGTGTTGATCTTGGGTTTGATGCTTATCAAGGCAGGGATATTGAAATTCCTGTTGACATTTTTGACAAATGGGACAAACCAACCAGTAAAGACATTGACAGGTACGGATTTGACCTGAATATTGAAGGACAGATATTAAACCATCTCCTCAGTTTCACAGGATATAAAACCCAGGAATTAACTAAAAACTATGCTCATTATAAAAATGAATCAGAAATTAACTATATTGGTTTTCAGGTCAAAGATATAATGACTCTTGATGATCACAAATTGATTTTTGGTGTTGACTATCAGGATATTGACAAGATATCCAGAATGTATGATATCCAGAATGGAAACAGATTTGCACCAGAATCACCAGATGAGAGCAGGAAAACTACTGCAGCATATCTGGAAACCATATGGGCATTTATGGATAAACGAATGACAATTACAGCTGGCGGTAGATATGATAAGTTTGATATAGCGACTGAACCCACAGCATTTAAAAAATATTTCACCCCAAAAACAGAATCATTTTCTGCATTCAGCCCTAGAGCGGGTGTCAACTACCTTTTTAATCCAAATATAAGACTGCATACCACAATTGGTAAAGCTTTTGTCCCTCCCACTGCGGTACAGCTTACAACTGATTGTTCTCAACGGGGTCCTGGAGTTATAATAAGACTAATCGGGAACCCAGATCTTGACCCTGAAACTTCTGTTACTTATGATGTCGGTCTGGGATATTTCAAAAAAGCCCTTGGATTAAGCGCTGATATAACATATTTTCATACAGATATTAATAATATCATTGTCACACAAAAGACAGCTTCCCCATTTCCTGTTATATCAAATACTTTTCAGAACGCGATGGAGGCTGAAATACAGGGTATGGAATATATGTTTTCCTATGATGTAGGAATACCGCTTAAATGGGATTGTTCCCTGAAGTTTTTCTTTAATGGCACAAATATTTTAAAGGCAGAAAAAAAGCTAAAATCTGGATATTACGAAAAAATAAATAATGTTGCAAGCCATACTTATAATTATGGTATTAACTATAGTAACAAAATGTTTGATGCCAGGCTTCATATCAGAAAACGAGGATCTGTGAATATTATTGATATGAATTCATACTACTCTAAAATCAGAAATCCTGGATTCACTGTTGTGGATTTTGTTTTTGGTATGACATTCCTTGATAATCACAAGATAACCCTGAAAATTGACAATCTATTAGATAAGAATTATTATGAGGAAAGAGGTTATCCTAAACCAGGGCGTGGATTTTTCTTAAGTTATAGATATGCGTTTTAGTTTTAATAAGCTGTTTTATGATTAATAACTTAATAACAAAATTGATCATTAGCATGTGTACCAACTATCATTTTTGACCATCAATGGAATAATACATAGAGACACTGCAGTTAATGCCAATTATTATATCCACATAACATATTTATTTAGCTTTTAAAACAATACAACCAAGATTTGTCAGCAAACCCTCAATTATTTTTCTTGACAAAAACTATTTACATCTATATTCATTTTAAGGATTGAGTAAGCCTATACATATTACGAGTAGAGTTTCAATAGGGTTATTGTAAACTGAATATTGCTTTTATTAAGTTCAATGGGTTACTAACATAGAGGTACCATGTATGATTAGAAGAATTAAAAATAAATTATCCTCTCTATTGCATTCCGATAAATGTGTCTGTGATGATGAAATTGAAATTGGCATTTCACATTCCTGGTCAACCGACACTGGAATCGGAATAAGAGGGTGGCTGAAAATAGAGCGGGGACCAATTGAAAAAATAGAAATTATGGTTGGTGATGTGACTGTTCCTATCACTTCATGGCATGAACAACCTGATAATACTGGATGTAAACCAAAAGTTAAATGTAACTTCTATGTCCAGATTCCACGGATTGCACAACATCAAGCCACGATTAATGTGACACAGGCGGATAAAATTTTTTCTCGTAACGCGCACTTTATGGGCAGCCCCCCTGTCCCTCCAGCTAATTATCCTGACGGTAGTACCCTTTATCTTGAATTCATAAAGCGTGTCAATGATGAGAAACTAAACGTATTGGAAATTGGTTCCCGCATTGCATCCCCAAATGGTAAAAGCAAACGCTCTTTATTTCCTAATGCAGCATCTTATACGGGTTTTGATTATTATCCTGATTCTAATACTGATGTGGTGGGAGACGCTCATAAGTTGAGTTCCTATTTTGGAGACCGGAAATTTGATGCTGTTTTTTCTTTGGTTGTTCTTGAACATCTGGCAATGCCGTGGGTGGTTGCCATGGAAATCAATAAGGTATTGCGGATGGGTGGAATCACCTTTCATGAAACTCCATTTGCCTGGCCTGCACATGCTCGTCCCTGGGACTTTTGGAGATGCTCAGATGAAGGTCTTAAAGTGTTATTTTCATCGGCAATGGGATTTGAGACTATTCGGGCCGGGATGCATTCGCCTTTGCGTATGACTTTTGATGAGCTTCACGATGGACAGGAGGTTTTTCCAGAAGGATTTTGTTATGGTGGTTCAACAATTATTTCAAAAAAGGTGGCTGAGGTAAACAGAGACAAATTCAGGTGGGATGTTAATCTTGAAGACGTTCTGGAGACCGGCAGCCATTATCCTAAAATGTAAAATAAAGCCGGAAATCAAAAAAACCACTACTGATATGGTATTAAACCAGTAAATAATCCTCCTTTGTCAGGCATAGTACTGAGCTTGGGGTGTACCCTCTCCATGTATATTCCGGTATATTATATTGCTGCAATTCTTCTATTGCAAAAACCTGAGTGATATCATACTCCTTTTTCAGATGATAAATTTTACCCAGGGTCATATGCAGATCATCACTGCCAAACCGCCTTACATGATCATTTTGACCAAACCGCTTTGTTCGTTTTCGATTGCTTATATCAGGAGAAGTGCAGCAATCATAAAATCCGGGCAGGAATGGTATTGAACAAACCATCCTGCCCTCTTTTTTCATAATTCGATGCAGATGATATAAAACATAGGTATAGTTGCAGGGAATATGCTCCAAAACATGGCTGTGAAGTATTAAATCAAATGAATTATCCGGTATGGTTTCTATATCGTGACATAAATCCATTTTTTTTATTCCAGGTGCAAATGGAAAATTTTCAGGGTGTAAGTCCACAAAGTTACAATTTACACCTGCAATACTATACAAAAAATCAACAAGACCTTGTTCAGGTGCAATATGCAATACTCTGGTTTTTTTGCTGATAAGCTTATGGTGATTAATAAACAAAGCCATTATTCTTGTTCTTTCCAGGGAACTACACTTAGAGCATCTGACCTTTTTTCTTTTATTCATATTAATGAACTTTGTATTACCACAAAGATTACACTTTATTTTTTCCTTGCACTCCACTTTTATATAACAATAAAGCCTTTCTTGATGCTGATCCCAGACAATCCACAATAACAACAGTTTTAAATTTGAAACGATTTTCTTTTATTGTTAAAAAACGTATATGGATCATCTATTTCATTGATATTATATTTGATTTTTTCCTGACCATATATAAAAACAGTACCATCTGAACTGATTGATAATCCAAATGGAGGCGTGGGAGGTATCACCTTTTTTGCTATTTTGCTATACGCTGCGTTATCATCAGGAAAATATTGAGCTGGGGGAGGTGTGACATTATAAGAATATGAACTTTTAGCACACTGCTTTATTAATTTTGCCCAGTCATCGTTTGAGATAAGATTTTTCTGTTTCCACTCTTTACTATAATGATAACCCTCATAAATAAATCTAACTTGATGGCCAAAGGGGTGATATTGTTCAAAGTTTTTTTCCACAATATCAGATATTTCATCTACATTGGACTGTAGTACAACAGTAGTAAATCTTATTCTCGGGGCATTGGGTTCCATCTCAAAAATTGATACAAATCTTTCAAGATTATCAATAAAGATAGAAAATTTTGCACCGCACCTCATTTCTTCAAAAGTTTTAGGGACAAATGAATCCAATGAGATATTGATAAAGGCAATTTTCAAACGACTTAATCGTTCAATCTCGTCATCACTGATTTTTTTTGCAAGGTTCGTTGTAAAAAATACTTTGGGGGCATGCTCTTCTTTTATCTTTTCCAAATAAGATACAAACTCAGGGTGCAATGTAGGCTCAAATGCACAGGAAAACAAATAGGAACTGGGGGAAGCTAATGGAAGCAAAGTTAATACTTTATCAAGAGTTGATTCTGTCATTAATGTATTACCTTTGATATTAGAAAAATCATTGGCGCAAAACGGGCACCTCAAATTACAATTACTTGTGATATCAGTTGCGATAAACTCATATGGTTTGTAGTTCTCCTTTTTTGTCCAAATCATTTTTTTTCCCATTTTCTTTTTTTCAGTTTCATATTCCTTATTTACAATTTGATAATTGACAATAATTATTTATTTTCATATTTTTTAGCTTTCCAAGCGAGGTTTGTCAAGCAATTTATCGTCAGATCGAGATTCAAGACGAGTCATATTCATTAAAAGTATAGATACAAATATACAGAGAATGTGGTCTGACACATGGGCTGTGATGTATCAAATCAAAGGATTTATATAGTATAGTAAATGTATTGGGGCCAGTGAAATGTTGATAAAGGCGATTTTCAGGTTGCTTAATCGTTCAATCTTATCATCACTGATTTCTTTTGCAAGGTTTGTTGTGAAAAACACTTTCCAGAAATGCTCTTGTTTTATCTTTTCCGGATAGGAGACAAACTCAGGGTGTAATGAAGGCTCCAATATTAGAAGAATCATTGACACAAAACTGGCATCTTAAATTACAATTGCTTGTGATATCTGTTGCAGTAAATTCATATGGTTTTTGGTTGTTGTTTTTCCCATTCATCTTTTTTTATCTCTTCTCTTTAAAATTTTCTTTTTTATTGATAATTTTAAATAAAAAACCATGCTGCAATCTGCCGCAATAGCCCATATTTTTTAATACCAATATGCAAATAGATAATTTTTCTTTTAATAAAGCCTGCTTTGCTCAACAAACTATATCGGCGTATAACCTCCTGATCCTTATTATTTAATAATCTTTCCAAAGCTGCTGCTTGTAAAATAGTTCCATGCAATGTCACCATCCATTTACTTTTCTTTCCCAAAGCTGTCCGAACAAGGTAAGAAAATCCCCATTTTTTTGCTCCAATGGCATTTTTTTCATGTTGTCGATACATGACAAGCGGCTCCTTGATAGAGATGATTTTACCATGTTCCAGTGCAAGCAATGCAGTCCACCAGTCATACATAATTGCCTGTTCTGGTATTGGAATAGTAATATTTATTAATGCTCTGTTCATTAATATTGTACAGCCTGTCACACAATTTTGAACCAGCATGCATTTTATATTCTTCATTTTTTTGGGCAAAATTTTCTGATATCTCCACATTGAATCAGAAATAAAATTCATTTTATGATCGCAAACCTTTAGATCACTATGGACAAGGACAGGGGTCTGTTTTCCAACTAAATTTTGCTGCTTCAGCAATTGATTCATCTGTATTTCAAGCTTTTGTGGCAGCCAGACATCGTCCTGATCACAAAAAGCTGTATATTCTTCCCCTGCAGCCTCCAGTAAGACAGCAAAACTTCTATTATGTCCAACATTTTTTTTTAAAAACTCCAACATAACAAATTTATCTGGATACTTTCTCCTATACGCATTAATAATTTCTATGGTTGAATCTTGAGAGCTATCATCTCTAATTAATAATCTCCAATTATCATAGGTTTGGGATAAAATAGAATCGAATAATTGAGGCAGATATTGCTCTCCATTGTAAGTGGATAAAAGTATTTCAATTAATGGGGGATTTAAATGCATTGTATTCAACTATGTTGGTATAATACAGCCTTGATTTGATTTATATATTGATCCTCACTAAACTTATCCACGACATAAGCTTGTCCATCAGATGAAAGCCTGGCATATAAGTTTCTATCCAAAATCAATTTCTCAATTTTATTGGCAAGGGAGGCAAAACAGCCCGGTTCATATAATAGCCCTGTAATATTGGGCTGAATAATCTCTGGCAATCCACCCTTGCAAGTACCAATAACAGGTGTCCCAAGGGCAAGTGATTCCACTGCTGCCCTGCCAAAAGCTTCGTTAACAGAGCAAATCAAAGTTATACCTGCTTTTTGATATAACGAATTAATATCAGCAATATATCCTAAAAAGTCAACTCTTTTACCAAGCTGCTCCCTTGTGATAATTGATTGTAAATAATTAATATATTTCTGTTTTCCAGTACCGGCAATGGACAAATGAACCTGGTATCCCTTTTTTAATAAAATTGCCGTTGCAAGAATAGCATCTTGCTGACCTTTTCCTGGATTAATACTACCTGCTATCAATAAGTTGACGGATTTTTCAGAACCAAAGCATTGATCATATTTTGCAAATGCATCAACAGGCTTGATTTTTGAAAAATCAAATCCATTATAAATTACAATTGTTGGTTTTTCCCAATTTTTAAAATTATGTAATTTATTTTCCACTGCCCTGGAATTGCAAACAATAACACTTGATAATTTATTAATGATTGTCATGCTTATTGTCTCTCCCAGATCATATAGCCCATTGAAATCTTCAGATATAAATTCCCGTGCGTGCCAGATGTGTGGAATTTTTAGTAACTTTGCAACAATTGCCCCTACAGGGGTTGCAAGGGTATTGGTATAAATCAGATCAAGGTCAAGGTTCTTTAATTTTCCAGACAATCTTAAAACAGCAAATGCATTTAAAAAAAGGCGCGCTATTCTATAAATAAAACATTTATTTTTTGAACCTGTCCAAAAAAAGTATTTTGAGATAATCACAGACACACTTAAACTCTCTATTTTCTTAACCAGGGGACCATCACAGGGAGCCAGTAATATTGGTAAAACAGCCCCATCTTTTAGCAAGCCTTTAATAAGGGTATACAAGGATTTTTCTGCTCCATTCAAATAGCTTAAATGGGAAATAAAAAGTACCCTCTTTTTAGTCATAATAGCTCTGTATGGGATCTGTATGAATATTATCAAAGGCTGATATCCATTCAGAGACTCTCTGTTTTAATAAATGGTTTGCAATCAATTCGTCCTTTGCCTGGGTCACAATTTTTTGACGCAGCATTTTATTCAATGATAATTCAATCAAATATGCCTTCCATTTTCTCATTGAATTGCTCTTCACAAGAAAACCATTTTTCCTATGCACAATAGTGTGGGAATATCCACCCTGGTCACTGTAGATACCTGCTGCCCCAAGGGCTGTGTATTCAAAAAACTTTAAAGCGCTTTTGCTTTTATTAAGTAGGTTATTTTCAAGGGGTGCAAGGGCAATATCCCAAAAAATGTTTTGCCGGAGCCATTTTACAAAATTTGGATATATTGATTCAGCTGCCGGAATATTAATTCGAGTATACCATGACCTGCCAATCAGTTTATCTTTTTGCCCCCCAACCATAAAAAATTTCATGGTTATACCATACTCCTGTTTCAAAATATCTTTAACCTCAAGTATGACTTCTTTTAACAAAGACAAATCTCCAATATGGGTGTAAGTGCCCATATAACCAACATTAATAACATTCTTTCCTGTATCTTTTTTAAAACAAGGGATTGAAGAAAACCATAAATTTTCATCCAGAGCATTGTCAATAACCTTGATATTTGATGAATAATTTACCAGTGAGTTTTTAAGTTCCGGGGTTGATACTATAATCAGTCTTGCACTTTGACATAATTTTTCAACTGCCTCTATTTTAGGTTCATAAATATAATAATCAGGATGAGAGCTATCAATGCCCAGCAGATTATCATCTATTTCATATACCAGGGGTATGCTGTTTTTATTACACCATGATATAATTTTTTCCGCATCATCACATGTCAATGCATCTCTTTGGACCAAAACATAGTTAACAGATCTCTCATTTATTACCTCAATTTCAATAAATTTATCAATGTCGCAGGAGACAATCTTCAATGAGAATCTTTTGCAAAATTCAGGGTGTTTCAGGGGAACAAGACATCTTACATAGGAAGACCCGGGGAATCCACCTGCTCCATGGGGAGTAAAAAGAGCGATTGTTTTATGCTGTATTCTCGTTGTTACAGGCATCATGGCGTTTTGATAGCTAAGAAAAAGATTTGCAGAGTTAATATGAAAAAAATCACAAAAGGAAAAAATATAACCCAATCCCAGTAATCTGCATAGATAAGACAGCTCAAAGCTGTCTTTTAACAGATGAATACTATGCACCATCTCAATTTTCAGATTAACAAGCAGGCTGAAATAAAAATTTCTGGATTCCTGAAATTTGAAATTTGAAATCGATCTTTGCCCAGGCAATTCATATTTAAATAACAGGGTAATCCTGTTTTTTTCAATATAGCGAAGTCTCAAATGGGTTTGTGTTGAAGTTAATAAAAAACATTCATGCTCTGCGCTGATACTCTTCACTAAGTTATGATCAGTTGTAAAAATGCTTCCCAACTCCTCCTGCATCACATATAAAATTCTAAAAGAGTCATGCCTTTTATCGTTTGATCCATTTTTAATGGCAACTCTGATGTTTTCTCTTATATTATTAATAGTTTCAGATGAGAGAAATTTTCTGATAAGATTTGTATATTCAGGATGCAGTTTATTTAAAACCTTACGGTTTTCTCTTATCAATTTATCCTTATCTGATGAAAAAGAAGCACTGTTCTTATGATAAATAAAGCTGGAATCATCAATGATATGATGCCAGCCCTTTTTATTTGCCCGCATGCAAAAATCATTTTCCTCACCATAGCCCTTTTTGAAATTCACATGGTCAAACAAACCGATTTCATCTATTACCTGCCTTTTAATATACATGCAAAACCCATTTCCAGTGGGAACCCTGGGGTAGGACAGACATGATACGCGCTCTACAATATGGGCAATGCTGCAGAGCGTCAGATTGTGTGCAATCTCCTTATTTTGCCCAATATCAGGAACAGAGAACGCACCAGATGCATTGGAAAAAGGGGTTACTGTTGCTGTTTTATTGTCAGAATATGCTGCCAATATTAGTTTTTGAAGCCAGCGGGATGTTACTTTTGTATCGCTGTTCAGCAAGACCACATCTCCTTTGGCGCTTTTCATTCCAATATTTACACTCTTGACAAATCCGAGGTTTTCAAAATTTGAAATAATCTGAACAAAGGGGATATCTTGATATTGCTCAAACAATTTATTAATCCGGATATCTGTGCTGCTATCATTTACAAGAACCAAATCAAAGGGGATGGTTGTATATTTAATAATACTTTCAATACAATTTTTAGTTTCATCATATGCATTGTAAACAGGGACAATAACAGATACTATTTCTCTGGAAAGAACTCTTAAACATCGCTCAATAATTTTATGGGGAATAGATATGGTACATTGTGACTTTAAAAAACCATGATTAAAATCAGGCTGGATATTTTCAAAAGCCCCAGGTATTTTTTCTTTGGGCATGCTCTTTGGGAAAAAACTACCAATAAAATTTCGAATCCTCCAATATATGGATTTAAGCATTTGTTCTCCTTGGAGTTTTATACTTTTTATACTCCTTTGCTGCATATCTTATGTACCATATATCTCCATATACGGTGGCGTATTGCTAAAAACCAGGGATATTGACCTTTTTTGCAGATCAGAACTGTATCCTTCCAAAGATTACTCGAATCAGTATATTTTACATCAGACTCTTCTTGTTTATAGATTTCTACTTCCTGGAGCAATGCAAATTTTGCCAACGCTTTAAAACCATCACGATAAAACCTCCAGCAATCTACGGGAAAACGATGCTCCTCTCCGGCAGAAGGAGCAATAATACAGCAGAACCCGCCTGGTTTTAATATTCGTGCTATTTCCAGCATTGTAATCCAGAAATACTCAATGTGTTCAAATGCCTGCCCGGAAATCAATACATCAATGGAATCAGACTCAATTTCCTTCCATGAATATGGAGTTTTCAAAACAATATCAACATTTTTTCCAGGCTCCATGTCCACGCCCTGGTAACTCCAGGTTGGCTCATCAAAGATTCCCTTATAAGTGCCATTAACATCCTGACTGCCAAGGTCCAGGACTTTCAGCGACTTATGTATCTGGTCATTAAGATATCTGTTTTTAAAATCAAGCATCTTATCATAAGAACTCTGATGCATCGTATACCCATCCTTTTAAGTTAATATTTTAACCCAAATAAAAAATGCAGTCTGAAACCTCAGTCATGCATTGTCACGTTTATCTGGTTCGTTTTAAGTATCCTTTAGGGTTCCAGGTTATCAGGAAGGATTCTTTACTCCTGTCAATCTTGAAATCAGATGTTTCAGAATTTACAAAAGTTTCAATGGCTTCATAGGGACCTGGTTTAGGACCTATAGATAATCCGTGATGGCATATGCCATCTTCAACAATAAAATAGTCTCCAGGCTTTATCAATTCTGAATATGTGTTTAATACATTCAATGTATTATCATATGTATGGGAACTATCTTCAATCACCAATACACTCTCTTCTTTTAAAATTAACTTTTTTACCATTGCAAAAGACTGGCAAGCGTCTCCTTCAATAAACGTAATTCTACGATGGTTTTTCACATGGTCAGGTACTTTTTCATGGGATATGTCAAGACCAATGATTCTACCATGATCAAGAAGGTCACAAATATGCGCAAGAGCCAAAGTGCTTCCACCGTGAAAGTTGCCAATTTCAATTATTACATCCGGCTTTGTTTCAAATATAATTTCTTGATATATCCAAAAATCAATTGGGCTTTTTGAGGTTAGTATTCCATGGTAAGTAGTTTTTGTAACTATTCGGTCTTGAATAATCTCTAAAACTTTGGAGAGGGGCATATCCAAATTGTCTTCCATATGATGAGTCATATATTATCTCCTGATTATGTGCTCTATATCCCTGAATTTGTCAGTAACCTGAAAATATATTGGTATAGAATATTTTCTAAACTATTGCAAACCATACTGAACATTGTTTGAAAAATGTTTGAAAAATTTTGGATTTATTGACTTTCTATTTCTCAAAAAATAGTATATATTCTCTTATGAAATGGGGCTAACTGGTATATTAGGATAGAAAAAATATAGATCAGGGAGGAAAGAAACTTGATTAAAATCAAACATAGTGGTCTTTACAAATTTGGAATTATTTTAGTTGCTATCTTTTGTTTGCTAGAAGTTGCTACATGCATGGGTACTTCTGACAAATCAACTGATACAAACGATATCTTAACCGAAAAAAAGATAATAACGGCACTTAAAAAAGAATACAAAAACCTGCAGCTTAATAAAAACACCTCAGGCAAAAAGACTCCACCAACTCTTAAAATCACTACTCCACCTGAAGGAGGAAGAGTCATTACAAACAAGGATAAAACACATGTTACACTCTCAATTGACTCAATAGACGAACAAAATGGTATCAAGATGGTCTGTGGCACAAGGATATCAAACATATCCCAGCCTGATTTTGTAATTGATGATACTCCACCCTATGTCTTGGTATTAGGGGACACACCCCTTGGAGAACAGAGTTTCATGGTTTTTGCCATTAATAATGCAGGCATGTTTAAATCCAAGGTCATCACCGTAAATGTCAAAAAAGTTACCTCATTTCGTATTATCCGAACTGAATAGTTAACAAAACACTTAATCTTAATATTGATAATATTTAACAAAGGCTTAATACTCCATGGAACATTTTATTAAAAAAAATCTTATAAATTTAATTATCATTACCTCTGTTATTCTCTACTCAGGTATTAATTGCTGGGCAAAGTCCAGTGCAACCATAATCTACTCAGGGAATACAAAAGGTCATATTGAACCATGTAAGGCTTGAAAGGGAGAAACCTTTGGCGGTCTTGCCAGAAGAGCAAATATTATAAATTCACTGAAGTCCCGGGACATTCTTGTGCTGGATACAGGAAATGTTCTAAATTCTGAAGTTTATCAATACCATGATATGAATTATAGTTTAGTGATGGACAGCTTGAATCTTATGGAGTACAGGGCAATAAATCTCGGCAATTGGGATCTTTACTCATCCTCAAGCTTTGTTGAGAAAGCGTGCAGCAATAATAATACTATTCCACTTATATCTGCAAATGTGACAAGCCTTAAGGCACAGGAGTCATGTATCCAGAAATATATAATAAGAGAAATCAATGGCATAAAAATTGGAATTACTGGAATTATACCCCAACAGAGTAGTTTTCGTCCACCTGACAAACGTTTTCCCATTATTGATCCTGCTGCTGCTTTGAATGATATCATTCCTGATCTGGATAAAAACAGTGATTTCATTGTTCTACTTTCCCAACTTCCGGCAATTGCAACCCAGGAAATGGTCAAAAATTTTCCAGACATTGATCTTGCTCTGTGTGCTGATTCTATTCCTACTGACCTTGAATCACTATCAACTCACAGGGTCATGACCATTGTCGGTCAAGGAAAACAAATCGGAGTGGTCTCAATTGAAAAAGATCAACAAAATACTACCATTAAAGAGTCTCGTACTATTCTTTTAGGAAATAACATTGATTCTGATCCTGCTATCCAGAATCTCATTTCTGATTATTACAAAAAAATAGAGTTGCAAAGAGAAAAAAAAAAAGAGATTGAAATAGCAAAAGAAGAAAAAAAATTACTTCAATTAACTCCTGAAGAATTCATAAAACAATATAATAATGAAAGGAAGAAAAAATGAAGACATATTTTAAATACGCCACTCTTCTATTGATTATATTTTTTGCATTTCCCGGATGCACATCTCTTACCATGGGGAATAAAGATCCAAAGGTGATTATTCAAAAGAATATTGATTCTTTAATGACAGCCAAAATCAATGCTGAATGGGGCAAAGTTTATGACTTTTTTGATTCAAATTTTAAAAAGGTAACCAAAAAGGAATCATTTGCCCATCCAAACAAGGACATATTCAAATCTTACCACATAGAATATATCAAGGTAGACCCTTCTGGTATGCAGGCAGATGCTCTGGTAAAGGCTGATATGAATGTAAGATCATTTGACCTGAAAGATGTACCGGAAAAACAACACTGGATCATTGAAAAAGGGAAATGGGTTATTGTGGTCAAGCCCGGTAGCAATTTTATTGATTGATTTTACCTGACTTATTACCTGACTTACCCTGACTTATCCAGGTATATAAGAACTGATCTTATATCTTTTCCAATACATATATCATTTCAAGTTTTGTATCTTGGGAAAGTATTTTTTCAATGATTTTAAACTGAAATTGCAATTTTTTAATTGCGAACTCTAAAAAATTATCAAAAGATGATTGATCCCACACATGGACATGAATACTTCTTTTCCTGTGTATTTTATATAATTTACTCTTTAAGAACCAATTTAAGGGTATTTTATCAAAATAGAGATGTTTTTGTTCGGCTTGAATAACATCCCTGGTAATGTTTATGATAAAATCATTCAAGTGCTCAACACTTACTTTTCTCTCTTTGTTTTTATAATCATCCCACAGGTGATCATTGGATGTAAGTAATCTATCTCTATCAAAAATAAAATTCTTGTCTGGCACTGCAAGATATAAAACTGCTCCTCTTTTCATGACTTCATGGATATCTTCTAAGAATAATATAGGGTTGATCAGATGCTCAATCACATGGTTTGCAATGAAGAAATCAAAACTATAATCTAAAAGCCCTGTTAAGTTGTCCTGGTCCAGGTCCATTATGATATCAGGCTCGATAATTTCATTTTCACTGGCATGGAGTTCAGGAAAAAGCTCAAGGGAAGCCTTCCTGGTCAGCCTGTCAACATAGGTGACCTTACCATTGTCTGGATTGACATATAAAGGATTGGTCTGGGGACCAAATTCAACACCACTGCCGTTGAGATGTTTTTCAGATATTTCTTTCCTAAAGTCTGCCATGGGTATATAGAATCTACATAACTAGCAAGTTAATCATGGATCACTTGCAGGTTTGCTCCGCAAAATTCATCCTCATTACTGCCATACATGAAAAAACCACCTATTTTTTCACTGGGTTTTTCAGATTCAAACTTTATAAATGAAATATCAGCAACTCTATCAAGAAATTTACTACCTGCACTGAAAATATCATACTCACCAGAACTTAAAGTTAGGGTTTTGGTAAGATTATTTAATAGTTCTCCATTTTTCCCATAGGCTTTCACCAGTACATTTATGGTAGTGGCACCCGGGTTAACTATCCCTAGACCTGTCCACCATCTTTTTGCCGGCGTATTATGGGTAAGAATCAGAGAAGAGCCGAAATCTCTGGTTTCCAACAGTGGAATTGTGGCATAATCTCCATAACTAAAGGATTTATAAGAAAAATACCCTGAAAATTCCTGATCTGATGTTACAGACAATATTGAACGATAATAGGGACTGCTGGAGCTTGTATCAAAATTATCATGCAGGTTCACAATGGTTCTGGATTTGGGTTCAGCTTCAAAAGTAAAATCACCATCAGTATTATTTAAAGCCATTACACGATGAAGGACAAAGTTTGCTTTAGCATTACTATTATTAATCAATACCAACTGAGTTTTCCATTGCTCTTTTCCAGGGATATGGGGAACAATCTTGTTGTGATCAGTCACAGGTATGGCAAGGTTCGCCTCCAGAGAGTGATTCTTTTTTATGTATTGAAATCCAGACAGTATATTACCTTCTGTTTTGCAGAGGATATCAATCCAGCCGGAATCAGGTACCTGGGAAAATGGTGACTGCCCTGGGTGAATAGAATAAGTCTGTCTTGGATCAAGGCTGATATTAACAGTTTTAAGAGTAGTGCCTTCACTGTTATGCAGAGTTAATTGGGCATTGGAACTGGTGCTTGACTCATTAATAATTTTTGCAAACATCCATCTGTCAGCCTGCATCTCTTTTACAGTATCAGGTAGTACCAGATGTGCACCCTTGTATTCACCCCTGTCCAGGGTAGTGACTCCATCGGTAGTTCCAAAAAGGTTTAAAACCGAAATCTGTTCAGGTGCAGTAATTCTCACAGTATCTATATCTAAAAATTCATGTTTCCAGATGGAAAGGTTTCTGAAAAGAAATATATCTTTTTCCCCGGCACTTTTTGTCTCGGGACCCAAAAGAGTACGCAAAGCTTTGCCATCTTTTGTATATGCTGTAAGTGCTATATTGCCCAGGGGGTTTTTATTGAAATTGGTTATGGCAAACCCTGACCAGTTTCCATCCTTGGGAATATATGGGATGGTTGTTGAAAATGGTCTGAAGGAATCAACCTTAAGTCTGTATATCCCTGGTACAGAGTAATTATTTTTAAAAACTCTGATGGTATATGGCGGATGTTCGCCATTGAGTTTAACACTAACAGGAGAATTCATGGTGACGTGATATTGACCCACAACAGAAGATTTGTTATCTATAATCTGGGCATTGAAATTATCACCTCCGCCCTCTAAAAGCTCAAGGTTAATCAAAATCGTATTATCTTTTTCAGCATCCAAACGATATACATCAGGATCCATCAAAATCAAATTGTAGGTTCCAGAAGCAATGGGCACAGGAATAGAATGATTTTCTAAAAAATCATCTTTAGACCTGACAATGTCCTTAACAATATTATAACTAACAGCCGGGGCATCTGTGCCCTGGGAAACAAAAAAATACATACGTTCAGGGTGGTCATCAATACTGTAACCGGTCCACTCACCTCCTATAATTTCCTTGGAACTGTTTAAAAAAAGGTTATAGGTGTAAGTTATTGATTTTACTTTGGTTCCAATATAATCAGGATGGACAAAATCATCGGCATAGAAAATTTCAACAGTTACAGACTCGGTATTACCAACAACCGAACTTGTCATATTATATTTATAAACAGGATATTGCCATATCTCTTTACCGGTTGAGAGGTCAGCAATAAAAGCCTTTTTTTCATCTTTAATATACCTTAACAGCCATAGGTGGAATTGCTGGGGCAGCTCTCCATTACCCCACACTGCAGTATCATTATTATGCATGAGCGTGAGGAGCCCTTTTTTGTCTCCAACACGAAACACGATATTATTAAGGGAGGAGGGAAGAATATCATTATTTTCACAGGTGGCTGCAAGGGCCCAGTGTCCGCAGTGCCCTGCCCAGGAGTAATGGGTTCCAGAACAATATTTTGCTTTATACCAATTGGTCAACTCTCCTGGAAAAATTCCATTCTTGTATAATTCATATTTTTCCAGGGGCGAAGGGTTATTATAATAATTGTATCCAGTTGCAAGACCGCATTCAATAAATTGCCACCAATAACCTGACCAGGGTATATTTGCAGTGGTCTGTACCTCGGCAAATAAAAAAGCTGGTTGAATCAATCCCAATAAAAATAAAGTAGTTAATAACAAGGATAATTTTAATAAATGAAAATATCTTACCATATTTTATTACCTTCTCCACGATTTTTCATTTTGTGCCTCCTGGTACAGCCACCAGGAAGAATCTTTTTGCCATAATTGTTTGAAAATAACTTGCCCTGCTTCTGATTTAACTGTATAAAAATATAATTTTTCTGCATCATCAAAAGCTTTCTGCGGTTTAAAGTCTGGTAAAATCCATTGATTTGCCACAGCTTCTTTAATATTTACAACCTCAATGGAAAGGTAAAATAGATTTGAAAATTTTCTTCCACCAGCTACCTGGACAATCTTGAAATGATCCTTTTCCTGCTCCAGTGACTCCACATCAATCATATAAAAGGGAACTTTAAAGCCCGGGATAGGGAAAAAAGCATTAAAAGTATGATGGAGTAATTTATCAGCAGAATCAAAAAGTGTGATGGAAGTTGTAGAGGATTTATCTATCTTGATATCAATTTTGCAATGATATTGATGATTATTATAAAATTTGAGGGTGCCTCCCTGTTGATTAATTTCAGGAACAATCTTCCAGAGGGTTATCTCTCCGTTGGTATATTGGGTTTTAAGATAAATAGTTGTTGATGGCTGGTAGGGAGCAGATTTTACATCTGATATATCCAGAATAAAGAGAACTGTAAAACAGGTTACTAATATCCATGGTAATATTGTTTTATTTGACAGCATATTGTGTACACCTGATCTTTATAACTTGGCTTTAAAGCAAGCAGAGGGTATTTTATTCAACAAATACCCTCTGCAAGTTTACTCACTTAAGTGAAGAGAAATAAACTTCTTCACAATGTAATTATTTTACTGTCTTGGTAAATAACCAATGGATTCACCAGTTGATGGATTAGTGATCATGCATGCTCCGTCAATTGGGAAATCGCCTGTAACCTTCACATAGGCCTTGGCATCAGCAA
>CAZMEX010000042.1:6762-27489 GCA_964565415.1 uncultured Desulfobacterales bacterium | reverse complement strand
AACAATGTCCTGTGGTTGAAACATTTAAGGATGGCAAGGTCCACAGCACGGAAGAGATTGTCACCTCTAAATCCGGGAAACAGTATAATGTATTGACCAACACAGCCCCGATCAGAGATGAAAAAGGTGAAATAACCCAGGTAATGGAAATGTCCACCAATATCACTCAAATACGCCAACTCCAGGACCATTTAACTTCACTTGGGCTTATGCTTGGATCAATGTCCCATGGAGTCAAAGGAATGCTTACTGCCCTTGATGGGGGTGTCTATCAATTGGAAACCGGGTTGGGACAAAAAGATGAAAAGCGTGTAACAAAAGCCTTTGCCCAGGTAAAGGATATGACCGAAAAAATTAAAAAAATGGTTCTGGAAATTCTGCATTATGCTAAATCCAGAGAGCTTCAATACGTTACAGTAAAGGTGAGCACCCTAATTGACAATTTGACATCTAAAGTAAAACCCATGGCTTTAAAAAGTAATATCCTTCTTGATATTTCAATCTCAAACTCCCTGGGTATGATAGAGATTGATCCCAACTGGCTGGAGGCAGCCTTGATAAATTTTCTTGAGAATGCTGTAGATGCCTGTGCCTTTGACAAAAATAAAACCGAACATAAAGTTTCATTTAAAATATCCAAAAAAAACAGAGATACAATCTGCTTTGAGATTCAGGACAATGGCATTGGCATGGATCAGGAGACCCGTGAAAAAATGTTCACACTGTTTTTCACCTCAAAGGGTTCCCAGGGAACAGGTTTAGGAATGTTCATTGCAAACAGGGTGATAAAACAACATGGGGGTAATGTAATGGTTACGTCACAACCAGACAAAGGCAGCAAATTCATAATTTATCTCCCAAGGCACAAGCCAGACAACATCAAACCAAATGGTTTGCCACCCGTCATTAATGGATAATCCTTTTTAAACGATTATTTAAACTTAAATATTATTTTGATTTACAAATTAAAGAGTGGTATTAATATCTTTATTCTGAGCTTAATTTTGCATTATAAGGGATCAAACAAAAGACAATGAGACTGACAACTAAAAGCAGATACGGAACCAGATTGATTTTAGATGTGGCAGTACATGGAAAAGAAAAGCCTGTCCCGCTAAGTGATGTTGCAAAACGTCAAAACATATCTTTTAAATACCTTGAGCAACTTACTTCCAAACTTAGAAAAGCTGAAATAATCAAAAGCCACAGAGGTCCTTTTGGCGGACATATGCTTGCAAAACATCCAGACAAGATAACAATTGGAGAAATTGTCAGGATTCTTGAGGCATCAACTGCCATAACCGATTGTGCAGAACAGGACAAAAAGCTTTGCGGTGTATGCAACAGAGCAGGTGATTGCCTTTCCAGGTGGGTATGGGTTGAGGCAAGCAAAGCAATGTTTGACCGCCTGGATCAAATTACAATTGGAAGTCTTTTAAAAATCAACAACGTTGAAATTAAGAGTTAACAACTTTTTACAATACCTGAAATTCACACTTCTCCAATTCTTGCACACACTTGTACAGCCAGTGAAAATATAATATCTGAAGTTAGATGGTCCATAATTGTTCTGTCATACAAGATTTTTGCTTCAGGAGGGAAATCATCATCCCCTTCCCAATATAAAGCAGCTATTGGGATGTGAGGCACAATGTCAAATCTATATGCTGCATCTGCAAAATCAAGCTCAATACCACCAAGCTCAATACACTTTTCACTAAATGCCTTTAAATCATTTTTATATCTTTTGGAAATCAAATCAGTGGGAATCTCATGGGGTCCTCGGAAAAAAGTAGTACCACCCGGAATATCTTTTTCTGATATCCACTCATTTTTAACTTTTACATCTTTTAAATTAAGCAGATAAAATATAACAAAAAGATAAAACAACTCATGGGGATTAAACTTACCATCACTGCATTCAATCTTTAACTCCTGCGGGAAAATAGTGTATTCATTGCCCCATACCAAAATAGTATAACTCTTTTTTTCCTTATCATACCTGCACAATGCCTTTTGGCATAAATCATCCGGGTCAAGTTTTGTAAGACTTTCAAAATATGATTTGTCAATTATATTTGTACTGTTGCTATCCATATTATTAAACCCTTTATTATTATCAAATTATAAGATTGATTAATAAATTTCCAGCCATTATTGGCATACCTTCAATCAAAACAGATTAACTAAAAAACTATTTGAATCCTAATATATCAAATAGCGGGCATTGAACAAAGAAAAATATTGAAATGAATACCACTCCACAATAACCCACTTTTCCGCCCCATCCTGGTTTTTTATGGAAATACTGAGTGATTTCAATGGGTTTTTTAAAATTTTTTTAATAAAAATACATTTTTTACTTGACAAAAGTCCAAATTTTGGTAATTCTGTGGAGCATAGTGGAGTAAAGTGGTAATAAAAGCCAGGAGAGTTAATAAAATTGTTTAGATCAACTTCATATCACACCATAGACACAAAGGGACGGATAATCATCCCTGCAAGATTCAGGGATGTGATGAAAACCGGTGGCAAAGCTGGTGTCATGATCTCATGCCTGGATAAAGCCCTGTATGCATACACATTTAATGAATGGAGGAACATCGAAAAAAAGATTCTTGCCAACAAAAGTCGCCACATGACCAAATTTAAAAGAGTTTTTATTGGGAACGCTTGTGAATGTTTAAGTGACAAGCAGGATCGCATACGCATACCGCAAAGCTTAAGAGAATCTGCAGGGCTTGAAAAGGAGATTGCCCTGATTGGACTTTTAGATCACTTTGAAATCTGGTCCAAAGAAAACTGGATTAAAGAAAACCAATTAGTTAATAAAGATCTTGAAAAAGATGAAGTGAGAGATGAAATTGCTTCGATAGGGCTATAAATGACATTTGAACACACATCTGTAATGTCAGAGGAAGTTCAAAAGTATTTACGGTTAAAACAAGGTGACATTTGCGTAGATTGCACCCTTGGTGGATCAGGGCATGCAGGACAAAGTATTAAAGCAATTTTACCCGGCGGAAAATTTATTGGTATTGACCAGGATATGGATGCTGTTTTAAATGCAAAACTGATCTTAAAAGAGCCGTCGAAAAACATAGAACTTATCCATGACAATTTTGTAAATCTCCCCCACATCCTTGAATCTCTCCAGATAAAAGGTGCAGATGGCATACTTCTTGACCTGGGGCTCTCTTTAAACCAGCTTAAAAACAGTAAAAGAGGCTTTAGTTTTCAAAAAAATGAAACCCTAGACATGAGAATGGATACAAGGGAACAACTCACAGCAATGGAAATCATTAACTCTTTTAATGAAAAAGATCTTGCTGATATTTTTTTTAAATATGGTGAAGAGAGGATGTCACGCAGAATCGCAAAGAATATTACCAAAAAACGAGAAGGCAAACCCATAAAAACCAGCAGAGAGCTTGCACAAATAGTTAAAGAGTCCATACCTGCAAAAATAAGTTTTAAAAAGAAAATACATCCTGCAACAAAAGTTTTCCAGGCCTTAAGAATATTTGTAAACAAGGAACTTTCCAGGCTTGAAAAATTTATGGAAACAATTCCTGGGCTTCTAAATATCCATGGCAGGCTTGTTGTAATATCCTTTCACTCTTTAGAAGACAGAATTGTAAAAAAACAGATTAAAAAGTTTGAAGATGGGTGCACATGTCCTGGCAAGCTTCCAAAATGTGCATGTGGCTTTGAGAAAAAGCTTAAGTCAGTGTTTAAGAAACCACTAGCACCCTCTTTAAAAGAAATTGAAGTAAATCCAATGGCAAGAAGTGCTAAAATGAGAGTTGCCCAGAGAGTATAAATATGAGCTATGTTCCAAATAAAAGAGTTACTCCTGAAAAAGAGCAAAAAAGACCGACAAAGTGGTTGATATTCACTGTCATCTTCTTGTTCCAGCTTTTTTGTTACACTCTTGTTCACTTAGAATCTTCCCATGCCAGAACTGAAATATCTAAACTGCAAAATATGCGACAAAGGCTAAGGGCAAGCACTGCTGTTTTAATGATTGAAAAAGAGAGGTTGAACTCCCCTGAAAGAATTTTAAAAATTGCAAGATCGGATTTAAACCTTTCAACACCATCGGCAGATCAGGTTTTTTATTTAGATTCGTTTAAAGATTAGCAACAAGGTTTTTTTGTATGATTAAAAAAGAAAATAAAAAAAAGAGGCAAAACAGAATTGTTTTTTTACAAATACTTATCTTCCTTGCCATTATTCTTTTGGGAGTGAGGTCTGTGGATCTTCAAATTTTCAGATCATCCTCATTAACAAAAAAAGCTGAAAGAGAATACACCAAATATAGCTTTATACAAGGACAAAGAGGTCAAATATATGACCGTGACATGAATGAACTCTCCACAAGCATTAACACGCTTTCTGTTGCAGCTGCTGCAAATCTGATTAAAAACCCGGGAAGAACAGCTTCAAGGCTTGCAGCAACCCTTGGCATTAACGAATATTACCTGAAAAAACGGCTCTCTTCTGACAAACCCTTTGTATGGGTTAAACGAAGAGTAACGCCAAATAAAATAAAAAAAGTAAAAGCATTAAAACTTAAACATGTTTTTTTTAAAGAAGATACACAACGATTTTATCCTAACAAGGGGCTTGCGGGGCAGATACTAGGTTTTACTGGTACTGACAATAAAGGGCTTGAAGGGCTTGAATACAAATATAATAAAACCCTTACCGGGCAAAATATCAAAATTCAAACCATTAAGGATGCAACCGGAAGAACTATCAGTGGTCAGGATGCTAATGACAATAAATTCAGTGGCAACTCAATTGTACTAAGCATTGATAAAAAAATTCAATTCATAACAGAACATGCCCTGGAGAAAGCTGCAATTAAAGAAGATGCAAAATCAGGAACTGCTCTTGTAATGGTCCCTGCCACGGGTGAACTTCTGGCAATTGCACACTATCCAAAATTTAATCCAAACCACCACTCGGGCTTTACACCGGAAACATGGAGAAACCGCGCAGTGACTGATCAGTTTGAACCAGGTTCAGTCATGAAAATATTTGCAGTGGCAACGGCAATGGATAGAGGTATTTGTTCTCCAAAATCAATATTTTATTGTGAAAATGGATCGTATAAAATCGGAAACTATACAATAAATGATTCCCACCCATATGGATGGCTTACATTGACACAGATAGTAAAATATTCCAGCAACATTGGTGCCACCAAAATTTCTGAAACAATGAGCAATAAAGCATTTTATAATTCACTTAATGCTTTTGGGTTTGCAAGAAAAACTCAAATCAGCTGTCCTGGTGAAGCCCTTGGAGAACTCAGGCACTATTCAAACTGGTCAGCCATGGACAGCAGCACAATAGCGTTTGGGCAAGGCATAGCAGTGTCGGCAATTCAACTCATAGCTGGAATTTCCACAATCGCAAACAATGGAATTCTAATGAAACCTCTGCTGGTAAAACAAATTATATCCAGCACCGGAGAGAATATAAAAACAAATGGACCCACTCCAGTCAGAAGAGTTATCAGCAGTGCTACTGCAAGAAAAGTTAAAATGATGATGCTGGAAGTGGTTTCTGAAAATGGAACGGGCAGAAATGCTTTTATCAAAGGATATTCTGTCTGTGGAAAAACCGGAACTGCCCAGATAGCCAATAAAAAGTCCAAGGGGTATTCAGAAGACAAATTCACTGCAGTTTTTACCGGATTTGCCCCGGCACAAAACCCTGAACTCAGCATTCTTGTAGTACTGGATGAACCAAAAAACAACCATTATGGCGGTGTTGCTGCTGCACCTGTTTTCAGGAATATAATGCTTGAATCATTTAATTATCTTGGCATTCCACCGGAATTCAGCAATTCTCAAATGGTTGCAAAGATATCTGCTAAAGGGAGACAATGAAACTTTCATATCTTTTAAAAGAGATACTGGTTCCCTGGGACAGAATTATTATGCCTGATTCTGAACCTGGCATTGACCCGGAGATCACCTCAATCCACGCAAAAGCCCAGGATGTAAAACCAGGTGGGCTCTTTATTGCGATAAAAGGTTTTGTAAAAGATGGGCATGACTACATAGATAAAGCTCTTGAAAACAAAGCAGCAGCAGTGATTTCAGAAAAATTCCTGGGAGGGGAGGAAAACAGTGCCATTGTTCAGGTAAAAAACAGTAGAAAAGCAATGGCAAGCATTGCTGATCTGTTTTATTCAAACCCAACTGATAAAATTACACTTATTGGAATAACTGGTACCAATGGAAAAACAACAACAACGTGGCTGTTGGAATCAATTTTAAATGCTGCCGGTCATAAAGTTGGAGTGATCGGAACTATAAATGTAAGATACAATGGAAAAGTTTACGACACCCTGGTCACAACCCCGGAATCAATTGACCTTCAAAAGATTTTCTCTGATATGGCTGATTCAGGAGTAACCCATGTAATCATGGAAGTCTCTTCCCACGCAATTGACCTTCACAGGGTAGACAACTGCAGATTTGACATTGGGATATTTACTAATTTAACCCAGGATCACCTTGATTATCACAAAACCATGGATGCTTACTGGAAATGCAAACAACTGTTTTTTACAAAAATTTTAGCTTCAAAAAACCCAAAGGGCGCTCCAACTGCCATCTTGAATACAGATGATAAAAAAGGTCTGAAACTTGCTGATCTGCTCAAAGGGAAAAGAGTGAATGTCTTAAAAGTCGGTCTTGGCAAAAACAGCAACTTGACATGTCAAAAATTTACAAATGACATTTCAGGTCTTAGAACAACCCTTTTAAGAGATAACAGCAGGATAGAGATTATATCTTCTCTAACAGGTGGTTTTAATCTGGAAAATATCCTTTGTGCTGCAGGTGCTGCCCTCTCCCTTGGAATATCCCTTGGAAACATTAAAAAAGGAGTTGAAGATTGTAAGAATATTCCCGGCAGGCTTGAGAGGGTTAATAATAATATTGAAAGGTTTATATTTGTTGATTATGCCCATACTCCAGATGCACTTGAATCAATATTGAAAACATTAGAACCACTGAAACCAAAACAAAATTCAAAACTGATTACCCTATTTGGCTGTGGAGGCGACCGGGACCCCATGAAAAGAAAAATCATGGGTCAAATTGCTTCAAATTACAGCGATGTGCTGATTGTAACTTCTGACAATCCAAGGTCAGAAGACCCTGGAAAGATTATCAAAGATATCCTTGCAGGGATAGATATTAAAGATACAAAAAAAGAGCTGGTAGTTGAACCAGATCGGAAAAAAGCTCTTAAAGCTGCTGTTTCATTATCAAGCCCCGGGGATATTATTATTGCTGCTGGTAAAGGTCATGAAACATATCAAATTCTGAAAAACGGGAAAATTGATTTTGATGATAGAAATATTCTAAAGGAGGCGGTTTAAATGATGGAACCTGTCCCTTTTACTGTTTCTGACATTGAGACTGCTCTCTTAGTAAAAGCTCACATAAACACAAACAGTCAAAATCATATCTTTTTAAAGGTAAGCACAGATTCCAGAAATATAGAAAAAAACGATCTGTTTCTGGCACTCAAAGGAGATAACTTTGATGGAGCAGATTTTGTAACACACCTGTTCAATAATGGCATCAAAGGTTTTATAGTGCAAAAAGATTTTTTTAAAGCCCTGCCTGAAAAACAACAAAACACCTTAAAATCTATTGAAAACAGAGTCTCTGTTTTCAAAGTAGATGACACTTTAAAAGCATTGGGTTTACTTGCAAAGTTTCAACGTCTGCGCTGTAAAGCAAAAATTATTGCCATTACAGGTTCCAATGGTAAAACAACAACAAAAGAGATCACCTCAACAATATTAAAAGGAAGTTTTAATACATTAACTACCAGGGGCAATTTCAATAACCAAGTCGGACTGCCCTTGACTCTTTTGAGACTCTCTTATGATCATGAATGGGCCATTGTTGAGATGGGTATGAACCATCCAGGAGAAATATCCAGGCTTGCAGACATTGCAAGACCTGACATTGGGATTATTACAAACACATCCAAAGCACATCTTGAAGGGTTAAAAAATGTTGACAATGTTGCCCATGCCAAGGCTGAAATGTTTCAGCACATGGAGAACAATTCAATTGCGATTATAAATATGGATGACCCAAGATTTATAATTCTTAAATCAGATGCAGAAAAAAGCTTAGACCCAGATCAAATTGTCTGTTTTGGCACACATGGAAATGCAGATTTTAAAGCTGAATCAATTAAACAAAGCCATGATAAAACATCATTCACAATCATACAGAAAAACCATGGAGGTATTGATGTAACAATAAACAGCCCTGCACCTTTTATGGTCACAAACGCACTTGCTGCATGTGCAGCAGCTGTTAGTGCAGGTGTGGACACAGATGACATAAAGCAGGGTTTAAGCACTTTTACACCGGTTAAAGGCAGAATGAATTTCTTAACGATCTTTGATAAAATTAATCTAATTGATGACACTTACAATGCAAATCCAGATTCTGTAAAACATGCAATAATCACCCTCTCCCTTGTTTCTGGTAAAAACAGAAGCATTGCTGTTCTAGGAGATATGTTGGAACTTGGCAAAGATGCGCCATCTCTTCACAAAGAAATTGGAAAACTTGCAGTGAAAAACAAGATTTCAAAAATATATACCCATGGAAAACTTGCAGCGCGCATAGTTGAAGGAGCTATAAAGGCTGGGTTCTCTGAAAAAAATACAATGAATGGAACAAGGGAGGAGATAGCAGAAAAAATAATGAAAGAGGCGGACTCTTCAACATCATGGGTTCTTGTCAAGGGTTCCCGGGGTATGGAAATGGAAAAAGTGATTCATACAATGCAAGGATTAAAAAACCCATGATATATCATTTTTTATATCCTCTGCACACTCAAATATCAGCCTTTAACATATTCAGGTATATAACCTTTCGAACTATATACGGCGGGCTTACAGCATTTTTGATCTGTTTTCTCTTTGGTCCCTTTGTTATCCGTAAGCTTAGAAAGATGCAGATAGGTCAATATATCCAGAGTGATGGTCCAGAGTCTCACCATACAAAGAAAGGCACCCCCACCATGGGAGGTGTCCTGATACTTTTTTCACTGCTTGTATCTACTGTTTTATGGGGCAATTTCTCTAACCATTACACTTCTATTATTCTTTTAGCTCTGCTTTTGTTCGGATTTATAGGCATTGCAGATGATTACCTCATGCAAATAAAAAAAAGAAACAAAGGTTTTGGTGCAAAGGCAAAATTCATACTCCAGGTTATTGCTGGTCTGACTATTGGCTGGCTTATTTACAAATGCCCTGATTTTAGCTCCAGGCTGACCATTCCATTTTTAAAAAACATTTCTCCTGATCTTGGGATCTTTTATATTCCCTTTGCAGCCTTTGTTATTGTAGGGACATCAAATGCAGTTAATCTTACTGACGGCCTTGACGGTCTTGCCATCGGTCCCATCATTATAACAAGTGTAACATATATGATTTTCGCCTATGTTACAGGTCATTCAAAAATTGCTGAATATCTGCATCTTAACCATATTGTTTCCAGCGGTGAAGTTACGATTATTTGCGGTATCATGGCAGGAGCAGGGCTTGGCTTTCTCTGGTTTAATGCACACCCTGCCCAGATTTTCATGGGTGATTCCGGATCAATACCATTGGGAGCCATCATTGGTACAATTGCAGTTATAACAAAGCAGGAAATCCTTCTTGTGCTTGTGGGCGGTATTTTTGTTATTGAAGCATTGTCAGTTATTATTCAGGTAAGTTATTTCAAACTTTCAAAAGGCAAAAGAGTATTCAGGATGGCACCGCTTCATCACCATTTTGAACTAAAGGGATGGGCAGAATCAAAAGTGATTGTGCGGTTCTGGATCATTTCAATAACACTTGCACTGCTTTCACTCAGTACTTTAAAGATAAGGTGATGTGAAATGAGCAAATCAGAAAAATACACTCTTATTGTTGGTATGGGCAAAGTAGGCAAAGCTGTGGCAAAGTTTTTGAAAAAACAGGGGAAAAATATTGTAATTACAGACAGGGATATCTCAAAAAAACCAGATGGTGATATTTTTGAAAACCAGGGCATAAAAACTGAAATTGGATTTCACAACTTAAAAACTTTTGAAAATGCGGGGCTCATAATCGTAAGCCCGGGGGTTCCCCTTGATATTGCAGAGCTTAAAAAAGCTCGAAAAAAAGGAATCAAAATCACAGGAGAGCTTGATACGATCTCAGAAATGATTGATATTCCAATTGTTGCTGTAACTGGTACCAACGGCAAGACAACCACAACCATACTCCTAGGAGATATGCTGAAAGAGTCGGGTTTTAATGTTTTTGTGTGTGGAAATATTGGCACTCCCATTGTTGATTATCTCTCCTTTCAAAATGCTGACATTCTTGTGGCTGAAATTTCAAGTTTCCAGCTTGATACATCGGACAAATTCAAACCTGACGTTGCAGTACTGTTAAATATTGCCGAAGACCATCTTGACAGATATGACAGCTATGATGATTATGTTCTCTCCAAATGGTCTATATTTAAAAATCAAACAGAAGAGCAGATTGCTATTGTAAATGCAAAGATTGATAACTGTGATGCTGCCAGTGCAACAATAAATTCAAAAATTTCTTACTATAATAAGGATAATAATAACTCTGTCTCTTATCTATCCATTGCCGATTCCAAGATTGACCTTGGCAGCACAAAGCTGAAAGGGGCTCACAATAAAGAAAATATTGCTGCTGCGATACTTGCAACATTGGCTTCAAAAGGAAATATGGAGGGCGTTTACAAAGCATTAAAAAACTTTACACCCCCTGCCCACAGGCTGGAATTTGTAAAGTCCATTAATCAAGTTGATTTTTATAATGACTCAAAAGCTACCAATCCTGATGCAGTAAAACGCGCCATTGAGTGTTTTGATAACAGAGTATTACTTATAATGGGCGGCCTTGAAAAAGGGACAGACTTTATACCACTTAAAAAAACTTTAAAAACAAAAATAAAAACCCTTTTTGTTATGGGAGAAGCAAAAGATAAGATTATCAAAGCTTTTAGCGATGTATGTAAAATTGTTCATGCTGTATCCATGGAAGATGCGGTAAAGCTTGCCTACGCTACCTCAGCCAAAGGAGATATTGTTCTTCTTTCCCCGGGGTGTGCAAGTTTTGATATGTATTCAAGTTATTCTCAAAGGGGAGATGATTTTAAAAAACAGGTAGAGAGGCTTGAAAATTAAAAAGTGGAACAGGTAAAAAGATCAATGATAAAATCAATCCATCCAATATTTTCAGAAAAATCAATATTCTTTTCTGTCCTTATTCTGGCAGGGCTTGGTGTTATTATGGTTTACAGTGCAAGTTCCGGAGTAAGCATGCAAAACTATAACAATACTTTCCACTATTTACAAAAGCAGGCTCTTTTCTGCCTGATCAGCTTTGGAGCTCTCTTTTTTGCTGCCTCTTTTCCTTATAAGCTTTTAAGACCTCTTGCCTATGTAATATTTCTAATATCAATTGCTCTTTTGGTTGCTGTTCTTGTTCCATCTTTAAATATTGAAGCAGGTGGTGCCCACAGGTGGATCAATCTTGGATCAATTACTTTTCAACCGGCAGAATTTGCAAAGCTTGCACTGATTATTTTTCTTGGCTATTCCCTTTCCAAAAAGCAGGAGCTTATCAGTGATTACTCTGTTGGCTTTCTTCCCCACTTATTAATATACGGAGTTTTAGTATTACTTATTATTATACAGCCGGATTTTGGCACAGTTATTATTTTAGGACTTATAACATGGGGTATGATGTTTATTGCAGGAGTTCCAATCCTTCACCTTCTTTCGCCTGTTCCATTTGTAATTCCCCTGCTCTATTTTGCTGTGTATAAAGTCACCTACCGCATGGAAAGAATTTTTGCATTTTTAAACCCCTGGGAAGACCCGTATAATACAGGATATCAAATCACACACTCTTTAAAGGCTTTTGGATCTGGCGGATTGTTTGGCAAAGGTCTTGGGCTTGGTATTGCAAAGCTGCACTATCTACCAGAACCACACACTGATTTTATATTTTCCATAATTGGTGAAGAGCTCGGTCTGACAGGAGTTATTTCAATTCTCCTACTTTACAGCATAATTCTAATAAGGGGGGCAAAAATTGCCAGAACTTCAAACAATATTTTTGGAAGCATAGTTGCTGCAGGTTTAACAATAAGTCTTGCTTTGCAGGTAATCATTAATACAGGAGTTGCCTTAGGAATTTTACCAACAAAAGGACTCACCCTTCCTTTTTTAAGTTATGGCGGTACATCTCTTCTCATGAACATGGCAGCCATGGGGATATTAATTAATATAGGAGCATCAGTAGAAGATGACTGATCAGAAGACAAATATATTAATTGCCGGGGGAAAAACCGGAGGGCACTTGTTTCCGGGGATTGCCATTGCAAAGGCGCTCCAGAGGGAAAACAGCAATGTAAAAATACTTTTTGCAGGACTAGGCACTGAGTTTGAGACCAGGACAGTTTCTGCTTCTGGATTTAATCATGCAAAGCTTTATTCAAAACCAATTAAAGGAAAAAACCTCATCACTCTTATGTTCTCTCTTTTTATTATTCCTTTATCAATTTTCCAGGCTTTGCTCATATTAAAAAAATTCAAACCGGTGATTGTAATAGGCACAGGTGGTTTTTCTTCATTCCCAGTTGTTGCAAGTGCATGGCTTTGCGGCATTGACACTGCCATTCAGGAACAAAACACAATACCAGGTTTAACCAACAGAATTCTTTCAAAAATAGCAGGCGCAATATTTTTAAATTTTCAAAAGACAAAATTATTATCAAAAAAAAGCAATGCTTTTCATTTTGGCAACCCTGTTAGAAAAACTGAAGAACAAACTGACCAAACATTGGAGAATAGAAATAAACCATTCTTTAAGGAATCTTCCAAGGAACAATTCACAATTCTTGTATCTGGAGGAAGTCAGGGAGCAAAAAGCATTAATAAAGCATTTGTGGATGCACTCAATCTCATTGATAATACAGATCAATACAGAATCATCCATCAGACAGGAGAAAAAGATGAACAATATATCCAGGCACAATATTTAAAAGCAAGGATCAAGAACTCAATTGTTCAAGCTTTTTTTGACAATTTGGGAATTTATCAGGATATGGCAGACCTTATTATCTCAAGAGCAGGTGCCGGCACAATATCAGAAATTTGTCTAAAGGGTCTGCCGGCAATTTTAATACCCTATCCCTTTGCAGCAGATGATCATCAAACAAGCAACGCACAAGAACTTGAAAAAATTAACGCTGCAATTGTAATTAGAGATATTGATCTTACAGGACAAATTTTAAAACAGCATATTGAAAACTTGAAAAACAATGCAGCAGTTTTAAAAAAAATGGGCCAAGCATCCTTAAGTATTGCAATGCCGGATGCTGATATCAAGATTGCCAGAAAACTATTGTTAATGGCTGCAAAACAAGGATAGCAATGTACCAGAAAGCATATAAAATTCATTTTGTAGGAATCGGCGGAATCGGCATGAGTGGTATTGCAGAGTTGCTGATAAGCCTTGGTTATAAAGTTTCAGGCTCTGATCTCAAATCTTCACCCATAACCAGACGACTTAAAAAACAGGGTGCCACGATTTATATCAGGCATAAAAAAGAGCAGGTGAAAGATGCCAATGTATGTGTTACTTCCACTGCCATATCCAGTGATAACCCGGAGGTTATTCAAGCAAAAGAAAATATGATTCCAATAATTCCCCGGGCAGAAATGCTTGCTGAACTTATGAGGATCAAGTACTCAATTGCAATTTCAGGGGCCCACGGGAAAACATCTACAACTGCAATGGTATCTGAAGTGCTCAATACAGCAGGGCTTGATCCCACTGTTATAATAGGAGGTTTATTAAAAACCCTTGACACTAATGCTCTCCATGGAAAAGGTGAATTCATTGTTGCAGAAGCAGATGAGAGTGATGGCTCTTTTTTAAAATACTCACCAGCCGTGGCTATTGTTACAAACATAGACCTTGAACATCTTGATTATTATAAAGGAATTGATGAAATTAAAGAAAAATTTGTTCAGTTTATAAACTCAGTCCCTTTTTATGGATTATCAATACTCTGCCTTGACAATGAACACATTCAAAATATCCTGCCAAAGATTTCAGTTCGGTATACAACATATGGCATGACTGCCCAGGCTGACACCCAGGCTAAAGATATTCATTTCAAAGGTAATCAAAGCTTTTTTACTGTATTTCACAACAAAGAAAAACTTGGCAATGTCACCTTAAACCTTGCAGGTGAACATAATATTTCCAATGCTCTTGCCAGTATAGCCACAGGGCTTGAACTTAATATTGACTTTGAAATTATCAAAAAAGCTCTGGAAAAAATTGAAGGTGTCAAGCGACGTCTTGAAATTAAAGGAGAAAAAAAAGGCATACTTGTAATGGATGATTATGGTCACCATCCAACTGAAATCAGAGCAACCCTTGAAGCTGTCAGAAGATCATACTCTAAAAAAAGAATTATTGTTCTGTTTCAGCCCCACAGATACACAAGAACCAGAGAATTATTTGATGATTTTACAAGATCTTTTTACCGGTCTGATATTTTGATTCTTCTTCCTATTTATGCTGCCAGTGAAAATAAGATCCAAGGTATTACTTCGGAAAAATTACTTCTTGGGATAAAAGCACATGGGCATAAAAATGTATCCTTTGCTGCGGACTTTAAAAAAGCAATATCAGCAATTGAAAAAATAATTAAAAAAGATGACCTGATTTTAACCCTTGGCGCAGGAGATATTTATACTCTTGGTGAAAAACTTCTAGACAAATTATAAGGCATTATGCAGACAACAAAATTAAACAACTCATACAGCAAACTCAAAGAGCAATTTACCCTTCTTTGTAATGAGCCTATGAAAAACCACACTTCAATGAAAATTGGTGGTCCAGCAGATTTGTTTGCCATGCCTGAAACAAAAAAAGAGTTGATCGCTCTTGTACAAGCTTCCTCAAAAGAGGGTATTTCCTTAACCATATCAGGTGGTGGAACAAACCTTCTGGTAAGAGATAAAGGAATAAGGGGATTAGTTGTTTGTACAACAAAATTCAAACAAGCGATAAAAACAACAAAGGTAAACTCTGAAACCTCCCTTGTAAAAGTCTCTTGCGGAACAAAACTTTCAACACTGTGCAATTACACAATTGACAATAACCTTATGGGTTTTGAGTTTGCAGCAGGAATTCCAGGAACCACTGGAGGAGCTGTAATGATGAATGCAGGTACTCCTGAAGGCTCTATTTCTGATATTATCAGCTCAATTTCAATTGCTGATAATTATGGAAAAGTTCAAACCATTGACCATGATGACCTTAATTTTTCTTACAGGAAATTAAATAATATCAGTGGGGTTATCATTGATGCTTCATTTTTACTCAAAGCTGCAAAGTCAACTCAATATAGAAAGAAGTATGAGAAAATCCTTAACAAAAAAAGAGATTCCCAGCCTCTGGCTTTAAAAAGTGCTGGCTGTATTTTCAAAAACCCTGATAAAGGTGAGCCTGCAGGCAAATTGATTGATATGGCAGGGTTAAAAGGGAAAAAAATTGGAGGTGCGATGATATCAGAACAGCATGCAAACTTTATAATAAATATCAAGGATGCAAAATGTGAAGATATCATAAAATTAAAAGAACTTATTGAAAAAAAAGTTGCTGCTCTGTTTTCTGTGAAACTGCAAACAGAAATAATAATCACAGGTGATGAAAAATGAAGAAGAACAGGTATAAAAACAAACAGAAACAGACCCTGCAACCAAGGAATTATTCCAGACCCCTGATCATGATAATAATCCTTTGCATAATCAGCCTTGGCTTAATGTATACCTATGATTTTATAATGCAGTCCACATACTTTAATATTAAAAATATTACTCTGGAGGGTAACAATAGAATTAATAAAAAAGAGATTATCAATTTTTCCAGAATAAACAATAGTCACAACACTCTATCGATAAATCTTCATGTAGTACAAAAAAGACTTGTTCATCATCCATGGATCAAGGCAGCTTTTATCAAAAGGGATCTTCCCTCGGGGCTTACAATTAAAATAGTTGAAGAGGTACCATTTGCAATAGTGAAAATTCAAAATATTGCTGAAATTGTGATTAACAACCAGGGCAAGCCTTTTAAGGAGCTGGAACCTGACATTGACAACTTAAATCATCTTCCTGTTATCCAGGGGCTTGAACTTGCAGAATCCAAAGGAGATTTTAATTTTAAAGGCAATCTTCTCAACTTAGCCTTGAAAGTACTAGACATGAACCGCTTTGGTAAAATTTACCATGTTAAAGCAGACAAAAACATGGGGATATCTATTAAAACAAAACTTTATAATAAGGATATTACAATGAAGCTTGGTTTTTCTAACTTTCATAATAAAGCCTATAAAGCTGAACAGATCGCAAACTATTTTAAGAAAAATTTAATAAACAGGGAAATCAGCACCTTTGATCTTTATGATCCTGAGAATGTGCTTGTCAAATCAAAAGATAAAGATGCTCTGCATAATCTAACGAAAGGAGGTGTCTAATGCAGGGAAACGAAAATATTGTTGCAGGTCTTGATATTGGTACTACAAAGATATGCGCAATTGTAGCCGAAGTATTTGAAGGAGAAGTCAGTATTATCGGGGTAGGCTCCCATCCTTCCACGGGTTTGCGAAAAGGTTCAATTGTAAACATCGAGGCTACTGTCAATTCAATTAGAAAAGCAGTTGAGGAAGCCGAAATAATGGCAGATTGTGAAGTTTCTGCAGTCTATGTTGGAATTGCTGGAAATCACATACAGGGACATAACAGTCATGGGTTAATTGCTATTAAAGGAAGAGAAATCACCCAGGCTGATGTAGACCGTGTAATTGATGCTGCTAAAGCTGTGGCAATCCCGACAGATCGTGAAGTTATCCACATCATACCCCAGGAATTTATTGTGGATGACATGGAATCAATTCAGAATCCTATTGGCATGACTGCAATAAGACTTGAAACAAAGATTCACATTGTTACAGGAGCTGTCTCTTCTGTAAGAAATATTGTTAAGTGCTGCCATAAAGCAGGTCTTGAAGTGTGTGACATTGTATTGGAATCCCTGGCATCCGGCGAAGCTGTCCTTACTCCTGAAGAGAAAGAGTTGGGATGTGCTTTAGCTGACATAGGTGGTGGCACCACTGATCTTGCTCTGTTCAAAGACAATAATATAAAATACACATACGAACTCACACTGGGCGGCAATAATCTTACAAATGATATTTCCGTGGGTCTTAGAACCCCATTGACAGAGGCTGAGAAAATCAAGTTAAAACATGGAACATGCCTTGTTACAAATGTTAATAAAGGGGAGGTGATTGAGGTGCCAGGTGTAGGTGAAAGACCAGCAAAAAAACTCTCTAAAAGTATCTTGGCGGAAATCCTTGAACCAAGAATCGATGAGATTTTTACTTTACTTAAAGAGGAAGTTTATAAAAATGCGCTGGAAAACTCATTTCCGTCAGGGCTTGTATTAACCGGCGGAACTGTTGTCTTAGATGGACTTGCTGAGATTGCTGAATCTGTAATAAATGCACCGGTAAGAATTGGTGTACCAAATCAGATAGGTGGTCTTAAAGATATTGTTAAAAACCCAATGTATGCAACCGGAGTGGGGCTTGTTATCTTTGGGAGTCAGGCAACTGAAGATCATAGCTTTAGCGAAGTTAATGATAACAGTTTTGCAAAAATTTTAAAACGAATGAAACAATGGTTTAAAGACATTATTTAACATTAAAATTTTAATTATTTTTTTTAACCAGGAGGTGGAATGATGAACTTTACGTATGAAGAAGATGGAAATTCAGCAAAAATTAAAGTTATTGGAGTTGGTGGAGCTGGTGGTAATGCTGTGAATAATATGATTTCAGCAGGACTTAAAGGTGTAAAATTTATTGTGGCTAACACTGATTCCCAGGCCCTTAACAAATCCAAAGCAGATAAAAAAATTCAACTTGGACCACAACTTACCCAGGGTCTTGGAGCAGGTGCCAATCCAGACATAGGCAGAGAAGCAGCACGTGAAAATATAGATGAGATAAGAGAAGCACTCCAGGGAAGCCATATGGTTTTCATTACTGCTGGATTTGGCGGCGGGACCGGAACCGGCGCTGCACCAATCATTGCAGAAATATGTAAAGAGTTAGGTATATTAACTGTAGCCGTTGCATCCAAACCCTTCTCCTTTGAAGGAAAGAAAAAAGAGCGGCAGGCATTGGCAGGTCTGGAAGAACTTCAGGGTATTACTGACACAGTAATAACCATACCCAATGACAGACTTAGAGGCATTGCTCCAAAAGGTGCAAAAATGTTAGATATGTTTATTAAAGCCGATGAAATTCTTCACCACTCTGTCAAAGGTATTACTGACCTTATTATGGTACCAGGTCTTGTGAACCTTGACTTTGCAGATGTAAAAACAATAATGAGCAAAGCTGGTAATGCATTAATGGGAATAGGCTTTGCAAGTGGTGAGAATCGTGCCATTGAAGCTGCAGAAAAAGCAATTTCCCACCCTCTTCTTGAAGACATTTCCATATCAGGAGCCAAGGGAGTTTTACTCAACATAACATCAAGCAGTGATTTAACACTTGATGAGATGACTGAAGCATCAGATAGAATTTATGAAGAAGTTGGTGATGAGGCTGAGATTATCTGGGGACAGACCATAGATGACACTCTTGGTGATGAAATAAGAATTACGGTTGTTGCCACTGGAATTAACAGTCAGGAAAATATTCATGATACTAATATTCACAGATTTGAAGCTAATACTCCAAGTCAAAAAACTATTACTTCTCCAATTGTCACAGGTAAAATAAGAAATCCTACTCAAGAAGAGCTTGCTAACTGGAATGAATATGAAACACCAATTAAAAAAGCTGTTGGTGATGATATACCAGGAAGCCTGAACAGCTTTACCTATGACAAAGAGGATTTGGATATTCCTACTTTTCTACGTAGAAAAGCAGATTGACAGTTAATGAAAAGAGATGGCAAAAAGGTAAATAAAACTAGAGACCTTTTAGCACTGGAAAAGAGCTTAGAACCATGCAGCAGCAAGGGGAGTGTGCGAGTCTGCCTTGTATATCCGAACACCTACCAGGCAGGCATGTCAAGTCTTGGCTTTCAGACTCTTTTCAAATTAACTAATGAGCAAAACGATATAACGTGTGAGCGTGCTTTTTACTCCATAAAAACAGAGTCAGGAAAGAGCTTTGAAAATAACATTAATTTATCGAAATTTGATATCATTGCGTTTTCAATCTCCTTTGAGAACGATTATAGTAATCTTGTATCACTCCTACAAGATGCAGGAATCCCTCTTCGATCGTCCAGAAGAAATAAATTCCACCCACTGGTGGTCGCAGGGGGTATTTCCTGTTTTTTAAATCCCGAACCAATTGCTTCTTTTATTGACTGTTTTTTACTGGGTGAAGCTGAAACATTTTTAAAGCAGTTTTTTGATATATATAGAGATTCAACAACAAAAGAAGAGACATTGGAAAGGTTAGCAACCAATCTTTCTTGCGCCTATATTCCAAAGTTTTATGAATTTGATAAAAACAGTCAAAATAATATAAAAAAAGCTCAACCAATCATAGAACACACACGATCTACCAATAAAATATCTTATATAACTAATCTTGAAAAAATAAGTACAACCACCAGTATTTTAACTCCTGGTACCAGCTTTAAAAACATCTTCTTAATTGAAACCGGCAAAGGCTGTCCACATGGTTGCAGGTTTTGCTCCGCAGGGTTTATTTACAGACCACCACGATTTTATTCCAAAAAGAGTATTTTTGCATCTTTAAAAAAAGGTAAACAATTTACAGATAAAATCGGTTTTGTCAGTGCTGCTGTTTCAGACCACCCTGCAATAAATGAAATTTGCCAGGAAGCCTGCATACAAGGTCTTCGACCTTCTTTTTCATCCTTCAGGGCAGATGTTTTAAGCAAGAACACCTTAAGTGCACTTGGTAGAACTTCCATTAAAACTGCCACCATTGCACCTGAGGCAGGGTCTCAAAAAATGAGGGATAGAATTAATAAAAATATCTCTGAGGAGGAAATCTTAAATTGTACAGAATACCTTGTAAACTCAGGTATTATAAATCTCAAACTATATTTTCTTATTGGGCTTCCCTTTGAAGAACAAAATGATATTGATGAGATTGTCAATTTAATAAAAAAAATAAAACAAGTATTTCTCACTGCCTCTAAAAAACAGAAAAAAATTGGAACAATCACCATCAGTGTAAACCCGTTTATTCCAAAGCCATCTACTCCCTTTCAATGGATTGGCTTTACCAATGAAAAGATCTTGAAAAAAAGAGTTAAAACCATTAAGGATTCCATAAAAAGAATTGCAAATGTCACTTTAAAAGTAGAATCTATTAAACAAGCTAAAATAAATGCTTTTCTTTCAAGAGCTGATAGAAATGCTGCTGATGTTATAGAAGATGCAATCAAAGTTGGATGGACAAAGGCACTAAAAAATCACAAAGATTATGCTGATCCAATAATTTATGACGATTGGGATACTGATATTGACCTGCCGTGGGACATTGTCAGTACAGGGCTTAAAAAAAA
>CAZMEX010000042.1:1963-6662 GCA_964565415.1 uncultured Desulfobacterales bacterium | reverse complement strand
TCAGCACTCTACAATATTTTTCAAGTCAGGTATTTTACACAATAAATAGCTTGAAGCACCATTTATAAATAACCCTGATAAATTCAGCCATGGCATGTATGCACTTTCACTCCCTGCCATCAGTATTCCTGCTGTCCAGCAGGCTCCCAATACTATCAACATTAATACACTTCCTGATTGTCTCTTTCTTTGTTGCATTTTCCAACCTCCTGCGTTGTATTCTTTATTCATTTATTTCTATTTTGTTGAAAAAACTAAACATAAAAATCAAAAAAAAGTCTATGGTTATAGCTATCTATACTCTCTGCAACTCCATATAACTTTGCCAATTATTCTCACTGTTTCCATGTCGGCAGCATCAAGGAATATAGGTTCATACTCATGATTATCACTGCAAAGAACAAGTTTATTCGGATGTTTTTCCAACCTTTTTACAAGAATAGTATCATCTATACCAACAGCATAGACAGCACCTGCAAGAATATTAACCTGGGATTGATCTAAAAGCACAGTATCACCATCTTTTATTTCAGGTTCCATGCTGTGCCCAAACACTTCCATTGCAACCATGCTGTTGGCAGAGCCTTTGCGGGAAAGCCACTCTTTTTTAAAACAAAGATTGTCAATAACTTCGGAATCTGTTGCAAAAGAGCCACCACCAGCTGAAAGCATCGCCTTAACCTTGGGGACATATTTAAACTCTGAATCATTGTTCTTTTTAGAGTCAAGGAAAACATTACCCATGCCAGTCTCAATCCAACCAGGGTTCAATCCAAACTCTTTATATAATTTTAAAATCCATTTATCTGGAATTTTATTTTTATTTCTTGCATGGGTGATACCTGATCTGTTTATTCCCATGGCTTTAGCAAGATCAATCTGGGAATCAATACCTGTTGCACCAACGATTCTCTTAATCAAAGCATCTACTTTGTTTTCCAGCATACTCCCCTCCTGAAAATCCCTAGAGAAAACTTATTTAACCATTTTCTTATCATGTTTACTTAATAGTACTTATGTTTATAAAATGCAACACTTTTTTGATTTTTTTTTCAAAAAGAGAAGTCTTCAGCACTTTTAATTTTTTTACTGAAAACTATTGAGCTTTTTTGATTAACGATTTGTGATGATAATACCTGAAAAAATAAGCACTATACTGTAAAAATGCAACATACTGACACTTTCACCCAAAAACAGATATCCAAGAAATCCACTGAACAGAGGAAGTGTATAGTATACCATGCCAGCCTTTGATGGCCCAAGTATAACAATTGATTTTGCCCACAATATAAAAGCGCCTAGTGATGCAAATATTCCAATATACAAAATAGCTGGCATTGTGGTTTGATTTATGAAAAACCCATTAACACCTGCATGTTCCCATAAAAACAGAGGGAGTAAAAAAACCAATCCCATAATCATTGTGGTGAGCTGTAAAGTGTTTACACTTAATCCCTCTGGTTTATTTTTCAAAAAAAGAGAGTAAACAGAAAATATAATTGATGCCATCAACATCCATAGATCTCCAATATTAAATGAGAGGCTGAAAATTGATAAAATTTTACCTTTTGTTATCAAAATGATAACACCGATTAAAACAAGGGTAATGCCAAAACCTTTTTTAATTGTCAAAAGCTCTTTGTAAAGAATTCTGGATAGAATAATGATAAATACAGGAAATGTTATGGCTATCAATGAGAGATTCATTGCTGTTGTTGTATGACCTGCACAATAAATTAAAGTATTAAAAGCTGTAATACCCAAAAATGATGTAATTGAAAAATAACCCAAATTTCTTTTAATAATTGACCATTCACTTATCAACCCCTTAATGGCAAAGGGTGTAAAAACAGTCACAGCCACAAACCATCGGAAAAAAGCAAGGGTGACAGGCGGTATGATGTCACTCAGCCCCCTTGCAACAATAAAATTTCCCGACCATATAGCAGTAGCACCCAGGGCAAAAACATATCCTGCAAATATTGAATCTGTCTTTAATGTAGCAGACATACTTTTTATTCTCCTCTTTTATTTTTATATGAACTATAGCATATCAATCTCATTTTATTGTTGACAAGTTTAGTTTAGTAGCTATACTATCCTTTAATATTAGTAAAAAAAATTAAACAACAATAAAAAAGGAGAAAAACATGGCTAATCACACATGCCCGATCTGGATAGGACACCTGCTTGCAAGCCCCTTAAGAAAGCTTTTAGAAAACCCGGGCAAAATCCTTAAACCCCATATCAAAGAAGGTATGAAGGTGCTTGACATTGGTAGTGCCATGGGTTTTTTCAGCTTGCCAATGGCTGAACTGGTTACTTTTAAAGGCAAGGTTATTTGTATTGATCTTCAACAAAAAATGCTTGATGCACTGATAAAGCGTGCTGAGAAAGCAGGCGTTGCAGAAACAATTGAGACAAGACTTGCAGAACCCGATAGCCTGAACATTAAAGACTTAAAACAAACTATTGATGTTGCGGTTGCCTATCATGTTTTACATGAAGTTAATAATCAAGAAGCCTTTTTAGCTGAAACATTTAATGCGCTTAAAAGCAAAGGCAAACTTTTGTTTTCAGAACCCCGGGGACATGTCAGCAAAGCAGATTTTAATAAATCACTGACCCTTGCTGAAAAAATAGGTTTTTTTATAAGTAACAGCCCTGGTACACGGCGATCCTGCGCTGCGCTGCTTGAAAAACCATAATAATTTAGCAGCTAAATCGACTCTCTGATTTTAAAACAAAAAGAGATGAAAATAATTTTTTTCTTGAGAATATCCCAAATAAATCTTATAAGGTATACCTAAAATTAGAAAAAACTGATCAAAGGGAAAACTTTGATCGCAATAGATAATTATATAAATCAGATTAAAATTAGGAGGTTTTATGTCAACATTAGTTTTTGGTCACAAAAATCCAGATTCAGATACTGTTTGCGCAGCTATCGCCCTTGCAGACCTGAAAAAGAAACTAGGTGAGGATATTACTGCTGTAATCCCAGGGTCTACCAACCCTGAAACCACTTTTATTCTCAACCGATTTGGAGTCAGCACACCAGAAGTTGTTACTTCTGTTGCAGGAAAAGATGTTTACCTTGTGGATCACTCTGATCTTGCCCAGAGCCCTGATGATCTTGGAGAAGCCAATATTTTAGGTATTGTTGATCATCACAAGCTGGGTGATGTAACAACCAGCCAGCCTCTTGAATGCTGGATCTGGCCTGTGGGTTGCACTTGTACAATAATCACTGAAATGTATGGGTTCTTTAATATTGATATTCCAAAGGACATTGCAGGTATTTTGCTTTGCTCCATATTAAGCGATACTGTAATTTTCAAATCAGCAACATGTACTGATCAGGACAAAAAAGCATGCAGCAAGCTTGCTGAGATTGCCGGCGAAGGTGATCTGGAAGCACTTGGCATTGAGATGTTTAAAGTAAAATCTGCTGTTGAAGGCACACCCATGCGGGAGCTTGTTGAGCGTGATTACAAAGATTTTGACATGAGTGGCAAAGGCGTTGGAATTGGTCAGCTTGAGCTTGTTGATCTTTCCATCGTTGATGGTGTTAAAGATGACCTTGCAAAAGATATTGCAAAACTTAAAGAAGAAAAAGGGCACCACAGTGTATTTCTTATGCTCACAGACATCATGAAAGAAGGCACTGAGCTACTTGTTGCTTCTGATGATGAATCTGTTGTATCAAAAGCATTTGATGGTGCAGTTGTTAAGGATGGCAAGGTATGGTTAGACAATGTCATGAGTCGTAAAAAACAGATGGTTCCAAATTTTGAGAATGCTTTTAAATAATATTTGAAAAACAGGGCACAGGATATATTCTTCCTGTGCCTTTTATCCTGCCACCACTCTCAAGATTTAAATATTGCTTCTCTTTAACGTTTTTAAGGCACTAAAACCCAACATTAATAAAAGAAACATTATTCCATATTCGTTAAGCGTAGGAATAGCAGTACTACTTGCAATTGTTTCTTTTACAAATACATCCGAGCTCCCATTGGTATCTCCAGGCACAAGATTAGTGGCATCAGATTCAAATGCAACCAATCTGCCATTGGATGATATGGAGGGAGCAGCACTAGAATCATTACCCTGCACGCCTGGCACGCTGGAATCCACACTCACTCTCTCTATGACATCTGTCTGTCTATCATATACAAATATATCAATTCTCCCATTTGTATCTCCAGGCACAAGATTAGTGGCAGCAGAATAAAAAGCTACAAATCTGCCGTCGGATGATATGGAGGAATTAGAACTATAATCATTACCCTGCACGCCTGGCACGCTGGAATCCACACTCACTCTCTCTATGACATCTGTCTGTCTATCATATACAAATATATCAATTCTCCCATTTGTATCTCCTGGTACAAGATTAGTGGCATCAGATTCAAACGCAACAAATCTGCCGTCGGATGATATGGAGGAAGTATAACTATTATTATCACCCTGCACGCCTGGCACGCTGGAATCCACACTCACTCTCTCTATGGTATCTGTCTGTCTATCATATACAAATACATCCAAGCTCCCATTTGTATCTCCAGGCACAAGATTAGTGGCAGCAGATTCAAACGCAACAAATCTGCCGTCGGATGATATGGAGGGATTAGAACTATAATTATCACCCTGCACGCCTGGCACGCTGGAATCCACACTCACTCTCTCTATGGTA
>CAZMEX010000042.1:0-1863 GCA_964565415.1 uncultured Desulfobacterales bacterium | reverse complement strand
TCTGTCTGTCTATCATATACAAACACATCCCGTACTCCATTTGTATCTCCAGGCACAAGATTAGTGGCAAGAGAGTGAAACGCTACAAATCTGCCGTCGGATGATATGGAGGGATGATAACTAGAACCATTACCCTGAACGCCTGGCACGCTGGAATCCACACTCACTCTTTCAATATCTCCAGGAGCTCCGTAGGCAATATTTATAACTGATAAAAAACCAAATAAAAATAGAGTAACTATTGTAAAATGAAATACATATTTTTGCATTTATTCTCCATTTATAAGTAATTATTCACTGTTTTTAGATTAGATATCATAGCTCTATTATTGCTGTCAAAACAAATCAGCAATTTTCGATAAAAATGCAATCAATAAATACATGCTGTTAGGGAAAGAGTTTTTTTATTTTTCATTATGTTCAAAATTTTTAGTAAAACAGGTAAAATGACAGCTATTTTATCCTAATTGATGTTACTCATAAAAAATTAGAGCGGGTCATCAGAAAATTTGCGCTCTTTTGGAATCAAAGGGGTATGAACCTGTGGTTTTGGTATTCAACGCCTTTAAGCCCTGGCTTTACAGAATACTGGATCATAATTTACCTAAATTAGCAGGGGAAAAAATATCCAGAATAAATATTACATACGCTCCTTTTAACACCACAGGGGAGAACCTGGAACTTGAACATAGATGGCTCCATGAGCTGTTTCCCTGGCAGAGATTATAGCTCAAAGACTCAAAATCCCCTTTTTTTGATCAAAGCATTGCTTTTTTGCTGAAAATACTAATAATCTATACTCCATTTCAACCACCCAGCGATCGGCATTCAACCTGTATTTATTGATTATATTTTTTTACCAATAATTGCTGATAAAGTTTACAAAACATATTATTTTACTGAGATTATGGTATAATCGTTTTTAAATTGTCAATGTCCAAAAGTAAGTAATTTAATAATCTTATTATATGAAAGAGGTAACAAATGAAGTTTAAAAAAAGGCTTTCAATATTACTGTCATTCTTTTTTCTCTTTTTATTAACAAATTTGGCAAATAGTTATTTACACCCCGCAGAATTGCATATCAAAAATACTTCTCAAAGGCACTTAATCGTCAAGGTCATGAAGCAAACCTCTGAAAACAGTGCTGAGAAATATGCCATAGTCCGTATTAACAGCCAAAATAGCGAAACCTTAAATATTAAGAAGACAGGTTATTATTATCTCAAAACAAAAGCTGTACTTACTGGAAGAGATCCAGTATACAAAAAAGGTGACCCCTTTAAAGCCTACGTTGGAAGTGACGGATACTCAGTGCTGACTATAACTTTTTCCATGCAAGAGAGTTCAATGGTAAATCCGCTGTCAGGAAAACATATAAGCAAAGCTGACTTTGATAATGATTCAAATTAAATTTCAATCCGTGTTTGATATCAGAAAAGGTGCTGTATGAAATCCGATTTATGTAAGGTGGTATTTACAGAACGATTAGACAACTCAATATCAACCAATATTATCGAAAAAAATCTTCTGAAATTATTAAACATGAATCATAAAAAAGCAGGGCCTTTTTTTGGTGGGAAGCCATTGAGGATCTGATACGTCCTGTTTCGGTCAAACCTGCTAATATCAGGTTTGCAAGCTTTTTTGATAATACTGCAGTTTCTACCACAGATTCAATAAAGCAATTCGTTAATTTTCTATGTGATAAAAACCCAGCTCTGATCATGGATGAAAATATTTATAAATTTATTTCAAACAATGCTGGTCATATACCACAAAAAGATCCAAATCGCATTTCAACTGCTATGAGTGCTGCTCTGAATCCAGAAAAAACGAAAACAGCTGATTTAACTAAAGCAT
>CAZMEX010000041.1:0-27920 GCA_964565415.1 uncultured Desulfobacterales bacterium | reverse complement strand
TTTTACTCTTTGAGTTTTTTTCTAACTCCTCTTCTGAAGCCGAAAATAAGATAGATAAGCCATCCAATAACAGGGATAAAGGCAACAATAAACCAGATAGCTTTGTTTTTTAATGATCCGAAATCTTTTTTAAGGACATCAATCAGCGCAAGGGCTGTAATTGCCCATAGAATCATTCCAGTGACAATTATAACAATATAGGTTGTGTTCATATATAATCTAACCTTTTTAATAGATGGGATATTTTCAAAAGCGTGGTAACATAGGGTTTGCTATGGTTGTATTTATATAGAACTTTGTATGCTTTCTGCCTTGAAATAGCCGGGCTCCATCCATGGTGCTTTAGAAAATTTGCTATGCTGTGGATTGCATCCGGGTGCTGAAAAAGATCAATTGACCCATCATTGTTCCCATCGGCTGCAAGCCTTAGAGCATTGCTGGGCAGAAATTGGGAAAGCCCCAAAGCACCGGCATAGGAGCCGTTGATTTCAATGGGATCAATTTTTTCTCTGGCAGAATATTTCAAGAGAGCTTTAAGTTCAAGATATGCCCATTTGGCTTTGTATATGGATTTTTTTTCAAATTTAGCCTTGGAAATTTTTTTAGAATCAGGTATTGATTTGTATAATCTTTTTTTTAAGCTGTTGTTTGAGAGTGCTGCCATGGTGGACAGGGTATTTATAACAAGTCTGTTTCCAAGGTACTTCCCAAATCTGGTCTCCACAAGCAAGATAGCTGTTATAATTGTTTTATCAACCCCATACTTTTTTTCAGCCTCTTCCAAATTGTTTCCGTGTTTGTTCATGTAAGTTGCTGCTCTTTTCAGAGAAGTCTTTGATACAAATTGATCATAATTAAGTTTTGCTTCAGAATGGACAAAAAATAGTGAGACGCTTTTTAAATCAAAAAATATGCTTTTATTTGAATAGAGCGCATCTATCTTTTCTTTATTAAATCCATCTTTGACAAGTTGATTTTTAAGATCTGAAAAAATATTATCTTTGGTGATTTCGTTGGTAAAGGCAATGTCAGCCTGGAAGATTAATAATAGAATAAAGCATGGATACAAAAAAAAAGATTTCATATTGTAAACATTCGCTCCTGTAATTAGTTCTATTGTTAACCCTACTCCATTTAATTTTTTTTTTCATTAAAAAAAATTAAATGGTTAAAATAAATATCTACAGGATGCTATTGAATGTTGATTAAGCACAGATTACTGCATGGAACCCCATGCAGCAATCTGTGTGAAAAGGATATTTTATTGAAGTTAAATATCATAATAGAGAAAGAATTCATGGGGATGAGGTCTGCTGTTCACAGGAGTCACTTCATTTTCTCTTTTGTATTTTATCCAGTATTCTATCGCATCCTTGGTAAAGACATCTCCTTTAAGGAGAAAATCATGATTTGCTTCAAGGGCATCAAGGGCTTCTTCAAGAGAACCCGGTGCAGAATCAAGCTCTTTCAGCTCTTCTGGTGGGAGGTCATAAATATTTTTATCCATGGGGTCTCCGGGATCCAGTTTGTTTTGAATACCGTCTATCATTGCCATTGTGATTGCTGAAAATGCCATATAACCATTGCATGAAGGATCAGGAGTTCGAAATTCAATACGTTTTGCTTTTGGAGAGCTTGAATACATGGGAAGCCTTATGGCAGCACTTCTGTTTCTGCTTGAATAGGCAAGGTTGATTGGTGCTTCAAATCCCGGCACCAGACGTTTATAGGAGTTGGTTGTGGGGTTTGTGATGGCACATAAAGCCTTACAATGTTTCATTATTCCACCAATTGCAAAAAGAGCTTCATCAGACATTCCAGCATATTTACTTCCGGCAAATATAGGGTTGCCATCTTTCCAGAAACTTACATGGGTGTGCATGCCTGTCCCATTATCATTGTAAATTGGTTTTGGCATAAAAGTTACAGTGCGATTATGTTTTGCTGCAACATTTTTAAGAACATATTTGAACCATGCAAGCTGATCACCCATTTTTAAAAGAGGTGCAAATCTCAAGTCAATTTCAGACTGACCCGCAGTTGCGACTTCATGGTGCTGACATTCCATTTCAATACCTAAATCTTCAAGGGTCAGCATCATTTCAGTCCGCATATCCTGGAATTTATCAGCTGGTGGCAGGGGGAAATAGCCCTGTTTGTGCCGTACTTTATATCCAAGGTTTGGCATTTCATCCCGACCTGTGTTCCATGCTCCCTCTTCAGAGTCAATTTCGTAAAATGCAAGATTATTTTCCGAGGCATATTTAACGCTGTCAAAAATAAAAAATTCAGGTTCAGGCCCTATATAAATAGTATCCCCAATACCAGTGCTTTTAAGGTATTGCTCTGTTTTTTTTGCAATGTATCTGGGGTCTCTGCTGTATGCTTCATGGGTAATAGGATTGTGAATGTTTCCTATTATGGCAAGGGTAGCAACTTCAAAAAAAGGGTCTATTTTTGCAGTCTCAGGATCAGGAATTACAATCATATCACTGTTATTTATCTCCTGCCATGCTCTCATGCTTGAACCATCAAATCCAAATCCATCATCAAAGGAAGATTCAGTTAATTCACCCAGAGGAACACTGAAATGCTGCCATGTTCCAGGGAAATCCATATATCTGATATCCACAACTCTTACATTATTCTCTTTTGCCATTTTAATAACTTCTTTTGGTCCCATTACTTCCTCCATAAAGTGTTTTTTAAAATATTATTAATTATAGTGCTTCTGTTCCTTTTTCACCTGTTCTGACTCTTATTGCCTGTTCAACCGGGGTAACAAAAATTTTGCCATCACCAATTTTACCGGTGTTTGCAGCATCGCAAATAGTCTTGACTGCTTCATCTGTTCTCTCTTTATTTATGATGATTTCAATTTTGATTTTTGGTATGAAATCAACAACATATTCAGCCCCTCTATAAATTTCTTTGTGCCCTTTTTGTCGTCCATAACCGTTTACTTCAGTAACTGTCATTCCATGTACTCCTATTTCATTGAGGGCTTCTTTAACATCATCAAGTTTAAACGGTTTTATGATAGCTTCAATTTTTTTCATACTATTTCTCCTTTTAGGTTTGTTTCAGGCAGGGATTGCAAGATGCTGTTTTTTATTTTTTCAAGGGCTTCAGAAGATTCTATTTTCTGACCATGTTCTGCAGAGCGAACATAAAAAATATCAACTACCTGATCAATCTTAGTTGCTATTTTAGCTAATTTCACATCAATATTGTTTTTATACAGAGCATTTGTGATTGCAAAGAGAATACCTGGAAAATCATGGGTAAAAACCTCAATGATTGTGAAAAAGCTTGAGGTTGTGTTATCAATTTCTACTTTGCTTGATTGTATAAGTTGCCCGGGTACTGGTGTACATGCCTCGGGAATCTTGTTGTCCAGAGTTTTTAGAAATTTATTATCATCAATGGCAAGGTTTAAATCTTTTTTAACTTTTTCCCACTTCTCCTTTTCAAATATAATATCTTCTGGAGGCTTAACCCTGAAGATATCAAGCACAGTATCTTTGTCCCAGGAAAAAGCGTCTGATGCTTGAATGCTGAGATTGTTCATGAAAAATACCCCGGCGATTTTTGAAAAAAAGCCTGGTTTGTCTTTCCCGCATATGGTTACAATGCGTATATCAGACTCTTCCTCAGTTGTAATGTGCCAGGTGAAATTGTTTTTTCCAACGCTTCTGCGAAGATCAATATGTTCTAAAATTGTGTTGATAGGTGCATGGAGAAGATATCTGTGCGACATTGAGTTGATCTCTTTTTGAAGCATCTTGGTACTCCATTTATCACTGCATAAACTGAGAAGTTTTTCTCTCTTTTCTTCGGTTATTCTTAAGTTTTTCTTTGAAACAAGCGCTTTGTTTTTCATAACACTTAATGTTTTTAAAAAAAGATCTTTAAGAAGTGTTTCTGTCCAATCGTTCCAGGCTTTAGGACCTGTTGCCTTTGAGTCTGCTACTGTCAGAAGATACAACATCCTTAAGCGCTCAAGGGTTCCTATTTTTTTTGCACAGGATACTGCTGTCTCTTCATCACTGATATCTCTTCTTGTTGCAGTCTTAATGAGAAGCAGATGGTTTCTTATTACAAAGGTGATGTCATTGATTTCAGATGCAGTATAACCCATCCGCTTTAAAGGTTTTTGTACTATTTGTGCGCCTTTTTCCGAATGCCCCTGTCCCGGCGCACCTTTGCCCACATCATGGAGAAGAGCTGCAATTAACAAGGTATTTTTATTTCTTATCTCCTTGTAAACTATGGAATAAAGTACTTTGGTGGCGCTCCCTTTTTTTCCTCGAAAACTGTTGACAATCTGTACGCATCTGATGGAATGTTTATCAACTGGAAAGAGGTGGTATTGATTAAACTGAATCTTGTTAATGATCGAAGCAAATTCAGGGATAAACTGTTTTAAAAGACCTGTTGGCAGCATGACATTTAGAATGTTGAATTTCCATAAGGAGAGGGAGAGGATTTTTTTAAACATTTTAACATTTTCTTCATCCTTGCGAAAATTTTTATCTATGAGGTGCTTGAATTCACTCACAATCCTCTTGGCTTCAATGGAAAGAGTAATTTTTCTTTTACCGCTTTCAAGAAAAATTTTAAGTAAAAGAGAAGGGTCGTTTATGACATGGACAGTACCTGTAAAATTCAGCCTGTTTTGTTTGATAGTAAGCCCATCTATTGGGGCTGAAGATATGGATATGGGAGGGGTTTTAGGCTCTTTTACCCGAATGGAGAGCGTTATTCTCTCTTTAACAATTTTGGCTATATGTTTCATGAACTCCATTTTTGAGTGGAGTTCGCCCATAAATGCCTCTACTGGTTTTTGTCCTTTGCTTGGTTTAAATCCAAGAAGTTTTGCCAGATCAAGCTGGTATTCAAAATGCAGCTGATCACATTTTCGTTTGGTTATATAATGTAAAAAGTTTCTAACTTTCCATATGAAATCAAGGGTTTCAACCAATCTAAAGTGTTCTGCCCAGGAGATAAATCCATAATATTCCAGGTCTTTAATGGTCTGGATATTGGATGTGATTTTGCCATACCACAAAAGAGCATGATAATCTCTTAAGCTCCCATGCCCTGATTTTAAATTTGGCTCAAGAAGATAGGTTGAATCTCCAAAATCTGAATGCATTTTCTCAGATTGAGCTATAAGACCTTTAAGACATTTTTTTAAATTATTTTTTCTGTTTAACTGTTCCCTGAATTTTTCCATGAGTGTGGAATATATGTGTGATGCACCGCAAACAAATCTTGCATCCAGCATAGTTGTAAGCACATCAAATCGTTCAAAAGCAAACTCCAGGCTCTCATCTATTGTTCTTACAGAGTATCCAACTTCAAAATGAGCATCCCATAGCGGATAAACCAGGTCTTGCACAATTGCTTCAGCATTGGGAGGAATTTTGTTTTCAAATAAAATTAAAGCATCTATGTCAGAATGAATACACTGCTCTTCTCTTCCGTATCCACCCAGGGCAATCAGGGCAAAAGCATTGCCGCCAGCGTTTATATTCCTTGCAGTTACGCTGTTCTCAAAGGCTGCATAGAAATATTCGTCCAGAGCACTGCTAAGGTCATGCAAAAAACTTGATGTGTTCTTTTCAATAAAGATATCAATCAAATTATTTTTTTTGTTAACTAATATGTTGATCTGATCACTATTCATTATACAATAAAACAAGCAATGATTGTGCCAGATAGCCCAATAAGTTGTGTAGACCGTGCTGGCAGGGGTTTTTAAGGTATAGTGAGCAGGGGAGTAATCAGATTTTGCCGTTAATATTGCAAAAATGTAATTTAATTGTAGAATATTATTACATTTTTGTAATAATAATAATTACCCCCATACTTTGCATCTAGAAAATTGTTAAATCAAAGAGTTTTCAACTTTTAAAATTAACTTCAGAAAAAAAGTATTAAAACATCCAGCAGCTGCATATTCATTAATATGCAGCTGCCAGCAGTAATCATCAGAGTGATCATCAGGAAGGATAAAAACTTTTATGTTTTTGTATCGTCTTCTATTTTTTTTGTTTCAGCTTCTTTGTTATCTTCTATTTTTGATTCTTTTGAGGATTTCTTAAAATTCTGTATTCCTTTCCCCAGCCCGGCACCAATTTCAGGAAGCTTGCCAGCACCAAAGATAATAAGGATTATTACAAGAATTATTATTAACTCCGGCATTCCAAGTCCACCAATCATAATATACTCCTGTCCATTCAAGTGGTTAAAATTAGATCATTATCATTATGCTCAACCAGTGTCAATCTAAAAAAAACAGCCACGGTTATAAAAAGACATACAAATTACAAAATTGTAATTTTTTAAGAGTCAATTTTTTACGTCTGTTTTTATTTTGAGAAAAATACTATAATCATATTTTTTTTTAAACTTGAACATACAAAGAGGATAAAATGGGAAAAATTTTTGAAAAAGCAAGTATCAATACCATGCAGTTATCCAACCGCCTTGTGCGTTCTGCCACATGGGAAGGAATGTGTGACCCAGTCAGTGGCAGACCTGGTTCAAAGCTGATTGACTATTATACTATGCTTGCAAAAGGCGGCATTGGTTTGATAATTACAGGGTACACCTTTATCAGCCCGGAAGGAAAACAGCTTCCAGGGAAAATGGGTCTTTGCACAGATGGGTTTGCCGATGTTTATAAAAAAATGACTGATAAGGTCCATGAACAGGGAAGCAAAATTGCAATACAGCTTGTGCATGCAGGGGGGCAGGCCGATGAAAAACATTCAGGATTACCTCCTGTTGCACCATCTGCCATCAAAGTTGATCAATTTCCTGAAATACCTGCCATGCTCTCCCAGGAGGACATTAAGAGCCTTGTTGATGCATTTGCCCGGGCTTCATTGCGGGCTAAAACATATGGCTTTGATGCAGTTCAGATCCATGCTGCCCACGGTTATCTTGTCAATCAATTTTTATCACCCCTGACTAATCAGAGGAGTGATGACTATGGCGGGTCCCTGGAAAATCGGGCAAGGTTTTTATTTGAAGTGTATAATAAAATCAGATCTGAAGTGGGTGAATCCTTCCCCCTGTTTATTAAATTGAATGCTGTGGATTATGTTGATGGCGGACTTGAATTAAAAGATGCTCTCTGGACAGCTGACAAGTTATCACAAATGGGGATTGATGCCATTGAAGTATCTTCCGGTACTGGCGCCTCAGGAGCCAGGACCCCTGTCAGAACAAAAATTTTGAGCCCGGATAAGGAAGCTTACAATCTTGAAGTTGCCCTTGCAATTAAAGAGAATGTCTCCTGCCCGGTTATGGTTGTGGGTGGGTTTAGATCCTTTGATAAGGTAAAGGCAGCAATAGAGGATATGGAAATTGATTTTGTCTCAATGTCTCGCCCATTGATTCGCCAGCCAGACCTGCCTGACCAATGGGCCCATGGTGACCATGGCTCTGCTGAATGTATATCATGCAACAAATGTTTTGCCGGCGGTCTTTTTAAAGGTGGTATTTTTTGTGTTCCCCTGGGAAAAAAAAGTACTTGATAGTTATCCATGAAAATCTGGTGAATACGGATGGTTTTAGTGGTGTCTGACAATAGCCTGACAAATAATTGACAATTTAAAATCGAATATATATAGTGAAAAACCGTATTGCAGTGATATTGAGTATATATTTAGAAATTAAATAAAATTAATTCTAAGGAGACAATATGAAGAAATTAAAAAAATTATTCTTGATTGGAATCTGTTTTGCCCTGGTATTTTTTTCAGGGTGTCAAAGTAGTTTGATGATGGGTGTGCAGCCCATGAATGTGGAAAACCTTGATAACAATTCAGTTTTGGTTAATTTTGTCAGACCCAGTTTTTATGGTGGTGCCATTCAGTTTGGATTGTGGGATAGTGAAAAATGTATTGGTGTGATAGAAGCTGGTGCATATATTCAGTATAAAACAACACCGGGAAAACATCTATTCATGGCAAGGGCAGAAAACTGGTCCTGTGTGGAGGCTGACCTGGAAGGTGGAAGGAGCTATTTTATTCTTGCAAGCCCCAGAATGGGAGCATGGAAAGCTCGTGTAGCTTTGCATCCTGTAAATAAAGGTGATGATGTTTCAGATGAGAAGATTAGTAAATGGCTTACTGATCTGAAAGCTACAGCCATTGATCCTGCAAAATTTCAGGCATATGTTGATGAACGTATTGAGCATGTAAGAAAGGCAATAAATAATATTGAGCAGGGAAAAGGAAAATGTCAGGTTCTAAAAAGGGACGAATATAGATAGCAATACAGAATAATCAATAGAGGTAAGAAAAAGAGCGGTTTGATATTTAACCCGCTCTTTTTTATTGACTCTTTGGTTAGTGTGCATATTTTATATAGTTAAACTATAGTAAATTTTTTTATGGAGAGATTGTATGACAGATATGAAAGATCATGGAAACAACTTTAGAGGTGCCAATAAATATGTACTTGATAGTGAACTTGCATCCATTGTAAATATTTCAATGACTTTGGAAATGCCCCTTCTTTTAAAAGGCGAACCAGGTACAGGTAAAACAATGCTTGCCTATGCAATTTCAGAATCATTGGGAATGCCGTTGATTGTCCTTAATGTTAAATCAAGCATGAAACTTGTGGAAGCATTGTATCAATATGATACCTTAACAAGGTTGAATGACTCAAGATTCGGCGACTCCACACGGAATGTAAGTGACATTGAAGAGTATATCAAAATGGGTAAGATTGGTCAGGGATTTACTGCTGAAAAGAGAACAGTTCTTTTAATTGATGAAATTGATAAGGCAGACACAGACTTTCAGGATGATATGCTTGATGTACTGGATCAGATGCAGTTTGATATTATTGAGACTGATAAAACAATAACAGCAAAACAGAGACCTGTAATAATTATTACTTCCAATGCAAAAAAAGATCTTTCCGACCCTTTTCTCGGCAGATGTAATTTTCATCACATAGCCTTTCCTGATCCAAAAATGATGCGCAAAATAATCAATGTTCATTTCCCAGAAATTGACAAAAAACTTGCTGAAGGTGCAATTGATGCATTTTTTAGTATGAGGAATATTGATGGAATTGAAAAGAAACCTGCAACCAGAGAGTTGATTAACTGGATAAGAGCCCTTGATGCTGATCCTGATTTCCATGCAAAGGATATAATCAAAGGTAAAATTCCTTATCTTGGTGTTCTTTTTAAAAAGAGCCCTGATTATCAGAGAGCCAAAGATACAACAGCAAGGCGAAGGCTTTTTTAATATGTTCATAAGATTCTTTTATAAATTAAAGGAAGTTGGAATTCCTGTTACTCCAACCTCTTTTTTAACTTTACAAAAAGCTTTGAAAAAAGGTTTGATACTTTCCCTTGATGATTTTTATACATGTGCAAGATCTATCCTTGTAAAAAGCGAGAGATATTTTGACCTTTATGATCAGGTTTTTGCATTTTATTTTGAGGGAATACCCCTGCCTGAAAATGATGGATTTGAGGTTGATGAAATAGCTAAAGCCATGCTTGATGAATGGCTTAAAGATCCAAAACAGCTCGCCGATGCCATGGGTGTTGATGAGGCTGAGCTTAAAAAAATGTCCCCCGAAGAGCTGATTGATTATTTTAAGAAACGGTTAAAAGATCAGGATGGAGAGCACCATGGCGGATATAAATGGATAGGCACTGGAGGTTACTCTCCTGTGGGACATTCAGGATATCATCCCGGTGGAATGCGTGTTGGTGGCGAATCCAGAAATAAATCTGCAGTGAAAGTTGCCAATGAGCGTAGATATAAAGATTACTCAACAACCGGTCCTTTAACTGAAGCAAATATGGGCGAAGCGCTGAAACGTCTTCGTAACATGGTCCCTGTGGGACCAAAAGATCAGATAAATATCGATGAAACCATAAGAGCAACCATGAGAAATGGCGGCGAAATAGAGTTATTATTTGACAGATCCTTAAAAGACAGATTAAAGATAATTCTTGCCATAGATAATGGTGGATGGTCAATGGACCCATACATCTCCCTGGTACAGACACTTTTTGATTATTCAAAATCCCAGTTTAAAGAGATAAAGACATATTTTTTCCATAATACCATTTATGATTATGTATATGAAGATCCTGCCAGATATAGAAAGCCTGTTAGAATTGATGATTTTACAAAAATTGATCCTGACACACGGTTTATTGTTGTGGGCGATGCAAGCATGGCGCCGTATGAGCTTATGGCACAAGACGGATCTATCCATATGAGTGAAAGAAGCGGGAAACCGTCCCTGGAAAGGCTTCAATTTATTAAGGAGACTTTTCCAAATTCTATATGGCTTAATCCGGTACAGGAAAGAATGTGGGGCTATACACATACTATTTTAGCAATTTCCCAGATTTTTCCCATGTTTGAACTATCTTTAGATGGGCTTGAAAAAGCTGTTGAGACCCTTATGGCAAAGGTTTAATCATCAGTACTTATTTTCCAGGTTCCTTTTTCCAAAAAAGCTTCAATGGTCTGCCTTTTAGCTTTGTTTAACAGGTTGGAGTGGGATGTTTTCTGCTGTTTTGCATATTCACAAAGCTTGATAATTTTTCTGCCCTCCAAATATGCCAGCCTTTTATGATAGGAATTCAACAACGCTTTAGCAATTATCTCTTCCATGATTAAAGGTTTGTTTTTGATATTGTATTCTCTAAAAGCATCATAATAGAGCTGTCTGTCTATAAATTGAATGTTAACCGTTACCCAGCCTTCTTTCAGGAGTATAAAATTATTTAAAACTCTCCCCATGCGACCATTGCCATCAATAAAGGGGTGGGTATACTCAAAATCCAGATGAAATTTTGCAACCCTTGTTACAATATGTTCCGATGCATTGCCAAAGTATTCAATAATTGCATTTGTCATTCTCTCTGCAATCTCTTGTGGAGCAGGTGCAATATGGCTGCCGACTCTTACAAATTCATTATCCCGGCGGAACCTTCCTGCAATCTCATCTTGAATATTGACCATGAGCATTTTATGTAAAAACAGAATGGTGTTTTCATCCAGTTTAATATTGTTAACTTTTTTATGAATGTAATCCATAACCCTGGCAAGATTCTTTGCTTCAAACATCTCCCTTGCTGAAACAAATCTGTTTAAATCCATCTCCAATAAAATTTTTTCTGTCTCTTCCAGAGTTAAGGTACTGTTTTCAATGGCATTGGAATTATATACACTCTCAGCAATCTCTGCTTCATTGATAAGATCAATAATAGACTGCTTTCCAGTAAGAGCTTTATAATATCTTCTTCTTAAAGCATCTATTTTTCTGAAAATAGTTTTTCTTTTCATAATACCACATGGTAAAGATATTTCACGGTTTTGTCAATTAAGCCGTTAATTTAACGTGCATTCTTTATGTATTCACGGTTTAGTGATAAATAATATAAATCCAACAATAAGTATTTGCCTTGTCTAATCCTGCTGTCCCGTGGAGCTTTTAACCACTTTAAAATCATCAAAGTAAACAACACTGTCAGCTTTAGTCCATAATCCAACCTTTCCCGACACTGCAGCAGGCAATTTATGTCCTAGAAACTGTTTGCCATTTACAAATCCCTGGACAAGGTTGCCTTTAATTTTTACTTTTAATGTGTGCCATTTCCTTGTTGGTGTGGGAACATTGCGAACCCAACTTATGGAACTCCTTTTGCCATGCTTAACCCGCCACAATACCAGGTTATTCTCAAGAGGGTTTGCTCGGACAGTATAGTAATCGCCATTTGGCTTGAGATCAAAAAGAATACCTGCTCCCTGATCAATTCTTCCTGCAACACCTTTGAAACGCACCGTGATTTCACCATTGGTAAAATTGTCCACCTGTTGGGATACTGCGAACGGGTAGTATGCATATGCCTTTACATTGTCAAGGAACTCTGCATATCGCTCACCATACAGGGCGCGGGCTTTGTCGGCTAAACCAGCAGAAGCATTGCCACGGCGCCATTTACGTCCATCAACAACCAAAACTTTATTACCATTATCTAGGCCGATTATCCAGTTGCCAACTGCCGGAGCAAATGAGAGAGGCATGGCTCCAACTGTTTCGTGCAGGAAATCATCTTCCATGGAATTTTTGTTATTTGTTACTGGATTTTGTTTTGTCACTCCTGCGTTGGCAACAGATATCAGGCTTTTCTCTGGTTTTGGCGAATTTGCAGGCAGATATTCTGCCTGAACCGGGGGCTTGGACCAGGAAAAATATTTTTGATACACAAAAAAACCTGTAGCTAAAAAAATCAGGGCAGCACCAGTGATAAGCAGGTTCCTCCTAGTTTTTGTTTTCATATTATTGTCTCCTTATTATGTGTGATTTTAGTAATTGTGGCTTGCAAAACAGATATGCTGCTGCCAGGAACATCAGTGGCAGCAGCAGATAAAACCACCACTTGCTATTGGAAGCATCAGCAACCAGTGGATGTCCAGTATAGTCAGGTATTATATCAGGTGCTACCTTGTGGTTTGCAAGACCATGAATCAGCGGTAAAATTTCAAGTGCGCTGTTGGAATAGCTCTGGTCAAGCTTGCCATCATATTCATACTCAATCAATCCATAGGTGTCACTCTCTGAAGCACCAAACATTCCTGCCTGTTTAGTTTTGGCAAACCTAACCTTTAAATCAGGCAGGGTTCGCTTTAATTTTGCTAAAACATCATGCTCAAAATCATACAGACGACCATCTTCCCGGGTCAGATGAATGGTGATTATTACTGTTTTATTCATCTGTTGCAGGGCGCGGACATCTGCTGGATTAAAAGAGTGCCTGCGATTTTCCGTAATATCCAGATATTGCGGTATCTGCATAACACTTGATTGGATAAGCAGCAGAGTTACAACAGCCACAAGGATTACCTTTAATCTAGGGTATAACCTTTGTCCAGGATGTAGTAAAACAGACGCTGCTATAAAGAAAAACAGCGACAAGGTCAAAAAGAAAGCAAGGGGAACAGAGGATAGCAAACCATTTTCAAACTGACCTAGCAAGGCAGTTAGTGACCAGTTACCCAATACACCTGCCAAGCCTCCGCTGGCAGCGACAAAATCCAGAACCCAGGATCCCAGGGTTGCAGCGAGGCAAATCATTGCAGCTGTTGGCAAGGCATTGGAGATAGCCGTTGCAAACATGGCAATACAGACAATCGTCAAAAAATAGAGTGTGTGACCCAACACTAAAGCGAATATCTCCGGAAAATGGATGACACCCCCTAAATACTGCCAGATAAACAAAATTGAAATACCTGGCAACAGGGTCAAGAACAACACAACACTTGTTGCTGATAATTTTACAGCATTCAGGGCAAATGGTGACAAGGGCAATTGCAGCAGGAGCTTTAAAGTACCGTTTTGTTTATCTTGTCCAATTAACTGGATTATTACAAAAGGTAAAAGCAGTGTCTCCACCAGGTAATATGCACCAAATGTTGGTATAAAAATTCCTTCCAGTGGATTCATTCCCCTTGCAAGTTCAGGATAGGCAAGAGCTGTCTTACTAGCCTGGCTGAATAATTCCACTGCCTGGATAAAACTGTAGCCTGCAAGTAAAGATAAAATAATCAGCATGCCCCAGAGGGCAGGAAAGATCAGCAAAGCTCGTATTTCCTGCACCAGCAGTACACGCAATAGTTTAAATTCAGGCAATGGCAAGAAACACCTCCTCAAGACCGCCGGATTTCAGTCCTGCCTGGTCTTGCAACTGGGCAAGGGAGCCAACAGCTGACACCTTGCCCCTGTTTAACAGCAGAAACCGGTTGCAAATTTTTTGTGCTTCTGTCAGTTGGTGAATGGAAAGTAATAAAGTTCGATTGGTCACTGTCTCACGGAGCAATTTCATTACCTCCAGAGTCTGACCAAGGTCAAAACCATCAAAGGGCTCGTCCAACAGCAGTAAAGGTTGGGAAGAGAGCAAACCAATCAACAACAGCAGCCTTTGCCGATAGCCTTTGGATAATGTATAAACCTGTTTTTTTAACATGGAAGAGAGTCCAAGCCTCTCAATAAGCTGACTCAACTCTGTTTTTGAAGCACCATATATAAGCTGGAAAAAATTGAGTACAATGTCAACCCTTTGTTCAGCATAAGGCAAAATACCATGGGGCAGATAAAACATGAACTGTTTGGCGTGCAGTGGTGAAACCTGTTTATTTTTCCAATAAAGTTCTCCTTTATCAAACGGCAATAACCCTGTCATACATTCCATCAAGGTAGTTTTCCCTGCGCCATTGGGACCTATTATCCCCATAATTTCACCTGGATAGATGGAGAAACTTATATCTGATAATACTTGATATATACCAAAATTTTTAGAAATATTTTTGCTTTGAAATAGTTCAGACATTATTTATTACCAAGGTTAAAATTTTTTTTAATTCATGGGTGGCAATCGGCAAACCAAGTTAAATACTGGTATTACCCTGCACTTGATTCAAAATAACTGTCAAGTAATTTACTCCACTCATTAATGAATTCTTTGTATTCAGCAGAAGTAAACCCCTTAACAAATTCATTACCTTTTTTACTTAAACCAACAAAGAGACTAAACAGTAACAGTGTTTTTTTTATTATGAAGTCATAACAAAGGGATTAATAATAAAGTATAAACCCAGGAGCCCTACCAGAATGCCTGAACCTTTTCTGAACCATGCACCTGCTCCGTGCCAGGTATTATTTTCCAGAAGTTTTCGAACAGCTGCTGAAGATGTGCCTGCAATTACAATGGGAAAGCAATGCCCAAGCCCGAAAAGGGTAATCAGGATAATGCCGGTAATGATCCGGTGCTGGACTGTAATAATTGCAAGAATCGGGGCAATAAATCCAAAGGTGCAGGAGCCCGAAAGAATGCCATAGGCAAGCCCGAGAATAAATGCACCTTTTAATCCTTTGACATTGAGTTTATATAATAGATTGCCTGACATGGAGCATTTTTCCACACCAAGCATTCCCAAACCAATCCAGATCAGGATGCCTCCCACCAGAACCTGCCAATAATTTCCCACATCACCAAGCATTTGTCCAAGAAAAGCACATATAATTCCTACAACGGCAATGGTAATGAACAGACCAATAGTAAAAAAAACAGAATATAACCCTGCCTGTCTGGGGTTAAGCATTTTATCCTGACCTCCCACATAGCCTACAATGAGCGGGATGGATGCCATATGGCATGGGCTGAACAATACACTTATCATGCCCCACAGAAAACAACCTGTTGCGGCAAGTATTGTGTTTCCAGCCATCCATTGATTAACCAGGATAAACAGAGTATCAAACATGGCAATTACTCCTTTTTATTCAAATCAGGTTCTGCAACTCCCATTTTTGTTAATTGCTTGATAATGGATTTTTCATCCAGAAACCCGACATGGCGGTATACTTCTTCCCCCTTTTCATTAAAGAAAATCTGGGTTGGAATAGATCGTATCTTAAATCTTGATACCTGGTCCCTGTTTTCCCAGACATCAATAAACGCAATGTGTGCTTTGTCTTTATATGCTTTTTCGATTTTGTCCATAACCGGCATCATCATTTTACAGGGAATGCATTTTTTTGCCCCGAGGTCAATCATATTCACCTGGTCTTTGACCGGAAGCATTGAAAAATCTTCAGCCAGGGCAATTGATGTGGATAAAACTATTAAAACAGCAGCTAAGATCCTTAGTTTTTTTAAATTATTTTTCATTTATTTACCTTTGTTTTTATTTATAAACAGTGGTTTATAAATATAGTTAGTCTGTTATCTAACATATAATCCTGCATCTTGCATGGTTAAACTCTGGATAGGGATTGCCTAGGCTAAAATATCTTTTCTGTCAATTTCCGGCAATTTTGCAATAATATTACCCACCTCAGGATCATCATCCAGCCAATGGCGCAGATTAGCAATCATGCTCGCAGCATAGGGGCTCTGGCTACCGTCTGCCAGTTCATAATTTACCCATAGTCCATCCTTTTGAAAGGTAATCAAACCTGCCTCTTCAAGTACCTTTAAATGCTTGCTGATAGTTGACTGGGCACGATCCATGGCTGATTGAATCTCACATACACACAATAGTTTGTTCTGGAGCATCTTTAATATTTTAACCCTGGTGGGGTCAGACAATGCCTTGGCAACCTTGATAAATTCTTTCATATTGTATCCTGTGAATTATATTTAGTGACCATTATTGTATTATTTGAGCCATTTTATCAGCTCTTTTTTTTTAGGTACCTTGCCAGTGCATTTTACTTTGCCATCTATAATGACAGAAGGTGTCCCGAAAATACCATAGGATGCTATCTGCATCATATCTGAGATTTTTTCCACATCAGCTTTGATACCTGTTTCTTCCAGGACTTCAAGAACAAGTTCAAAGGTTTTGTTACATTTGGCACAACCAGGTCCAAGTATTTTAATTTCCATTAAAACCTCCCAAAATTAAATAATCATATTAAATAAATACCCTACTATAAGAATGCCGCTTGCCACAACACTGACAAATGCGCCAATGAGTTTAGGTTTAAGCACTTTTCTCAAGATAACCATTTCAGGCAAAGAGAGGGCAATAACGCTCATCATAAATGCCAGAACTGTACCCAGGGCTGCACCTTTGCCAAGCAGGGCTTCCACAATGGGGATAATACCTGCTGCATTGGAATACATGGGAATTCCCAGGAGAACTGATAATGGCACTGACCACCATGACCCTTTGCCCATAATAGATGCCATGATACTCTGGGGGACAAAACCATGTATCCCTGCGCCCACTGCAATTCCTAAGATGACATAAATCCAGACCCGACCAATGATTTCTTTTACGGCATCTAACCCGTAGATAAATCTGTCATTCCATGTCAATTTTTCTTCCTCCATGGAAACATCTACGGCTTTTGTTGCTGTGACCCAATCTTCAATATGATGTTCAAGTTTCATCCTGCCAATGACCCAGCCTGCACCTATTGCAATAAAAAGACCCGTGCCCATATAAATAGCTGCAACTCTCCATCCAAGCAATCCGTATAAAAGCCCCAGAGCAATCTCATTTACCATGGGAGCTGCAATTAAAAAAGAGAAAGTTACACCAAGGGGCACCCCTGCTGTTACAAAACCTATGAATAACGGTACAGCAGAACAAGAACAAAATGGTGTAATAATTCCCAAAAGAGCTGCAAAAATATTACCGGCAAATTCGCTTTTTCCAGATAAAAATGCCCGGGTCTTCTCCGGTGTAAAAAAACTTCTTAGTACACCGACCCCAAAAACAACTAGAAATAAAAGCATCATTACCTTTGGGGTATCATATAAAAAGAATTCCACGGAAGCTCCGATATGGGATCCTGTTTTTATGGGCAAAAGGCTATAGGTAAGCCATGAAGAAATTTTGGGAAGCAAGCTGTAGAGTATCCACCAGAGATAAATCGCTCCTGCTCCTGATATAAGATAAAACATCATCATTCTTGCTTTATAAGTACTTCTGATTTTTAATTGAGTAACCTTTGGCATTTAAATCTCCTGTGTGAAATCAAAGATATTTTATATATCGTTATAAATGAATATAGTGATATATATGACCTGTGTCAACAAGTTTATTTAAAAAATTGAGAAACATCCAGGGGGAAAAGTTGAACTGGCTAGTTTGACCGGGATACTTAGATTAAAGATTTCCATAGAGGTTGATTGTATTTTGCCAGATGGTTTCAGAGAGTTTTTCAACATCCATATTTTTAATTTCAGCAAGTTTTTCCATGACTGATTTAACAAATCCTGGCTCATTTCTGCGTACTCTGTTTTTCTGGGGTGCAGGAGTCAAGTATGGAGCATCTGTCTCTATTACAATTTTATTTTCAGGAATCAAGCAGGCAAGCTCTCGCAAAGTCTCCCCCCGTTTTTTAATTGTAAGGATGCCTGTGATACCAATATAATATCCCATGTCAAGATATTCAAACATCTCCCTTTTTGTTCCGGAAAAACAGTGCACCACACCTTTTCTCTCCTTGATATCTGCTGATTTCAGCATTTCAAGAAATCTGCCGTCAGAGTCGCGTTCATGAAATATAATGGGAAGGTCAAGGTTTGCACCAGCATAAATCTGTCTTTCAAACCATTTCTCCTGGAGATTTCTTGGCGAATGCATTCGGTTAAAATCAAGTCCTGTTTCCCCCCAGGCTCTTACACATGGATTGTTCTTTGCAAGGGTTTCAAAGGTTTTAATTAAACTGTCTGAACCTGTCCTGGCATAGTGGGGGTGCAGACCCACTGATGCGATAATCTGTCTGTATTTTTTTGCAAGTGCTATTGCTTTTCTGGAAGTTTTTTCATTAATACCTACAACCATAATACCATTTATTGATGCCTTATAACTGCGCTCAATCATTTTATCAAAATCTTTTTCAAAGCAGATATCGTCTATATGTGAATGGCTGTCAAATAGTTTCATTTTTATTTTATTTTCCAAACTCTTTTTTTATTCTATTTTTTCCTGTTTTTAAGCGTATAAAGCCCTCACTGCTTGGAAGAAGCCGTATTACGGATTACAGTGAGGGCATAATGTAAGAAAAACTGTTTTTCAGCACTCCTTGACACAATTGATTTATAGCAGTAAATTTCATAGCAGTCAATTTTAGAAAAAATTATTTAATGAAAGCAATATGTAAGGTATGGGCAGTAATAATTCAATAATCAGACTTTTTAATGTTAGTAAACGCTATGGAGCGAAATACGCTTTAAAGGATGTTTCCCTTGAAATTCAAAAGGGAGAATTCATTTTCTTAAACGGACCCACTGGTGCAGGGAAATCAACTTTATTAAAGATGCTTTATCTTGCTGAAACAGTATCAGAAGGGCAGATTATTGTTAACGGAATAAACCTTGCCAGGATTTCAAGACCAAAGCTTGCTTTATTACGTCGCAAGTTTGGTATGATCTTCCAGGATTATAAACTTATTACAAATAGAACAGTGTTTGATAACGTAGCCCTTGTACTGGAGGCTGCCGGTGGCAAACCCGGCTATATAAGAAAAAAAGTTATGCATGTATTGAGGATTACTGAGATGGAGAAAAAAGTGCATCTCTATCCTCCCATGCTGTCTGGTGGTGAGCAACAGAGAGTTGCCGTTGCAAGGGCAATGGCAGGCAACCCATCAATTATTTTAGCTGATGAACCAACTGGAAGCCTTGATGCTGATGCAGCCCAGGCAACCATGGATTTTATAATGAAATATCATGAAAAAGGGGCAACTGTTATTATTGCAAGTCATGATATACAGTTGATCAGCAGGACTGTAAAAGCAAGAAGTATAATGCTTAAAGAGGGTGAACTCCAGCGCACCGCAACAATGCTTTAGAATAAGATTGATTTTAGTGGAGGAAGGATGAACCGTTATGTGAGAAGAGCTTTAGTTGATATCAGGCTAAATAAATTTTTAAATTTAATAACCATTATCACAATAGCTCTTTCAATCCTTGTTGTCAGTACTTTTATGCTCTTTTTCCAGAACATAAGCCGTATGGTTGAAACATGGAATCATGGCGGGAGGATCATGGTTTACCTGGACAGCAGTTTTACAATGGAAATGCTTCCTGAATTAAATGCAAAGCTAAAAAGTTTTAAAAACACCCGGCAGGTATTTTTTATTTCAAAAGATGTTGCTTTGAATAATCTAAAAAAAAATATTAATTCCGATACTGTTTTTTTTGAAACCTTAAGTGAAAATCCTCTGCCCGACGCATTTGATGTAAGAATGAGCGGGGTTTCAAATTTTGATGAAGTATCTGTTTTTGCCCAGAAGATCAAGGATATTTCCCATGTAAGCGAAGTTGAGTACGGTCAAGCCTGGCTGGAGAAGTTCTTAAATATTTATAATTTATTCAAGGTGGCAGGCTGGTCAATAAGCTCTCTTTTTTTTCTGATCGCTCTTTTTATTACTGCAAATACAGTACGTCTTGCTTTTTTTTCAAGGAAAGAGGAGATCAATATCATGCACCTTGTGGGAGCAACTGATAATTTTATAAAAACACCCTTTTATTTAGAGGGGTTATTCCAGGGAGCTGTTGGTGGTATTGCAGGGCTTGCCATACTATTGATATCATATATCAGCCTGTCCTCAGGTGTCAGTGATGCAGTCTCTTCATATATGTTTATTGATATTCAGTTTTTGTCATTTAAGTATATTCTAATAATAATTGCAGGAAGTACCTTCTTAGGTTGGTTTGGATGCTATATCTCATTAAAACAATTGCTCGCATAGTTGTAGTTTTATTTTCAGCGGCAGTTTTTGTATGCTCTGCCCATAATGTAGTTTTTGCTGGGGATAATAATGCAGTAAGAGATGGTATTGTTGCTTCCCATAGATTAAATGTAAGAGCAACACCTTCCAGTGGCGGCAAGGTATCTTTTGTTTTAAAAAGGGGAGCAAAAATTAAAGTTTATGGTGATATTGGCAATATTGGTGCCTGGATCAAAATTGACTTTAAAGGTCAAAAAGGATATGTGAGAAACCGCTCCAGATATATCAATTTTTTTAAAACCATAAAACCTGCCATAAAGTCTAAAAAGGCAATATACAAAGAGAACAGCACCAAAACAGGCAATCTTGGAAAAGCCCATACAAATCTGGATAAAAAAGAGATTCTGGAAAAGAGAATTAAGCAAAAACAGGAGAAGATTATCTCTTTTTCCAAAGAAGAGAAAATTATAATTGAAGGACTCAATGAAATAGATTCCACACTGAACAAGGCAAAGGTGAGGGTATCACATATTTCAAAAAATCTTAGTAAATTAAGCAGCAGGATTGAGCATATTGTTGAGGAAAAAGAGAAAATTATCGAAGAGTATGACCAAAAAAGAATATACTCAGGAACAAGGCTCAATGCACTTTATAGAATGCAGATGCTGGGGAAATTTGATATTGTGTCTGAACCTGATTCTCTTTTTGACCTTATTATTAAACAGAGAGCTTTGGAAAGAATAATTGATTCTGACACAAGGATTCTTGATGAGCAGATCGTTACAATGCAAAGATATGAAGAGCTTGAAAGTGAACTTAAACAAAAAAGGGAAGAGAAGCTTGGGCTTGAAAAAGAGCTGACCCAGCAGATTTTAGTTGCAAAGACAAAGAGCAAAAGAAAAAAAGATGTTTTAAATAGAATTAAAGCTGAAAAAAAACTTACTCTTGCTGCAGTTAAATCACTTGAGAAAGCAGCCCAGGAGCTTAATAAAGAGATTGAGCAAATTAAAAATGTCAAATCTGGCAATACTCACTCTTTATCATTTTCTGATTATCAGGGAAGACTTTCCATGCCTGTAAAGGGAAAAATCATCTCAAAATTTGGAGCAGGGCAGTCTGATGGTAATAAATCATTCACATTTCAGAGAGGAATTGATATAAAGCCTGGGATAAATGATTATGTAAAGGCAGTGTTTTATGGTAAGGTGATTTTTTCCAAGTGGTTTCAAGGATATGGTAATTTAATGATTATTGATCATGGCAGCAGTTATTATTCACTCTATGCCCATAACAAAGAGTTATTGAAAAAAAAAGGTGCAATAGTGGAAAAAGGAGAAACCATAGCGATTGTCGGTGATACCGGCTCAATAAAAGGTTTGTGCCTTCATTTTGAAATACGTCACCATGGGAAACCTGTAAACCCAATGAAATGGTTGAAAAAAGGAGCTTAAGAATGCGCAGAGGCAAGAAGAGATGTGAAAATATTACAATTAAAATTATAATACTTGTTTTTTTAATAACAATTAGCTTTTTAAGCCCTGCAACAGCAGATAATGAAAAAAGCTATAGATCAATTAAGCTCTTTACTGAAATATTAGAAGAACTTGAAAATAACTATGTTGATGAGGTTGACACTGAAAAGTTGATCCATAATGCCATAAAAGGCATGGTGGAAAATCTTGATCCCCATTCAGCTTTTATGCCTGCTGAAGCATTTGAAAGACTTCAGGATGACACACGGGGAAAATTCAGTGGTATTGGTATAGTTATTACTTTGAAAAATGGATTGCTTACTGTAATTTCTCCAATTGAAGGTACTCCTGCATACAGAGCCGGAATACATGCTGGGGACGTGATAGTTAAAATTGATGATCAATCAACAAACGGGATGGCTCTCTGGGAAGCTGTCAAGTTAATGAGGGGACCTAAGGGCGAAGGAGTAGTGATTACATTGGTACGTGCCAGCATGTCTGAGCCAATTGTTTTGACCTTAAAAAGAGACATGATTCCCCTGGACAGTGTTAAGCACATAAGTTTAAAACCAGGGTTTGGGTATATCAGAATCACCAATTTCAGAAAGAACACCATTGATGATGTGAAAAAAGCTCTTAAAAGTCTGAAAAAAGAAGGCAGCTCTTCATTAAAGGGGCTTATTCTGGACTTGAGACATAATCCAGGGGGACTGCTGGATCAGGCGATTAAGATTTCAGACCTTTTTCTGGACCAGGGTAAAATATTAATTACCAAAGGAAGATCAGATCAAGAAGAGATTGTTTACAGAGCTACTCTAAACCCAACCGAAGCAAACTATCCTGTAGTTGTATTGATTAACGGTGGAAGTGCAAGTGCATCAGAGATTGTAGCAGGAGCACTTCAAGACAATGGCAGGGCGTTGATACTTGGCACTACCTCTTTTGGAAAAGCTTCGGTTCAGACTGTAATACCCCTGGAAGATGGTTTTGGAATTAAGTATACCATTGCAAGGTATTATACCCCCAATGGACGATCAATACAGGCAAAGGGTATTGAGCCTGATATAGTAGTTCAGGCAGGCATGGTAATAGCAAAGGAAACAAAAGAGGAGACAGCATTTGACAGATTGGTAAAGGAGAAGAATTTAGTAAATCATCTGGAACCTGAAGAGAAGAAAAAAGAGGGAAAAAAGAGAGAAGGTAAAAAGAAAACTAAGACTGGGTTGCTTGATCTGGAAACATTAAAAAAAGATATTCAGATAAACAGAGCACTTGATATTTTAATAAGTTATGGAGTTTTTAATAAAATAAATGGCAAAGAAGAAAAAACCAACTAAAAAGAAAAAAGCGGCTAAAAAAAATAATACTTCAAAAAATAAATCAGTTGTATATCAACTTGAAAAAATCATACTGGGAACAATAATTCTGGTTTTTGTTGCGGTAACCCTTGCCATGCTGGCTGATATTTACATAAATCAGGGTTCTGATAAAAAGAGTGTTAAAAAAGCTGAAAAAGCTAAAATTGTTAAAGCTAAAAAAGATAAAAAACCTGCAAAGATAAAAAAGCATCTTAAAAAAAAGAAGCCTGAAAATCTTGAAACAAAGAGCACGGTCAGGTTTGAAGTGTTTGATGATGATGTCTCCTCAATACCTTCCAAGAGTCATGTAAAAGACCCTGTAAAGGTTAAGCTTCCTGTTATAAAGAAGAACGGGCTTCCCCTTGTTGCAATTATCATTGATGATATTGGTTACCACAGAAAAAATGCAAGAACCCTTGCAAGCCTTGATAAAAATATCACCTTTTCTGTACTGCCCTTTTCCCCCCATGGAAAACAGCTTGCAGCAGAAATATATAATGGTGAACATCAGTTAATGCTGCATATTCCCATGGAGCCGGTGGAATACCCTGAGGTGGACTCAGGACCCGGCAGTCTGCTTTCTAAAATGACCCCTGATCAGCTCATTGCACAATTAAAAAAGGACCTGGATGAAATCCCCAATATTGTTGGTGTTAATAATCACATGGGATCAAAACTGACCCCCATGTCAGATAAAATGAACCAGATATTTACAATATTAAAAAAGCGGGATCTTTTCTTTATTGACAGCATAACCACTGGAAGAACAAAATGTGCATCCTCAGCCTCTCTATTAAAGATTGAATTTGGGCAGCGGGATATTTTTATAGATAATATCCAAAACCCAGAATATATCATGGGGCAGATCAGGCAGTTAATCAGAAAAGCTGAAAAAAACGGTTCAGCCATTGGTATTGCACATCCATACAGCGCAACAGCTGAAACTTTAAAGAAAAACATGTCCTGGATTAAAACCCGGGTTCAGCTGGTACCGGTCTCAATGTTAACTTCCAAATTACCAGGCTGATTTTTTAACTGAAATTGCAACCCACTCTTCTATATGCTCAATGCTTAGAAGTTTTAAACCGTTTTGTGAAATACAAGAGATAACAGACTCTTGTTGATCCAGGATAATACCGGAAAGTACAGCAGTGCCATTGGGATTGAGTTTTGATTTCACAACAGGCATAATATCCACTACTACCTGGGCAAGGATATTTGCACAAATAATATCAAATCCTGTTTTATCAAAGCTTTCAATGGTATTTAAGCTGACCTGAAATTTGTCAGGAGCAATGTTGTTTTGCTCTAAATTCTTTTTTGCAATGGGTATTGCAATTTCATCATTATCAATGCCAGTCACATGTTTTGCTCCAAGTTTTGCTGCAGCAATCATGAGAATCCCTGACCCTGTTCCCACATCAAGAAAAGAGCTGCCCTGCTTTAAATATTGCTCAATCATTTTGATGCACAGAACGGTTGTGGGATGGGTCCCTGTCCCAAAAGCCATACCAGGGTCAAGTTCAAGAACAACTTCATTGCTCTTGCTCTTATGATCCCGCCATTGAGGTTTAACAATTATATTTGGCGTTATCCTTGTAACATGGAAAAACTCTTTCCATGACTCTGCCCACTCTTCTTCATCAACTGTGCTGGTTGCAATTTTCACCTTGATACCTGATTTTTCAAGGGCAAGTGCTTTTGATTCAATCTTTCCAAGAAGTTGTGTTGCAGAATCAGTACATGGAATATAAGTTGCAATGGAGGTCTCTTTGATATCCTTATTAAACAGGGAGCCGGGGATTGGAATATTGCACTCAACTCCACTGATGCCAAGGGAAAAAAAGATATTGGATACAAGCTCTTCTGCAAGATCAATATTATCAGATTCAAATATTGCTTTAATATGGAGCCATTTCATTATATAAACCTTTAACTAAAAATTATTTGCATAAAAAAAGGGACAGAAGTCAAATTAAACCGAATGATAACATTTATATCTATTATATAGAAGGTGTGATTAAATCAAGCAGCACCCAGCTATCAAACAGCAGCCATTTCCTGGGAAACTGGGTTGAACAGGAGAGCTCTTTTCTTTTTTTCTCCCAGCCTTCAGATGAATCTGTAGAGGCAATTCTTTTTAATAATAAACATGCCAAACTGATTGATAAATATGAAATGACCTACGAAGAGTGGCATGGAGATAAAATTAAACCATATACCCTTTGCAACCTTGTGATATCCCCGCCCTGGGAAGAACCGGAAATTAACAGAGATAATCTTAAACATATAATCCTTGATCCAGGTGTGGTTTTTGGAACAGGAAAACACACAACAACAGAAGACTGTCTTACAATACTTCATAATCTGCTTAAAAAAGAGAAAGTTTTTTCAGTCATGGATATTGGGTCCGGCACAGGTCTGCTGTCTGTCGGTGCTGCCATGCTCGGAGCAGGAAATGTCCTTGCCTGCGATTTTAACTTTCTTGCAGCTAAAACAACTCTTCACAATGTTTGTTTAAACTCCCTGGAAGATAAAATCGTTGTTGCCCAGGCAAAGGGAGAAGAGTTTATCAATATTTCAGTGGATATCCTGATTGCAAACATACACTATGATGTAATGAAAAAGATCATTGAACAAAAGGGATTCTTGAACAAAAAATGGTTTATACTCTCAGGACTCTTGAGAACCCAGACCCGAAAGATTCTCAAAAGGCTTGCTTGTAAACCTGTAACCATACTGGACCACCGCTGCCCCGATGGGATATGGAATACAATCCTTGGAAAAATTGATAAATAAAAAGATCCTGCCTTGAATTTGTTAGCAAGATACTAAAATAGTTGATACAAAAGTATCTGAAGCAGATAAAAGATTAATCAAAATGATGCTGGAGAAGACCCGGATAATCGCTGAAATAGTATTATTTTATTAAAAATAAAATAAAATCTTGACACAAAAAAAACTTTATGGTTTTATTAATATTATGGAAACTGATCTAAATCTCGTGGGGAAAAATATCCGGTTCTTTAGAAGATCAAGAAACTGGACCCTTGCCCAGCTTGCCTCCAAAACAGGTATACAGGAGCCGCCCCTGGGTCGCATTGAACGTGGACTAAATCTTCCTTCAGCAAAAGTCCTCCACAATTTATCAAAGGCATTAAATGTCTCCATGGATTCTCTGTTTGCCAAAGACCCATGCCATGCAACCATAGAAGATCAAACCACTCAAGATATCTTATTTACCACCATTGACAAAGCATCTGAAATACCTCCAAAATCCCTCTTAAAAGCCTGCCATAAAATAATGAAAGCCTTCCACGCCTTAGAAGATATCTGCAAAGCACAAAAACATGCATATCTACCCCTTGCAATCCCATTTGTCCCCACCTATGAAGGTATGGACGAACTTGCAGCCCGCATACGTCAATACTTTGGAACAGGTCATGCCATTATATTTGACTATTTTGAACTTTTTGAAAACGCAGGTTTGAGAATCATTCTCTTTCCCTTTACAAGGGCAGCCGGCAAAACAGACTCAATCTCCTTTTATGAACCCGCCTTTAACAACGCCTTCTTTTTTCTAAACTCAAGGCACAACCCTGAAAAACAACTCTTCTCCCTCTGCCTGGAACTTGGTAAAATCCTTGTATCCAACCAGATGAAACTACAGGGCAAATCCCTTTTCCCGAAAAATAGCCAATCCAGACAAGATAAACGTCCAATAAACCCACAAAGAGCAGCTAAACGTTTTGCTGCAACATTGTTAATGCCGTCAGAATCAGTCTGCACAAGCGTAAATCAGCTCGGCATAACAAAGGACTGCTGGTCCTACGAGCTGCTTTTGAGAATAAAGCACAGATTTGGAGTATCAGCAGAAACCTTTTTATATCGCCTGAAAGAGCTGGAACTAATCTCTTCTGCCACATCAGAAGATTTTAAAAAAATCATTAAAGAGTATTATGACAAAACCAATCACAAAGAACCAGACTCAACCAGAAGAGTTTTAACCCCCAACGGCAGATTTTTTGATCTTCTCCTGACAGCTCAAACTTTTAAAGATGTAAAAGACGAAATAAAAGAGATAAAACAATTACAAAAAGAGTTAAACATAGTACATAAATAATCTATAGATAGAACGGAGGCATTTTGAGAGTTAAAATCACAGCCATAACTCAACACCCCGCAGCAATACCATTTAATTATAACTACGCCCTTCACTCAGCCATCTACAACCTTATGGAAAAATCCTCAAGCGAATATTCTCAATATCTCCACGACAAAGGGTTTATCAACAAAACCGTAAAAAAACGATTTAAGTTATTCACATTTTCAAAACTTTTTTTTGAACCATCAAAAATCCGAAATAATGGATTCATCCATGTTAAAAAAATCAGTTTTATCTTCTCCACACCCATTGAACAAAGCTTTGAACACCTTATACTTGGTCTGTTTTCTGACCAGGCATTCCATCTAACTTTTTTTGGTGAAAAAATAAACTTTTCAGTTACCCATGTTGAAGCCCTGCCCAAACCCAAATTCACCAAAGAATGCAAATTCATCTGTCTATCACCAATAGCAGTCTCAACCCAGAGAGAAAAACCAAATCACAAACTTGAACAGCACTACCTGGATTATATGAACCCCGAAGAAAGAGACCATTTCATTAAAAACATTAAGAAAAACCTGATCAACAAATTTCAGACATTTTACAATACAACCTATACCAATCCCAACCACGAATTCAAATTCAGCTTTGATATAAACTACATAACCAAACGCCAAGGCAAAATCAGCAAGCTGATTCATTTTAAAAAAATAGACAACAAAACAAGAA
>CAZMEX010000040.1:0-28559 GCA_964565415.1 uncultured Desulfobacterales bacterium | reverse complement strand
CTGCGTAAAGGATGCACCAGCACTTCCAATAAGGTTATGGTTGATGTGACAACCCTAAAGGATGCACCAGCACTTCCAATAAGGTTATGGTTGATGTGACAACCCAAAAATCATCTCTATCCATTGCTTCAAAAAAAAGCTTTACTATTTCAATATAGGTTGGGTTTTATTCAATAAAATAAATCAACGGCACTGTATCAAGTCCAACCGTTTTCCCCTGCAAATCGTTTATCCATTCCAAGATGATCGTTCCTTGTCAATATATGCTTTTACATTAAGCCCTTTCCAGATATCCTTTCCTTTTCCTTTCAGTTCCAAAATACTACGAGATTGAGTTGTGTATGTTTGTTTACGAATCAGTGTTGCCATCTCTTCTAAAAGGCGAAGCTGGTCGGATAAATCTAATGTTTTTACCTCAGATATGACTTGTTGGTAGTTTACTTCCGATATGATATGCCTCCTATTTCAACAAGTTGTTTTTGAGATAATCCTTTTTTCTTTCTGTTTATTTTTATTTTATCCTGTATCTTCATAATTATCCCCTAAAAGGTATCTTTTTTCTGTAGTATATACACTTTCATCAAGAAATCAAAGAGAGTTTAAGTCAACGCATTTTTTAAATTGATAAGCATGATGTGTATTTATAATTTATAGAAGACATATATGTTGATTATATATACTTTAAGATGCATTTATTCAATACTCCCCGACATCGGGCGGTCCCTTAAATAATCACTCTTGCAAAATCTTTGCCTTTTTCAAAACTGGATTCCATAATGGATTCCATTTTTTCCTTAGTGATACCAAAGATTTCATCTGCTTTAGCAATTAATTCGTCTTGACCATTGTTTGATTTGTCTTCTCTTAATATCGAGACAAGTTTAACAGGTCCTGAGCCTTCATAGTCATCGTCTTTTATATCTTCATGGTGTAGTTTGATTGATAGGGCTATATTTTCAGGGAGTTTCCATTCACTGCAAATCCATGTGGCAACCTGGGCATGATCCCATTTCAGGGTCTCGCGTTCAAGTTCAGCAAGGTTACCTCCCTCAAGATGCCATTTTTTTAATATGGGGGCATAATCATCTGCTCTGTGGCAGGCAAGGAATGGTAAAGCCATATCCTGTAAAAAAGCTGCTGTAAAGCATTCAGATTCTTTTGCAGGACAAATCAGTTGAGCTAGCTCCTGGGATAGCATTGCCCTTTGGGCAGCAGTCAGCCAAAATTCAGCCGGGTCATGCCACTGGCATACCTGCCTTGGGATTCCCCGGGTAATGCCAACCCCTAAAACCAACGACTCCAGTTGAGATATGCCCACCAGAGCTATTGCCTGGGTTAAATTTTCCACTTTTTTACTTGGTGAAAATGCTGCTGAATTGGCGATTCTTAAAAGACCTATTGAGAGCCCGGGATCAAGGGAGAGGGATTCTGAAATATCATACGCAGACGAATAAGGGCTCCTTATTTTTTGTAAAATTTGTAAAATGATTGCTGGAAATGAAGGAAGTTGATATCCTTTTAATACTTTTTCCAAGTGTACTTTTGGGTCTGATTTATTCTTAAAAAATGAAAACATATTGCTCCTGAATTATTATTCTCAACAATTAATTTATTCTGAACGTCTTGCCATTTTATTGCCTAAAATACTTAAAAGACCCCCTAGACCCATGTATCCTGTAATAGCCTGCAAAGTAACAACAATTTGTGCCATTAAAGAAGATGGGACACCATCCCCGTATCCCAATGTCGTCAGTGTAACAAAACTAAAATATACAGGCGAAAACGGAGTCACGTAATCGCCATAGTCTATATCCACCTGGGTATAGATAACAGCAAATAATAAAGTTAAACCTATCAACCAGAGCAGCCATCTTAAAAGACTTCTGCCACAGTCAGAAGTAGCACGCCAGATCAAATATATTGCCCTGTGCTTTTTTGATGCAGCCTGGAATTCAAAAAGATAATTTTCATCGGAAATATATCGCCTTACAAGATATGCTCCCCTTAAATCCAGATTTCTTATATTGGTACCTATCCACCTGGCAGTTTTAAAATTTTTAATGCCAAGCAATCTTGCACCCTGCATATCAGCCAGCTCAAAATTTGTCTCTTTAACATTACTTTTTTTTAAATCACTATCTTTAAGCCTTGCCCTTGTAAAAATAGCATTTGACAAATCAGCCTCGGACAATCTTGCACCTTCCAGATTAGCTGCCCTCAAATCAGTATGTACTAATTTTGATCGACTCAAAGAGGCACCGGTTAAATCAGCATGGATCATATTTGTAAAAGAGAGGTTTGCACCGCCAAAACCACATCTTTTTGCACTGCTTTCGCTCAAATCTGCGTGGGAGATATCAGAGCCTATAAACTCACACTCATCCAGGTTGATTTGCTCAAGACTTGCTTTGAAAAAATTTGAATGGCTTAAGATAGTTCTACTTAAATCAGATCGATTCAGGTTAGCATAGGAAAAATCATATCCTGACAAGTCCAGGTCAGAGAGGTCTTCATTCACTATTGTAATCCCTCTTAAGTCAAGGTTGAGAGGACGTTGCAGATTATTTTTTTTACATTGAGTTTTCAATTGTTCAACCATGCTTAATAAAGCAGTCTCCTTATCAGAGCCTTTCTTATCCCATCTGATTCGCAATGCAACTATCTCTTTTCTGGTTAGCTCGTATTGTTCGCTTTCCATGTGATACCCTATTTTTTTCGTAAAGTAATTTGGATTTGTATGTTATTTAACTTGTGACTGTTAATCTCCATTATATATTATTTCAGGTAAAAATCAAATAATTTTTAATTGCTGCTTGACTTGAGGTATATCTTGTGTGTATTACTAAGGAATATACAACATATGGTCAAAAAATATTAATATTAGCGAGGCAGAAATGGTTGAAAACAATTGTAAAACAAAAAAAGATCTGAAAATCTCTAAAAACACTGTGACAGTACTTGAAAAAAGATACCTTAAAAAAGATACAGAAGGCAACCTTGTTGAATCTCCTGCCCAGTTATTTGACAGAGTGGCATCACACATTGCCCGGGCTGAAAAAAATTTTCAGACTCCAGACAGTAAAACCAAAAAAATTAAACAGAAATTTTATGATATTATGACTCAGTTTAAATTCCTGCCAAATTCTCCCACACTTATGAATGCAGGCAATGAATTAGGACAACTTGCAGCATGTTTTGTTCTTCCGGTGGAAGACAGTCTTTCAGGCATTTTTGAAACAGTTAAAAATGCTGCATTGATTCATAAATCAGGTGGCGGCACTGGATTCTCATTTACAAGGCTTAGACCAAAAGATTGCATAGTAGGATCTACAGGGGGAGTTGCTTCAGGACCTGTCTCTTTTATGAAAATTTTCAATGTTGCAACGGAGCAGGTAAAACAGGGCGGAACCCGCAGGGGAGCCAATATGGCAGTATTGAGAGTTGATCACCCTGATATCATGGAGTTTATCCATTGCAAGGGGAATAATAAAAATCTCAATAATTTTAACATTTCTGTTGCTGTTACAGATGCTTTTATTGATGCAGTTAATCAGGGTGAAAATTACAACCTTATTCACCCTAAAGATAATAAAATTGCTGGTGAACTTTATGCCCCGGATGTATTTGACTCAATTGTGGAACAAGCATGGTACAATGGAGATCCAGGTATTATATTTCTAGACAAAATCAACTTTGATAACCCCACCCCGCAAGTTGGCGAAATTGAATCCACAAACCCATGTGGCGAGCAACCACTGCTGCCATTTGAAGCATGCAACCTGGGCTCTATTAATCTTGCCAAATTTGTAAAAGATGAATCTGATAAAGCTTATGTGGATTATGATGCCTTAAAAGAGACCATTCATACTGCTGTGAGATTTCTGGATAATACCATTGATATGTCAATTTATCCGTTAGAAGAGATTGATGAGATGGTCAAAGCCAACAGAAAGATTGGTCTTGGTGTTATGGGGTTTTCTGACCTCCTGTTTATGCTGAAGATTCCATACAATAGTGAGGCTGCTATATCTTTTGCCGAAGAGATCATGGCATTTGTTCAGGCAGAAGCACAAAAAACATCCATTGAGCTTGCAAAAACCAGGGGTGTTTTTAAAAATTATGAAAGGAGTATTTTTAAGGGAAAAAAGAACAAACAATTCAGAAACGCAACCACAACAACCATTGCACCCACCGGCACCTTAAGTATCTTGGCTGAATGCTCCAGTGGTATTGAACCTCTTTTTGCATTGAGTTTTGTAAGAAATGTCATGGATAATGACAAACTTATTGAAGTTAATCCATATTTTAAAAAAATTGCCAGGAAAAGAGGTTTTTATTCAGAAGAGCTGATGGATAAAATCGCTTGTGAGGGTAGTATTGCTGATATAGACGGCATACCAGAAGATGTAAAAGATGTTTTTGTAACATCCCATGACATATCACCTGAATGGCATATCCGCATGCAGGCAGCATTTCAAAAGTACACTGATAATGCTGTTTCAAAAACAGTGAATTTGCCCAAAAATGCGAGCAAAAAAGATGTAAAAAAAGTATATACCATGGCATATAATCTTGGGTGTAAAGGTGTAACCATATATCGTGATCAAAGTAAGGCTGATCAGGTTCTCTCGTTTTCCAGTAAAACAGAGCCTGCAGCTGAACCTGACAATACTTCTGCAGCTGCTACAAACCTTGTTGCAGACAGACCAGAAACCCTTAATGGTTTTACCACAAGGATAAGAACAGGTATGGGTCAATTGTATGTTACTGTAAATGAGCTTAACAAACGCCCCTTTGAAGTTTTTGCAACCATTGGAAGATCAGGCAAGTCTACAACTGCCAAGACAGAAGCCATAGGGCGGCTTGTATCCCTTGCACTGAGAAGCGGTGTGGATGTCCACGCCATTATAGAACAGATAAAAGGTATTGGTGGTGAACATGCTGTATTCCAAAAAGGAGGAAGAGTTCTCTCCATCCCTGATGCCATATCAAGGGTTCTTGAAAAACGATATGGTTTAAATGGAAATTCAGTACAATCAGCCACGTTAATTGATGACCTTTGCCCTGAATGCGGTGGTGGCGTGGTCCATGAAGAGGGGTGTAAAACATGCCATGCCTGTGGATATTCCAAGTGTGGATAAAACTGACAAAAGAATTGATTTTTAAATAGATAATGCCAGACCATTTAAGTGATATATTAAAACTAAACGACCCAGACACCCCAGGTAGAGAAGTAATAAGTCTGATCGGCGGTGGTGGTAAAACAAGTTTGATGTTCAGCCTTGCAGGCAAGCTTGCCAGGGTTGGCAAAACTGTGCTTTGTACAACCACTACTAAAATTTTCATGCCGGGACATGATGAATCTCCTGACACCATTATTGCAGGGTCAATTGATGAACTGATTAATAAAGCTAAAGTGTGTCTGACCCGACACAACCATTTTTCAGCAGCCAGTGCCCATGACAAAGCCAAAGGAAAACTCCTGGGATTTTCTCCTGATATCATTGATCAACTGCACAAAAGAGGACTTTTTGACTTGATTATTGTGGAGGCAGATGGTGCCAGGCAAAAACCCCATAAAACAACTGACCTGCATGAGCCTGTGCTGCCAGGAGCCACAACTCATCTAATCCTTGTCACAGGGCTTGATGTGGTTGGAAAACCCCTTGACAGCAAATATGTTCACAGAGCAGAACTTTTTTCAAAAAACCATGGGCTTTCCATGGGTGGTGTAATTGATGAACAATCCATTGCAAAATCAATTATGTTTGAGATTAATAAAGGTGCAGTATTATGCCATCCAGGTCTTATTACTGTATTTTTGAATAAAGCTGATAATAGTGATAAAACAGTGGTGGGTAAAAAAATTTCAAAATTATTATCAGGTGAAAAAAGCATTGACTCCATTATCACAGCTTCAATTAAAAATGAAACTTTCATAAAATTAAAAGGATAAAAACAGTGGGAGAAAATATTTACACTCTTATATATGATTTACTGTCATCCGGGCAGAAACTGGTTCTTGCAAGAATAATCAGACGTTCAGGATCAACCCCCAGGGATGTAGGTTCCATGTGTATTATCACTCAAAAAGACAAGCTCATTGGAACCGTGGGCGGCGGACCCTTGGAATATCAAGTGCAGAAGCGAGCCCTGGAACTTTTAGATCAGGAAAAGTCATTTATCTATAAATTTGAGTTAAATGAAGAAGACCTTGCCAATGCAGGCATGATCTGTGGCGGCAGTGCTGATCTTTATCTTGAAGTGCTTTCCCCAGAGAACCATGGAACACTCTCATTGTTTAAAGCAATAAAAGACCACATCATTCATAACAAACCTTCAATTCTGGTGACTAAAATCAAAGATGGCATATCTGCCATGGATACAGAGACAAGAGTATTTATTAAAAAAGATAGAACAACCCTAGGATCAATCTCCGGGTTTGACCTAAAACAAATTGACCTTGATAAGGATATTGCCGGGAATTTAATTTCGAGCAAGGATCAAAACACCCATTTTTTTGTCGAAAGAGTTGCAATGAATCCTGAAATCTTTCTTTTTGGAGCAGGTCATGTGTCAATGTTTGTATCAAAACTTGCAAAGGTGGTTGATTTTAACATTACAGTGATTGATGACAGGGCAGAGTTTGCCAATGAACAAAAATTCCCCGATGCTGATAATATCCTTGTTGCTCCCTTTGACAAAGCCTTTGGTCAACTGACAATCTCACAGAATTCTTATATTCTCATTTTCACCAGGGGTCATCTTTTTGATAAGGTTGTCCTGCAACATGCCCTTGGCACTGATGCTGCTTATATTGGCATGATCGGCAGTATCAGAAAAAGAAATACTATATATGAAGCACTTATGGATGAAGGGGTTTCCCAAGAGAGTCTTGAAAAAGTCTTCTCTCCCATTGGTATTGATATTGATGCTGAAACCCCGGAAGAGATTGCTGTGAGTATTGTGGGAGAACTAATAAAAAAACGTGCCCCAAAAAAAAAGAAAAAAAAGATGCTTTTATGAGCAACTCCCCAAAGAAAATTGCCGGTGTTATTCTTGCAGCAGGCACTTCAACTCGTATGGGTAAAACAAAGCAGCTGTTGCCTTTTAAAAACACAACCATTCTTGGGCAGGTAATCAACAATGCCAGGGCATCAAAATTAGATGAAATCATTGTTGTGACGGGTCACGACCAGGAAAGAATACTACAGACAATTGACTTTACAAATATCACAATTGCCACGAATCATAATTATAAAAAAGGTCAAAGCTCATCTTTAATAAAAGGGATGGAAAAGATATCATCCCAAAGTGATGCAGCAATGTTTCTGCTTGCAGATCAACCCCTTGTGACCCACAGCATTATAGATCTGATGATTAATGCATTCACAAATTCCCCTAAATCTATTGCAATCCCCTATTGCAACAACATGCGGGGAAACCCTGTAATAATTGCACGCCCATTTTTTCATCACATAAAAGCATTATCTGGGGATACCGGAGCAAGGGATCTTTTTAATCAATTTAGAGAATCCATATTAAAGATAACTATACCAGACAAGGCTATTCTCATGGATATAGACACAAAAGATGATTATGAAAAACTGATATCAGAAAAATCATAATGATTAATTGCTTGACTTGACCATATTATTCCCATAAATAAATTGTATTGGATATAAAGCAATACGATGAGCACACTGCATGTTGATGAGTTCCAAACTTTAACTCCAAACATAAAGTAGAGGAAGCGTATAAAAACCAGAAAATACATATTATCAGAAAAACAGATGCCTCGGCAGTGGTATAATATCATGGCAGACATGCCGACTCCCATGCAGCCACCGCTTCATCCCGGGACAGGACAGCCCAGTGTTCCTGATGACCTTGCCCCGATTTTCCCCATGAGCCTGATTGAACAGGAGATGAGCACAGAACCATGGATTGACATCCCGGAGGAGGTTCTTGACAAATATGCTATCTGGCGCCCTTCCCCTCTCTTTAGAGCACATAACCTTGAAAAAGCCCTTGATACTCCGGCAAAAATCTATTTTAAAAATGAAGGAGTCAGCCCGGCAGGAAGCCACAAACCAAATACTGCCATTGCCCAGGCCTATTACAATAAAGTTGCAGGTACAAAAAAAATCACCACTGAAACAGGTGCTGGACAATGGGGCAGTGCCCTTGCCATGTGTTGCTCATTCTTTGGCATTGAATGCAAAGTTTTTATGGTAAGAATATCCTATGATCAAAAACCTTACCGCCGCCTTATGATGGAAACCTGGGGGGCAGACTGTACTGCAAGCCCAAGCACTGAAACCAGGGCAGGCAGAAGTATTCTTAAAAAAAACCCTGATTCACCCGGAAGCCTGGGGATGGCTATAAGTGAAGCAGTTGAAGAAGCTGTTGCCGATGATAACACCAAATACGCCCTGGGCAGCGTGCTGAACCATGTTATGATCCACCAGAGCATCATTGGACTTGAGGCAAAAAAGCAGATGAAAATGGCTGGGGATTATCCCGATGTGATAATTGGCAGCGCAGGCGGTGGGAGCAATTTCGCAGGTCTTGCCTTTCCCTTTGCTTTAGATAAAATCCATGGAAAAAATATTGATATTATTGCTGTGGAGCCTGCCTCCTGCCCCACCATGACAAGGGGAACCTTTGCCTATGATTTTGCTGATACTGTTCAGATGACCCCACTTTTACCCATGCATTCCCTGGGTCATAATTTTGTGCCTGAACCAATTCACGCCGGCGGATTAAGGTATCATGGCATGTCACCAATTGTTAGCCGACTTATTTTAGATGGGATAGTAAGACCTGTTTCAATCCACCAGCTTAAGACTTTTAAAGCAGGTGTTACCTTTGCACAATCAGAGGGATATATCTCTGCCCCGGAGTGTAACCATGCCATTGCTGCTGCAATAGATGAAGCTTTGAAAGCCAGGGAAGAAGGAAAAGAAAAAACAATTTTATTTAATTTAAGTGGTCATGGTCTTGTGGACATTGCAGCATATAAATCATATTTTATGGGTCAATTGGAGGACCATGAACTTGCCCAGGAACAGATTGACGCTGCATTAAAAGACCTTGAATCTTTACCAAAACCAAAACAATGAACAGGAGAAAAAAAAATGAATGAACAAAACAATGCTCTTTTGCAAGAACCTCCTTCGGACAAAGTAGAAATAAGATGTCCAAGACTTGGTCATCAGATCAGTTTTTCCTATTGCCGCAATGAAAGCAGAGAACTCCCCTGTTTTAAAACCCTTGATTGCTGGTATAGCCATTTTGATGTTCACACCTTTTTTAAAACCCAACTCAGTGGAGATGAATTTGAAAAAGCTTTTCAAAAAAAAACAAAACCAAAAGTAGCCTCTCTGTTTGAATTGATTGAGCAAGCTAAAGGAAACCAGTTATGACTTATCTGAAACAGGTAGATATCCATCCAGAAAAATTCCCGGTTACAGATCACTACCCTTTTAATATGAAAATATTTCAGGACAGTGAAAAAGTTAAATTTGAAAAAGATATTACAATATTTGTTGGTGAAAATGGAACAGGCAAGTCAACTTTGTTAAAAGCCCTTGCCCACCGCTGCGGGATTCACATCTGGCAGAGCGAGTCCCATGTACGATATGAACACAATCCCCATGAAAATGATCTTTATAAAAACATCACAATCAAGTGGGACAATGGTTCAGTCCCCGGCTCTTTTTTTGGTTCTCAAATTTTTTCCCACTTTGCCAAAAACCTTGAAGAGTGGTCTCTCAACGATGCAAAAATGCTGAATTATTTTGGAGGCAAATCTCTGGTCACTCAATCCCATGGTCAGTCTCTCATGTCATACTTTAGATCCCGATACAAAATAAAAGGTCTATATTTTCTGGATGAACCTGAAACTGCTCTGTCACCGGCATCTCTCCTGGAACTTTTAAATCTTTTAATCAAAGTCAACAAACAGGCCCATGCCCAGTTTATAATTGCCACCCATTCTCCATTTCTAATGGCATGTCCCGATGCAGAAATTTATACCTTTGATGCACCAATTATCACACCCATTGATTATAGGGATACCCAATATTATAAAATCTACAAAAATTTTATGAACAATCCTGAACAATTTATAGACAAACCTGAATGAATGAGAAAACTGACACAACTCTTAAGACAGTAAGTGTACCGGATAATCTTCTTGAGACTTTTCTCAACGCACAAAATTATGTAAAGAACTATTTTCAAGATGCTTGTCAAAATCCTGAAAAAGGAGAGATTAAATTTTCAGGTGAACGGTATATTCTTATCAGAGCAGCATCCATGTCAAAAGAATTTTTTGATATGATGGCACTTTTATATAAAGATCGTGGTGAAAAAGAGGCAAGAACCCTTTCATTTAATTTTCTTTTTGATATTGCCCACTCCATTGGCAAGGCAGATGCAAAAAGTTTTTTCTCAAAAATGCAAGTTAATGACCCCATAGAAAAACTTTCAGCCGGACCTGTTCATTTTGCTTATACAGGCTGGGCTTCTGTAAAAATACATCCTCTGTCCAACCCTGTACCCAATAATGACTTTTACCTTATCTATGATCACCCTTTTTCATTTGAAGCAAGGACATGGATGGAGCACAAAGAGAAAACTGATTTTCCGGTTTGTGTCATGAATGCAGGATACTCTTCAGGCTGGTGCCAGGAAAGCTTTAATGTCCCCCTTGTGGCTGTGGAAGTTCAGTGCCGGGCTAAAGGTGACAAGCATTGCAGGTTTATCATGGCACACCCTTCAAAAATCAAAGAACATATCAATAAATACAGTGAAAAAGCATACATAAAATATGAGCACTATAAAAAAATTAATATTCCTGAATTTTTTCAACGAAAACGCCTTGAAGATGATTTAAGAAACCACAAAAAACATCTTGAAAAGCTTGTGCAAAAACGGACTGACAAACTTACACAAACCAATCAACAGCTTGAGGAAGCCAATATTGCTTTAAAAGTCATATTAAAACAGATGGAACAAAAAGAGAAAAATGACAAAGAAAATTTTCTGATCAATATCAAACAGTCGATTATGCCCTATCTTGAGCAATTTTCCCAAACCGATCTAACCAGGGGGCAAATCGTTCTTGTGGACAGACTTAAAAAAAATATTGATCACATCACATCCCCTTTAATATCAAAACTCTCTTCACGCTATTTAAACATGACTCCCATGGAGATCAAGGTTGCTGCACTTGTAAAGGATGGAGTTGTCAGCAAAGAGATAGCAGAAATTTTAAATGTCTCACTAAATACCATCACATCCCACCGTTATAAAATAAGAACAAAGCTAGGACTTAAAAATAAAAGTATTAATCTTCGGTCTTATCTGCTATCTTTGGAAGACTGAATGGGAGGAATGGTGGTTTTTTATCACCATTTTCTCACTGATTTTACAGTCTTGACTTGGAGCATTAAACATTATTTAAATACTGAATCAGGTTTTTGTTATTAATTTTATTTGACGTTATTTAACAAAGGAGTAATAAAATGAAAGTTCTTGTAAGTGATCCCCTTTCCGAAGTTGGTATTAATATTTTTAAGGAAGCAGAAGGCATTGAAGTTGATGTGAAAACCGATTTAACTGTGCCTGAACTTGAAGAGATCATTGGTGAGTACCAGGGGCTTTCCATCCGCAGCAAAACAAAGGTAACAGCAGATTTAATCGCTAAAGCAAAAAATCTTAAGGTCATTGGCAGAGCCGGCATTGGTCTTGACAATGTGGATATTCCAGCAGCAACAGATGCCGGCATTGCAGTAATGAATACCCCTTTTGGCAACACCATTACCACAGCAGAAAATACCATTGCTTTGTTAATGGCACTTTCCCGCAATATCCCCCAGGCAACTGCAACATTGAAAGATGGGAGATGGGAGAAAAAAAATCTTAAGGGTCGAGAAATATTCAGAAAAACCTTAGGGCTGGTTGGCATAGGCAACATTGGAAGTATTGTTGCAGATAGAGCCATGGGTCTGAGGATGAAAGTCATCGGGTGTGATCCATATCCAGATCAGAAAACAATTGAAACACTTGGGATTCAACTTGTAAGTTTCGATGAAATATTAGCTCAATCTGATTACATCTCTATTCACACACCAAAAAATGATGAGACCACCCATCTGTTTAACAAAGATACATTGGCAAAAATGAAACCGGGCGCTATGCTGATCAACTGTGCCAGGGGTGGAATTGTCAATGAAGAGGATCTCTATGATGCTTTAAAATCAAATCACCTCGCAGGAGCAGCCCTTGATGTATTTGAGACTGAACCTCCCGGAAAAATAAAACTTATGGAGCTTGATAACTTTATCTGTTCACCCCATCTTGGTGCATCCACCCACGAAGCTCAGGACAATGTTGCACTGGATGTTGCAAACCAGATTGTAGAATATTTGTTGACTGGCAAGGCTAAAAATATTGTCAACCCGCAAGATGATTCTTGTGTTGAATAATTTTTTTTACCTTAGCTTTAATAATTAGTTTTTAAAAACTATTAACCGCAACAAAAGGAGGAGTTATGAAGACAAAGAAGTATGTTTTATCGGAAAAAGATATGCCAAGAAAATGGTATAATATCATGGCTGATATGCCAACTCCCATGGAACCCCCTCTTCATCCCGGAACAGGTCAACCTGCCGGACCCGATGATTTTGCCCCGCTTTTTCCCATGAATCTGATTGAGCAAGAGATGTGTACAGATCGATGGATTGACATTCCTGAAGAGGTGCTTGACAAACTTGCAATATGGCGCCCATCTCCTCTGTTCAGAGCCCATGCTCTTGAAAAAGCTCTTGATACTCCTGCAAAGATTTTTTATAAAAATGAAGGTGTCAGCCCTGCAGGCAGTCACAAACCAAACACTGCAATTGCCCAGGCTTATTACAATAAAGTTGCAGGCACAAAGAGAATTATAACAGAGACAGGTGCAGGTCAATGGGGCAGCAGTCTTGCCATGAGCTGTGCATTCTTTGGAATTGAGTGTAAAGTGTTTATGGTAAAAATATCTTACAACCATAAACCTTACCGTCGTCTTATGATGCAAACCTGGGGAGCAGACTGTACTGCCAGCCCCAGCACAGAGACCAACGCTGGCAGATCCATCCTTGAAAAAGATCCGGATTGTCCGGGAAGCCTTGGAATGGCAATCAGTGAAGCTGTAGAAGAGGCTGTTGCTGAAGAGACTACAAAATATTGTCTTGGAAGTGTGCTAAATCATGTCATGATCCACCAGAGCATAATAGGTCTTGAAGCAAAAAAACAGATGGAGATGGCAGGAGCTTATCCAGATGTCATTATAGGCAGTGCAGGTGGAGGAAGTAACTTTGCAGGTCTTGCTTTCCCCTATGCATTGGATAAAATTAATGGAAAAGATATTGATATTATTGCTGTGGAACCAACTTCCTGTCCAACCATGACAAGAGGACCATTTGCCTATGACTTTGGTGATACTGTCCAGACGACTCCGCTTTTGGCAATGCACTCTCTTGGTCATAATTTTGTACCGGCACCAATACATGCCGGCGGGTTGAGATATCATGGTATGGCACCACTTGTGAGCCAGCTTATATTAGATGGCATCATACGACCTGAAGCAATTCACCAGATTGAAACCTTTAAAGCAGGTGTCACATTTGCAAGGTCTGAAGGCTATATATCTGCACCGGAATGTAATCATGCTGTTGCAGCTACCATCAGAGAAGCTCTTAAAGCAAAAGAGGAAGGTAAAGAAAAAACTATTTTATTTAACTGGAGCGGTCATGGTCTTGTTGACCTTGCTGCCTATGAATCATTCTTCTCAGGTAAATTATCTGATCATGATCTTCCCCAGGAGCAGATTGATGCAGCATTAAAAGACCTTGAACCTTTACCAAAAACAAAACAAAAAGGATAGAGGAGTGTAAGTTTATGTCCCAGAGAATCCACAATTTTAATGCCGGACCAGCAGCACTGCCACTGCCAGTTCTTGAAGAGATCAAAGACTCTTTTTTAAATTTTGCATCAAGTGGTATGTCTGTAACTGAAATCAGCCATAGATCCAAATGGTTTGATGAAGTTATTAACGATGCAATTGAAAGAACCAAAAGACTTTTAAAACTTGATGATAAGTATCATGTACTCTTTATACAGGGCGGGGCTTCCATGCAGTTCTGCATGGCACCATTAAATTTTTTGTCCAAGGGTGAAAGTGCTGACTATATTGATACTGGTACATGGTCAACAAAGGCTGTTAAAGAAGCAGAAATTCAAAACAAACCCATTAAAGTTGTGGCTTCTTCCAAAGACAAAAACTACAGCTATATCCCTGGAAATATCTCTTTTAATAAAGAAGCTGTGTATGTGCATTTAACTTCAAATAATACTATTAAAGGTACCCAGTTTGAAGCTTTTCCAGACACTGCTGATGTGCCAATGGTGATCGACATGTCCTCTGATATCATGTCAAGACCCCTTGACATGGATAAAATCGGCATGATTTATGCCGGAGCCCAGAAGAATATTGGTCCTGCAGGAGTCTGCATGGTCATTATCCGACAGGATCTGCTGGATCTTGTCCCGGATAACATCCCTTCCATGTTAAGTTATGCCACATTTGCAAATAAGAACTCCATGTTTAACACACCGCCGTGTTTTTCCATTTACACCATACAGCTGGTTCTGAAATGGCTGGAAGAGACAATTGGCGGTCTTGAGAAGATGGATGCAAAAAACCGTGAAAAAGCTGGATTACTCTATGATTTCATGGACAGCTCAAGCTTTTACAATGCCACTGCTGAAAAAGGGTCAAGATCCTTGATGAATGTAACTTTTCGCCTGCCAGATGAAGACCTTGAAAAGACATTTATTGCAAAAGCCACAGAGAATGATCTTGGGGGGCTTAAGGGGCATAGAAGTGTTGGAGGATGCAGGGCATCTATTTACAATGCCACAAGCATTGATGCCATTAATGATCTTGTCTCTTTTATGAAAGAGTTTGAAAAAAAATCAGGATAGAAAAATCTGTAACCCTGCCATGAACTTTAGTATACATGGCAGGGTTATATAACCAACTGACACAGCAAAAAATCCAGCAATATCAGCATATTCATATCATATTTTTCAATACAGGATTACTGGTTTTTTGAATTTTTTCTTCCATTTTTGATACATATTCAGGCTGCAATTCATCTTTCCAGCGGGGGTATCCACCCTGCAGTACATATTTTATCAACCTGTGGAACACACTTAAGTCAAATAGAAACTGACCGATTTTTACCTGGCTCTCTTCAATGGGTTCAATTTTAATAATTATTTTGTTGGAAATACCTTGAATTTGCCCTTGAACTGTTTTTCGGGTTTTATCTCCTTTTGGGTTTTGTTTAAATGCGTTTGGGTCATCAGGAAAAGGATAAAGTTTATAGATATCCCCAATAAAACCTGTAAATCTTACCTTATGTATTGCACCCATAAGATCACCAACATTCTCCTTATCAATAATGTGATAAGCTTGAAAAGTTGATCCACTAGACGAGTTGCCATCATACTCTGCAAGTTCATTTATGCATTGACAGAAATCATCTGCAAAAAAGAAATAGTTTTCCAGCAACAACATGTCTGACTCAATATTGAAAAAACCAAATGCAATATTTCCATGGCTTTCAGATTCAAATGATAAAGGCATGATCCCCCTTTTATTGTATGTTTAAATATAATAATATATTAAATGGATAGTAAAAAAAAGTGTAATTAAAGTTTATTTATCCCCAGGTCAAAATTATAAAATCTTGACATCTCTTAAGAAAAAGTATATTAAACTCTAACAATTATTCAAGCTTTGGAGAGGTGACCGAGTGGCTGAAGGTGCACGCCTGGAAAGCGTGTGTGCTGTCAAGGTACCGAGGGTTCGAATCCCTCCCTCTCCGCCACAAATATTAAGGCATTTCAGATGGCATACAAGGTATTAGCATTAAAATACAGACCTCAAATATTTAAGGATGTCATTGGTCAAAGCCAGGTAACTACTACTCTTGAGAATGCAATTGAATCAGACAGAGTTGCCCATGCTATTTTGTTTACAGGTCCCCGGGGGACAGGTAAGACAACAACTGCCCGTATTCTTGCCAAAGCTATTAATTGTGAGCAACGGACTAAAGCCGAGCCTTGCAATGTCTGCACATCCTGCAAAGAGATTACTTCAGGAAATTGTGCTGATGTATTTGAAATTGATGGTGCATCTAATAATAATGTAGATCAAATTAGAGAGTTACGTGAAAATGTTGCATACCTGCCTGCATCCTGTAAATATAAGATCTATATTATTGACGAAGTGCATATGCTCACCACAGCAGCATTTAATGCACTCTTAAAAACCCTTGAAGAACCTCCTGAACATATACTCTTTATCTTTGCAACAACAGAACCAAACAAAATACCTGCGACTATTCTTTCAAGATGCCAGAGACATAATCTTGGCAGAGTTACAACCCAGGAAATTGCTGACAATATAAGAGCTCTTTGCAAAAAAGAGGGCTATTCAATATCTGAAAAAAGTGCTGACCTTATTGCCGGCGAAGCAGATGGATCAATACGGGACTCTTTAAGCCTTACTGATAGAATTCTATCAGCAGCAAATTCAGATGAAATTGATCATGATTCAATTTTATCAAATCTTGGATTGATTGACAAAAAGCTTTTATTTACAGTATCCAGTGCAATTATTAAATCTGATGGTGCCAAACTCATTGAAATAGTTGATCATGTTAATGAGTCAGGGCTTGATTTGAAAAAATTCTATTCTAATTTAATCAGACATTTCAGAGACCTTGCTGTAGTAAAAGTTTGCGGTAAAGATACAGCTTCAATTAACGTTTCAGATTATGAAAAAAAGGAATTAAAGCAAGTAGTTGAAAAAGTTTCCGCCTCGTACTTAACCTGGCTATTAAATGCTCTGCTCAATGAAGAGTCAATGATCAAATTCTCTTCACATACTAAAACTGCTGTTGAGATGACCTTGCTAAAACTTCTCCAGATAAGAAAAGGTGTGGGGGTTGATGAGATCATATCAAAGCTTGATCTTCTTAAGGAAAAAAAGAGAGCTGATATTATGCCTGCCCCTGGTATTCCTGAACCTGCCATGGCAACTGCTGAACCTGAAAATATTCCCACATCAGCACCTGTAAAAAGCAAACATGGCGATACTGATGTGCCGGGCAATACTGATATATCCGGGTCTGTCCAAAGCCCGGAACCTCCTTCAGATCCCACGGAAACTAAAACATGGGAAGGCTTTATAAAGGTAGTCCAAGCAAAACACCCCTTTATTGCTGTTCTTTTTAAAAAAAGCTCCCTTAAAACAATGACTCCAAGAGAGATAAAAGTTGAGCTGCACAGCTCCTGCACACCTTTTGAAATTACAAGGTTTGAGCAGAAAAAAAATGATATTACTGATCTTTGCAAAAAATATTTTGAAAATGATATTACACTTACAATAGGTTTGCAGCCAACACAAAAACAAGCAGAAAAAAAAGCAAACAAAACGTTTTCCCAAAAAAAACAGGAAGCCATGAGCAACCCTCTTGTTGCAGACACTTTGAGGATTTTTAATGGCACCCTTATTGATATTAAATAGATTACAGGAGTAATAAATATGAACAACATGAATGCAATGATGAAACAGGCCCAGAATCTTCAAAAGAAAATGCTCAAAACCCAGCAGGAACTGGCATTAAAAACTGTTGAAGCATCAGCAGGCGGAGGTATGGTAAAGGTTATTGCCAATGGAGGGCAAAAGATTGAATCCATTGAGCTTGAAAAAGAGGTTGTGGATCCTGAAGATATTGAAATGCTGCAAGATCTTGTCCTGGCAGCTGTTAATGATGCTTTGAAGAAATCCCAGGACATGGTTGCCTCGGAAATGAATAAACTTACCGGTGGATTAAATATACCTGGTTTATAGAGCTGCTGATACTTTTAAACTTTAAAAAATACTATTGTGGACCTTTATCCAAAACCTGTTTCAAAACTGATACAAAGCTTTTCCAACTTGCCGGGCATTGGCAAAAAAACTGCTGAGAGACTTACACTTCACCTTTTACACACAAAAAAAAATGAGGCTGAAACTCTGGCAAAGGCTATGCTGAAGCTCAGGAAAGAAGTTCAGCTGTGCTCCCACTGCTTTGCATTGAGTGAAAGCAATAAGTGCAAAATATGTTCTGATCACTCAAGGGATACTTCTGTTGTTTGTGTGGTTGAAAACCCCAGTGATATGAATGCCATTGAGAAAGCCCGCGCATTCTCTGGACTTTACCATGTACTTGGTGGTGCTCTTTCACCCATTGATGGGATTGGACCCGATGAATTAAGAATTAAAGAGCTTATTTTACGAATCAAACAAAATAGAATAAATGAAGTTATTATTGCCACCTCCACAAATGTTGAAGGGGAATCAACTGCTTCATATCTTGCTGATAAACTTAAAAATATTAAAGTGACACGTATTGCCTCTGGTATCCCCATTGGCGGAGATCTAAAATTTGTTGATCAACTCACCATGCAAAAAGCAATCAAGGGAAGATATGGATTATAGGCCTTTAACAGGAGAAGATATCTTTAAATGCCAGGAGTGTGGTGCCTGTTGCCAAGGGTTTGGAGGCACCTATGTTTCCAAAGAGGACATTGAAAGTATTGCACATTATATTGATACAGACCATGAGACATTTATGGACAACTATTTAGAGACATCAGGGTCAAAATATGTTATTTCCCAGGGAGAGGACGGCAATTGCATCTTTTACAACAAAAAAAAACAATGCACTATTCATCCTGTAAAACCCCATATGTGTAAAGCATGGCCATTTATTCAAACAATAATATTAAATCCTGAGAACTGGAACATAATGGCAGGATCATGTCCGGGTATGAAAAAGGATGTTGAACATGACATCCTTAAAAAAATTGTAGAACATGAGATAAAATCACTTTGAGACTTTCATATCAGCAAAGTCCCTTGCAATGCTGTCTCTTTCATAGACTATTTCCACCCGTCTGTTCTGGGCTCTCCCTTCGGCAGTATCATTTGTTGCAATAGGGTGAAAACCTGCATATCCTTCTGCTGATACAAGATTAGGATCAACACCACTCTTCACAATAAGACGAACTACAGCACCTGCTCTGGCACCTGATAATTCCCAGTTTGACGGAAATGTTGCACTCCTCATGGGGCTGCTGTCTGTGTGGCCTTTTACCTTGATATGGTATGCAAATTTAGCAAGGACAAAGGCAACTTTTTCCAAAATATCACGCCCCCTTGGAGCAAGTCTGACCCCTCCTCTTTTAAACAGCAACATATCTGTCATGGTGATAACAACCCCTGTGTCAGTTTGAGTAACAGTGACCATACCACCAAGTTTATTAAACATGACAAGCTCTCGAACTTCACTTATAATTTCATCCATCTCCTTTTGAATCATACCACCAAGTTCATCAATCTGCTGGGTTTCAGCAGGCTCTTCTGATGGAACAGCATGCATTTGCAGCCCTTCCCTTGTGCCTGCTTCCGGGATTGCCTGGGCACCCAGGGCACTTCTCAATGATTGCACAAGTTCTTTATAGGTCTCCTGCTGGGTTGTGCTCATGGCAAACAAGAGTACAAAAAAACACATAAGCAAAGTTACCAGGTCTGCAAAAGTTGCCATCCATGCCGGGGCACCCTCTTCACACTCTGATGCATCTGCAGCCGGTGGTGACATCAATGGTGTACTGTTTTCTGAACTCTCTTCTTCAGCCATATTTACCTGTCCTGTTTTTTCGATATCCTGTTTTTATGACTCTTTTTCCTTTTTGTTACCTCCGGTAAGATAAATATTTAATTTATCCTCCATCAGTTTAGGATGTTCACCTTCCCTTATGGATATAATACCTTCAAATATTATATTCATGCTGACCATCTCTTCTTCATTTCTCCCCTTAAGCTTATCTGACATGGGAATGAAAAACAAGTTTGCCAAAACAGATCCATAGAATGTAGTAATCATGGCAACAGCCATCTTGGGTCCTATTGTTGATGGGTCATCAAGATTGGCAAGCATTTGAACAAGACCAATCAATGTACCAATCATTCCAAACGCAGGAGCGTAGGCACCCATGTTTTTAAAAATTGTAGTCCCGATATCAAGCCCTTTCTTTTTTAATCCCATCTGTTTTTGCATAATTTGAGCGATATCATTTGTTTTAACTCCATCAACTGTCATTTGAAGAGCCTGGGCAAGATATTTATCACTTGTATTCTGGATATCGCCTTCAATGGATAACAGACCTCCCTTTCTTGCCTTGTTTGATATTTCGATTAAATTTGCGACAATATCTTCGGAAGGTTCAATCTTAAACATAAAAACTTTTATGGATGTCTTAAAAACAGATAAAAAATCAGATAATGGGTAGGCAATCATGGTTGCAGCCATGGTACCACCACAAACTATCAAAATCGAAGGGATGTTTATAAAACTACCAAGACCGCCGCCAATCAATATTGTTCCAATTACAAAACCTATTCCTGAAACAATTCCAATTATCGAAGATAGATCCATAACATTATGCCTTTATGTAAATAGTTTCATTAACAGGGTATTTCTTGTTATATTTAATTATCTTTTCTATTGATTCACTATCAAGCAAAGTGTTTGCAGAAAAAAGTTTTGTTCCGCTTGATGTGAACAGTGCAGTTCCAAGCCTCATCCCTGTTGCAAGCTGATGGATGCCTACTCCTTTGACTTTTTCAAAATCAGTACCCAACCTTGTAACTGCGTATCTTTCAAGGCAGTTGACAACTTTTGGGTCTAAAATTGAGCCTGCAATCTCTTCAAGTTTTTCAAATAAATCATTCAAAGAAGATATCTCTTTTCTGCATCTTAATTCATCAAACAGGTTCGCGCCTGCAAGTATTCTTGATTGAAGCGGGATACGCTTTTGTCTGAGCCCTTCAGGGCTTCCTGATCCGTCTACATTTTCATTTTGATATTTTACTATATCTGCTATTCTATCAAATTTTGAGCACATTTCAAGTAAAATCGCACCTTTTTCAGGATAATGCATAAAAAAACCTTTCTCTTCGCTCTTTAGATGCTGCTCTTCATTATTAAAAATCGCATCGCAAATCAGCAGTTTTCCAACCTCGTGGAGCATGGCAGCTTTCCTCAACTGCTCTCTCTCTATTTTAGAAAGCTTCATCTCCTCTGCAACATACAAGGCAATTTCAGCTACGCGAAATGAGTGCCCCCTGTTTTCTTCAACCCTTGATTCAATCATATTGCTGAGAAGTTTAGTAAACCCCTCAATATTATCTGTCAATTCAGTATCAGCTCTTTTAATTTCATTTTTAAGTTTTTCTCTCTCGTTTGTCATCAAATTAATCTGCTTTAATGAATTGGTTAAAACCTCTCTTTCGTCAAAAAGCTCTCCTTGAACTGATGCTAAATCTTTTTTCAGAATATCAATATCATGCAATGCTTTATCAAGCCTGCCCTGCCTTAATATACCCACTTTAGTGTGATAAATATTTTCAAGATGAACTTTTAACCTGACATTTAATTCAAGTGGGGAAAATGGGGCAGCTAAACAATCATCGCATCCTGTTGTCAGTATTTGTTCTCTTACTTCATGACCAGGATCTGATGAAAAAATCACAAAAATCGCAGGGCAATATTTTCCTGGCAGCGATTTAACATCCAGTATAAATTTTTCAATTTTATCAAGATTATCATTTTTCAACTGAACTACAATGCCCTCAGGCTTTACAGACTCGATAAGCTGAAGGCTTTTGCTCAAATCAAAACACTCTTCAACTTTAAATTCAGATGCAAGTTTCAAAAAATAATCTGCCGAGCAGCAATCTAAATCAGATATATATAACAAATTGATCTGGTTAAGTTTTTTTTGCTTGTCCATAAAAACCATTCAAACCTTATTCAGAATAATTGTGCAGCCACCAATTGTCCCAGTTAGTTGTAATGATACTCTCAGCGATCTTTTTGCCTGTATCGGTTTTAATTCTTTTCAGTACAATTTCGATCCATTTTTCAGGTGATTTCGCGCCACTATCCTGTAGCTTTTTCAATTCAAGTATAAAAGAAAGCTGATCAGCATCATTGGCAAGTTTTGCCTCTTTTGTTTTGCATTCATTGAATTCTTTAATCAGTTTCGCAATATCCCGTCCAAATGTCAAGCCGCTTGTTAAATCTGATACGACTTTTTTCTCCTTTACTTTAACATACTTTTGCTGCACATAATTCAAATCCCCTGTCCTTGCTTCCCCAAGATCATGCAGCAGTGCCATGGCAATAAGTTTTTCTCTATCTATCTTTTTTTCAAGTCTTGAGATAGTAAATGCTATCAAAGCTGTCATAAAAGAGTGTTCTGCTACATTTTCCCTGCCTGAACCAAGAAAATGGTATCCAGCCCGGGGTAAATTCTTCAAAATATTCCCTTCAAAAAGAAAATCAGCTATTTTTTTCATTAATTTATCCTTAATTTTAATAAATTTGCTTGAAACACCTTGACTTTTTATAGAACAGAAGCTTAAATAAAGTCAAGATTGGGTAATTTAAAGAACTTCATGGGGAATATATTATGCAAAAGACTTTATATACATTAATATCAGTTTTACTTATATCTTTTTTAATTAATCTATCCTGTGCCTTTGGAAACCAGGCTGGCACTCTTAAATCCTTTTTTAATAATAAAACCGGGTTTTATTATACTGTACAAAAAGGCGACACACTATGGGACCTTTCCCAAAAATTTTATAGCTCTGAATGGGACTGGCCCGGGCTTTGGGAACTAAATGATAAAATCAAAAACCCCCACTTAATCTATCCTGGTGAACGACTTAAAGTATTTTTCAGGGGAGGACTCTCTTTAGAAAACAGACCAACTATGAAGTCTAAAAAAGAGGAGAAACCTGTCATTGTTGAACCTGCTAAAGGAACAGTTAAACCTGTTGAGGGTGAAATCCAGCTCTCATTCTACTATCCTTTGATTGACAAGGTTGGTTTTATCAAAAGAAATGCCATCTCTCCTGCCGGAAAAATTTTACGTGCTGAAAATGACAACACTGACTTGATCTCGGAGAATGACATTATATATGTTAGAGCCCATGACAATGGTTCACTGACTTTAAACACGCAATATCAAGTTTATGAAACTTCAATAATTAAAAATAGAGGTGTCAGGCATTCAATCAAAGGTATAATCCAGATTGAAGAACGCAAACAAGATTATTATACAGCAAAGGTTATTGAAACCTACACTGATCTAAACCCAGATGATCTGATCATGGAATTCCTTGAAAGAGATAGAGAGTTCATAGTTAAAAAAGAGAATGACAAAATAAATGCAAAAATTATTTGCAATGACAATGATGACGCTATGTTTGGTTTGCGCCAGGTTATTTATATGGATCTTGGTCAGGATAGCGCCATTAAAAAAGGACAAGTTTACACAATTTATAAAACCGTAGGAAAAAAAGAAGTTGAATTTGACCAAATTCCAACAGGAAAACTGATAGTGCTGCATACTGAAGATATTTCATCAACTGTGTTGATATTTGCTGCAAATCAGGAGATGCACCCGGGTGATCCAATCCATTAAACAATTATCTTAAGGGCTATTGGGCTTGCTGTCACTCACCCCAGGTTACGCGGAGTACTTCCTGGTAAGTGGTTATACCCTGGAGCATCTTTTTGACGGCATCTTCTCTCACTGTTGTCAGACCTTCAGCCTTGGCACTTTTCCTTAATTGTGCAATGTTAACATCGTGGGAAGTCAGGCTTTTGATCAAATCTGAATAGGGTAAAATTTCATACACTGCAATTCTGCCTTTATATCCTGTATTCCTGCACTTTATACACCCCTTGCCATACTTAAGCTTGATTTTCCCTTTTTTCTTTATATCCAATCCCATATCAAACAACTCTTTTACATCCATCTCATAAACAACCGCACAAAAGGGGCAAACTTTTTTCACAAGACGTTGGGCTATCAGACCCACAACAGAAGATTGAATCAGGTATGGAGGTATTCCCAGATCAAGCATACGTGCAATAGCTAAAACTGAATCATTTGTATGAAGAGTAGACAAAACAAGATGTCCTGTTAAAGCTGCCTGGACAGCGCTCTGGGCAGTCTGAAGATCTCTTATCTCTCCCACCATTATTATATCCGGGTCCTGCCTCATGATATTTCTTAAAATGGAATCAAACGTAACACCAACTGCTGGCTGTACTGCTATCTGGTTAAAATCCTCATGGATCATTTCAATGGGATCTTCAATGGTTGTAATATTTACTTCTGAGGATGAAAGAATACTCAAACTAGAATAGAGTGTTGTGGATTTTCCGCTTCCTGTGGGACCTGTAACAAGGACAATACCAAATGGTTTCCTTATAATATTTGTATATTTTTCAAGATCAACAGCTGAAAAGCCTAAAGTTTCAAGATCCTGAAATAAAACTTCCGGGTCCATTATTCTCATTACAACTTTCTCACCAAATGCCACAGGTATGGTTGACACTCTGATCTCGACCTCTACATTATCTTTTTCAAGTTTTATCCTTCCATCCTGGGGTTTTCTCTTCTCTGCCATATCAAGCCTGGACAATGCCTTAATCCTGCTGACAATTGCATTGTGTACACTTTTAGGAAGTTTGTGCACTGTATGGAGAGCCCCATCTATCCTCATCCTGACAAAGGTCTCCTCTCTTTTGGGTTCTATGTGGATATCACTTGCTCTTTGATCAAAAGCATATGAAAAAAGATGGCTGACAGCAGCAACAATATGTTGATCAGTAACCGAAGCTTCACCATCAGGTTGTAAACTCATGTATTGTTCAAGATTGCCAAGATCCACACCATTCCCTAAAAATTGTTCCTCAGCTGCAGTAATTGATTGACGGAATCCAAAAAACTCATTTATCATTTTATAAATATCTGATCTTGGACTTATTACCGGAACAACTTTTAAATTTGACACTCTCTCAACATCTTTTATTGCTTCAAATTTATCCGGGTCTGATATTGCAACTACTAATCTGCCCTCTTTTATCTCAATGGGCAAAAGCAAATGTCTTGTGGCAAAGGACTTTGGAATAGTTTTTGTCACAATATTCAAATCAAGCTTTAACGGATCAATTTTCCTGAAAGGAATCTCCCAGCTCCTGGCAAAAACCTTATAAATAGTGTCTTCATCAATTCTTTTTGAAGGCTGATCTGCCCTTTGCATCTTCAAGTATAAAATAACATCCACAAAAGCAATACTGAGTGCAGCACCATTTTTCTTCTCCCTCTCTTTTTTCAGTGCTCTTCTTATGGTTTTCTCTTTTTTAAGCACTTCTTTGGCCTGCTTTTCCGAAAAAACGCCTGCTTTAATGAGAAGTTGACAAATATCTGATGGTGCAAGTTTATGGGATGAAAGCTTACCTGTTTCAAGTTTTGATTTGTAAGTTTTTTGTTTTACCACTGTTACCCTCTTTTTAAGCAATAAAGAATTAAAAATAGTAATGGCAATCATAGCACTAAATAATAAAAACATTCAACCATTTATGCTGTTGTGCACAGGGTCAAGCCCGGCAGACATTTTTTATTCACTCTCAAATCATATCCAAACCACTCTTTGACTTGTTAACTTTTCCTTGCATTGATCCAGAAAACCCGATACAGAATAGATGTTACACCATAGCTTTGCCGCACATTTGCTTGGGCAAGGTACTGATTTAAGGTATATTCAAGAATTATTAAAAGGAGATACCATTATGAAACTAAGAATTGGGGTTTACAATGTTGAATGGATGAGGAAGTTATTCAACTCTGATGGCACACCAAAAACGTCAGGAAAAGGGTTTGAAAGAAACCAAAAATTAGCTTCTGTAATTAACAAATTAAATTTAGACTTTATCGGAATAGTCGAAGGTCCTGACACTTTAGCTGATGGATCGAAAACAGCATCAATGCAATTAGACAATTGGGTTAATGAATTTGGATTAAATTCTAATCTTAAAGGAGTGCACGGTACACCTTCAAGTGGGCAACAAGAACTATGTGCTCTATATGACTCAACAAAAATAAATGTTGAATTTACACCAACCTTAAGCACCAAGAACCAATTTGATAAACCTTTTCTTGTTGATACAACAAACAAACTCATAAAAGAGCAATATAAACACTTTAGACCGCCATTAGAACTTACAATTAAGAATCTAACTGGTGATGAATTTACAAAAGTTATTATTGCACACACTAAATCAAAAGGAATTTTTGCAGCTGTAGATTACGCTAAATTTGAGCAGATTTCGGCACGAGACAGAATGAGATTGTTTGCTGAATGTATGTCTATAAGGTCAAAGTGTGACGACTATATAAGAAATGGCTCTGAAGTAGTTGTAATGGGGGACATTAATGATGGGATAGGAATGGATTTCTATGAAAATAAATTTAGTAGAAGTGCGGTTGAACTGCTTTTAGGAGATGTTTGGCAAGTAGATAAAATATTAAAATCAGTTGTAAAAAAACCAAAATGGACGAGATATGGCTGGAGTCCTTCTTCCAGTAGATTTACAGATAGAATTACAGAGGATACTGTAAATGTACTTATCGACCATATTCTTTTAAGCAAAGGACTATTATCTGAAAATGGGAAAGTGTGGAATCCATACGAATTGAAAAATGATGCTGCTGTACAAGAAATAAAGAATGAGCTGAAAAAAGCATCGGATCATTTCCCGATTTCAACTGAAATTGAAAATAAAAACATTGCCTGACAAAAAATATAGTGTATTTGTAGAGCAAAGTTAGCCAGGAAATACAATAACGAGAACCCAACGAATAAGGATTAAGGATATGATCTTTCTTGTTTTTTGTAGGGACAAAATCATGCTGCATTTTCATATGCTTTCTGATTATATCTATATTCAAAAACAAATGGGCTTATAAGCCCTAAACAGGAATACCTCCTTTTGAGGTTATAAAATATCTCAATATATTCAAAGATTTTACAAAGGAGAAACAAGATGCAAAAAAAATTACCACTAGAAAAAGTTGTTAAAACAAAAAGTTTAAAAAAACTCGCACCTGCCCATTGTGCATTGCCTGGGTTGAGAGGTGTTTGCCGTAATTTCAAATAAAAGTATTTTAATTAACACATCTCTTGCATCCCATATAATAAACTCAATTGTTTCAGGAGAGAATTATGATAAAAAGAGTTAATATCCACGGTTATGTCAGCATACTGATTTTTTTTGTTGCACTTGGGATTGCCGATTATATTTTTTTCAAACAATCGGTTTTGTTTGGTATAGTTTATATCTCAGTTGTTGTTTTTGGGTCTATCTCTATATCGCTTACTTATTGTACAAAATGTACAATCCGTAGCAATTGTAAACATTTTTTTCCGGGCTTAATATCACAACTTGTAAAATACAAGGATAAAGCATATACAAAAACTGATTTTATAGTTACAATTTTTTCTGTTGTCTTAATGGTTGCATTACCGCAATATTGGCTGTTTGAAAACATTAAATTTTTTATTGTTTTTTGGATATTGCTGACAATTGTAAGTGTTGAAGTAATTTTTTTTGTATGCAAAACCTGTGGGAATACAAAGTGTGTTATGTGTAAGTCTAAAAATTAAATAATCCATGAGAATATTTACTTAACTTTTGAATTTTTTTTCAAGGATCCATGTAAAATATCGGCAATATCTAGCAACATTTTCATTTTCTCCTTTCTATAAATTGCATTTGAGGTGCAAATTCCCCAACCATTTGACTCAAATTTCATTGATACACCATGCTGAAAACAAAAATGACTCTTATCCTTTATTACGGGGCAGATTTGTATTAATGCTTTTTTAAAAGCAGGTGATATCTCTTCAATCTTACCGGATTTTGTGTATATTTCATAGTGTTGCAATAAATCATTATTTGTTTGGTGTTTCTCTTCTCAAGTATTGCAATATTTCGACATTTCCAAGCAGGGATAGTTTCATCCAGGATAGGGTCAATGGGAAATATCGGGGCAAGGGCAGTTATAATTTTCTTCACAGCTGGATTATCAGGTTCAATCAAACTGTATCCTTTTACAGCCAGGTCCGCATAAATCGCTTTAACCCTGCCTGGAACAATGACAAGCAACCAATAGAACATCCCATAAAAAGAAAAAAAATAACCGCCACAACACCACCTGCATACTTGCTGATAAATTCCATATCCATGTTATGCACCTTTCAATGTCAAAATTATGAAGTGGTCATTAAACTACGCCACTTTCTTGTTATACCATTTCTGCCCGCAACGAGCAGATGTTTTTATACTATTTACAGAATGCCTCCTCTTTTCTGATTATAATAAACTTCAATAAATTAAAAGAAATTTCTTTGGGTCTGCTGCGTATATAGCAATTCTCAAACTAACGTTCCCATTGCAGCAGTTTCTTGATTGTTTTTCAGGTTGTCGATTTACTTCTGATTTTTTTATGCTATACTCCTTTTAAGT
>CAZMEX010000039.1:0-28744 GCA_964565415.1 uncultured Desulfobacterales bacterium | reverse complement strand
TGGATATTTAACGCATTCCCATAATGCAAATCATCTGCTTTTTAATATTTTACTTGACGAACAAAGTATCAATTTCTATAAAAGGGAAGGGAAAAAATAAAATTTAGGGAAAAAAAATGGAACAGATTGATTTATCAGAACTTGAAAATATTGTTGGCAAAGAGAATATCAAATCAGATCCGGCAGACCTTTATATCTATGGTTCTGACTCTTCCGTGCACAGTGCAATGCCATGGGCTGTGGTAAGACCTGAAAACATAGAACATGTCCAGGGCATAGTAAAATATGCAAACAAAAACAAAATCCCCATAATAACAAGGGGTGGCGGTTCAGGCATGTGCGGGCAGGCAGTTCCGGTTAATGGCGGCATCATTCTGGATATGAAGCAGATGAACCGCATACTTGAAATCAACATGCCAGATGTCTACTGCCGTGTTGAGCCCGGAGTTGTGGATGATGACCTTAATATGGCTTTAAAACCCTATGGAGTATTTTTCCCTCCCACACCTGCTTCCAGCCGTATTGCAACCATTGGCGGAGAGATAGGCAATAATGCGAGCGGTGTACGCTCTGTTAAATACGGTGCCACAAGGGATGCTGTCTTAGGTATGAAAGTTGTAATGGCCAATGGTGATCTTGTTGATTTTGGTGCTTATACAAGAGTTGAAGCATCTGGTTATCAGATGCACAAACTCATGGTTGGCTCTGAAGGCACTCTGGGTATTGTTGTTGAAGCTACATTGAGATTTGTCCCCATCCCGGAATTTCGATGTCTTGGAGTTGCGAATTTTGATAATATTAGAGATGCCGGCGAGGCAATAGGAGAGATAATGGCATCGGGAGCAAGTCCTTCCATGCTTGAACTTGTTGACTCTATTGCCATTAAAGCTGTGAATAAAACACTTGATCTGGGATTGGCTGAAGTTGATGCAGTTCTGCTTTTTGAAGCAGACGGTATGGTGGTTGAGGCTGTTGATTATGAAATGAATAAAATGCAGAAAATCTGCAAAAAACATCATGGTAAAGACCTCAAAACAAGCTATGACCCTGCTGAAAGAGCTAAAATATTCATGGGAAGAAAGAAACTTTTCCCGGCACTTTCCAAATATGATGAAGCTTTATCAAGTACTTCCCTTGCCGATGACATGGCTGTACCATATTCAAAAATGGCCGAGACAGCAGTAAAAATCCATGAAGTTGCCAAAAAGAATGATATTGTCATGACAGCCTATGGTCATTGCGGTTCAGGATGTATGCACACAAAGATATTAATGGATACAAACAGGAAAGACCAATGGGCATCGGCAAAAAAAGCGATTTCTGAAATCTATGAATATGTCAGGTCAGTTAATGGAACCACAAGCGCAGAGCATGGTATCGGGATATCAAAAGCTGAATCTTTTAAGATTGAGAAAGCTAACTCCCTTGATACTTTAGTAAAAATCAAAAAAGCTCTTGACCCGAATAATATTTTAAACCCGGGTAAAATGATGCAGGCTGCTGAAGACTGGGTCACTGCAACTGACCTGCGATACTCTGTAAAAAACTAACTAAAACTTAGGATATATAATGGGATATGAACCAATGAAAACAGACAATCTGAAAAAGTGGGAAAAGACCCTTGCCAGCTGCATTCGATGCGGTTATTGTTTTGAGCACTGTCCTTTATCCAAACATACTAAATGGGAATCAGATACACCAAGAGCAAAAATTATCATGGCACACGGACTTTTATCAGGAGACCTTGAGCCCTCTGACTATGTTGCTGAAAAGCTGTTTTCATGCTTTTTCTGTAAAAGGTGTGATGCTGCCTGCTCTTCAGGAGTTACCCTCACTGATATATTTATTGATGCCCGCAGGGACCTTCTTGAAGCAGGATTTAAAGGACCTGGTACAACCTCCTTAACCAATGACAATTGTGCTGCCTGCCTTGCATGTGTCAGGGAGTGTCCCCATGAAGCAAGGACAAGTATTGACAGTGTAATAATTACAGATTCTATAAAATGTCTGGGGTGCGGTATATGTGTTGAGGTGTGCCCGGCTGAAGCAGCACATCTTGGCTTGGATTACGGAACATCAAAGCTTGACTTAAATAAGGAAACATCAAAATATTTACAAGATAACAAAAATGCAAATGCTATAATATTTGCCTGTAACTGGTCATATTTCCCTGACCTTCAATCTTCTACATCAGAAGACAGCGATGGTAAAAATCACAAGATTATTGTGAACATGTGCGGTGGCAGACTTGAGAGAGAAACCCTTATGGAGCCCTTTTTACATAATGCAAAAGGAGTGCTGGTTGCATGCTGTCCCGATGATGATTGTGAACACAATGGCAATAAAAATGCCAAAGCAAATGTTGTCTATGTCAAGAGCCTTTTAAAAAGCCTGGGCATGGACCCTGGGATGATCAAACTTGTCCAGATTAAACATGGGGACAAATCAGGATTTCAAATGGAGATAGATATATTCATGGAAAAAATATCAGGAAAATAAATAATATGAAAATCAAGATACCCTATGATAAAAGTTCAACACAGGAAATTGAAGTAAGTGATGCAATAAACACAAGCTTTCTTGAAGCAAATGATGTTGCAATTCAAGACGAACAGAAAACAATAGTTACAGCGATTAATAATCCTGTAAAAAGTAAAAGCTTTAAAGAGTTTTTAAAAGATGCCAAAAATGTGCTCATAATTGTGAATGATGCGACCAGACCCACACCAACTGAAAAAGTTCTGGACAGTATCTTTGACGATTTAAGCATGGTTAACCATAATTTTATCATTGCCACAGGTGCCCATAGGGGACCGACTGAAGAAGAATACATACAAATATTTGGCTCATACTATGATAAAGTCAAAGGAAACATAATAGTACATGATGCAAGAAAATCCGATGAGATGATTTATCTTGGGGACTCTTCCAATGGGACACCAATGCATGTACATAAAGCTTCAGCTGCTGCTGACAAAATAATAATAATATCTTCTGTAGAACCCCACTATTTTGCAGGCTATACCGGAGGAAGAAAATCCTTTTTGCCGGGCATTGCAGGGTTTAAAACAATAGAGGCAAATCATAAACTTGCCCTTAATCCTGCTGCAAAAGCCCTTGCTCTGGATGGCAACCCTATACATGAAGATATGATAGATGCCATAAAAACTGTAAAACAGGATATCTTTTCCATCATGACAGTGCTGGATAAAGACCATAAAATCTATGCAACTACTGCAGGTCATATCCACGACTCATTTATTGAAGCAACTGAAAAAGCCAATGAGGTCTTTGCTGCCCCCTTAAAAGAGAAATGCGACATAGTTGTTTCTGTTGTAAAATTTCCCCAGGACATTGATCTTTACCAGGCACAAAAAGGACTTGAGAATGCAAAACTTGCATTAAAAAAAGATGGGATTATTATTCTTGTTGCTCAATGCAGGGATGCCATCGGATCTGAAACCTTTGCCGACCTTTTGCGAAGCTGTGATACACCTGAAGAGACCTTAAAAAAGATCAAACAAACCTATGTTCTTGGATATCACAAGGCAGGAAAAATAGCAGAGATTGCTACATGGGCGCAAATTTTTGCTGTAACAGATATTGATCCTGAAAAATTGCCTCCTCTTTTCATGACACCTTTTGATTCTGTTCAAAAAGCCCTTGATAAGGCTATTGAACAAAAAGGTAAGAATGCAAGTGTGCTGTTTTTAATGGATGGAGGCTTAACTGTTCCCCTTGCAGGTGATGCCTGATAAAGCTTATATGCATTGGGCAAGCTTTTTAACTGCGGTTTTAATAGTTGCTTCATCAGCCATTGTATAATTGAGTCTCATGGTATTCATGCCTTCATCCTTGTCAGTAAAAAAGAATTGTCCGGGGACAAATGCAACTCCATTACCCACTGATTTATTATAGAGATCAGTCATGTCAAAATTTTTTGGACCCTGAACCCATAGAAACATTCCTCCATCGGATTTGGAGCAGGTAAAATCCAATGGAAAATATTTTTTAATTGACTCCATCATCGCTTCCTGGCGTGGCTTATAGAGCGCTTTTATCTTTAAAAGATGTTTGTCAAGGTAACCTCCTTTAAGATATTCAGCAGCAAGTGCCTGATTAAAAGTGCTTGTATGGAGATCAACTCCCTGTTTAGCAAGGACAAGCCATCTGTTTAAAAAATCAGGGGCAACATAAAAACCTATTCTTAAGCCCGGTGCAAAAATTTTAGACAGGGTACTTACATAAATAACATTGTCAGGGGCAAAAGTTTTCAACGGCAAGATATCGTTCCCCTTATATCTCAAGGCACTGTAAGGATCATCTTCCACTAATAAAGCATCATGTTTTATTATAATCCTGGCAATCTCTTGTCTTCTTTCTAAAGTAAGAGTTCTACCTGTCGGGTTTTGAAAAGTTGGAACAAGATAGATAAATTTTATATTGTGGCTGATTAAAGCTTGTTCAAGGGATTGAGGGACAAGACCTTTATCATCCATATCCATTCTTATGTATTCAGGTTCATAGGGATTAAAAGCTGAAAGAGCTCCAAGGTATGTTGGTGCCTCAAGGGCAATTTTATCCCCTTTGGAAATTAAAAGCTTTGCCACACCATCTAAAACACCTTGGGACCCACTTGCCACATTGATTGATTCAAAGCTTGATTTTACACCTCTTTTTTCAAGAAGTTTTGAAAGCTGTTCACGTAATGGAATAAACCCTTCGGTAAGATCATACTGAAAGGCAGATGATGAGTATTTTTCAAGAACTTTTTGAAAAATTTCATTAATAATCTCCATGGGAAAACTTTCAGGTGAAGGGATACCGCCTGCAAGGGAGACAACTCCTGGTTCTGCAACGACCTTAAGTATTTCCCGTATGGCATTTGCCTTCATAGTTTCAGTTCTTGATGCAAGTAATTTTTCATATTCCATAATAATCTCCCTGTTTTGCTATATCAGCTGATCCACCGATTCAATGCTATTATTTTAAAATAAACCATAAAGAACCAATAATTAGTAATCCCATAAATATATTAAACCCTCTAAAGACATAATTGTTTTCTAAAAATCTGGAGATCAGTGTGCCAATACCTGCCCACATTGAAATAGATGGTACACAGACTATAATAAAAACAAAAGTCACCTTGCTTGATGAGATTATATATCCATCACCACTGTCAGTAAACATTGACAAAGCAGTAACTACCATCATTAATGCCTTTGGATTTAAAAATTGAAAACCCATGGCCTGCATTATATTTAATGGTTCATTTTTTCTCCTGCTATTTTCTTCTCTTTTTAATAAAATAATTTTCAAAGCTAAATAGATCAGATATAAAGAGCCGCATATCTTCATCATAGTCTGCAATAAAGGAAACTTGTAAAAAAGAACTCCCAATCCCATTGCACTCAGTACAAACAGAATTGACATTCCTGTAACAATGCCAAAAATATGAGGTATTGTCCGCCTGAATCCGAAATTTGCCCCGGAAGCTGCCAGCATAATGTTATTTGGTCCTGGTGTTGCACACATGGAAAATGCAAAGGATAATAGTGGTAATAAATTTTCTCTCATTTCATACTCCTGTTATTTCAGATAAAAACATATATTGTTTTGAATATTATATTTTAACAGACAATAACAGATACAAAATATTGACTTTTAAACCATAACAGATTAAAGTTTTGTTTATGGAAAAAATCATTGATACTAAAAAATACAAATATGAAATTATAGTTGATTATATACAATCAGCAATTAATAAAGGTACACTTAAATTCAATGGCAAGCTTCCCTCCCTGAGAAAGATCAGCACAGAATTTGATTGCGCTATTTCAGTTGCAATGCAGGCATATACGGAATTAGAAGTCCGGGGAACAATCTATGCAATTGAAAAGTCCGGCTTTTTTGTATCTGAACAATTAAAACATGATATTCCATCGCCTCAAAAAGAGAAGCACCAGCTTAAATCAAAGGTGTCAAAGAGTAATGATCTCACAAAAATAGTGATAGATCTAAGTATTTCCAAATCAGTAATTAACTTTGGTGCGGGTGTGCCTAATCAAACAATACTGCCCATACACCGTCTGAAAAAGTCACTGATCAAAATTACCAGAGAGCAACCCCATTTACTAAGCCAATACTCTTTTGCAAATGGTTTTGATAAACTAAGGCAGGAGTTGGCATACTTGATGTTAAATAAAGGTATCAATGCCTCTTTAGATGAATTGATTATTACAAATGGGTGCTCAGAAGCTGTGGCACTTGCAATAAAAGCTGCAACAAGCACAGGTGATACAATTGCAATAGAATCTCCGGTTTTTTTTGGTATAATTAATATATTGGAACAACTTGAACGAAAAGTAATTGAAATTCCTACCTCCCCTGATAAAGGCATTGATTTAGTAAATCTTGAAAAATTAATGGGCAAAGGCGAAATTTCTGCCTGCATAATCACTGCTACATTTCAAAACCCGTTAGGTCATATCATGCCCCGGGAGAACAAAATAAAACTTATTGATCTTGCGATACAACATAATATTCCCATAATAGAAGATGATTTATATGGCGAATGTTCATTTAACAATAAAAGTTATCACCCATTAAAATATTATGATTATGCTGATATTGTTCTTTACTGCTCCTCTTTTTCAAAAACAATAAGTCCTGGCAGTCGTATAGGCTGGCTTATACCAGGTCAGTATAAACTTCAATGCGAAAACATCAAAATTGCAGAGACATTTGGCGGCCCCGTAATAATCCAGGCAGCCATGGCAGATTTCTTACATGAGAATGGATATGAATATCATATTAAAAAATTGAGAAAATCTATATCTGTTCAAACACATCAGATTAAACAATTTATTTTAAAGTACTTTCCTTCTGATATTAAGGTCACCAATCCTCAAGGAGGTTATTTTCTCTGGATTGAGTTAAACAAAACCATTAATACAATGGAGCTTTTTCATAAAGCATTAAAAAATAATATTTGCATTATTCCAGGTCCTGTGTTTAGTACAGGCAACAAATATAATAATTGTTTTCGTATAAGCTGTGGGTCGCCAATAACAAAAAAAATTGAATACGGAATTAGAAAGTTAGCAAAAATGATATGACAATATCAAACCAAAAACACTAACACCAGAAGTTATTACACTATTTGCGGTTAATATGATTCTTTAAAGTACATAAGAAGAAGAATACCACTCTTTTGAAAAGCAAGTAAAGGGTTTAAAGGTATTCAATCATGATACAGCATCAGGGTGCAGATACAATCCATACAACCTCTCTTCTTCAATCTTTATTCGTTCTGTTAAAACATTCCCAATCTGGTCCAGCTCTTTTTGAAAATTGGAATCGTATAGTGCTTTATCCTCCAGAGACCTTGCAATAAAGTCCAATACGCTTTTCCCGATATCACTCATCTCCAACTGCATTGTTTTTGCCAGCTCACAATTGACTTCATCATCAACAAAAAGGTATTTCACATACACATAGAACTGCACATTTTCTTTTAAAATATGTGAAACCAGACGTCTCTTAAAAGTAGCTAACAAATTTCTTGTCTCATCTTTTTCTCCAGACCTGCTGCTCTTTACCAATGCAATAAAAAGGTCAAGCAAATCCCCATGCTCTTGCTTTAATTCACTTATTAATTCAGGGTGATAAGCAATTTTCCCCCCTTTGGCATAGGCTTTGGAAACGTGATCTTTGTTATTGGCATTGTTCTCGGAATCAATTATTGTACTGCCCTTGGAATCACCTGATTGCTTTTTGAAAAATCGTGACATAATACGTAACATACTAAATCCTTTTTAATTTAAACAATATGTGAAAAATTATTACTTGATATTTAATTATAATAATGATTTGCAAAATAGCAAATAAAAAATCAGAACAATAATCGTACGTGTTCGCATCAAGTAAAATATTAAATGGAGGGCACTATTGATTAGAATACTATTATACACAGGTTAGCTGAGATATGATACAGATCACGGCTGCAAATTATTGCAGCTGTGATCTGATTCCATACTATTTGCAACCTTACTTTACTTATTATACAAGTCCATGATCCAGCATTGCATCGGCAACCTTAACAAATCCTGCAATGTTTGCACCAGATACATAATTGCCTTTAGCACCATACTCTTCTGATGCATCAACACATGCAGAATGAATACTTTTCATTATGGTCTTAAGCTTTGCATCAACTTCCTGCCTTGTCCATTTCAATCTCATACTGTTCTGGGACATCTCAAGACCGGATACTGCAACACCACCTGCATTGGCAGCCTTGCCCGGACCATAAAGTATCTTGTTATCAACAAAAAGATCAACACCTTCAGGAGTAGTTGGCATATTTGCACCTTCACTTACAAGAAAACCGCCATTATTGAGAAAATTTTGTGCATCCTTGACATTCAACTCATTCTGGGTTGCTGAAGGAAAAGCACAGTCTGCTTTGTGATTCCATAGAGGATTATGATCAAGGGCAGAATCTACAGGGGTATAAACTGCTTCTGCATATTTATCAATATATTCACTGATTCTTCCGCGTTTAACATTTTTCAGCATCATAATATATTGAAGTTTCTCTGCTGTAATGCCTTTTTCATCATAGATATATCCTGAAGAATCAGAAAGAGTTACTACTTTACCGCCAAGCTCAAGAATTTTTTCTGTTGTGAATTGGGCAACATTACCAGATCCTGAAACCAGACAAGTTTTGCCGCTGAGGTCTTCATCTCTTGTGGCAAGCATTTCAGAAGCAAAATATACTGACCCATAACCAGTTGCTTCAGGTCTAATCAGACTTCCACCCCAGTTAAGACCTTTCCCCGTTAAAATTCCCACAAATTCATTCCTTATTTTTTTATACATTCCAAAAAGAAATCCAATTTCACGTCCACCAACTCCAATATCTCCTGCTGGAACGTCAGTATTGTGACCAATATGCCGCTGAAGCTCAATCATGAAAGCTTGACAAAATCTCATAACCTCAGCATCGGATTTACCTTTTGGATCAAAATCAGATCCACCTTTTCCACCACCAATGGGAAGTGTTGTTAAAGCATTTTTAAAAACCTGTTCAAAGGCTAAAAATTTCAATATGGAAAGGTTTACCGAGGGATGGAAACGAAGTCCGCCTTTATAGGGTCCAATTGCAGAGTTCATCTCAATTCTAAATCCACGATTGACATGGATTTCTCCTTTATCATCCTGCCATGGGACTCGGAACATGATTACTCTTTCAGGCTCTGCTATTCTCTCCAATATCTTTGCATCTCTGTATTCAGGATTTTGATCCATCACACCCTTAACTGAGTCAACAACTTCGCTGACAGCCTGCAAAAACTCTTTTTCATGGGAATTTCTGCTTACTATTTTATCATATACATTATCCATTTTACTCTCCTGTAATTAACAATACATTTATAATAATTAATATTATCATTTTATTGCATAAACAAATTTACGCCCTAGTATCAAACCCATATTAGTAAATCAAGGTTAAATCACAAACTTTTTACTAAATTTTTCCAAATCTATAACACGATCTTTTGCTTTTACAAATTTTGCAATATAACCATCTGTGTCTGAGACTAGAAACCACTCATTATCTCCTCAATTTATTGCAAGTCAATGTGGTGACAACTTCTTTAAATCATTTTTTCAAGAGACACAACAAAAGACTTTTTGATTCTATATATTTTATATTTTTATAGAATAGACAATAATTCGTAACAAAGCAAGTTATTTTAAAACAGTTGATTTCGCGAATAATATCAATTATTGCCTTGACTCATGAATTTAATGTGAATATAAATATTCACTAATGGGGATTGCAAATCAAACTTAAGGAGAAAAAAATAAAATAATGGAATTTCTATCTGTTTTTTTCCCGGTATCCAATGTTGAGACATATGTCTTTATACCGCCTCTTGTAGCTTTTGTTGTATCTTTTTTTACATCAATGGGGGGTGTTTCCGGTGCTTTTCTTCTGCTCCCCTTTCAAATGAGCGTATTACATTATACTGCTCCATCTGTCAGCGGTACAAATCAATTGTTTAATATTATTGCCATACCCGGTGGAGTGAAACGTTTTATTAAAGAGAAAAGAATGTTATGGCCCCTCACATGGGCTGTAATAATCGGTACCTTGCCAGGAGTATTAATTGGTGCAATAATACGAATAAAATATCTGCCTGATCCAAAAAACTTTAAATTCTTTGTGGGGATTGTCCTTTTTTATATTGGATTGAAACTCTTAAATGCTACCTTTAAAACAAAAAGCTCATCAGATGACAACAAATCTAATTTTACCATCACAAACACCAGTTTTTCATTAAAATGTATACAGTTCAGTTTTAATGACAAGAGCTTTTCATTTTCAACCTTTGCCGTTGTTATCCTCTGTTTTGTTGTGGGAATTATTGGCGGGATATATGGAATTGGTGGGGGATCAATCATAGCACCATTTTTTATCACCTTTTTCAGCCTGCCGGTCTATGTGGTTGCAGGTGCTGCCCTGATGGGTACATTTGTCACATCTGTTGCAGGAGTTATATTTTATCAAATACTTAGTTTTTATTATCCTGAGACTTCAGTTGCTCCCGACTGGTATCTAGGGATGCTTTTCGGCATTGGAGGTCTTTCAGGAATATATTTGGGTGCCAGGTGTCAAAAGTATTTTCCTTCCGCTGTTATTAAAGCAATACTATGTTTTTGCGTGTTGTTTGTAGCAATTAAATATATTTTTAACTTTTTTTCATAAATTTTTCAGGAGCTCTACCATGAAAGTAACAAACCTAGATCAAACTCTCAAAACAACCATGGATTTAGAAGGGGTTAAAGATGTTTTCAAGCAGGTTCCTTTATCAAGTAAAGATGGGGCACCAAACTTTGTTTTCAGGGTCTTTTCCATTAAACCTGGAGGACATACTCCTTACCATCAACACCCCTTTGAGCACTTAAACTATGTTATTGAAGGCAAAGGCGTACTTGTGTCAGAAAATAAAAAAGAACACGCAATAAAAAAAGGAGATTTTGCCCTGGTACTTCCCGATGAAATACATCAATACAAGAATAAGTCAGATCAAAATCAACTAATACTGATCTGTGCTGTTCCCAAGGAGTATGAATAAAATAAGTATAACTTTAAAATACTCAATAGATTGATAAAAATCCGGTACGAATTATCAAGCCCTGATGTGCCGGAACTTTGTGCAAATTAGAAACTCCTTTTGGGCGAGGTTTAAATTTATGTGATTTTGTATATATAACACCTCCCACATCAATGCAGCTCAAAGGAGCCCTTAAACTAAATATGTATTCACTGAATATGTGTTCAATACCTTTCATATTGCCTGTTTTCTCTCGGATCAACATATATCTTAAAAAATTACTCATATTAAATCGTGCTTTTTAATTCAGGCATGCAAATAATTTTTTCAATGTTAAAATTATCTCATTTAGGTTGAAAAAAGTTACTATTTCCTATATTATTAGAAAAAATCATCGAAAAAAATATCATTGGATATCAAAAGCAAACTTATGCATAATTTTTTTTCTCCCAATATTTCAAAGACACAGGATATTGACGCTTTTCGCCAGCGTATTGTGCATAACCTGTTGTTAAGTTTTGCTATATTCGGATCAATCGCATATATCCCAAGTATTTATTTTGCAGTACAACACAAAATATACAGTATTGTGGTACTTGATAACATAACTATTGTAGTTATCTGGTTTGTCTTGTTAAAAAATCTATCTTTCTTAAAAAAATCTCTGAGCATGTTAATAATGTTTTATATTCTGGGGCTGGGCTTACTGATTGCAGTTGGACCAGCAGGTGCAGGACCAATCTGGTTATTAATGTTCTCCATCATGGCAAGTGTACTTTTTGGAATGCGCGCTGCTCTGTTTTCCCTGTTTATTAATATCCTGACATGGACAATTTTAAGCATTTTTGTTTATTTACATCTATTCCCATGGATGAAGACTTTACCTAAAGCATCACATTTGTGGATTATCATAGGAGCAAGTCTTGTCTGCGCCAATGCCATGGCAGCAATTTCCGTATCAGTGGTTATCAAACAAATTAACAAATTGTTGCTTAAAGAAAAAAAAGTTGGGGACGAGTTGAAAAATGAGATTGAGACACGAGCCAAAGCAGAAAAAAGAAACCAGGAACTTTTAAAAAAACTACATCAATCTCAAAAAATGGAAGCCATTGGTACCTTGGCAGGAGGTGTTGCCCATGATCTAAACAATGTTTTAACTGCCCAGATAGGTTATCCAGAACTAATGATTATGGATCTCCCTGAAGATAGCCCTTTAATAAAACCTCTTTTAAGTATTCAAGAATCAGGGCATAAGGCTACTGCCATTGTGCAGGATCTTTTGACCATGGCAAGAAGAGGAGTTGTGGTTACAGATGTCATAAATATTAATCAGATAGTAAAAAATTATATTAAGTCTCCAGAATGCAATAAGGTGAAATCATTTCATCCAAATGTAACAATTTCAATTGACCTTGATTCAGATCTGTCAAACATAATAGGCTCAAAAATTCATATATTCAATGCCATCATGAATCTTGTCAACAACGCCACAGAAGCGATGCCTGCGGGCGGCAATATTTCCATCTCCACACAAGGCAGGAATATTGCAAAGTCTGAAAAAGGATATAGTGATTTAGCAAAGGGAGATTATGCAATTATCTCTGTATCAGACACTGGCACCGGGATTGCTCCTGAAGACACAGAAAAAATATTTGAACCTTTTTATACAAAAAAAAGAATGGGACGTAGTGGCACAGGGCTTGGTATGACCGTGGTATGGGGAACTGTACAGGATCATAAAGGGCATATCGAAGTAAAAAGCAAAAAAAATTTCGGGACAACATTTACACTCTATTTCCCGACAACTGATAAAAAAATAGCTGATAATACAAAAGCTCTGTCAATCGAAGAATACATGGGGAATCATGAATCAATTCTTATTGTGGATGATGAAAAGAAACAGCGCGAATTGGCAACTGATATATTAAATAGACTTAACTATTCTGTTACATCTGTAGAGAGTGGAGAAAAAGCCATTGAATATATGAAAACCAATTCACCAGACCTCCTTATTTTAGACATGCTCATGGATCCGGGAATTGATGGATGTGAGACATACAAACAAATTTTAGAAATAAATCCCGGGCAAAATTCTATTATTGCAAGTGGCTTTTCAGAAACTGACCGAGTGAAAGAGATGCAAAAACTTGGTGCAGGAGAATATATCAAAAAACCCTATACATTTGAAAAAATAGGTATTGCCGTAAAAAAATCTCTGGAAAATTCAAAACAAAATCGGTTCACCCTTCTTTAGCATCACCATCTTTATTATTTCTCTATTTCAATCTTTAAAAACTTAAGTTTTTTTTTTCCTCCCATATGTGGTTGATTAGTAATTTTAAACTGAATTTTCAGAATGCTGCCAATAGCAACTTGAATATTCAGTCAACTACAAAACAAGGAGGAAGTTATGGACATTCAGATTAAACAAATTAAAACAAATCTTGACAAGCTAAAGGTTTATCAGCTCAGGAAAAAAGTATTTGTGGAGGAGGAAAAACGCTTTTCATATTCCCTGGATCACATTGTTGATGAGTATGACAGTTTTGAAGAGACTATCAATTTTGCTGCACTCATTAATGATGAAATGATTGGAGCTGTCCGCCTTGTTATGGACAGTAATGCAGGTTTGCCAGTAGACAAGTATGAGGACATTGCAAACCTTAAAAAAAAACTAACAGGGTCATGTATAACTATTGGATGGCTATGCTGCACCAAGCCATACAGGCATCAAACAGGGTTAATCAAATCTCTTGTAAGGGAGGCTCTATTTCATGCGAAAAAAAATGGATTTAAACATATGGTGAGTGTGATGCACCCGCCGGCATACGATCTCTTTCACCACTGTTTTAAACTCGAGAAAATAGGTCCCACTTTTTTGGATAAAAAGCGTAATATTGAGATGGCACCTGTGCACGCTCCCATTAGCACTATGATTAATCAATCAGTGAAAGGTACACCTGATGACAAAAATTCTAAACTTCAAACAGATAAACTTGAATTCCAGGGAAAATACCATTTTCTTGAGGAAGCTCTGTCAAGAAATATCGGTATTTTCTCCCTTGCTGAGCAAGACAAACTCATGGGGTGTAAAGTTGCCATTCCAGGTCTTGGCGGAGTTGGAGGACAGCATCTTGTAACACTAGCAAGGACTGGCATAACAAATTTCAATATCGCAGATTTTGACAAATTTGAGCCTGCTAATTTTAACCGTCAATATGGTGCTAGAACAAGTGGATTTGGACAATCCAAGCTTGATGTCATGTACAAAGAAGCTTTAGATATTAATCCATATCTTGATATAAACCAGTTCCCAGATGGTGTTTCAGAAAAAAACATTGACGAATTTTTAGATGATATTGATCTTGTGGCAGATGGCATGGACTTTTTTAATTTTGATATCCGCAGGCTAATATTTAAAAAAGCTTATGAGAAAAAAATTCCGGTGATTACTGCTGGTCCCTTAGGATTCAGCACAGCTATGCTTATTTTTATGCCTGACCAGGGGATGAGTTTTGATCAATATTTCAACATAACTGACAAATTAAGTGATGAAGAAAAACTAATCAGATTTTTCCTAGGTCTTGCACCCAAGGCAACTCAAAGCAAGTATATAGACCCTGATGCCATCAGCATGAGAACCCGAAAAGGACCATCACTTGGAGCAGCGTGCCAACTTTGCAGTGCAGTTGTCGCAACTGAAGCTGTAAGAATACTATTGAAAAAAGAAGGAGTTAAACCTGCTCCGCACTATTTTCAATATGATCTCTTTACCAGAAAATTTTATCAGGGCTATCTTGCAAAAGGGAACAGACACCCGCTTCAAAAGATAAAATCTATACTTGTAAAGAACAGGCTCAAAAAAAATAAAATTAATAATATTATTCCAGATATGCCAAAGGTTGTAGGGAACAGCAAAACTATTTCTAAAGATATAGTCAGGTATTTAATAGATGCGGGGTGTCAGGCTCCATCAGGAGACAACTGCCAGCCATGGAGTTTTTATCATAATGGACTGAAATTAAAAATTTGCCTTGACCCCCTGGCTGACAACTCATTTTTTAATGTAAACCAGACAGCATCATATATTGCTTGTGGTGCAGCAATTGAAAATATCCTCCTGGCAGGATCCAGATATGGGATATCGGGCCAAGTCATCTATCTTCCGGACGATAACAAACCTGATCATATTGCAAATATTCTTCTTTCCCATTCGGGAAAAGAGGAAAGCCCTCTTCAACGATTTATCTGGGACAGACACACAAACAGGACTAAGTTCAATAAACAATCCTTGGAGCAAGAAGTCCTTGATCAGATCAAAAACAGCCTCCTGCCTTTTAAGACCAGCAATCTTATCCTTAAAACAAAAAGGGAAGATATCAATAAAGTTGCAGAACTGGTATATGAAGTTGATAAAATCAGAACCCAGCGCAGGGATTTGCATGAACACCTGATGAAAATGATCCGTTTTACTGATAAAGATGCAAGACGTACAAAAGATGGATTCCCCCTTAGGAATTTAGAGGCAGGAGCTGGAGGTGAGCTATTCTTAAGAGCTAGTTATCCCTGGGCTATTATGAATTTAATGAATCGAGCCGGTATGGGGAAACTAATTTCGCAGATAGCAAAAAAGAGTATTAAACAGGCTTCTGCCGTGGGCTTACTGAAAATTGAAGGTAAATCTGATAAAGATTTAATTATTGGGGGTCAGACCCTGGAAAGATTATGGCTTACATGTACACGACTTGGGCTCTCATTTCAGCCCATGACAGCTGTTACACTGTTCAAGCGCAGGTGGGAACTTGGCAGAAAAAATAATTTCAGCCTGAAACACCAACAGCTTTTGGGAAAAGTCTGGCCATTATATAATGATTTGTTTGAAACCCATGATAATGAATCTCACATAATGTTGTTCAGGATAGGCTATGGGAAAAAAATATCGTGTAGGACATTAAGAAAAAATCAGCAATAGTATAGAAAACAATTCTATGATATATATCAAATTTGTTTTGTATGTTGATCATTTAAATTATAACTTTAAGGGGTTTAAGATCATGGCAAAAGCCAGTGCACGTCATATTTTAGTTGATGATGAAAAATTTTGTGTGGAGATCATTGAAAAAATTAAGGCAGGAGATGACTTTGCTGAACTTGCAAAGCAGCACTCTAAATGCCCGTCCGGAAAGCAGGGCGGTGACCTTGGAGAATTTGGCAGAGGTGTTATGGTTCCTGAATTTGAAAAAGTTGTATTCAATGAAGAGGTTGGGAAACCACATGGTCCTGTTAAAACTGATTTTGGTTTCCATGTCCTTGAAGTTACAAGCAGGGAAGATGATTGATTTTTTAATTTAAACACATTCTTTATCCGGGCAATATTTATTTAAAATCGGAGGCTCTTTTTTAATGACTGAAAAGTTCCTGCAAAAAAAGATAGAAAAAGCCGAGCTTGAACAGAAAGTTGCTGTTGATGCGCTGAAAAAAAGCGAAGAACGCCTTGCCCGGGTAAGTGAATGTTTTATAAATTTCACACCTAATATTCTTAAAAATATTAATCAGCTCACTTCCCTTTGTGGTGAGCTGTTAGGGGCGACCTGCGCCCTTTACAACCGCCTTGACCAAGGTCTTTTATGTTCATGGGGTCAGTGGAATACTCCGCCTGATTACAACCCCATTTACAAACCAGAAGGACGTATCTGTTATGATGTTATTAACAGCACAGGTAACAGTACCCTATTAATCAATGACCTGCAGCAAAGCAAATACGCTGAGACTGACCCCAATGTGGTGCCATTCAAGCTAAAAACTTACATGGGGAAACCAGTTCAGTTTAATAACAAACCCATCGGCTCTTTATGTGTTGCTTTCCAGAAGGACTTTACTCCCAGCCCGGCAGATCTGAAACTTATTGAAATTATTGCATCGGCCATTGGGGTTGAAGAGAAAAAGAAATATGCTGAAGATGCTTTAAAGGAGAACAAAAAGAAACTTGCAACTTATTCAAAACAGACAGAACAATTAAGCCTGGCAGCAGCAGCAATGCTTTCAATGAAAGACGAGCAAACTATCTTTAAAAATATCAGTAAAGCAATTGTAAAATATTCTGATTTTGGCAGAGTTATGATCTCTTTGTTTAAAGACAAACCTCCTTTTCGGGATATTATAGGTTTTGGGGGAGTTGATAAAAAAACAATCGACAAGTTAAGACAGGTAGAACTGCCTGATTCCTGGTATGATGAAGTCTTTAAACAAGGTGAAAAAATAGGACGACTAAGCTACTATATACCCCATACCATGAAAAATATACTAAATCAAAAAGCTACTATTTATGGCAAAGGAGCTGTTCCTAAGTCAAAGAACTGCTGGCATCCTGAAGATAATCTTTTTGTAAGGATGAATAATCAAAACGGTGATCTTATTGGCGTGTTTTCCGTTGATGAGTCAAAATCAGGATTAAAGCCTTCTGCTGATACCCTCAGACCTTTAGAAATTTTTTCAAGTTTGATTTCACAAATAATTATAATGAAAAAGACTTATCAAGAGCAAAGAAAACTTGAACTGCAACTGAATCATACAAAAAAAATGGAGGCCATCGGTGCTTTAGCAGGTGGCATAGCCCATGATTTTAATAATATATTAAGTATTATAATGGGCAATACTGAGATATCTTTACTCTCCTGCCAAGACAAGGAGATTAAAAAGACACTTGAATTAATACTTGAGCAAACCCTACGTGGCAAGGACTTAACACAAAACATGGTTACCTTTGCCAAAGATCATGAACCAAAGCAAGAGTTGTTAAAAATCCGCAATCAGATTGACTATGTTTTAAATCTGTTAAAAAAGGATCTTGATACAATTGAAGTAATACGGGAGGATAGGGAAAAAATATCAGATATACTTGCTGATCCCTGGATGATTGAGCATACACTTATCAACCTTATTCAAAACTCAATCCACGCTGTCAGCAAACTTAAGCTAAAGAGAATTATTATTAGAACATACTCAAATGATGAAAACATCTGCATTGAAATTGAAGATAATGGATGTGGGATTGAAAAAAAACATCTTAAAAATATCTTTGAGCCTTCCTTTACTTTAAAGGGAAGCCGGGATACAGCAGGTCAGTTTCAAACCAATATTCATGGAACAGGTTATGGTCTTGCCAATGTTAAAAAATATATTGAACAACACAATGGCAGTATTTCAGTTGTTTCAGAGCCTGGTGCCGGGACTAAATTTTCCATCAAATTACCTCAACAATAAATATGATCTGATAAGTCAGGATCATGTTATGCCAAAACCCTGGAACAATAAAAACAGACCATATATAACCAATCTTCTATAAATACAAACAATATTTATCTTTTTATTCTAAATAAATATATTTAATATGGCATAGAATATAAATATTATATATAAATAGTAATAATTTGATTATAAAATTATCATAATTTATCCATAAATTGTCGCTTGCACATGAAATATCCTGTCTCCTCCTTTGTCCATATCCGTAAAAAGCCCTTGACTTCATATTTTTTTTTTGGAACTATCAAGTTAAGTATTTAATAAAAAAGATTGTTTGCAATTAACTCTAACCATTAACTATTATTATCCAATGAACCGTTTTGCTTTTTATATGTCATCTTATGTTCTAAAAACCTTTTCTCCTTTTTCCAAGGCAGAGGTTTTTGTCCATGGGGAGAAAAATATCCCGGACGGCTCAATTATTTTTACTGCCAATCATTTTACAAGATTTGAGACCATCTTACTGCCATACTATATACATGCAATCACTAAAAAACCTGTATGGTCCCTTGCAGATGCTGATCTTTTTCAAGGCAATCTTTTAAAACCATTCCTGGAAAACCTGGGTGCAGTATCCACAAAAGATCCCCATAAAAATTACTTGATAACTAAAAATTTAATCTCAGGGGATGCTGAATGGATTATTTTTCCCGAAGGCATGATGGTGAAAAACAAAAATTTTTTCAAACATGGCAAGTTTGAGATAGAGATCGATGATCACACGGTAAAACCCCATACTGGTGCTGCAATTATTGCTCTTCGCTGTGAATTTTACAGGGAACGCCTCCGCAGGATGAAAAATAAAAACCTGGATGAATTTAAAAGACTTATAGACTATTTTGAGATAGCTGATCCCGCAAGAATACTTGCCATACAGACATATATAGTTCCTGTTAATATTACTTATTACCCGATTTTGCCAAAGGATAATTTATTGAGCAAACTTGCCGAAAAATTCATGGACAACCCTTCTGTCAGAACCATGGATGAGCTTAAAACAGAAGGTTCCATGATCTTTTCCGGTGTTGATATTGATATAAGATTCGGCAAACCCATAATTATCAAAGATTATCTGATAAATTCATTTATCGAAAGTGATCTTACCTCAAGAAGAGAGATGGATTTTGATAAAAACATCTGCTCCGGTCCTGCCATAAAAGAGCGCTCAAAAAAAATCATGACACAATTTTTAACATCAATATACTCAATGACCACAATCAATTGTGATCATATACTTGCAGCAATGCTGAGGTATCTTCCCAAACATCTGACCGGAGAAGATATCTACACTTTAAAATGCAGACTATTTCTTGCTGTAACGCTACTTATCTCAAAAACAAAACACTCTTTCCATAGGAACCTTTATCAAAACCAGATATCACTTCTCACAGATGACCGGCACAAAAGAACAGAAGACTTTTTTAACACTGCCTTTGATATTGGAATTATTACACTCAAAAAAAAATCAATACAGATAGACAGTGAAAAAATAAACTCTCCCCACAGCTTCCATAATGTAAGGATTGAAAATCCAATATATGTTATGGCTAACGAAATTGAGCCTGTAAAAGAGGCTGTTCAATTTATAAAAAGAGTTGTTGAGATGACTTCAGATGAAGTAATGAGACAAGTAAAAAATACCCTTTTAGATAAAACAAAAAATGACTACTTTAATGCTTATAAGAAATTCTATACTAAAGAAGAGTCAAAAGAGAAAAGGATTGGGGCACCTGTTTTTTTGAAATCTGAGAACCAAAAAGCAGGGGTTTTATTAATTCATGGCTATATGGCAGCTCCTGAGGAGATGAAAAAGCTTGCACAATATCTTTATGAACAATCATTTACTGTTTATGTGCCAAGGCTTAAGGGGCATGGCACCGCGCCGGAAGACCTTTCAGAAACAAAATACATTGAATGGATAGAATCTGTTGAAGAAGGCTATGTTATACTAAAGCACACATGTGAAAAATTATTTGTTGGAGGGTTCTCAACAGGTGCTGCTCTTGCATTGGACCTGTGCAGACGTACCAATGATATCCAGGGTGTCTTTGCTGTTGCTCCCCCCATGCAGCTAAAGGATTTAGGTTCTCATCTGGCACCTGCGATCACCATGTTTAATAACATGATGAAAAAGGCTTATCTTTCAAACATGACAAAAGAGTTTGTTACAAACAACCCGGAAAACCCCCATATCAATTATCTGAGAAACCCTGTCTCAGGCATAAGAGAACTTGAAAGGCTTACAAAGAATCTGGCATCTGTGCTAAAAGATATTAAACTTCCAGCTCTTGTTATTCAGTCGAGAAATGACCCTGTTGTCAACCCGGACGGAACATTTAAGCTATTTAATAAAATTGGTTCAGCTCAAAAGGAGTATTTTCTTTTTGATTATGACAGACATGGAATTTTGCTTGGCAAAGGAGCTGGCAGGATATATAAAAGTATTGAGAATTTTATTTTACACATTATTCAAGAGAATGAGGAGAATTAAAATAATGCTTGACCTTCATAAAGATGATATATTTACAAGGGTGTCTCGATTTAATTTAATAAGAAATGGACGAATGCTGTACATTGATGTCCATCAATCCATACAGGGGCAGCTTGCAGCAAAGTTTGTTGCAGTACCAAACCTTGTCAATATTATTGCAAAGCCAGAAAAACAGGGAATAGGAAAAAATGAGCAGGAAGCTATCAAAGATTGTCTAAAAAAAATTAAAGGGCAACCAATTGAAGAAATTTTCCCCAGGGAGCAAGAACAAAACAGAGGTTAAATCAATATATGATCACATTTTTGCCAACAATTTTCTTGACAAACCTCGATTTAAAGTTTTATGTTACAAGTTATCATAATCTTTGATGCTTTTTACTTGTAGTAAAAGTTTTAAGTGAGTCTCGATTTTTCATTTTAAAAGGGTCATTGAAAGCATGATTAGAAAATACATTGAGAAACTGACAGATATTAAAATAGATGGGGATAATCCGTATGATATCAAGGTGTTGGATAATAGATTTTTTAAAACACTTCTTTTAAAAGGTTCACTGGGGCTTGGCGAAGCATATGTTAGAAAATATTGGGATGTAGAAGACTTATATGCATTCCATGTAAAATTGCTTACTAACCCATCCATAAGAAAGCTGTCCGGCAGTATCTGGCCAGGTGATGTTTTCAATTTTTTCAAGGAAAAACTATCACTGCCATCCATTAAAAAAGCTAGATCAAATATCCAGTTTCACTATGATATTGGTAATGACTTTTATGGAGCCATGTTAGGCAAAACCATGCAGTATGCCTCGGCATATTTCACAGAAGATAAAATGGATATAAATGAAGCACAATTGAAAAAATTTGAAATTGTTGCAGATAAGCTACAGGTTTTTCAGGGCTGTTCCGTCCTTGAGATTGGATGTGGCTGGGGAACATTTGCCAAATACCTAGCCATGGAAAAAGGGTGTAATGTCACTGCCATAACTTTGTCCGGTGAACAATATAAGTATTGTAAGGAGAATTGTTCCACTTCAAGTAATGGCAGAACACAATTTTTCCTGTCGGATTTTCGAGAAACCAAAAATTACATACCCTCGGCACAAAACAAGTTTGATAGAGTTGTAGGCATAGGTACCATAGCCCATTTTGTACCAATGTTTAAAAATTTAGTAAATGTTATCACCTCACATCTTAAAGACGGAGGGCTTGCCTTGATTGATGATGTATGCAGAGATACAACCTGCAGGCGATTTGTACCGTCTCAAAGTGCATGGACAAATAAATATATCTTCCCTGGGACTCAATTTTTTTCTCCCGATCAAATCACCAGATATTTTAAAAAAAAATTAATTATTGAGCAGTGGTCTTCCGACAGATCATATTATAGAGACACTTGTCTTGCATGGCTTGCCAACATAAAAACAAAATGGGAAGAGATATGTAAAATGGGCAATTTTGACCAGCAATTTTACAGAACATGGGAATACTACCTGTCAGGCGCGGCTGCTGGATTCGAATCTGGTTTTCTGGGACAATGGCAAATTTTATTGTCAAAAATGTCAAGTCCTTACAGAAAAAACAGCCGAATTAAATCGATTTCCCATGATGCTCTTGGATAAGGGTTATTTTCCATTTCTATCATGAAAAAATTTTACTGCCTCCTTATCTGTTTTGTTTTATTTATTGTCCCCCTAAAAGAGCTATCTGCTTTTCAAAAAATAGTTTTAAATCACAATACCATAGAAAATAAAATCGGTTTAAATATTTCAGTTCTTGAAGATAAAACCCGGCAGTATTCAATAAAAGATGTAGTATCTAAGGATATAGCAAAGCTGTTTATTCCTTCTGACAAGGAGGTTTTAAATTATGGGTTTACTGATTCAGCATACTGGATAAAATTTGATGTTGTCAATCCTTACAACAGATCATTTAACTGGCTCTTAGAAATATCTTACCCAATGCTTGACAATATACAGCTGTTTATAAAAACCAACCATGGATATAAAATGAGGCGGGCAGGAGACCATAGTTCTTTTAACACAAGAGAGATGGACTATACAAATTTCACATTCTCCCTCCAGTCTGAACCAAAAGCCAAAAACAGTTATTTTATACGATTTTCAACCAGCAGTTCAATGAATATCGGTTTAAAAATATGGTCTCCTGAAGCTTATATGAAAAAAATAAATAATGAACAAATAGTGTTAAGTGCTTTTTTTGGTTCCATTTTAATGATGATCTTTTATAATCTTCTTTTATTTGCATCATTACGGGCGGTTTCCTATCTGCATCATGTCCTTTTCATGTCAGCAAGCACTCTGTTTTTATTCACTCTCCACGGTCTCTCTTTTAAATATCTATGGTCAAATTCAATCTGGTGGACCAATAACTGCCTGCCTGTTCTGATCTTTATATGTAATATATCTTGTGTAACCTTTGCCAGATCTTTTCTTAAAACCAGAGAAGAGACACCACTCTTTGATAAAATACTCCTGGCATATATAATACTCAATTGCATATTTATACCTTTGATGTTATTTTTCAGCTATGCTGTTGCCATTAAAACTGCAACCTTTCTAGCCGTGTTGGCTGCCTTATTACCTCTTACTATTTCAATCAAGCTTGCTCTTCCAATGCGGCAGGCAAAATTTTATCTGGTTGCATGGAGTTTTTTACTGTTTGGGATAACTGTCTATGGTTTAAAGTCTTTTGGAATACTACCCAGTAATCATATAACCAAATACTCAATGGACACAGGTCTTTTACTTGAGATTATTTTTCTCTCCCTTGGAATTGGCGATCAAATTAACACAATGAAAAAAGAGCGAATTAAAGCTCAGCATGCTGCAATGCAAGTCCAGCAGAAAGCATTTGAACAGCAACAAAAAAATGCAAAAGAGAAAGAAAGTTTAGAAGCTCAAATACGCCAAACCCATAAAATGGAAGCATTGGGTCATCTTGCCGGCGGTATTGCCCACGATTTCAACAATATCTTAACCACAATCACAGGATATGCTGAACTCATATTAATGGATAAAAAAATTCCATCACAAGCTGAGGAGTATCTGTACTACATAATTTCTGCTGGCAGGAGAGCAGAAAGTCTTATCCTGCAGATCCTTACATTCAGTCAAAAGAGTGTGACTAAAAATTCTGATATACAGCTGCAACCCATTGTAATAGATACAGCTGTAAAAGAAGTATGCAACTTTATAAAAAGCACTATTCCTGCTGATATTCACCTTGAACAGAACATAGACTCTAACTTCTATCTTGCCCTGACTGATCCTACCAATGTTCACCAGGTTGTGATGAATTTATGTACAAATGCAATACACTCCATGGAAAAAACCGGGGGCAGGCTTTCAATAACTCTATCCACTATTCAAACTGAGGATATGCCTACAACAACAGGACAACTTTTAAAGGGAACTTACCTTGAAATCATTGTTACTGATACAGGTGAAGGCATAGCCCCTGAAATTATCGACAAAATCTTTGACCCGTATTACACAACCAAGGAGCAGGGTAAAGGTACAGGATTGGGGCTTTCAACTGTTCATGGCATTGTAAAGTCATATGATGGTGAGATAAACATAAAAAGCGAAATTGGTAAAGGATCAACTTTTAAAGTATATTTTCCTGCTGAAAAGCCCGGGGCAAACTTAAAAAAAGAGAAATTGCAAGAGAGCTTAAAAACAAAAAGAGAAGATGGGAAGATCCTTTTTTTGGATGATGAAGAGACAATAACCAATATATATGGCAGACTGCTTAAAGATAAATATGGTTATGAAATTGAAACTTTCAACTGCCCTGATGATGCGCTTGAGGCCTATAACCCGGATATTTTTAACATTATAATTACAGATTATAAGATGCCTGGGATGAATGGTCTGAAATTTGCTGAAAAGATAAAAGAGAAGCACAGCAATGCTAAAATAATTATTTGTTCCGGCAACCCCTCTTCAATCAAAGATAAGGAAGAAGGGTATTCAGTTTTTAAAAAACCTCTCACTGCTGGCAAGCTTGCTGACATTATTCAAAAAACGCTTAATAAAGAGAATAAATAAGGTATCCAGCTATTTATTACTGGCTTTCCCCATCTTAAGACCTAAATCAAGTGCTTTTTTGTTCATCTCTAAAAAACCATCGGGAATTTTTGTTTTTAAAACACTCATGATAGATGAAGGTTTTAAAAGTTTTGTAACACCTATTAAAGCTCCCAGCATACAGATATTAAAAACAATTGGTTTACCTATCTCTTCCATCACCTTTGTATACATGGGAAGAGAGATGTGTTTAGCATCAACTTTCCGTTTTGTTTCAACATATTTTGAATCAACAAGTAGAATGCCGCCGGGTCTGATTATTTGAGAAAAAGTGTCATATGCTTCCTGGGTAAGGCATACCAATATATTGGGCTGGACAACCTTGGGAAAATTTATTTCCGAATTAGAAATTATAATGTCACTCCTTGTAGCCCCTCCCCTTGCTGCAGCTCCATAGCTCTGGGACTGAGTTGCGTTCATATTTTCCCAAATCACTGCTGCTTCAGATAGAATAATAGCTGCTGTGATAACTCCCTGACCGCCTGAACCTGAAAGTACTAATCTTGATCTTTCCATTATGCCCTACCTTTTCTTGCAGACTTGATAACTTTTTCGTATTGTTCACAGTATTCAGGGGCTTGGGGGTTATCCACAAAAACTCCCCGCTCTATTAATGAAGGATCCTTTTCAAGTTTTTTTGAACCCATCGGCACTGTTCTCTCTTTATAGAGTTCCATCATATTAGCAGCATCACCTTCCTTGTTCTTTCTTCCATAATGTGTGGGACATTGAGATAAAATTTCCACAACGGAAAAACCTTTATGACTGATAGCTCTCTTTATCAGATCAATACTTTCTACGGCATGGAATGTTGTTGTTCTTGCCACAAAACTTGCCCCTGCAGCTTTTGAAATTTTGACAACATCAAACTCATTATCAATTGTAAAATAAGGCGCTGTTGTAGCTTTTTTGTCATACCCTGTCAAAGGTGAAAACTGTCCTCCGGTCATACCATATATTCTATTGTTCATGACAATTGCAGTAATATCAATATTACGTCTTGCAGCATGGATAAAATGGTTACCTCCGATTGCAAGGGCATCACCATCACCCATGGGCACAATCAGGTTCAATTGAGGTCTGGCAAATTTTACTCCGGTTGCAAAGGCAAGTGCTCTTCCATGGATTGTATGCAGAGAGTGAAAATTAACATACCCTGAGATTCTGGCTGAGCAGCCAATACCTGATGTCATTACTATCTCAGTGGGATCAAGTTCAAGCTCCTCAACTGCTCTTAGCAGTGAACCCAATACTATACCATGCCCACATCCCGGACACCATATGTGTGGAAAAAATCGTTCCCGCATCAAATTTTTAACATTATACTCTTTTTTTGGCATTTTACACCCCTTTCCCCTGGATCACTCTAAGGAGCGTCTTTATATCCGTTGGCGTTATCAGTTCTCCATCAATTCTATTGGCAAGAAAAACATTTGCAGGATCATCAACTGCGTTTTTAACCTGGGTGAGTACTTGCCCCATATTCATCTCCACAACAACCACAGCCTTGGTTCCAGCACACTTCTCTCTGACAAGCTCCCTGGGAAACGGCCATATTGACTGGAGTTCCAGCACTCCAATTTTATTACCACGCTCCCTCCGATTCTTTGCAAGATGTATGGCTGACCTTGCAGAAGACCCATAGGAGACAAGAACACATTCAGCATCATCAAGCCAGTATTCTTTATATCTGGTTATCTCATTTACATTATTTTCTATTTTATCCACCAGGTGGTGCAGCAACTCCCTTACAACTTTAGGATTATTTGAAGGAAATCCCCACATATCATGGAAAAGACCTGTTACATTATATCTGTGCTGGCTACCAAAATCAGACATGGGAAGTCTTCCATCTTCCCTGGGAAGATATGGATGATAATCAACACCTTTTGGTACTGAAGTCCTAAGTCTTTTAACTACTGGCAATTCACCCTCTTCAGGGATTTCGATTTTTTCTCTCATGTGACCTATAACTTCATCTAAAAGTAAAATCACAGGAGTTCTATATGTTTCAGCCAGGTTAAAAGCCTCAACTGTCATTTGAAATACATCCTGATGATTTGATGCAGTTAAAGCTATGATTGCATGGTCTCCATGGGTACCCCATCTTGCCTGGTTCACATCGCCCTGGCTCACATGTGTCGGGTTCCCGGTTGAAGGTCCGCCTCTTTGTACATTTGCAATGACACATGGGATCTCAGCCATGCAGGCATATCCCAAAGCTTCCTGTTTAAGTGAAAACCCGGGACCGCTTGTGGCAGTCATTGACTTATGACCAGTCAATGAAGCACCAATAATCGCAGCCATTGAAGCTATCTCATCTTCCATCTGAATAAACTTACCTTTTTTCCTGGGAAGTTCTTTTGCAAGCAATTCAGCTATCTCAGTGGAAGGAGTTATTGGGTAACCTGCAAAAAAATCAATTCCGGCATATAGAGCTCCCTCTACACAAGCTTCATTTCCCTGGACAAATTTAATTTTGTTATTCATCTTTATTTTCCTTCTGGATCTTCCTTCTGAAGTTTAATTTCTATAGCCAGATCAGGGCATCGTAATTCACAAAGCTTGCAGCAGATGCAATCTTCAGGTCTCACTGCAACGACTTTGTCCTTTTCATCAAGCTCTAAAACATTTTTTGGACAAAAATGCACACAAATGCCACACCCCTTACACCACTCTCGATTAATCAGATGCTCTTTTAATTTAAATTTTCCCATAAAATCCTCATTCAGCCAAAATAAAATTACTCTTTACAATTAAAGCCCTTCATATGTTATTCAAATATAGAAGTCAAGAAAAAGAGAACGCTTTTGCAATATAATTTCGCAATTGCCAAAACAAACCTGAAATGCTATATTCCCACCATGAAAATCAGCTCTAAAAAACCCCTTGTCAGTGCAGTTATTCCTACTTTTAACCGGGCATGGTCAATTGGTAAAGCTGTTGAATCGATTTTAAATCAAAATTACCCTAATATTGAAACAATTGTTATTGACGACGGCTCCACCGATGATACAGTGAAAAAACTTTCTCCCTATTTAAATAGGATAACCTATTTAAAACAAGAAAACAAGGGAGTAAGTGCTGCAAGAAACCATGGTATAAAAAAAAGCTCGGGAAAACTTATAGCCTTTCTTGATTCTGACGATTTATGGACAGATGAAAAAATATCATGCCAGGTTGATTTCTTTCAAAACAATCCAGATGCCATGATATGCCAGACAGAAGAGATATGGATTAGAAATGGTAAAAGAGTCAACCCAAAACAGAAACACAAAAAACCATCGGGTATGATTTTTGAACCATCCCTTAAATTGTGCCTTGTAAGCCCTTCTGCTGTTATGATACAAAAAAAACTTTTTGAAATTACAGGTCTTTTTGACGAAGAGTTACCTGCGTGCGAAGATTATGATCTATGGCTGCGTGTCAGCAAAACCATACCAATCTTTTTAATTGATAAGTTCTGCACAATCAAGAAAGGGGGTCACCCAGACCAACTTTCTGCAAACCACTCCCTTGATAAATACAGAATCAAATCACTGCAAAAGCTTCTTGCAACAGGCAGTTTGACTGAAAAACAACAAAGTGCTGCAAAAAAAGTATTCAACTCAAAATGCACAATCTATGGAAAAGGTTGCATAAAGCGGGGAAAAGCAGATGAAGGCAACTACTATTTGAATCTTATTTCAAAAACAGATGTATTACCCGATACA
>CAZMEX010000038.1:0-30601 GCA_964565415.1 uncultured Desulfobacterales bacterium | reverse complement strand
ATTCAATTTGCTGGCTGGCTTATCACAGGGAAAACTGTTCAGACAAAGCATGGTGATCCAATGAAATTTTTATCATTTGAAGATGAAACAGGAACCCTGGAAACAGTTTTTTTTCCAAAAGTATATGCCGAATTTTGTCACATGATAGAATATGGCAAACCTTACATATTAACCGGAAAAGTAGAATCTGACTGGGGAGCTTTTACCCTTACTGTAAATAGGGCTGTACCTTTATCATTATAATTTGGAATTTTCTTTTATTTGCTCATAAATTTTTTGGGTTTTTGGGTCAGGTGTGATATCAAGCTCTTGTTTAAATATGTTTTCGCACTCTTTAAAGATATTTAATGCTTTGTGTTTCATGGCTGTTTTTGAATAAATTATCATTAGATTCTGATATGCCTGTTCAAACAATGGGTCAGCCTGTAATGCCTTTTGCCAACTCTTAATTGCAAGATCAGTCTGGTCTAAATGTTCGTGGAGCAGTGCTTTTTTTTGTAAAATATCAATATACTTTGTTCTGAAAAGGGCTCTTCTGGTAAGAAGCCACTCAACATAGGGCTCCTCCATAAAATAGTCTCCTTTATACAAATTTACAGCCCCAGCATAGGAGGAGACTGCTTTATTGTATTGGTTGTTCTTCTCCTGTTGTTCACCCTTTGAACAAAGCTTTAAAAAATCATCGGTATCAATGGAAACAAGGTTTGTATCAAAGGATATTAACCCTGCTTTCTGGATTAGATATGAGTAGCCAAACAGTTGGTCTACTTCAGGCTCCAGAGCTTTGCGGAGGCGGTGGAGATTGATTTTAAGATTCTTTTCCCCGGCTTTAGCATTGGATTCAGGCCATATATTTTCTATTAATACATCCTTTGGTATATCTTTGCCTCCATGGAAAACAATTGCTTTTAATAGGAGTTTGGGTCGGCTGCCTTCAATGTTAAAGCTTTCAACCTCTTGTTTATCTTTGAGAATTTTAAACTGCCCCAATGTCTGTATTCTTAAGACTGGTATAAAAAGTGTGTAAATTTGCCTTAACCTTGCAAATTCCACTGGTTTGATCTGCTCTGTTTGTGACGATACAATGGAGTTGATTTCAAATAAGACATATTTTGAAAGTTTAGAAGACAGCTGTTTAAAGATATATTTTGAAATATCGTCTTTCTCTGTATGCTGCCCATAGATTTGCCCAAGAAGCAATGCTTTTGTAAAATCATTTAAACTCATCACATTAAAGTGAACATATTCTTCTTTGGCAGCTTTTTTTATACTGGTTTCAATATATTGCTGAGCCAGGGTTTTATTTTCCCTCCACAAAAGAAGACCCATGGCAAGGCTTGTTTCAACAAAGAGAATATCAGATGAAATCATATTATAATAATCAAGGCAGGACTCAAGTTCTTTTTGAGCTCTCTTGAATTTATTCTGGTGTAAAAGAGTAAAGCTGAGGATCTGTTTTATCCAGAAAAAATGGATATTACTTCTCTTTGTCTTCTCCATAATCTTAAGAGCTTTTAAACTTTCAGTCTCAGCCTCTTTATGTTTTGCCTGGTGATACAAATTTATGGCTTTGATTCCACGGGCAATGCCCTGGTAAAAATTATTCCCTTCAAGTATTGAAAAATCAGAAAGATGATCTGCTGTTTTATCTGCATCTTCATATTTTCTTGTATGGATAAAATACATTGACTTTGCCTCAATAAAGCCTGGATACAGAAAGAGAAATCCAAACTTTTCAATATCTATTTCAGCTTTTGATAATAAACCTTCAGCTATATCAAACTCCCCTTTTTTCATGGCAAAATCAATATTAACAAGGGTCTTTAAAACTCTGTATTCAGGATGTATTCCCTCCTTTGTTAAACCCTCTATCTTTGACAAATATTTTTGGGCATTTACAAAATCCCCTGCCTGAACATATCCTAATATCATTACAATGGAAGCGTTTAGATGAAGATCGCTATTATCAATCTTGCCTGCCAGCATAATTGCATTCTGGCATGCAGAGATCCCCCGCAAAATATCACCATTCCCGGCAATATAGCCAAAGCCTGTCTGCTGCCATAAAAGAGTTCTTGCCCAGGTGAATAAATTGTGGGTATCAGTGGGTTTAAGAAGCTTTTCACCCCTGGCGATAAAGCTTAATATTGTGGAAAAAGGCTTTCTCATAAAGACTGTTGCTTCAATAAGATATGCAACACAAAGAAGTTGCCCCCTTATATCCTTATCTTTTTCAAAAAGAGATAATGCTATTTTAAAATCATGGATATTTTGGATGCCACCTTTAATGCGCCTTGTCATTGTAAGATAAAAAATGAGCCAGGGGTCTTTAAAGACCATCTCATCGGGAAGTGCCTGCATCCATTTATCCAGGTCAGCAAACCTGCCTGTAATTACAAAATCAGTCCCAAGGATTTTGATTGTCCTTGCGATATCTTTATAAGCTTTTGCTTCAACAAAGTACTCCACGGCCTGTTCATTCTCTTCTCTTTTTTGAAAAATCCTGCCTGCTTCAATATTGAGTGTTTTATATTGGTCAATGCTTATATTTTGTAATAAAGCTTTTTTAAGAAAAGCCTTAAATAGTTTATTATATCTGAAAATAGGCCATTTTCCTGAATAGCCCACCTTTTGTATGAAAAGGTTTCTTTTTTCAAGTTCATTTAATATTGCAACAAGATCCGGGACATCTTTACAAAAGCTGATCAATACCTCAGGGTTGAGGAGTTCAAAAAGAGATGTTTTCATCAAAAAATCTTTTAAATCAGAAGAGAGGGATGAATATATCTCTTCGGAAAAGAATGAAAAGGCATCCCTTGCAATATGTTCAAGCAATTTATTTAAATCAGGTGAACGCCGCATTGATTCTGACACAAGAGTGAGTCCGCCTGCCCATCCTTCTGTTGCAGCCTGAATCTTTTTAATTTCTGCCGGATCAACCTTTTTAATCCCCTTAACTCCCATGAAAAATTCTTCAGTTTCATCAAGTGTAAAGGCAAGCTCATCATTGTTCAGCACAACAACCTTTTTTTCCATTTTTAACTTTTCAATGGATAACAGGGGTGCCTGCCTTGATAAAAGAAAAAGAGAGATTTTTAAAGGAAGATTTTTAATAATCTTTTGAATCAGAGAGAAACTTGATGCATTTTCATCAAAAGAGTCCAGATCATCTATTACAATATTAATATTTTGATCTATTACATCAAAAATAGAGATTAATATTTCGCCATATCTTTCGATCTCTTCACCAATTCCAAGAGTTGTCTGGGGAATTTTCAAGTTCTTATAATATTCACTGGTTCCAGTAATTTTAGAGAATGCATCCAAAATCAAAAAAAAGAGTTTTGTGTGATCTGATTCGCTTTTATTCATATGCAGCCAGAGGGTCTGGCTCCTGGTCTGGTTCATTGAAAGATATGATGCAATAAGCGTTGATTTGCCCTGGGCCGCCTGCCCCAGGATTAAAAATACTCTTTTTTGTCTGTTTAGATCAAGAAATGAGAAAAGCCGCTTTCTTACAACAATATCTGACATTTGAGGAATGGCGTATCTTCCTGTTTCCATAACTTAAATTAGTTATTCCTCTTTTTTTTCTTCAACAAGATCTGCAATTTTGTTAATACCTGCCATTTCAAAAAAACGAACATAGTTGTAGGAAAGACCTTCCATGGCAACTGATATCCCCTTATCTTTAATATGCTCTGCAAAATTAATCAATGCTGATATACCACCTTCATTTATTGAAAAACTGTCATCAAATATTATTTTTGCCTTGTTTATTGATTTAAACTTATCAGAATCCAGAAGAGCTAAAAAAGAGCCTTGTGCCCCGGAGGTGAGCTTGCCTTTTATTCTGATATCTATCTGCCTGCCGGTTAATTGATCTGTTAAAGCAAATTTTTTGGTTTGCGATTGTTCAATTCTTTTTTTTGCTCTAGCCAATGCTGAATCTAAAGCCTGCCTTTCAACAGGTTTATTAATAAAATCAGAAGCAGAAAGATCAAGGGCTTTAACTGCTTTTTCCATATCACCATGACCTGTAATGATAATCACTTCAGAGTTGATTTTTGAATCTCTTATCTTCTCAAGTACCTCAAGCCCGTCTATTCCCGGCATTTTAAGGTCAGTAAAAACAATTTCAGGGCTGATTTCATAAAATAGTTTAAGCCCTTTTTCACCATTTTCAGCTATATAAACATCATAACCATAAGCCTTGAGAAAAAGGCGGAACATGGAAAGTGTGGGTTTCTCATCATCAATCACAAGTATTTTTATCATTTTAGTTTATTATCCTTTTGTCTGGGCATCGGCTTTTATGTATGAGGGAAAAAGAATCTTAAAAGAGGTGCCTTTTCCTTCAGTGCTGTCAACAGTAATTGTTCCATTGTAATCTCTGACAATTCCTTGAATTATGGGTAAACCCAAACCCATACCTTCTCCCATCTCTTTTGTTGTATAAAAGGATTCAAAGATTTTGTCCAGATCACAGGTTTTAATACCTGTACCATTGTCCAAAACATTTATTGCTACATTTTTATTGTCATGGAATGTGGATATTGTTATCTTTCCCCTTGCAATATCCATACTGTTTTCAATCCTCTGGTTAACAGCATCTTTTGCATTGGTTACAAGGTTGAAGATCACCTGCTCGATTCTGTTGTTGTGTGCCAGTACAAGGGGAATCGATTCGTCAAGCTCAAGTTTAAGATCAATATTCTGCAGCGCTATCTGTCTTCCAATTATTTTATTCACTGATCTTATGCAGTTGTTTATATTGATAACTTCCCTTGTAAAGTCTGCTTTTCTGGAAAATTTTTTAAGCCTGTTTACAATCTCGGCAGCCCTTGACACCTGGGAACTTATTTCAGTAATTACAAGATTAAAATCACCTTGAGTTATTTCTTTCTTTTGCTCCTTCATCATGACAAGATATTCGCTGCCCATCTTGATTGCGTTAAGGGGCTGATTTATCTCATGGGCTATTCCGGCTGACATTTTTTCAAGGTTTGTCATTTTACTTGCCTGTATGAGTTGTGAATCTTTTTCAACAAGCTCGGTTATATCTGTTGTTGCTACAATCAGAACATCAGTGCCTCTGTATTCCGAAGGATTTGCATGAATATTTACAAAAACAGACATCCCGCCTTTTTTATAAAACTTAACCTTGGAACTTATTACAACTGATTTTCCTTCAGGATAATCCCTTGTAAACTTATCATATTCAAGGTTGCCCATCTGAAAAAAACTCATACCCAGCAACTCTTCTCTTTTATAATTAAACAACTCAATTGCTTTCTGATTAGCATCAAGAATATCATAGGTTTTTCTATTAATGACAAAAATAGGATTTGGACCTGATGTGAAAAGTGACCTGTACTTTGCTTCTGAATCCATGAGTTGCCTGGTGGATGATTTAATTTTTAAAGTCATCTTAATAAAGGAATCAGTGAGTTTTGCTATTTCATCCTCCTGGGCATGGGCCCTGCCGGAACCAATGGCGCCATTAACCCCAATGGCAGATGGAATATCACTTAAATCATTTTCAGAGACAATATTATAATTTCCCTTTGTTATCTGATCTGTATACTTTATTAAAGAAGATACAGGTTTGGTTATATGTCTTGCCAGCTGATGGCTTATGAAAAAGAAGATAACAGTCACAGCAGAAAGAAAACTAAAAAACAGCAGCCTCAGATTTGCTGTTAATCTTTTTATGTGTCGCTTGTCAAGTCCAATCTGAACTGATCCTATTGTATAAAGTCCCTCTTTAACAGGTACAGAAACATGGAAAACAGAATATTCAGTGATATTTAACAAATTAATACTCTTTTTTTCATAATCCGGGTTTTTCACAACCTCTTTTAAGCGTTCAGGAAAATATGTAGTAAAAGTGTGGGCAAGAATATTTCCATCTTTATCGCTGATAACAAGATAACGAACAATGTTCTTTCTATTACCGACTCTTGCATCATAGGCAATGGCTGTAAGTTCAGCCCTGTTTTCTGTCAGCATGTAAATCCTTGCGCTGTCTGCAATGCTCTGGGCTATTCCTTTGCCTCGTTTTTGAAGTTCTGTTGTAAGACTTGAGATGAGAAGCCATCTTGTAAAAAGAGCGATAACAATGCTGACCACAAGGATAAAACCAAGGCAGGAGATGAAAATTTTATTTTTAAGGCTTAATTTATTGAAAAAATTCATTTGATCAAAATAAGCTCTCCTTTTTTAATCTTTGTAAAATAAACCTGATCTAAACCCTGATAATCGTCTCTGCCAAAAGTGAGTTTATTTAAAATACCAAGATCAAAATTATTTATGGATTCAATGGCTTTAATAAATTTTTCCCTTGTAATATCTGAGCCTGCTCTTTTTAATCCCTCCACAAGCACCCTTGCATTAATATAGCCTTCCAGTCCAACAAAACTTGGTTTGCTTTCAGGATAGTATTTTGCAAGCAGTGTGATATATTCATCCACACCGGGTAACATTGACTCTATTGGAGCTGTGTTGCTTTTCTTTGGAGGAGGGACAACCTGGGTTACGTAAACATCGTCACCTGCATCTCCCAATCGCCTTGCAAGTTCTTTTGAGCCAACAAAAGAGACATTGTGAAAAACCGGAAAAAAATCTCTTTTCTTTGCAACCTTAATAAATTTTGCACAAGGATTATAAGTTCCTATCATGATTACAGCCTGGGCAGCAGATTCCATAATTTTTGTCAATCCTGCTTCAATATCAAGAGTTCCCCTCACATAAGAACCCTTTGCCACAGGTTTTAATCCATATAGTTTTAAAGCTATTTCAACACCTCTTAAGCCGTCAAACCCATATTCATCATACTGGTAAAACACTGCAACCCTGTCAAGATTCATTTTTTTTACAATCATATCAACAGCTGCCTCTGTCTCCTGATAATATGAAGCACGGATATTAATCAGATACTTATTCACAGGGTGCCTTAATCTGCTGGCACCTGTAAACATTCCCACCAGAGGAATCTTTGCTTCATTGACAAGGGGTATGATTCTTACTGTTGTGGGTGTCCCAACATAACAAAACAGAGAAAAAACCTTGTTTTCAAGTATTAATTGCTGGGTATTATAAAGACATCTGGCAGGTTCATACCCATCATCCAGAGCAATTATCTTTATTTTTCTTTTATGTACTCCACCATTCTTATTCACATGTTTAATGTAGGAGAGCGCACCGTGGAGCATCTGGGTGCCAAGGTAACCAGCATGTCCGCCAAGGGCAAGGGATGATCCTATAAGTATTTCATGTTTGCCAATCCCTGTTTTGTTGCCGGAAGGGGAGAGGGAATCTGCAGGGTTACTGCATGCAAAAAGAAAAAAATAAATAGTTAAAATAGATGCAAAGGCAAGGTATGATTTTACCTTAATCATTGCCCAGCCTTTTTATTACTGCCTGGGATGTTTTTCCATCTACAAGTATTTTTATTGCTGTTTTAAAACGTATATGTCTTAAAAATTCAGTCTCATTTTCTGATGGCTGTGATTTAAGCCATTTATAGTCAATAAAATCTTCTCCTTTATCAAGCACAGTAATATAACTTATGCCAAGGGATGTAATATTTTGAAAGAAATGGGACCCTTGGGAAGGATCAGCTTTGATGCTTTCTATGGTGGTTTCCACCATAACACCAACATTGGAGATGTCATTCCAGGAGACTGGTATTCCAAGCCATCTGTCTGAGGAACCCCATCTGCCCGGACCAATCAATACATATTTCCTCTCCTGTTTATTGAATTTTGCATTTAACTTATTGATCTGGGCTGCAACCTCAATGGTCTTAACCGAGTCAAATTTTTCAGGGTCAACATATATTATATCAAAGATATCTTCATAATCACCATTGCCAAGGGACATTGTTGAAAAACAAAAAGCATCACCAATATCCTCTTTTTTAATGACTATATCCATGTTCTGTCTGTATCTTCCCATGGGTCTGATCTGCAACAGAGAAAATTCAGCTTTTTTTCCTTCAGATGCTAAATTAACTGCAAACTCTATTTCAATGGAAGTACCCATCCATTTACTGCCAATCTGGGTGATCTCATCTAATATTTCAGCCAGGGGGAAATTTTGATATTTCAAAACAGCTGCAAATGTTAACACAGGAAATCCTGATTTGGAGAATGAATCTCTTATTCTATTGTCTTCTGGATAATACGTAGAGGAAAGAGACCGAACTATTGGATGATTTGATGCATCACTGATATCGATTTTTACAATAAAAGGATCATCATCAAAATTATCTGAAAAAATACGATCATCATCGGGTTTATCTGTCTTTAATGCATAGAAAAAAGTCTGGGCATTTTTTAAAATATCATCAACTGTGGAGAACTGGGGAAGAAGTTGAGGCTGCTTTGGGCAAAAGCGAACGGTTTTTCCTCCCTCCATTACAATTTTTCCAAGTCCCAGGGCTATATATGAAATACCATCTTCTGCTTTTAAGCTTGCAATGGGATAAAAATTATATGATTGTGCCACTCCGGAAATCCCGGGATAAAAATAATTTTCATGGCGGGAGCCAATCAATTCCTGAAGAACCACGCCCATCTCCTCATCTTCAATTCTATGCATTGTGCTTTTTGCATATGATTTTGGTGCTTTTAAATAGGTTGATGCATACACAAGCTTTACAGCCTTGAGAAGTCTATTAAAACGTTCATTAAAATCAGGGTCGCTGTTGGGCAGCATATAAGTACGATATAGCCCTGCAAACGGCTGGTAATGGGCATCTTCAAACAAACTTGAAGAACGGACTGCAATGGGAAATTTCGCATACTCCAAATATGTTTTTAACTTGCTTTCGAGCCATTCCGGCATTTTTCCAGCTAAAAACTGCTTAATAATCTCCTCATCTTCATATTGCCTGGATTCTTCTATCAATACAGCAAGGTTATTATTTGTAACAAAGGATTTAAAGCCTTCGGTTGTAATTACAAGGGTTCTTGGAATAGTAAACTCAATATCAGCAAATTTCTCATTTAAGGAAAAGCTTTTTTTAAGCTGAGATGCCATAAAGGCAAGTCCTCTTGCCTTGCCGCCAAGGGAGCCTTTTCCGATTTTTATAAAGGTTGTGTCTGAATCAAACTGATGATCAGTGTTAAAGTCTATAACAACGCCCTGTCGGCTTCCTTTTCTTCTCTCCCTGATAGTCTCAATTAAAAATTGTCTCATTTCGCTGACTATGGGGAAATCTTTAATTTTGTACGGTCTTAATTTTAAAGCAAGCTTTATTTCAGATCTTGCCATAAACCATCTTGAAAAGTCATTGTTCTCAGCATGGAACACAATTGATGCATCTGGGATATCAGGTAAAAGTTTTTCAATTGTCCGCAAATCTCCAGCGCTTGCTATTTTTTTACCATCCGGCATTGTAAATATAAAATCACCAAACCCCAGAGATTTTATAAAAAATTTATGGATTTTATCATGCAAATTTAAAGAATTCTTATTTATAAAAACTGCCGGGATCGCTGTAATTTCATCCTTCAATTGTTCTTCAGTACTTAAAGCCAAAAGCGGCAGATTTGGATTCTCCTGTTTTATTTTCTTTAAAAGATCATATCCTGCTTTAACATCAGGTATTCCTTTTCTTGGGAACCTCATATCAGAAAAAACACTCAGCAGATATGGCTTGTATTTTTCATAAAGTGTTAAAGCCTCTTCGTAGGTTTGTGCCACAAGAACCCTTGGACGACCTCTCATTTGCAAAAGCCTGTGATCCTCATTCAAAGATTCGTCAATAACTGCCTGGGTCTGTGCCACAATCTGTTTATATAAAACAGGCAAAAATGCAGAAAAGTGATAAGGCGAGTCTTCAACCATAATTATTACCCGCACATTGGCGTTTTTTGTATCAAACTCTACATTCATCTGATCTTCAAGGTTTTTTATAATGGCAAGGAGCAAGTCAGCATTCCCGCCCCACACATATATTCTGTCAATGGAGCCTTCATCTTTTCGATCCAGATAATTATGAATATTACAGGTGTTATGTACAAGCAGATAAAATGAAAGATCAGGATACATCTCTTTTACCTGACCTGCAAACTCATAAACACTCACATCATCCAGGCTTGGCATGGCAATAACCAGGTCAAACTTTTTTTCAGATAATTTTTCAAATGCCTTGTCAGCAGATGATACCCAGGACAACTTTGGAGGTCTGGACAAATTCAACCCGCGATACTCATTAATGATTCTGGTTGCAAGTCTCCCCTCCTCCTCCATAATAAAAGCATCATAGGGGCATGAGACAAGAAGGATATCTTCAACTTTTTCCTTCATCAAGTCATGATAAATTTTAAAAAAAGGATCGTAACTGTCTAGGTTGTTATTTTCACTGTTTTCCATAAGAGTAATACTACTCTGCCCAAGAGTGAAAATCAAATATTAAGTTTACAACACTGCTAGGCACAGTTTTTTTGATTATTTTGATATATCCACAGCATTAATCCCGGCATAACTATAATTCCCTGTTTTCAAGTTGTTATATAGAGCAAAGGCAGCAAGCCCCTGGGAAGACGAAATAGTCACAGTTCCGCCTTCTAGCGAACTGCCGCCTGTAATAATGCTTGAAAGAATTTGTTTACTCCCGTTTGCTGCGATTGGTGTGGAGTATGGAGGAAAAGCTGTCCCGCCCGGGCTTTTATATGTAAATATGGCTGTTGTTGCAGAAGCGTTTGGGTTTGCAACACAAATAATAGTCTCCCAGATTGAATTCTGGGCCACATGGGGAATAATCAATAAGGTTGAAAGAACATCTGTAAATGGCACATCTGCAATATAGTAATCCGAGCTGTTATATTTACCAAGGAAGTTTAACCCTGCAAGCTTTTTATCTGAAGAAATTTTAATCCAGCCGCTATTTGTTGATCTGGCACCAATAATAAAACTGGTTTGACCGCTGGCAGGTATGGTTACAGAGCTTGTTTCCATTATTATTCCATTTGAATTGTAAACTTTTGCTATAACTGAGGAGCTGGTTGATCCATTTAAATTTGCTATTCCAAAACCTGACCAATAGGCAGGTTGAGGTTTAAAAACAGGCACATAATAATTATAATTAGCTGAAAAAGAGTTCCAGCCGGCAAGCCTTGCCCATAACCAAAAAGCAGCTCTTCCCTTTAATACACAATTGAGATTTGCTGAAGAAGGGCTGGAAGAGTGTGCACATCCAGAGCATCCCCTATATCCGGGAACTCCCGCCCCTGTGGTGAGTTTTGCAGATTCTGCTGTTGGGTAACGTGCCAGCCATTCAGTTGCCCAATTCCCCCCTGAATAATCAAGGTTATCATTCATATTTTGATCCCAGAAATAATGGTAGCCAGGGTTTTCAGGAGTGTTTGGATTGCCAGGGTCATAGGCTTCAATATCAGCAAAATCATATAAAATTCTATTGTTGGTTCTACAGTGTGCCCGGACCCTCTCATTATTGTAGTGTACACTGCCTGGTGTGAGGTCTATTCCTTCTCCTTCAGCATGTCCGGTCATAAAGACAAAATCAACTGGTGGGCGAGTTGGCGAGACCTTGCTGCCGCCTCTACCATACTCACTGATCAAGATTTCCATATTAGTAACATATCTTTGGATATCATGGCCATTGATGCTGCACCATGACCATACAATTACATTGATGTGGCTGTTGGAAGCCTTGTCAAGGAATAATCTTGTAGAGGTTACCCATGGTGTGACCCCATGGGAATCTATATAATCTCCAGCACTTAAATCATTCACTTCACCGGGGATACCGTAATCATCCAGATCAAGACCACTTGAACCATTGTCAGACCATGCATATTTGTTTCCAAAATCAGGATAGGATTTCAGGGCATTCATTCCAGTGATTAGCTGGCTGCCATGGGAGGTATGCTGGTATGCAATATGAAGATTTGATTTTGCTGTGATTATGGCAGAATTGGGAATTTTTGAAAGGTTGGTGCATGTATGATCGATCAATATTTTATAATCTGCATTTGAGACAACTGAATTGATTACAATTGTAAGGATAGTCAAAAAAATTAATTTTACTATTTTCATTTTAATACCCCGTCTATTTTTTTATGAAAAAAAATGGTAGTAGATATCACCGATATACACGACACCAATGGGTTTACCGCCTTCCAAAACCGGAAGTCTGTGGTATCTGTTTTTTACCATACGATCTAAAATAACCATGAGATGTTCATCAACGGTTGAGCCTACAATATTACTGCTCATAAGCTGTCTTACCTGTTTTTCTTTAAGATCTTTCATGGATCGATCAAACTGATCAGTCCAGGCTACCTCTTCACCTTTTATCCCATGATTTAAAAAAGAGGGACGTAAATGGTAAAGAATATCAGCCATTGTTATTATTCCAACAAACATCATAACTTTATCAAGCACCATGAGACTAGTGGTTTTATCACCGGTTTCTCTGATTTTGCCATGCAAAATCATTTTAATTGCTTTTTCAACAGGCTCATCTGCACGAATAGTATCAAACTCAGTAACCATAATATCTTTAACAAATGTCTTCATGATTGCCTCCCTGAAAAGGATTAACCCAGAAATAATTACATGAATATTACATTTAAACTATTTGTTTCTCCATTGCAACACCTTAGATAATAATACAGCTCAAACCAATTTGAATTTTATGCAATAAAAATATTGCACCGCAATATTTTTATTGCAGCACGCTGTTTAATATTACCACAAAAAATCAACCTTGAAACCGCTGGCATTAATGTATTTCCAAGGGTCTTAAGGTAAAACACAGCATGATTACAATACAAAATTTAATTAATCAAAATTTAATTAATCAAAAAATAGTTTAAGCTTAAAATAGTATCAATTTCAGATGGTTAGTCTTTATTTTAAAAAATTATTGGCCCCAAATTATAAATGGCACGTTTATGGCTATGTAGATGGGTGGAATTGTTTAAGAAATATAAGTTGCTAAAGGAGGCAATAAATTATGAATAAAGAAGTTTTCAGTTTATGTTTCATGTGTTCTGTCAGATGTCCCATAACAGTTAAGGTAAAAGATGGGCATGTGGACTGGATAGAAGGAAACCAGCATGTTGCAGGTATAGACGGCAGTCTTTGTCCAAGGGGGTCAGCTGGCATATCCATGCTTTATGATGATCAGAGAGTGCAGTCACCACTCATCAGAGTTGGTAAACGTGGAGCCGGAAACTGGAAAAAGGCTTCCTGGGATGAAGCTCTGGACTATGTAGCAGACAAGTTAAAAGAGGTCATAGATAAAGATGGTGGGCACAGTGTTGTTCTTGGTGAAAGAGCACAGCTTGCAACCCACGTCAGCAAAACCTTTTTAAAAGCAATAAAATCTCCAAACCATTTTACCCATGATGCTCTTTGTAAAGGTTCAGTCAATACAGCATGTCGCTCCTTGTTTGGATACACTGACGGTCAGATGGGGGTTAATTATGGGAACACAAAGCACATAGTTCTCTACGGCAGAAATATTTTTGAATCCATGGCGTTAAAAGAGGTTAACACCCTTATGAAGGCAATGGAAAAAGGTGCAAAGGTTACTTACATTGATCCAAGGGTAAATATCACAGCTTCCAAAGCCCATCGATACTGGATGGTTCGACCGGGAACAGACCTTGCCTTAAACTATGCCCTGATGCATGTGATTTTAAAAGAGAGGCTTTATGATGCAGGATTTGTTGAAAAATGGGTTCACGGATTAAATGAGCTGAGAGATTTTGTTGAGACATATACACCGCAATGGGCTGAAAAGGAAACTGGAATTGCAGCAGACGAGATTATAAGCCTTGCAAGAGAAGTCAGCAAAGACAAACCCTCGGTGATTTTCCACTATGGATATAGAGGTGCCAGCCACGCCAATGAAATCTATATGAGAAGATCCATACTGATGCTCAATGCCCTTATGGGCAGTGTAGAAGCAAAGGGTGGTATTTTCTTTAAAAAAGGACCTGGAGAAGTCGGAGGTAAGGCTGCAAGAAAGCTTGTCAGCCAAAAGTTTCCAAAGATTAAAGTACCAAGATTTGATAAAGCCGGGACCAAAGATTTTCCTCTGCCAGATCCAAGTCATGGTGTCGGACAGATACTGCCCTATGCAATATTAAATGAAGACCCCTATCCAATTCAAGCACTTATTGCCTATCGTCTTGATCCATTGATGTCCATAGCTGATACAAACCTGACAAAAAAAGCTCTGGATAAACTCAAACTCATTGTAACCATTGATATCAACTACTCAGATATTGCCTGGTACTCCGATGTAATATTGCCGGAGTCAACCTATCTTGAGAGAACAGATTGTATTCAGCAGATGAATGGCTTGAAGCCCCAGATGTTTTTAAGGACAAAGGCTGTTGAACCACGATATGACACAATGGATGGATCAATAATCTTAAAAAAAATTGGTGAGCGACTTGGCATTGGAGACTATTTCCCCTATGAAACCATGGAAGAGCTGGTCAAGTGGCAGCTTAAAGGCACTGGTTTTACAATGAAAGATTTTGAGAAAAAAGGCTTTGTTGCCTATGGACCTGACCAGATTTTCTGGGATAGAGATAACCTGCCCTTTAAAACCCCTTCGGGGAAAATTGAGTTCAAATCATCACTTCTTGAAGATGCAGGGTTTGAATCTTTCCCGAAATATGAATCAATACCTCTGCGTAAAGATGGCAAATTAAGGCTGGTTGTGGGACGTTCTGCAATTCATACCCATGTTTCCACCCAAAATGTTCCCTATTTAAATGAAATTGAGAGTGAAAATTATTTATGGATTAATACTGCCAAGGCAGATGAGCTGGGAGTTAAGAACAATGACGTTGTAGAAGTCTCCTCTTCAGTTGGAAAAGGTCAGATAAAAGCTTTTGTTACAGACATGATTCATCCAGAGGCAGTATATATGATCCATGGATATGGACATGAAGCCAAACGTGCAAAAAGATCGTTTAACAAAGGGCTTTCTGATGCTGTGCTGCAGGAGAATGTATCAGACAAAATTGGAGGAAGTCCTGCTTATCATGATACTTTTGTAACAATCAAACCACTTTAATTAAATTGAAAATTAAATAATAAATAGATTGAAAATCGGAGGCTTTGAATGAGTAAATATTATCTGTTTCAGGACATAAAAAAATGTATTGGATGTCATGCATGTGAGATCCAGTGCAAGTCCAATAAAAATTTACCAATCGGACCAAAACCATGCCAGATTATTCAGGTGGGTCCAAAATTTATTGGGGGGCTGCCAAAAATATCATTTATCTTTATGCCATGCTTTCATTGTGAAAATCCATGGTGTGTCTCTGCTTGCCCCACAGGAGCAATGCAGAAACGAAGTAAGGATGGCATAGTCTTTGTTGACAAAGAATTATGTGTTGGCTGCAAAACCTGTGTATCTGCATGCCCCTGGGGAGCTCCCCAATGGAACCAGGACACTGGAAAAGTTGAAAAATGTGACTACTGCATGGATAGGGTAGATGAAGGGTTAGACCCTGCCTGTGTAACCACATGTACAACAGGCTGCCTGAAGTTTGGCAATGTTGAAGAGATGACCCAGATTCGACGCGAACGTCATGCGACATCAGTTGCTTCCCTGGAAAAAAGCAGCTTTTAGGTATTAAGGAGTAAAAATGGCAGCAAAAACCTGTCCAGTTAGAAAAACCATTATCTATCTTTCTGAGCAGATCAGTTCAGGGATATTAAAAAACCCTAAAGGGAAAAGGATTTCTGAACAGATACTGCATCTGACAGAGGAAATTTCCGAAGGTGCAGCCGGGTCTGAGCACCTCCACGCCATTGATTCTCTAATCAAGGATTATTTTTATCCTGAAAGCCCTGAAAAAAATCAAGAGATCGGGACAATTTTGAAAGAAATTTTAGAAAAACATAGAGATATCTTTCAAAGTCACATTGAAACAAAAAATTGTCCTTCCCATGATTGTGGTAAACTTGCACCCTCGCCCTGCCAGATGGCATGCCCTGCCGGGATTGATATTCCAACCTACTTAAGCCTGATAGCAAAAGGCGAGGATGCAAAAGCGATTGAAGTGATTAGGCGGGATAACCCATTACCATGGGTTTGCGGACTTGTCTGCACCAGACCCTGTGAAATGATGTGTGTCCGGGCAAGGATTGATACGCCGGTCTCCATTAAATTTTTAAAGGCATTTTCTGCTGAACGGGCAATGTCAGAAGGGAAATATACTAATCCTGCAATAAAAACCCTGAACAACAAGAAAGTATGTGTTGTGGGAGCTGGTCCCGGTGGCATTTCTGCTGCATATTACCTTGCACTCCTGGGATACAGAGTAAAAGTAATTGAAGCTCTCCCGGTACCAGGCGGTATGCTCATGGTGGGAATACCAAGGTATCGCCTTCCCAGGGAGGTGATTGACAGGGAAGTTGCCATGCTTGAAGAGCTTGGGGCAAAATTCTCATATAACACAAGATTTGGAAAAGATATTACCCTGGCTAAGCTGAAAAAAGAGGGGTATAAAGCTTTTTTTATTGCCATAGGAGCCCACAAGGCTTGGGATATGGGATTAAAAGGAGAAAAAGAGTTTCCAAAGGTTATTGATGCTGTCTCCTTTTTAAAGGATGTGGCATTGGGAAATCACCATGCACCAGGCAAACATGTAGTTATTATAGGTGGCGGAAATGTAGCTTTGGATGCAGCAAGAACCAGCCTCAGACTGGGGTCAAAAAAGGTTTCCATTGCCTATCGGCGTTCCAGAGCCCAGATGCCTGCAGATATAGAAGAGGTTGAGCAGGCAGAAGAAGAAGGTATTGAGTTCTCATTTTTAACCATTCCTAAAGAAATTTCAGGGCAGAATGATATAATCACCGGGCTTGAGTGTATCAAAGCTGAATTGATTAAAAAGGAGGGTTCTGACAGGCTTGCTCCTGTTCCAATCTCCGGAGAAGAGTTCACCATAAAAGCAGATGTTGTCATCAGTGCCACTGGTCAATATGTTGATAAGCATGGAATGGAAGCCTTTAAAAAGATGAACTGGACACGAAGGGGTACCATAGAGGTAAACCATGCCAGTATGGAAACCACCATGCCGGGCGTTTTTGCAGCAGGAGATGCTGTGTCTGGTCCTGCAACTGTGATTGAGGCAATTGGCGGTGGGAAAAGAGCTGCCGAAGCAATAGATCGATATCTTAACAATATCCCCCAGCCCCGCAGCCCAAAACTCCCAGTAAGATATAATTTTGAACCTCCACTGGAAATAACAGCAAGTCGTAAAATGAGCCTTAAGCGACCCCCTATGCCGATGCTGAATATAGATAGACGTAGAACAATGTTCCAGCAGGCAGAACTTGGATATGATGAAGAGAGTGTCCGCAAAGAAGCTGCAAGATGTTTAAGATGTGATATTTGCCGAAGATGTGCAAAATGTGTTGATGTGTGCCGGAATAAAATGGGGATTGATGCGCTTAAGTTTGGATATATGAATTTCAATGCACCTACTGAATCTGATTTCAGAACAACATCAGAAAAATGTATTACTTGTGGTGCCTGTGCAGCAAATTGTGAAAATAAAGCCATTGTCATTGAAGAAAAAGATGGTCAGAGAGTATTAAAACTTTGCGGTACAATATTAAACAAACAGACAATTCAATATTGTGATGAATGCAGTGCAGTTCTGCCCTCAAACGAGTATATGCAGTTTATTGCTGAAAAGACCGGAAAAATAACGAAAGTGCTTGACAACAGGCTTCTTTGTACTGACTGCCAAAGAAAATTAACTGCAAAGATTAATGTTGAGACAAGACCCGTGGCAACATGACACAAAGCAGGTTTAAAAAAAACCAATTGAACTAAACAAAAACAAGGAAACCATCATGCAGCTTCAAAGAGGAGATAAAATCAAAGTTTTTAAAAAATCAGAAGATGAGGCATGGGAACCCTATATGGATGATTTTGTAGGACTTCACGGGTTTATAACAGATCCTGATACCACCATTAATGATCCTGATGCATTGATTGAAATCAGCCTTGAAGGAAAAGGGACACACCGTCTGCCCCAGGACTGTTTAAAATTTATTGAGTAATGCCCATTGATAAACCAGAAAAGGAATAAAATTATTATGAAGGTAAAAGATCTTTTAGAGGACAGTGCAGGTCATTTCCATACCATTGAAGAAAATCAGTCCGTGGAACAGGCTCTTAAGCTGATGTCAGGATATAATTCGTCTGCCATGGTGATAATGACCAATGATGTATCCCAGGGCATTTTTACAGAACGGGACCTTGTGAGATGCCATATCATGTTTCCTGATAAAGATATTAAAGATATTTTAATAAAAGATGTAATGACATCCAAGCTGATTATAACAACACCTGATGATACCATCGAAGATGCAATGGGAATGATGATTACAGCAAAAATCCGGCACCTTCCAGTGGTTACAGACGGAAAGATCAAGGGGTTGCTCAGCCTTGAAAATCTTGTTGAAAAAAATATCAGTGTTTTAAACAAGGAACTTCATTATCTCCAGGACTATATCTCAGACCTTCAGGATGCAGCAAATGATTGATATTATAATTGATAATAAAAAAATTTCAGCAAGAGAGGGTCAAACCATTCTCCAGGTTGCAAAGGAAAACAACATAAAAATACCTCATTTATGTTTTCATCCAGCATTAAAACCATCTGGATCATGCAAGCTGTGCGGTGTTGAGGTGACTTCTCCCTCTGGCAAGCAGGTGGTGATGCTCTCATGTATTATCAAAGTAAAAGAAGATATTATAGTAAAAACAGATTCTAAACTGGTACAGGCAAAAAGAGAAAATGCATTTAATAAACTACTGCAACTGGCACCAGACTCGTCCAGAATCCGAAATCTTGCAAAGGAGTTTGATGTAAGTGTAACTCCTCCACCCAATGGATGTATACGTTGCAGGCTCTGTATCCGGGTGTGTAATGAAATTGTTGAAGCAAAAGCGCTGAAGATGGTGAAAACTAAAACAGGAAGCATGGTGGTTGCCAATGCTGGTCGCTGCCTGGGATGTGGAACCTGCGCTAATCTTTGCCCCACCAGGATAATTAAGGTGGTTGATAAGGACAATGTCCGAACAGTTTCCATTAAAGATCAAGTCATTGGGCAACTGCCCATGGAAAGATGTGAGGGCTGTTCCACAATGTACACAACATCAAGTTTCCTCAAACATGTAGAAGAGGTGAATCTTTCCCACCCTGACACCAAAGAGCACCACAAACTCTGCCCTTCATGTATAAAGCTCATGTCAAACAGAGCTGTAACGGAAAAAGAGAGAATAAAAAAATGATCGTAACGCGCTTAAAGCCAATATTTACAAGTACTTATGATCTGCTGATTTACATGATTTTATCAGGAATCACAAGTTATCTGGGGGCAAAGCCTATTCCCAGATATTTTAATTTATAATTGTTATTGTATGTTTTTGAAAAGGAGAATCAAATGAAAAAATTGTTAACCATGGTTATGATAATGGCGTTGGGTTTACTGTTCTCAGCGACAGGATCAATTGCTGCAAACTCTATTTCTGCATCTTCCTATAAAGTTGGGGATACTGTGGAAATCAAAGGAAACATTGCACCGGGTGCAGACCTGTACATTGCTATTGCCCAGCAGAAGATGTTTGCTCCCAATGATACCGATGGTGTCCATGAGGTTAAAAAGTTCAAAAAAGAGAGTAAGAAAAGAGGGTTTTCTCTGGATACAAAAATCCCGCCTCTTTACTATCTCATCACCAATGTACCTGAAAAATTTGGTAAAACTGATAAGAAAAAATTTGGAGGTCCTTCGGTCCTTCTGAAAAAAGGACAGGGTATTTACAGCACCACCATGTTTTATCTAAAGAAAAAATTTGGTGATATTGATGCTGATGCACGCAGTATGCTTGGTCCCATTAAAACAGACAAGCAATGGAATTTTTTCAGATATGCCAATGAAAACTCTTATGGTATCAACACTATTGTCAAAGAAGGTAACAGAAAAGGAAAAGTAGTTATTTTTTCAAGAACAGTTATAGGCGATGCCAGCAGTGGTAATTACTGGGACAAAGGCACATCTGTTAAACTTGATAAAGCAACTGGTACCTTTACAGCATCTTTTAAGTCATTTCGACATACTCCCCCGGACACAAAATTTGACGTTTATGTGAATGGCGCAAAAATTGGAGATTACAAGTTAGAGAAAAAAGGATATTGGCTCTCCAAAGGGTATAGATATATGAATCCTCTCTGGATTGTTATTGGTGCTATCCTTGTTGGAACATATTTCTCCATGATTGGTGCTGCAGGTGGTATGCTCATGGCAGCCTTCCAGGTTTTAGTAGTTAATACAATGGGACCTGTGGGTATCAATGCAGCCAATGTATTAAAACCTTCCAATATGGCACTTACTCTGTTTTCTCCTCTGGGATCATTCTGGCGGTATGCAAAGGTGGAAAAAAGAGTGGCATGGCCTGTGGGTATCTCCTTTGGGGTGGGTATTTTCATAGGTTCCATCTGGCTTGGTAAATATGTCTCTGCATATCTGCCCATGAAAGCCTATAAAGAGTGGCTTGCCGTTCTTGTTGTTATCATGGGAATCAAAACTCTTCTTGAGATGAGACCTGCTGCCATGGCAAAGAGAAAAAATATCAAAGCCATGACTAAAAAATTCAATGATGAAGTTGCCAGAGCTAAAGCAGAAGGACGTTCTGCTGAGATGGGCAGTATTGAACCTGTTAAAACCAGCCTTACAGATTATAGATTCAAATTCTGGGGTGAAGAGTTTACTATCAATCCCCTCTTGTTTGCAATTCTTGGTCTGGTGATAGGTGTTGTGTCAAGATCATTTGGAATCGGCGGTGGATTCCTTCTTGTTCCAGCCATGACAACACTTGGCGCACTTCCAATGTATGTTGCAGTACCGATTTCACTTATCGGAACCTGTTTTTCAAGTATAGGATCATTTATAGGATATCTTATGACTGGATATCTTCCTGACATGACCCTTGCAATCTGTATCGTCATTGGTGGTTTTGCAGGTGGTATGCTTGGAAGTAGAGCCCAGAAACTATTTTCTGAGATGACATTGAAAATCGTTCTGGCAGTTACACTGTTCTTTTTATTCTTCAGATTCTTCAAAATTGAGATCTGGATATAACCCTCATAAAGAATAATTGAACCTTGAAACCCGTGTGTTGAACCCTTATAATAAGGCAATCAGCCACGGGTTTTTATTTTAAGGAAAAATTATGGATACTTTTCTGGACAGAGTATGGGGATTTGTTGAAATCTTCTTGAACAATGCTGTGTTGTTGTTGAGCAGCATTTTAGCACCTTTTGAATTTTTAGGTCCCGGCGTAATTATTTTTATACTCGCCTTTACAGTGGTCATAATTACAAGAGTAATTGCAAAATTTTATGTGACAAAAAGATATATAAAGTTAAAAAAACAATTCAAGCATTGGCATGGTATCAGAGAAGAAGCCATGAAGCAGCCTGATAAGAAAAAAGGGAAAGCTCTTGCAAAAAATATAGACCAGGCTCAATTGAACAGAGCATATTATGATTATTTTTTTGAAGGACTTTTAAAAAACTTTATTACCAATGTTCTTCCCATCTTGCTGATGGTTGCTTACATTACCAGGGTATATACACCTGAAGCACTTTTCAGGCGGTTTGGAGAAAAATTCATTTTTTCCTTCTCTTTTGGATCAGCTTCAAAAGTTGCTGTCAGCTCTCTGCTCTGGTTTATAATCTGCCTTCTCTTTTCATTTATATTGTTTACACTACTAAAATGGATAATTAAAAAACAATATGCAAAAAAAACTTCTGATTAACAAACATATGTTTATAAAATTTATTACAGCCACTACGGTTGTTCTGCTTGTCTTTTTTCCGGCTGATCTGTTTGCAACCCAGCTCCATGCAAGCTCTGAAGGAATTATAACACATCAGATGGGACATCTTTTTTTCCTTTTTTCCATGGTAACGCTTATTTTTACAATTACAGGCAAAGGTCTTGATAAGCAAAAAGGGTGGCGCCTGATTCAATATTCTGCTTTCTTTTTTATCCTCTGGAACCTTGATGCTATTCTAGCCCATTTTCTTGATAACCAGATCCATGCAGTGAAAATTGAAAACATATCTCTTTTTAAAATAAAAATTATTTCAAACAGCAGCTCATTAACAGGTTTTTCAATACTTGCCCTGTGCTATTATGCCATAAAACTGGACCATTTGTTATGTGTGCCTGCCATGTTATTTCTCTACAGAGGGCTTTCAAACCTTGTTACTGCCCAAAGAGAAAAAATTGCAAAAGAGGACAGCTTATGATTACCTCTTTTATTCCCATTCTGGCAGTAGATGTAATTGGCTCTGTATCCATGGTTGTTATTGCGCTTTTATCCCTCTACAAAGCAAAAATATTAAGGGAAACAGACCATGACAACGCAGTTTTTCTTTATCTCCTGTGGATCACCACAGGATTTACAATATTTTCAGTATCCAGGTCCTTTGGTCATATTTTAAAACAATTTTTAATTCTTACTGGCAATGCAGGGACATGGCATGCAATCAGCCCCTATTCAGGAAGTGTAAACACAACATCTTTCATGCTTGTGGGTTTGATTACACTTTTTTTCAACCAAAACTGGTTTATTAATGAAAGAATTCTCTTTGGCAGAAAAAAGCTTGAAAACACACATGTTAAACTTATCAACTTAAACCAGACTCTGGAGCAACAAGTTGTGGAGCGAACAGAGCGGCTCACCAGCAGTGAGCATAAATGCCGCAGAATATTTGAGCAGTCCCTGGACACCATCATGACGACGGACAGCAACTTTAATATCAAAGAGATTAATCCAGCTGGTGTTGAAATGACCGGCTATGCAAAGGATGCCATGATAGTGGGTCCCATGAGATTCAACAATTTTTTCTTGCTGGACTCAGAGTGGGAGCGCATAAAACATTTGATCGAATCCAATGAATATATCTTAAATGAAGAGACTGAATTTTTAAGACCGGACAAATCAACAATTCTGGTTTTGATCACAGGAGGAGTGGATTACGGCGCTTTTGGCTGTGAAAAAACCCATCATTTTATTATTAAAAATATTAATGACAGACGGCAATTGGAGCAGCAGATCATCCAGGCTGACAAGCTTGCAGCCCTTGGTGAACTCTCTGCAGGTGTTGCCCACGGAATCAACAATCCCCTGGGAATTATTCTAGGATACACCCAGCTTGTCTTAAAGGAAGAACCACAGCACAAAGATGATCTTAAAATCATTGAAAAACATGTGAAAAATTGCCAGACAGTAGTATCAGATCTCCTGGCATTCTCCCGAAAAGGTTCCATTAAAAAAGCCAATGTTGATATCAATATGGTAATAAAAGATGTGGTTGGTTTTTTATCAAACCATTCAAATTTCAGAAATGTAAAAATACATCTTGATCTTTGTACCGGGTCCTATCTCAACATAATGGGCAATGAGCAGGAGATGGGACAAGTTATCATGAACATGCTTATCAATGCTGGTCATGCAATTGACGGCAAAGGAAATATAAATATCTCAACCAGCACTGAAAAAGAGCTAATATTGATTACAATTGAAGATGATGGTAAAGGTATTGAAAAGAGAGACTTGGCAAAAATATTTGACCCTTTTTTTACAACAAAACCTGTGGGTCAGGGAACCGGGCTTGGTCTTTCGGTCGGCTATGGGATTGTAAGACGTCATGGTGGTGATATTGTAGTAAAAAGCCAACCTGGCAAAGCTACAATTTTCATTATCACATTGCCAATGGTTTTACCGGAAAACCCATTGGATTCAAAAAAACAACGGGAAACAGATAACAATGCAGTATAAAATCCTGACAGTTGATGATGAAAAAGATATGACCAGCCTGCTTCAGCGTACTCTTGAGCCTGAGATAGATTGCAAGGTCTCTGTCGCATTCTCAGCAAAGATGGCAATGAATATCCTATCTTGTGACAGCTTTGATCTTGTTATCTGTGACATCAGAATGCCGGGCGTGGATGGCTTTGAACTTCTGGATCATATCATACAATCTTATCCAGACCTTACTGTTGTCATGCTGACGGCCTTTGGAAATATTGATATGGCTGTTAAAGCCATTAAAAAAGGAGCCTATGACTTTATTCCCAAACCTTTTGATCAAAATGAAATTATTTTTAAAATCCAGAAAGCCCTGGAACGAAGTCGGCTGCTAGCAGAAAATAAAAGATTATTAAATGAAAAAAACAGTACATCATCTCAACTTATTGGAACAAGTGAGCCCATGGCAAAGGTTTTTGAGAAGGTAAACCTTATAGCATCAAGTGACGTATCAGTCCTGATCCTTGGCGAATCCGGTACTGGCAAGGATATGACAGCAAGATCCATCCACCACTTAAGCCCGCGCAAGGATAAACCATTCATATCAGTAAACTGCCCCACCATACCTGAACAAATCCTTGAGAGTGAATTGTTCGGATACAAAAAAGGGGCATTTACCAATGCTTCCATGGATAAAAAAGGGCTCTTTGAAGAGGCTGATAAAGGCACACTGTTCCTGGATGAAATAGGTGATATAGGCACTACAGTTCAAACAAAACTGCTCCGGGCAATTCAGGAAAAAGAGATAAAACCACTGGGTGATACAAAAACCAAGGAGATAGATGTCAGAATCATAGCATCCACAAATAGAAACCTTGAAGAAAAGATTGCTGATAAACAGTTCCGGCAAGATTTTTTTTACAGACTCAGTGTAATCACCATTGAATTGCCGCCTCTAAGGGAGCGAATCTCTGACATACCCGCTCTTGCTGAACATCTTGTTGTAAAAAATTGTAAAAAACTTGATCGGGAGCCCAAAACAATCTCACCCAAGGTAATAGATATTCTAATGAAACAGCCCTGGCCCGGAAATATCCGAGAGCTTGAAAATGTTCTAATTCAGGGTATTCTTTATTCCAAAGACAAAACAATTTCAGCAACTGATATCCCCTTTAAATTATCTGGGACTGATCAAGCTGCTGAACCACTTAAAAGCAAAACGCAACTTTACAAATTATCCTACAAGCAGGCAAAAGAGAAAATCCTGTATGAATTTAACCATGATTATGTAGGAGCAATGCTTTCCTTAACTGATGGTAATGTCACCCAAGCTGCAAAACAGTGCAATTTAGACCGCCAGGGCTTACAGCAAATCATGAAACGCTTTTCCATTGATCCTGCAAGATTTCGTTAAAAAAGCTTTAATCTTTTAAGACTTTTCTGTTGACTATTACAATTAGAACAAAGTAAATAAGAGAACTGGCTTGAATTAATTTTTTAAGAAAGATCAAAGATTTTATATGAAACTGAATATAATACTTATCATGCTATTTTTCTCTCTGTTATCCTTTATCTCTTTTACTTCAGGAGTTGCCCGGGATCACATCAGACCTGTTTACATAATCTCCATTTCCGGCAAAGTAGATCCTGCCATGGCATCTTTTGTGAAACGTGCAGTTGCCAAAGCAAACAATGAAAACACAAAAACCATTATCTTTGAAATTGACTCTTTTGGAGGGCGGGTGGATTCAGCCCTTGATATTGTAAACACTTTATTAACTATAGACAAAAACAAATCTGTCTCCTATGTAAAAACCAAGGCCATATCTGCAGGATCTCTTATTGCTCTTGCTTCGGGCAGCCTGTACATGAAAAATGGTACAACCATTGGTGACTGCGCTCCCATTACCTATTCAAAAGAGGGAGTAAAGGAGATGGGAGAAAAATTTCAATCCCCTTTGCGTGCCAAATTTCGAGCACTTGCCAAAAGAAACGGCTTTATTCAGGTATTGGCAGAATCCATGGTCAGTAAAGATAAAGAGATTATTCGCAGTAAGAAAGGGGGGAAATTTTACTATTTTGACAGGGAGGAATTTGATGAGCTTGAACAAAAGGTAAAAGAAGAATACACCTCGTTTAAAACCGTGGTTAAAAAAGGAGAACTTCTAACCATGGATGATTCAGAAGCAAAGGATTTATCTTTTTCAAAAAAAAGTGTAGCTGACTTAAAGGATTTGCTAAAGCTTCTTAATATTGATATCAATGACATTGTCAAAATTAACAAAACATGGTCTGAAATAATTGCTGGACATCTCATCTCCATTGCTCCAATTCTAATGATGATAGGTCTTGCAGGCATCTATCTGGAAATTAAATCTCCGGGATTTGGCATTGCAGGAATCATTGGATTAACCTGCCTGTTTCTTGCTTTTTCAGGACAATACATGGCAGGCCTTGCCAACTACACTGAGATGTTGATAATTTTCACAGGCATTCTCTGTTTAATAATTGAAATTTTTTTCCTGCCGGGATTTGGTATTGCCGGGATAACCGGTCTAGTTCTAATATTCAGCGGCATGGTGCTGGCACTTCAGGACTTTGTCCTGCCAGATCCAAAACTGCCCTGGGAGATGGATATTTTTTTCCACAATATCGTGTCAGCAATGGCTGTATCTGTTTTCTCTTTTTTGTTGTCAATACTGGCATTCAGATATATTTTGCCCCATTTAAGTTTTGCAGGTCAAAGACCTTTTTTAAATGCAAACTTAAAAAATTCCCATGCACACTCATTTGAATCCAGGGGAATCCAAACAGGTGACAGGGGTATTGCAATTTCCAAGCTCCGACCTTCAGGCAAAGCAGAGTTTAATAAAAATCGGATTGATGTTATTTCACAAAATGAATTTATTGATAAAGGCGAAGCCGTTGAGGTGATAGAGTCCACTAAAAATAAAATAGTTGTCCAAAAAATAGAGGTTTAAAATGGGTGATCAATACATTTTGCCACTGGTGCTGCAAATAATCGGTGTGGTTGTAATTATTGCTGAAGTTATCCTGCCTTCAGGTGGATTGTTATCAATACTTGCTGTCTCAGTTTTAGGGTTTTCACTCTTCAAAGCATTTGCTATTTCCCAAAACATTGGTATGCTCTTTACAGGTGTTGATGTTATCATGGTTCCCATGCTTGTTCTTTCAGGTCTCAAACTCCTGGCAAAATCACCTGTAACCTTAAGGCAGACACTTTCTAAAAAAGATGGTGTCTCATCCCAGAAAAGTGACATGGACCAATTATTAAACACCTCGGGCATTGCTTTGACAGACCTTAGACCAGCTGGCTCAATTAGAATCAACAATAAAAAATTAGATGCAGTAACTCAAGGAGAGTATATTGATAAAGATACCAATATCAGTGTTATTCAGGTTACAGGCAATCAAATAATTGTTAAAGAAGGATAAAAAACATATAATTTAAGGAGAAAAAAATGGGCAACCCTATTCAGATTATCATTTTAGCTGTAATTGTTATAGCAATTATTGTTGTTTTTTTCATTGTAAGTTCAGCTATTTCATTGTGGGTCCAGGCTCTGGTTTCAGGAGCAAGAGTAGGACTTTTAAATATTGTTTTCATGCGGTTTCGAAAAATTCCACCCAAACTTGTTGTGGAGACTAAAATAATGGCTGTAAAAGCAGGTATTGAAATCTCAACAGACTTTTTAGAATCCCACTTTCTTGCAGGCGGAAATCTTTCAAGGGTTGTTCAAGCCTTAATTGCTGCTGACAAAGCCAATATTGAACTTGAATTCAACCGGGCTTGTGCCATTGACCTTGCAGGGAGGGATGTTTTAGAAGCAGTTCAAATGAGTGTTAATCCAAAGGTTATTGAGACACCATTGATTGCTGCCATGGCAAAGGATGGCATCCAGCTGAAAGCCATGGCGCGTGTTACGGTCAGGGCCAACATTGACAGACTGGTAGGTGGTGCAGGCGCCGAGACCATCCTTGCAAGAGTAGGAGAAGGGATTGTATCCACCATTGGATCATCCAGCTCCCATAAAGAAGTACTTGAAAATCCGGATATGATTTCCAAAACAGTTCTTTCCAAAGGGCTTGACTCAGGAACAGCCTATGAGATCCTCTCCATTGATATTGCAGATGTGGATGTGGGTAAAAACATCGGAGCTGATCTTGAAACTGACCGGGCTGAAGCAGATAAAAAAATAGCCCAGGCAAAGGCTGAAGAGAGAAGAGCCATGGCATATGCAGCAGAACAGGAGATGAAGGCAAGAGTGCAGGAGATGCAGGCAAAAGTTGTAGAAGCAGAAGCAAAAATTCCCCTTGCCATGGCTGATGCCTTCAGGAAAGGAAATCTTGGCATCATGGATTATTATAAAATGAAAAACATCATGGCTGACACTGATATGCGGGACTCAATAGCCACTCCACCAGAACCTGAAGATGAAACGGAATAAAAAATGAATTTTGATGATATAGCTCCCTTTATATTTTTTCTAGGCTGGCTTGGATTTATGGCTTTGAAAAATATATTTAAAAAAAGACGACAAGCCCGGGGCAGCAAACCAGCTTCCCCCCAAGGCAGTTCTTCTTCACCTGATCAGCCTTTAAAAAAATCCAAGGGTACGCTATTTGGCTTTAAAAAGCTGATAAAAGGTGTCAGGGCAGAGTTGGAAAAAGCTGTCAATGAGACAAATCTGAAAGCAAATAAAGAGAAAACAGCTGATCTTAAAGATGCCTGGGAAGAGCTTCGGGAAAATGACCCTAGAAATCAACAAGGTGACCTTTCAGATAACTTGATTGATGATTCAGCTGCTGTTGAGCATGCCATATTTGAACAGGGTGTAACTGAACAAAACATAGCTGAACAGGGCATACCTGAAAAATTTTCTGGGTCCGGGTCCATGTATAGATCTAAAAAACAGCAGCATACGAAAAAAATTAACCTGACTACCTCCAGGTTGAAAGAGGCAGTTATTTTATCTGAAATACTTGCAAAACCAGTGGGGTTAAGTGAATTCTAATAAACCAAAAAACTGCTAAAGCTGGCAGCCAGGAGGTATAAAAAGCATTACAGCTGATAACTATCCGGGGCATTATAGTAAATCGTTCAAGTATATATACGACACCATGTTGAAATTACTGCCACTATTATTAATTCTGTTATTATCAAGTTGTATCAGTGTCTCCTTTCCAGCTGCTGCAATAGATCGCAACGGCAGAGCTTTCAACCCTGGGGCAACTCAATATGAACTCCAGAAAGTTATAAAAATCAGGGATGTCCTGCTTAATATGGATCCAAGTGTAACATACCAGGATGCTGATGCTATTTCTAATATGGCAGTATATTATTCCCAGGTTCTTGCAAACAGATATAAGCTGATCACCCCTCCCTTATTACACAATACACTGGTGAATACAGGTTTTAGATCCCGTGGTCTGTGCTACAACTGGGCAGAAGATATGATTAAACAAAGCAGGAAATTAAATCCTGAAACTTTAGATATCTATTGGGGTGTCTCTTCCCCGGGCAGCATGATGTATGAACACAACTCTTTAGTGATAACTGCCAAGGGTAAACCTTTCTCTACAGGGTATGTTCTGGATCCATGGCGTAATTCTGGTAATGTGTATTGGGTTAAGGTTGGCAAGGATCCAAAATACAAGTGGGAAGATTTAAATGCCAAGTGAATATTTCATGAAAAATGCAAAAAAAATATTTAAGTCTGCTTTTTTCATAAATAGAAGGTTTGAAAATGAAAACCTTGTGAACATAATGAATAAAGGAACTTTTTTCGACACTTCAAGGAGATGGCTCTTTAATAAAAAAGAGACCTTCCCCAAACAAACGTTTCATTTTATTGCAGATAAAATCCCATCCAAACCTTCACAAGGTTTGAAAGTAATGTGGACAGCCCATTCATCTGTCTATATTGAGCTTGAAGGGAAACGTCTGTTTTGTGACCCTGTCTGGAGTAAGAACTTATCACCAGTCGGATTCGGGGGTCCAAAAAGATTTTTTGAAAACCCATTAATCAAAAATAAAATCCCTGATCTTGACGGGGTTTTGATCTCCCATGATCACCTGGATCATTTAGATAAAAATATCATAAAATATTTATCACAAAAAGGTGTGCCATTTTATGTACCAGCAGGAGTGGATTATATCTTGAAGTCGTGGAAAATACCTGGAAACCAAATTTTTTCAGCTGACTGGTATGACAGTATTTTAATAGGAGATTCTATTAAACTCACCTCTCTTCCCACTGTCCATTTCTCGGGTCGTGGTCTCTTTGATAGAAATAAAAGTCAATGGACTTCCTGGATGATTAAAGGAGAAAAGAAAAAAATCTATTTTGGCGGAGACAGTGGGTATCATAAAGGATTTAAAGAAATTGGAGATAAATATGGCCCTTTTGATATGACACTCCTTGAAATTGGAGCCTACGATAAAAACTGGGACAGAATTCATCTTGGTCCAGAACAAGCTGTTAAGGCACACATTGATTTAAAAGGCGAGGTATTGCTGCCCATGCACTGGGGAGCGTATGATCTTGCTATGCACCCCTGGAAAGAACCTGTCAAAAGGATAATAAAAGAAGCTGAAAAAAAGCAAATAAATATTACTCTGCCAAGACCGGGACAATTACTTTCAAAAAACAATTTCATAGTAAATTCACAATGGTGGGAAACAATGAAATAATTGATCAGGCATCACTATAGCATGAACCTGGTGTCATCACT
>CAZMEX010000037.1:0-30607 GCA_964565415.1 uncultured Desulfobacterales bacterium | reverse complement strand
TAACTATTTAAAAAAACCCCGGGCACATTGTACCCGGGGTTGATTAGTAAAGGAGAACTTTATATGTCAGTAATCTTAATTAGCAATATTTGTTGATACATAAGCTCTTAACGGGCATTTGCCACAACTCTCTGTTTTATGAACTTTTTCATGGATTGATTCTAATGCTTTTTTTGAGCTTGGGTAAATATTCTGCTTACCTATTTTATCAATCAGGTGAGTTCTATGCAGGACAGCAAGAATCCCCTCTTTCATATTGCAGAATGCTATTTCACGCTTACTGCCACGCACTGTATCAACAAGCGTGGCAAGAGCATCTTCTCCTGATGCATCAAGGTCATTAATACCGCTTGCTTCAATAAGAATATACATGAGATCAGGTTTTTCAGCAATGTATTCCAGGACTTTATCTTCAAGGTAAGTTGCATTGGTGAAAATCAAAGCACCGTCAAACCTTACAACAGCTATATGGTCACACTCGTGGAGATTCGCTTTTACAGCATTTACTAGAGTATCATCCTTGGATTTTGACAGAAGTACAACTTTTGGTCTTAGATGTTTATATATAAAAAGAGCAAAAGTAAGTGCAACACCGACATAGATACCTTTTTCAAGATGTGGGGCAAAATAGAGTGTGCAGACAAATGCAATAACTGAAATTACACCGTCAGATCTTTTTGCTTTCCATGCATGGACAAATCCTGAAGTATTTATAAGCCCAATAACAGCCATCATTATAACTGCTGCAAGAACAGCCATGGGCAGATGATAGAGAAGCGGGGTAAGAAATAGGAGTGTAATAGCAACCATTATACTTGTGATGACAGATGAAACACCGGTTGCAGCATTTGCCTGGAGGTTAACTGCAGAACGGGAAAATGAACCGGAGACAGCATAACTTTGCCCAAAAGAACCGATTATATTTGCAAGACCCTGTCCAATAAGTTCCTGACTGGGATCTAATTTTTGTCCTGTCTGGGCAGCCATGGATTTTGCAATGGCAATGGCTTCCATAAAACCAAGAAGAGAGATAATAACAGCAAAAGGGAGCAACTGCAAAAAAGCAGACACATATGTTGTGTTTTTTGGAGTTCTGGGTATGCTCATTTTTAGCCCCTTGGGGATATCTCCAATAATTGCACCAGCACCAATCATTTGAAGTGAAGCTAAATCCAGTGGTTTGTTTTTAACCTTGATTCTCCATTTATGTCCATCAGGTTCAACGTCTTCAGGCAATGTCTTGGCAGTGTAAAAATCAGGAGTCTTACCTGAATCTTTTGCCGTGGTAAAATGTATCAGCCTTAACTCTTCTCTTTTCAGATGAGCTTCATCTTTGGAATTGGCTATTTTTCTTTGCAATAAGCTGAGCTTGTGTTGAAGTTCAAGAAGCTCCACTGAAGAACCATGGACACCATGTTCTTTTTTTCTTTTTTTTAATTCTTTCAGTTCATTGTTTAATTCTGCCCTTACTGTGCTAAACTCTTCTATGCTGTTAACATGGTGATTAAAATGAGTAATTGTTGCTATGATATTTTGATCTTTAATGTTTGCAAGGGGGATAAATTTGTCATTATGAAAACCTGCAAATTTTGATATTACAATAGTTACGGCAACAGCCACAAGCACATTGGGAATTCTGGGGTTAATACGTTTTAAGCCAACCATAATTGCAATGGCTAGTGCCCCCATTAAAAGAGTAGGGAAATGCGTGTAGTGAAAAGCTGATTTACATACACTTATTATGGTTTGATAGTCGTGGGGGGCTTTATCCACATATACACCAAACAGTTTTGAAAACTGTGATGAAGCAATTACAATTGCGGCAGCATTTGTAAAACCATTCACAACCGGATGGGAAAGAAGGTTAACTATAAGCCCAAGCCTGAAGACACCCAAAAAGAGTTGAAAACACCCCACAGTCAGTGCCAGAATAATTGAATAGGCAATAAATTCGGGTCCGCCAGCTGTTGCTAAAGGTTCTAAAGATGCTGCTGACAGAAGTGATACTATTGCAACAGGACCTGTTGCAAGCTGGCGGCTTGATCCAAAAAGTGCTGCCACCATGGGTGGCAAAAAAGCTGCATATAAACCATAATATGCAGGAAGACCTGCAAGTTGAGCATATGCCATGGACTGAGGGATCAGAACCATGGCAACTGTAATTCCGGCAATTACATCTGCGCTCATCTTCTCTTTGTTATAGTCGTCAAACCATAACATAAACGGGAAAATTTTTGTTAACATAACCTCACCTTTATATACTTTATATTCAAAAAAACATAACCTGCATCTTTTTCCAAAAAGGAGATGCCACCTTTTTATATTTTTATTCTTGATTTAAAAAATAAATAAACTTGAGTAATTTATTAAAATTTAATAATAGTGTCAAATGGATAATTTTTAAACATAAAAATAAAACAGGTAACAGATAATGAGAGATGCCAAACAGCTTCATAAACAAATAATTGGTAGAGTTAATGCAAATCTTTGTGAGTTTGATTTTGATACCGGAGTATTTTCCAATAATACAATTGAATACGATAAACTTGCAAAGTTTTACTCTCTTTATGGAATAACATCACACCATCCAACAATGTTCAACTTTATACACTCCTGCATGGCTGGAAGTTATTTTCTAGGCAAATGCTTTGTTGGGACATCAATAGTTTACAAAAGCGATGTCAGGGGCGATGAATTGAGAAGAGAGGGAGATGTTTTTGATGACAAAAATTCACTCTCTCTTTTAAAAGATGAGACCATTGCAATTACTTACAGTTTTTTGTATAAAACCCTTGTTCATAATTATTCCCATAACCCTGGAACCCCGGAAGAATTTACCATACAAAATACAATCTCTGCTCACTATGCAAATATTCACGGTACAACTGTTGGGGGCTGCTTTCTTGGAGCTTTTTCAACTGTTGATCTTATGAGTCTCCATTCGTGCATTGTAGGTGAATTCTCATATATTCAAGTCAAAGAGCTGTTCCATAAGAGAGTTGAACCAGGTTTAATATGGATTAAAAGTGATGATTTTGAATTTAAGTACAGTTTCTCCAATGATATTCTTGATAAATACATTGGTGTAAATGAGGTGTTTAATCCCAGAGGGATAATCTACAATTTTGTTAAAGAGTTGGAACCAGAATTTGATAAAGTATTTGACTCTGTACATGTTGATGCACTGGACATTCCTGAAAGTTCAGCTGTTAACAAATATTCTGTTATTAAAGGGGACACACAGATAGGGGAAAATGTGTTTGTTTCACAAAAGGCATACCTTGACTCTGCAACAATGGGAGATGGGTCAAATTCCCAGGAAAATTCATATATTATCAACTCTAAATTAAAGGGGTTGAATGTAACTGCCCATGGCGCAAAAATAATAAATTCAGATATGGGTCGCAAGGTTTTTGTTGGTTTTAATTCATTTCTCCGTGGTGGAAAAGATGCAAGATTATCAGTGGGTGACGGCTGTGTTATCATGCCTCATACTATAATAGATATAAAGACTCCAGTAAAGATTCCAGAAAAACATCTTATCTGGGGCTTTATACAATCCCGAGATGATCTAAAAACAAATTCAATTGCACTATCCAGTGTTATTGAGTCAAAAGGGGCTTTAAGCAGAGGGCAGATGATGTTTACTGGAGATGGCAATATATTTATAAATTCTTTTGCCGACAGGATAGATCACATTCTGGATGGCAATGGTGCCTATTTTGATGGCAAAGGCTCAAGAGGTCATGCCCAGAATGACAAGCATATTTCATTTAATACAATTCAACCATACACCTCAGGAGATAATAAAGGGATATACCCCTCAATCAGTATAGAGCCATAGAATTTTACTTACTACAGAAAATTTTTTAGGTTAGATCATTCTAAAGCTTCTTCAATATGATCAATAAATCGGCTTGGTGTTGCAAAGTTGCCTTTTCTATAGCTTGCGTGGGTTAGATATAAAAAACGCTCTGCTCTGGTCATGGCAACATACATAAGTCTTCTCTCTTCATGGAGTTCTGCATCTCCGGGAGCAGAAAGTGACCGCCAGTGGGGAAAGAGATTTTCTTCACACCCAACAATAAATACAGTGTCATATTCAAGGCCCTTGGCAGCATGGATAGTTAAAAGAGCAACTCCATGCTTTTTATCATCATCTTCTTTGTCTTCTCTTATGAGGGCTGCTTCCTCCAGATAATCCAGTAAGTTGTCTTTCTCTCCTGCACTATGTTTCAATTGTTCAAGGTTTTCTGTTTTTGTGATAAATTCTATTTTTGTTTTCACTTTTTTCTTTAAATATGCAAAGTAATCAGTGTCTGAGATCACCTTTTCAATTGCAAGTCGCGGTGCAAGATCACTTAATGAATCTAAAACTTCAAAGAGCAGTTTTAAGTTCTTGTGTACCTTGTCAGATAAAATTTTTTCATGCAGGGTTGCCCTTGCTGCATTTTGCAGGCTCATGCCCTCCTGCCTGAACGAATTTATTTTTTTAATCATTGAGGGACCTATGCCACGTTTTGGAGTATTAATAATCCTTTCAAAAGAGACATCATCTTCAGGAAATACTGCAGCGCTCAGGTATGAATTGATATCAAGGATTTCCATTCGTTCAAAAAAACCTTGTGCTCCCATCATTTTGTAAGGTATTCTATATTTTCTAAATGTCTTTTCAAAGGGAAGAGAGCAGAATTTTGTTCTGTAGATTACAGCCATCTTATCCAAGGGAACACCTTTGCCTCTGCCTTCCAGGGCAAATATTTTTCTTGATATCCATTCTGCCTCTTCATAGTCAGACATGAAAGCATGGACTTCAACACATCCTCCGCTTTTATTGGAAAAGCATTTTTTATCCATTTTATCAGGATTGGAATCTATTAAATCATTGGCAATCTGGACAATTTTATCAGCTGATCTATAGTTTTCTTCTAGTTTAAAGATTTTGGAGTTTTTATATTTGTCAGGAAAGGATAAAAAATGATCAACATTGCTGCCGCGAAACCCATACACTGCCTGCCAGTCATCCCCTACACAAAACAGATTGCCATGGTCGCCCAGAAGCAGTCTTGTAATCTCTTCTTGAAGATCATTGGTGTCCTGATATTCATCAACTAAAATATAGGAAAAATAGTTTTGATAATATTTTTTAACATCTTTATTGTCCCGCAATATATCCCTGGTTTTCATCAGAATATTATCAAAATCAACAGAGTTCATCTGCATTAGTCTTGCTTCATACTCTTTATATAGTTCAGGCATGTTCATGCCATATATTGGTTTTATGGAATCAAAGTATTTTCCAGGATATCCTGAATTTTTTGCCTTGGAAATAATAGACATAACTTTGTTTTTCTGCTTTTTGTCTATATTATGTTTTACCAAGATTTCTGTTATTAGTTTCTGGTGCTGGTATGTTGAGAATATCTGGATTGAAGGAGAATATCCTAAAAGGTAGCCATGCTGCCTTAAAATAATCAGGCAGGCTGAATGGTAAGTTCTGACCCATGGGAAACTTTGATATCCAAGGTTTGTCATTTTGTAAAGCCGGGATTTCATCTCATCGGCAGCTTTATTTGTAAAGGTTATGGCAAGTATTGTTTTTGGGTCAAAACCTCTGTCTATAAGATGTGAAATTTTGGCTGTAAGTGTTCTTGTTTTGCCCGAACCTGCTCCTGCAACCACAAGGGCAGGGGAGCCAATATGCTCAACCGCGTTTTGTTGTTGTTGTGATAACTCCATAAAAATTAATTACTCTTTTTTATTGTATGGTTTTAATGACCTGTTCAAGGTTATTTTCAATGTCATCTCTTATTTGATCAAGTCTTTCCTTTGATGTTGCCTCAAATCTCAATACAAGTGAGGGTTGCGTATTGGACGCTCTTACAAGCCCCCAACCATCATCATAAACAACACGCATTCCGTCAATGTCAATGACTTGTGCTCCATTTTTTTTATAAAGATTGCATATTTTATCTACAACTTCAAACTTGATTGTATCAAGGCAGTCAACTCTTATTTCTGGAGTATTAAAGGTTTCAGGCAGGTCAGATAAAAGTTCGCAAACAGTTTTTTTACTCTTACATAATATCTCCAGCAATCTCAATGTTGCATAGAGTGCATCATCAAAACCAAAGTATCTATCTTTAAAAAACATATGACCGCTCATTTCCCCTGCCAGGGCAGCATTCTCTTCCTTCATTTTTTTCTTGATTAATGAATGACCGGTTTTCCACATTATTGCCTTGCCACCATGCTTCTCAATGTCATTGTACATATTTAAGGAGCACTTTACTTCTGATATAAAAGTCGATTTTGGTTTTCTGCCCAGAATTTCCCTTGCAAATATTACCATGAGCTGATCACCATATATAAGTTGCCCGGACTTATCAATTATGCCGATTCTATCAGCATCTCCATCATATCCGACCCCAAGGTCAAGGTTTTTGGTTTTTACAAGGTCAATGAGCTTGAGCATATTGTCTTTAACAGTTGGGTCAGCAGGATGGTTTGGAAAAGAGCCGTCTGGTGTACAAAAAAGTTCATGCACTTCACACCCAAGTTGTGTCAGGACAGGAATAGCAGTTATGCCTCCCGTACCGTTTCCCGCATCTACTCCAATCTGTATGCCTTTGTCAATTGTGATATTGTTGAGCAAATAGTTTTTATATGGTGTGATTATATCTGCTGTCATAAGCCTGCCTTTGCCAGCAGCATAACTTTGTTTTTCAATGATTTTACGCAAATCCTGTAATCCCTGGCTGTGAATGGATTCTGACCCGTTCATAAGTTTAAATCCGTTATATTCAGCAGGGTTGTGGCTTGCGGTTATCATTGCTCCGCCCTGGGTGGGCAGGTGTTCAATGGAAAAATAGAGAACAGGAGTAGGGCATAGACCTATATCAATAACATCACAGCCTGTACAGAGGACTCCTTCAATAAAATGGTGTGAAAACAACCTGGAAGTTAATCGGCAATCCCTTCCCACGCTTACTTTTTTGTTTCCATGTTTTTGTAAAAGGGTCCCATATGCCTTCCCAATGTTTCTTGCATCATCTTTGGTAATATCTTTATGGGCAATTCCCCGGATATCATATTCTCTGAAAATCTGTGGGTTCATAATTTAAAATCCATTATAAGAGAGAAGTTAAGTGGTAAATAGTAATGAGAACTCCAGCAGTTATGCAATATGGTGCAAAAATATGTATCTTACCTTTGTTGACTATTTTGAGTAAAAAAACAAGGGCAATATAACCTGTAATAAACGCAGCAAGGGTTCCAGACAAAGTTGCTTTGCTGATTGTAAAGGGTTTTCCCATTGAGTCTGCTAATTGTAAAATATGAGCACCAATGATGGCAGGAACAGAGAGGAGAAATGAAAATTTTGCAGCCATTTTTCTATCCAGATTTGCAAAGAGTCCTGCTGAAATAGTTGCACCTGAGCGTGAAATACCTGGAATAACTGCGACTCCCTGGCACACCCCAATAAAAAAAGCTGATTTATATCCCAAATTTGATGCCTTAAAGTTTTTATGTTCATAATTGGTCTGTTTTGTTCTGGTTAACCATAAAAATATTCCGGTAATAATAAGCATGAACCCCACAAGCAGTACAGATGAAAAGATTACCTCTTCCCATATTTTAATTGTATAGCCTATCACGGCAGTTGGTATGCAACCTGTGATAATTAAAGAGATAAACTTGATATCTGACTCTGTCACAATTTTTTTTATATCTTTAAAAAAGACAATTAAAATGGCAAAAAGAGTACCCATATGAACGCTTATATCAAATGAAAGCATAGGTTGAGTAAGGTTAAAAAAATGCTGCCCTAAAATTAAATGTCCAGAACTGCTCACAGGCAGAAATTCTGTAACACCCTGTAGTATCCCCAGAAGTATTCCCTGGTATATTTCCATAAAACAAGAGCCTTCCAATCAAAGTAAAATTATAAAAAAGTAAGACAAAAACCGCTTTGTTAAACAATCAGAGATTACAATAAAAAGTGTCATTTTTCAAGTACAGAATATAAAGGCAGAGCATTGGGAAGATTCTGTTTTGCAAGACTTCCAGAGATTCATGGGTTTATTGATTGAATAGAGCTGTCATGAGAAGTATAAGAGAGATTATCCCTGTGATGATAAGTGACATCATGGGGTCATTTTCTCTTCTGCCACGATACCTGGAGATTATCAATCCAGTAATATTGATAGTAATCCCTGACATAACACAATATATCAGGGTTGATGAATATCTGAGATCCCAGAATGTCCTTATATCAAGTTGATAAAACCGATCAAAAAATGTTTCAAATTCCGGTTGTACTTTGTGAAAAACAAGTAGAATGACTAAAAACAGGAGCCAGGCAAATATGTTCAGAGCAATAAGAGTTTTTGCCCAGATATCTCTTTTCCTCCGTCGATTTTTTATGGCATTCAATCCTGATCCCATTGAATACTTTTACCAGTTTGCCATTGCTGCATTTATTTGGGATTCTGTTTTGCTTTTATCCCATCCAGTAATTTTAGCTGCAAGTTGTGCGATTTTTGAAATGGTTTTTCTGTTGGGAGAAGAGAGAATTGTGATGGGTATTCTTCTTCTGATTAAATCTTCAAGGGTCATAACCATCTCATTTTTAGCACAATAAATGATTTCTGCCTTTGAAAAAGGAAGATCAGGCGCAATCCTCTGGGCAAGGGATGCATCCTGTTCAATAAGTTCTCTAATCTGTTTTATTTTTGTGCCATACCTGAAAATAAGGCAGGAAGCCACTTCTTTATCAAGCCCAGCATTTATATTTTCATTGATTGCAGATTTCTTCCATTGGGCAAATTCACTGCCAGGGCTTGAAGGCAGGGGCAGTGTCGCTGTGGGTGGTGTCTTTGGGATGTTCATATTGGAAGATTTCATCACCTGGTTAACTATGTTTGCAGCATCGACACGTGCTGAAGTGAATTTTCCTCCAACAGAGATAAAGAGGTTGGGTTTTGGCTCAAACATTGTCCACTCTCTGGTTACCTGGGAGGGTGGTTTTCCAGGTTCGTTTTTCAATGCCCTTAGCCCTGCAAATTTGCTGATTATTGATGATCTGTCCCATTTAATATCTTTAAAATATCTGTTTGTCTCCTGTAAAAGATAGTCAATATCAGAATCTTCAACTGCTATTTTATCAGGGTCGTCTGTGTAGTTTGAATCAGTTGTTCCAACAAGGGTCTTCCCATACCATGGAACAAGGAAAAATATCCTGTCATCATTTTCAGTCATCAAAAGCAGGGAATCTTTTGTGGGAAGCTGGGGCATACAGAGATGCACACCTTTACTGAACCGCATATAGTTTTTTAAAAAATGGTGGTTCTCAACAAGATTTTTCCAGGGACCAGTTGCATTTACAATTTTTGCAGCCTTGATTGTAAACTCCTCTGAAGTCAAACCATCTTTTACACAAGCTCCGGCAATGGTTCCATTTTCAGTGATATATTCTTGAGCACTTACATAGTTGGCTAGGATCGCCCCTGACATGTGGGCTCTGTCAATAACTTCCAGAGTAAACCTTGCATCATCCATCTGGCAGTCACCATAAGAAGAGCCACTTTTAAGACCCTCAGTTTTTAAAAATGAGTATTTTGCATAAATTTCATCTCTGGTAAACGAGTTGTGTCTGGATACGGGCTGCCCCTTGCCAGCAAGGAGATCATACATCCAAAGCCCTGTTTTAAGCATAGCAGGTCCAAGTTTGTCATGTTTATAGTGGGGTATGAAAAAGTTCATTGGAATCACCATGTGGGGAGCAAGCTGGGATAATATCTTCCTCTCCTCAAGGGATTTCTTTACAAGATCAAATCGCATCTGTTCAAGATATCTAAGCCCGCCATGAATTAGTTTTGTGGAGGCAGAAGAGGTGCCGGATGCAAAATCACCCTTATCAATCAATGCAACTCTCAGCCCGCGTAAAGCTGCATCACATGCTGTCCATGCTCCATAAATGCCGGCTCCAACCACTAAAAGGTCAAATTTTTTATTTTTAAGTTTTTTGATTTCCCGTTTCATAGTATAATTTGTTTATATTCTTTTTGTCAGCCGTTCTGGTTGAAAGATATTCTACTGTTTTCCGGCAGTCCTTCACAGTTTCCTCCAGGGGATATTATTTTTGGTCTGCTATTTTCCATTAACAAATTCCTGCCTTTCAAGTTCTTCTGTTTTTGCTGTAAACTCAACTTTCATTGCCATTATTTTTAATCGTGAAAAATAATTACAAGGGCTGTTGCAGTCACATAAAATAATACCATAGTAGAATAATATGCACCAGATTTTTCTCCTGTTTTTTAGTTGTAACAAAAAGTAATTTTTTTAGATTTTAATTAAATAATGTTTGACACGATATGAGAAAGGCGATATTCTAATACAAATCATAGTTACGAAAAGTGTTTGTATTTAAAATATTCAAAAACAATAAGTGTTTCCTGGTAACCATTAAGCAGCACTGGAGTTATTTCGTCAGGATATCTCCAGAATCGGAGGATCAATTATGAAGTTTACGATAGGGAAAAAATTAACATTCAGTTTTCTTGGACTTGCAGGGTTAGTTCTTTTAGCAGGCATTGTAGGAATAATCATTTTAAATCAGGTCTCAGGCTCTGCTGATCTTGTGGCAAAAGAGAAAGCTCCTTCCCAGAACGCTGTTATGAATGCAGCTGTTGTCTTGGAGAATGTGCAGAAAACAATCTCTGAATATATAAATACAAACTCTGATCTTAAGGTGCGGGAACAAGAATTAAATGAAAAACTTGACGAATTCGATATGTGGTTATCCATGCTTAAAAATGGAACTGAGTCAGAAAAATTCATTAAGAGTGAATCTGGGAAATTATTTAAAAAGTTGAAAATCAAGATGAGAGTTCCCAGGGGATCAAAAGCAATTCAGAGTGTTTTGGATAAAGCTGTTAAAAAGGCAATTGTTTTTAAAAGTAATTGTAAAGATCTTGTTGCAGCCCAGAAAAATTATTTGAGTTATTCTGTCACCATTAAAGAAAAAAATTATGAGCTTCCGCTGTTTTTACTCCTTGCCCAGAAAGAGCATCTCAACTGGTTCTCCCGCCTCTACGATGCTGTTATGGTTATCACTCCCTTTGAAGGCAATACTGACCCATCAAAGGGCGATATGGGCGAATGGCTGACAACATATAATGTTACAGATAAAAAGTTGATGAAGTATGTAGGAAAGATGAGAAAACACCATATCAAGCTTATGAAATATGCCATAAAAATTAATGGCGAAAAGGAGTATGAACAGAAGCATAAGCTTTTTAATCGTAGTAAAAGTTCGGTTGCAATGATTAAAAGTTACTTTAATACTCTGCACGAAATAGCTTCCCCTGTTTATGAAAAACTTGATAAAATAAAACAGACGAAATCCGAGGCGATGAGGCTTGCAGCAGACGATATAAATAAAGAGCTTGACAGTTTGAAAGCAAGTGCAGAAATGGAAATGGCAGAGGCATTAAAATATGCTGAAAATGCAAAGACAAAGGGTGTATCTTTTTTAGTAATATTAACTGTTATTGCGGTAATTATTGCTGTTGTTCTAGGGATCATAATGAGTCGCTATTTCAGCTCTAAAATATACTCAATAGCAGAAGTGACAAAAAAAGTTGCAATGGGTGATTTGAAAACTAAAATAGAAGTTACATCAAAAGATGAGTTTGGGGATCTTGCAAATGATACAAATGCAATGATTGACAATTTAAGAGAAATGATAGGTAAGGTTTTAAATTTTTCCAGGCAGCTTACAGACTCTTCAAAAGGTTTATCTGATCTCTCTTCAAATATGTCTGGTGATGCAGAGCAGATGTCCGATGGCTCTGAATCTGTTGCTGATGCAGCAGAAAAGATGAGTTCAAATATGAATTCAGTGGCTGCAGCTTGTGAAGAGGCAGCTGCAAATGTCAATATGGTGTCTTCTTCAACCGAGGAAATCAACTCCTCTATAAATGAGATTGCAAAGAACTCAGAACAAGGCAGATTAGTAACAGGCAATGCTGTTGCCAAAGCTTCCAATGCTTCAAAAAGAGTTGATGACCTGGGCAAAGCTGCCAAGGAAATAAGCAGGGTCACAGAAGTTATTTCAGATATTTCCGAGCAGACAAATCTTCTTGCCCTTAATGCAACAATTGAAGCTGCAAGGGCAGGAGAAGCAGGCAAAGGATTTGCAGTTGTAGCATCTGAAATAAAGGAACTTGCAAGGCAGACAGCTGATGCCACAAAGGGAATTAAAGAGCGTATTGAGACTATACAAGATTCTACATCTGAAACAGTTACAGAGATACAGAGTGTTTCAAAGGTTATTGGGGAAGTAAGCGATATTGTTGGAACAATCGCAGCAGCAGTAGAAGAACAGTCTGCCACAACAGGAGGAATATCAGAGAACATGGTTCAAGCATCCACAGGTTTACAGGAGGTTAATGAAAATGTTTCCCAAAGTTCAGCTGTAGCAGGTGAAATTGCCAAGGCTATTGGTAATGTAAACAATACAAGTGGAGAAATAAAGCAAGGTAGTGGGCAGGTGAAAACCAGTGCTGAAGGGCTTGCAGATCTGGCAGGAGATTTACAGACTTTAGTAAATAAGTTTCAGCTTTAAAGTCAGGTAATGGGTAATAAATAATTGTCAATCCTAAAAAGGAGAAAAGAGATGGTTAAGAAACGTTATTCAATATTAATTTTAGTATGTATTATTTTGTTTATTGCATCAAATTGTATTTCAGAGCCTCTAACCCCGAGGCTTTGTAAGGAAAAAGTAATAGCTGCAGCAAAGCTATTACAAAGTAAAGGTGATGCAGCACTGGATGAAATCAAAAACCCCGATGGCGAGTTTCGTTTTGCAGATGGCAAGGCAGGTTATGTATGGATTCACAATCTGGATGGTATCATGGTAATGCATCCCACTAAACCATCCCTTGATGGCAAAGGTCTTTTTGGTTTGAAAGATTCCAAAGGAAGATATTATTTTGTAGCTTTTAATGAGATGGTGGAAGAGAATGGTGCAGGCTGGGTGCCCTATGAATGGCCAAAACCAGGTGAAGAAAAAGCGTCTGCTAAAGTCTCCTATGTGATGCTTGTAACAAAAGGTGAGAAGAGTTATGTTGTTGGAAGCGGCATGTATGATGTTACTGAGAAAGATATTGCTGCAAAGTTTCCGGGTGACCCGGTTCATGAATACTAATAATCTTTAAAACCCAAGTTATTTATCATTCTGTACATACATCACCCCCTCAATTGTGCAGAATGATAAGTCCCCTTCTGGGAGTTGTTTTTTCCTCTTATTGAGAATCAACCTGATCTTTTCTTAACAAATCTTGACAAAAACCATGTTCCTGTCCTATATAAACCTTCTAAGGTCAACAGAGAGGAAAATTATGACAGAAGACACATTTATATTTGAAGGCTCTGACAAGAAAGAGATATTTACGCATAAATGGCTGCCTGGAGATGGATCCGAGACATTAAATATTAAAGCTGCTGTTCAGATCGCCCACGGAATGGCAGAACACTCTGCAAGATATAATAGTTTTGCCAAAATGCTTACTGATAATAATTTTGCAGTTTATGCAAATGACCATAGAGGTCATGGTCAAACCGCAGGTTCTCTGGAAAATTTAGGATATTTTTCAGATACCAATGGCTGGGATTTGGTAATTGAAGATATGAGCCTTTTAACAACTAGGATTAAAAATAATCATCCCAATGTGCCGATATTTTTATTTGGTCATTCCATGGGTTCTTTTCTTTGCCGTGATTATATGTTTACATTTGGTAATAATATTGCTGGTGTAATTCTTTCTGCCACAGCAAGCGATCCTGGCTTATTAGGTAATGTTGGCATAATGATCTCAAAAATAGAGAGCCTGATCAAAGGGGGCAAAGCCAAAAGCACTCTTATGGACAGCCTCTCTTTTGGAAGTTTTAACAAAGCTTTTAGACCTAATCGTACAAAATTTGACTGGCTAAGCAGAGATAATGCCGAAGTTGATAAATATGTGGATGATCCTTTTTGCGGTACTGTTTTCACAGCAGGTTTTTTCAATGATCTTTTAAGAGGCATAAAAAAGATCAATAGAGATGAAAACATCAGAAATACTCCCAAAGACCTCCCTGTTTACCTTTTTTCGGGTAGTGATGACCCGATTGGTGATTTTACAAAAGGTGTAAAAAAAATCTTTGCTGTATATGAAAAAGCTGGCATCAAAGATTTAACCATTAAATTTTATAAAGATGGCCGACACGAAATGTTAAATGAAATTAATCAAAAAGAAGTTTATAATGATATAATAAACTGGCTTGATAGTCACCTGTCTTCATAATGATTCTTTCGCAGTATTTATCTGCTTTTATAGGCTCCAAAGCTGTTTATATTTTTAAAATAAGATTTTTTAGAAATATTTGGGATGCTTTAAAAATTTATTGACAAATTATAATAATTTTAGTAATTTAGGTGGTTATTTTTTAGGAGCAGAATCTTTGAATACCAGACATGATAATGAAAAAAAACAATTTAAGAAACTGTTTTTGCAACAGGGCTTAGATCAATTTAGTAAAAGATTCAGAGTCCTTGAAATGTTTTTAAAAACTGATGAGCATATTTCAAGCTCAGATTTAACAAAGCAGCTAATACTCGAAGATGGCTCATTTGATAAAAATTTTGTCGCAGGAACAATGGAGCTGTTGTGTAAGTATGGGTTTGCAAATAAAATAGAATTCGATAATGGTATTCCTCGCTTTGAACACCGTCACCTTGGATTACATCATGATCATATGATTTGTACGAAATGTGACAGTATTATTGAATTCCGAGATGAAGAACTTGAAAAAAATCAATCTGATATGGCTTCAGCCTATGGATTTCATATGCTTCAACATAAACTGGAGATATATGGAATCTGTGCAGAGTGTTTAAAACAGCGCAGCCATATTTTGTCTCTTGACCAGGTAAAACAGGGTGAAAAAGTTGTTGTAACAGATTTTGAACCGGGGCATAAAATTGCCGAGCGCCTCACTTCCATGGGTATAAGAAAAGGTGCAACAATTGAGATTATCTCTGCACAGTCTGGAGGGCAAATCGTTGCTGCTGTAAAAGAGAGCAGATTTGTGCTGGGAAGAGGTATGTCCACTAAAGTGTTTGTTCGAACATTGGGGAAATCTGAAACTGACGTTGCCGAGGATAAAATAGAAAAATCAGACTCGGCAATTGTAAATTTGAGCCAGATAAAACAGGGGCAAGATTGTGTTATATTAAAAGTTTCAGGGGAACCAAAACTTAGAAGAAGATTGTTAGAGATGGGGATTAACAGAGGTACTTCAGTACACGTTGAAAAATATGCACCTTTAAAAGATCCCATTGAGCTTGTTGTAAAGGGAAGTCATATTTCACTGCGTGTTGAAGAGGCCGCACATATTATAGTTGAAGATTTAAAGGATTCCCATCAAGATGACTGATATCACAATTGCACTTTCAGGAAACCCTAATTCGGGCAAAACATCCATGTTCAACAATTTAACGGGTGCCCACCAGAAGGTTGGTAACTGGCCCGGTGTAACCATTGAAAAAAAAGAGGGTCACTTTAAATATAAAAACCATAACATTAATGTTGTTGATCTTCCTGGTACTTATAGCCTCACACCATTTTCCATGGAAGAGATAGTCACAAGAGATTTCATTATTAAGGAAAAACCAGATGTTGTTGTCAGTATTGTCGACTCTTCAAATCTTGAGAGAAGCCTCTATCTCGCAATGCAGGTAATGGAGACAGGGCAGCCCATGGTGCTTGCCCTCAATATGACTGATGTTGCAAAAACAAAGGGGATCTCCATTGATGCTTCTAAATTGTCAGAACTTTTAGATATCCCGGTTGTTTTTACTGTTGGGAATAAAAATCAGGGAACAAACCATTTAATCAAAACAATAATTTATGAAGTAAAAGCTTTTGCCAAAGGGAAAATTGGGCGGGATACAAAATATTCAAAAGAGGTTGAGAATTGTATCTCTTTGATAGTAAGTGATCTTGAGAAAAGCGCTGTCAAAGACAAAATTTTTTCATACAGATGGACTGCTGTAAAGTTGCTTGAAGATGATGAAATTATATTAAAAAGCTTTAAAGATAATCCAAAAATTTTAGAAATTTCAAAGCAATGCAGGAAAAGAATTAAAGATTTTTATCAGGACGACCCTGAAATTATCCTTACAGAAGACCGCTACGGATTTATTGCCGGCATTACAAAAGAGGTGATATCACTGTCCAGAAAAAAACGGGTCGATGTATCTAAAAAGATTGATCTTGTTTTAACAGACAGACTGTTGGGATTCCCTATTTTTATTTTTTTTATATGGGCAATGTTTCAGTTGACATTTACCCTTGGGGCATATCCCATGGAGTGGCTTGATTCAGGAGTATCAGCTTTTTCTGGTTTACTGAATGTGCTGATACCAGAGAGTGCTGTGAAAGATTTGCTTATTAATGGAATCGTGGCAGGAATTGGCAGTGTAATTATATTCTTACCCAATATACTGATTTTATTTTTCTGCATTGCATTGTTTGAAGACACAGGGTATATGGCAAGGGCAGCATTTATCATGGACAGAATCATGCATATGATCGGGCTCCATGGCAAATCATTTATTCCAATGCTCATGGGATTTGGATGCAGTATACCTGCTATTATGGCAACACGCACCCTTGAAAGTAAAAAGGACAGAATACTTACAATTTTAATAATTCCATTTATGTCATGCTCTGCTAAACTACCTGTTTATATTGTACTTGCAGGTACTTTTTTTGCAGCAAATGGTGGAACTGTGATGTTTTGCCTTTATTTAACAGGAATTGCACTTGCCATTATTTCAGGGAAACTTTTTAAATCCAATTTGTTAAAGGGAGAAGATTCTCCCTTTGTTATGGAGCTGCCTCCCTATAGAATGCCTATGCTCAAAAGCATTGTCATACATATGTGGGATAGATCCCGGATGTTTTTAAAAAAAATGGGAGGAGTTATTCTTATTGGGTCAATTATTATATGGACCCTTTCGTATTTTCCAAGAAACACTATTTATTCAATGGATTATGACGGCAAAATTGCACAGCTCAAAGTGGAATATTCTCAAAAAAATGAATCCATTGAATTTGAAAATCAAATCAAACACCTTCAACGGCTGAAAGAAAAAGAGAGAATAGAGGAAACTTATATTGGAATGCTTGGCAAGACAATTGAACCGGTTTTCAGACCATTAGGTATTGATTGGCGTGCCAGCGTTGCCCTCCTGACCGGGATTGTTGCAAAGGAGGTAGTTGTAAGCACAATGGGTGTTCTATATGGAGTTGGTGGTCAAGAGTCTGAAGCCCTGGGTAAAGCGCTCAAAAATTCAAATATGACTGCGCTCAGTGCTCTTTCCATGATGCTTTTTGTTCTTCTGTACTTACCATGTATTGCTGCACTGTTTGCAATCTGGAAAGAGACAACAGCCAAATGGGCTTTCTTTAATTTATTTTATACAACAATGGTTGCATGGTGTGTCTCTTTTCTGGTATACCAAAGTGGCAGCATACTTGGATTTGGATAAATTCTTAGGAGACTTTATGAAACAACCCGGACATATTAGATATAAAGTAGTCGGTATCGTCATCCTGATCTTTCTTTTCAGTTCAGCTTACGCAATTTCAAAGGAACGCAAATGTATTGCCAAACCAATTGCTAATGTCAGATCAGGACCTGGGGCAGACTATGATATTAAGTGGAAGGTAGAAAAATATCATCCGATTATTATTCTTAAAAAACAGGGTGACTGGTATAAATTTGAAGATTTTGAAAAAGATCAGGCATGGATCCACGAATCCATGGTCGGACAGGAGAAGTCAGTAATAACTATAAAAAAGGACTGTAATATAAGGCAGGGTCCCGGGACAAACTATCAGATAGTTTTTAAGGCAGCCATGGGAGTGCCCTTTAAAGTTCTTAGTGAAAAAAAGAACTGGTATAAAGTTATGCATGCAGATGGAGACAAGGGGTGGATTCATAAGACCCTTGTCTGGTAATAATAATTTTTTAGTTTAATAATTAGAGGCAGAATATGGCAAAACAACAAAGGGTATCAAATGATCGTAGAAGAGAACTTGAAGAGTTAGATCCTTTTCAGGAAAATCTTATAAAAACATTGGAATATGTAAAAACATATAAGAAGCAGCTATTACTTATAGGCTTAGGATTTGTGTCTGTAATAGTTATTTTTTCAGTAGTTATTTTTAATATTAAATCCTCGGAAAACAAAGCATCTGTTTTGCTCAGTGAGACATTAATCAAATATAATAAAATAGAAGATCCCAAGGAAGCTTATTTGGCAGTTGAAAATAATTTTTCTAAACTTTTTGAGGATTTTTCCAATACTGATGCAGGTAAAATGGCAAAATTAAAATTTGCTAAAATTTGTTACAATTCATCAAATTTTCAAAAAGCCTTTGAATTATATAAAGATGCTCTTTCTGACTTTAAAAATGAGATTTCAATGGAGAGCTTGATTCTTTCTGCTCTGGGTCGTACCTGTTTTGCCCTTGACAATTTTAAAGAGGCCGAGGTTTATTTTAAAAAGATTATTAATAAAAAAGATGCTTTATTAAAAGATGAGGCATTTTTTAGTTTGGGGATTATTGCTGAAAAAACAGGTGATAAAAATGCAAGCCATGATTTTTATAAAAAAATTGTGGCAGAGTACCCAGACTCTCCGTATAAAGCTTTAGCACAAAATGAAATTGAATAATAAAAAAATATGGGAATAAAACTAAAAAAAGCTGCTGAATGATCAGCAGCTTTTTGTAGAAGGAGAAACAAAGATGAATAAATTAACTCTATTTAGATAGTTAATAAAGCAAATACCCTGCCAATGTTTCTAAATAATTTCCAATAAAATGATCGCACATCATAACTCCTTGAAATTTTTATATATTCCCCTCTTTATTTTTTACATATATTTATATTCTTAAAAAATACCTATTGTTTTAATTTTAATGAAAGTTTAAAATTTTGAACCATTATGGCATATCTCTGACTAATATTTTATATAACCATCTGAATTTATGATATAATTACTGTCATGTCATAAATATTCAAAATCTTGAACTACTTTGTCTCTTGGTTTATTTATCTAAACCATATTTTTTCAATTTCTGATTTAGACCGCTTTTACCAATGCCTAGAATTTCAGCAGCCTTGGTTTGTACACCACTTGCCAATGTCATAGCTCGTTGAATCATTCTTTTTTCAACTGATAAAAGTGTTTCAGAAAGCCCTGCATTTTCTGGAATTCCACCAAGATCAAGATTTAAACCAATGTTTTGTCTTATTTGCAATGGGAGATCAGCCGGTGTGATGACTTCGTCTGAAGACAATATCACAGCCCTTTCAATTGCATTTTCAAGCTCCCTTATATTACCCTTCCATTGCTGGTCAAATAAAAGTTTAGCTGCTTCCTGGGTTATTCCTCGCACCTCAACAGCAGTATCACTGATAATTGCATATTTTTTTATAAAGTGGCTAACCAAAAGAGGGATATCTTCTTTACGCTCTCTAAGTGGCGGGATTGAGGCTTTTACAACATTCAATCTATAATACAAATCTTCCCTGAACAGACCTTTTTCAATCTGTTTTTCAAGATTTTTATTAGTGGCTGCAATAAGGCGAAAGTCCACTTTAACAGGCTCTGTGCCACCTACACGTTCAAAGCTTTTTTCCTGCAATACCCTTAAAAGTTTTACTTGTAAATTTAAAGGCAACTCTCCCACTTCATCTAAGAAAAGCGTGCCTCTGTCTGCAATTTCAAACCGACCTTTTTTACGGGCTGTCGCGCCTGTAAAAGCGCCTTTTTCATGACCGAACAGCTCGCTTTCAAGCAGGCTTTCTGCAAATGCTGAACAATTGACAGCAATAAGCGAATTAGACTTTCTTGAGCTGTTATAATGTATTGATTTTGCAACCAGCTCTTTGCCGGTCCCACTTTCACCCTCAATTAAAATATTTGCATTGGTGGGAGCAACTTTTTTTATTGTTTCATATAATTGCTTCATTGATTTACTTTTACCGATAATATTGCCAAAATTATATGTTGAGCTTATTGCATCTCTCAGCATGGCATTTTCCTGTACAATACTATATATGGAGAGGGCTTTGGAAATATGGCTTAAAAGGGCATCATTTTCAAAAGGTTTTTGAATAAAGGTATATGCCCCTTTCTGCATTGCTTCCACTGCTTTTTCAACACTCCCATGTGCAGTCATGACAATCACAGGAATATCAGGATTAAGCTCCTTGATTTTGGATAAAAGTTCAACACCATCCATCCCAGGCATTTTAACATCAGTAAGAACAAGATCAATTGTTTCCTGGTGCAGTATATCCAGAGCCTCCATCCCGCTTGAAGCCGGATAAGATGAATATCCTCCCTCCTCTGCTAAAACTTCCTTGAGGATCAAAGGGTAGTGTTTTTCATCATCAACGATCAGTATGCTTGCCATAAGTCAACTCTCCTCTACCGGTAACACAATTGTAACCTTAGCGCCTATTAATTTTCTGTTGGAAATTTTAATTGTTCCATTGTGGGCATCAATAATATTTTTTACTATACCCAGCCCAAGTCCGGTACCAGAATCTTTTGTAGTATAAAAAGGAGTCCAGATTTTTTCCAGCTTTTTCTCTTTTACTCCGCTCCCCTCATCTAAAAAATTGAGAACTATATTATTATTATTTAAAACAATTTCAACAATAAGTTTTCCTTTGTTACCATTGGCTTGGAAGGCATTGATAAATATATTTAAAAACGCCTGATACAACATAGTTGGGTCCGCAGTAATTTGCGGTAGGTTTGGTTCGAATTTTCTTTCGATTTTAAACCCGCTGTCTCTGGTTTGAGGCAGAAAGAAGGCAATATTTTTTTCGATAATCTGCTCAATTTGACATTTGTGCAAATCAGGAATTTTAGGCTTGGCAAAATCCAAAAAGTCTTTAATGATGTTATTAAGCCTGCCTGATTCCTCAATGATAATATCAGGTACTGTTGTGTTTAATCCGTTTTTGACAGTTTGTTTTTTTAGTAATTCAGCACTGCTCTTTATTATACCCAGTGGATTTCTAATCTCATGGGATACCCCGGCTGTCATTTCACCAATGGCGGACAGGTGCTCTGCCTTTCTTAATTTCTCTTTTAATTTTATTCTTTCCTCGGCTTTTTCCTTTATAATTTCATCTCTTTTTTTTACCACCAGACGTAGAAGAATAAAAAGTATGCTCATAACCATAAAGCAAGAAGCAAGTATCATTCCTTGAAGTTTTGCAAGTCTTTTAAACTCCTGTGAAACATCTCTTACGATCTCAATAACACCAATTACTTCTCCTGAAAACGATCCCTGTTTTTCCTCAATGTGCAGTGGTGCGAATGTATGTATTTTTGTTTTTTTTGGAAAATCGAAAAAAAGTTCAAAGGGGTTGCCTTCTTTAACAAACTTGGAAGTAGAAATTTTGTTAAGAGCTTTTTCATACTCTGCTATGTTCTTGTTTTTTGTTCCAACAAGCTCTTTGTCAAAACTATAGGCAATAAAATTTTTCATCCCATAGATATTTACCATTTCTATATTAAAACCGTGTAGAGTTGATTTTATAACATTATCAATGATTTTAAAGTGTGTTTTTTTTCTAAGTTGTATTTTTTTTTTTTTAATCAATACAATCGGGGCCAAAAATCTGATATAGATTTGGTGATTAAGATTCTCAACAAGCAGGTGGTCATACTCTTTACTCTTTCCCATAAGGGTCTGTTTCGCCCAGTGGGCATTCAATACAGAGATTATAATGGTCGCAATGAACATTACTATCAGACTTGAAAAAGTAAAATATTTTACGAGTCGGAAGGGTTTTTCACTTTGAAGATTTTGTTTTTTTTTAGTCATAAATCATGCAATTTTTAATCATTTAGCCTGTTATTTGTACGTTTTCACAAAAAATATAATAAAAACACTTGACATTGCAATAAGATAATAGCATAAATATTATCAAAAGGGCATATATTATATATACTGAAGGGGTTTCATGATTTATTTAATTAAAAAAATAAAAAGAGAGTAAAATAAAAATATATGTTATTCCAACCAAAAGACCACCTTGTTGGCCTGGATTTAGGTTCTTCTTTTATCAAAGTTGCTGAACTTAAAAGAAAAGGTAAGGGTGATGAGTATATCCTTAAAAAGTTCGGGGTTACACCAATCCCGCCAGGCTCAATTGTTGACGGTCGCATTGAAGATATGAAGACAATTGCTGAAGCAGTTACCACTTTATTTAAAGCAAATAAGATAAGAGAAAAAAATGTAGCTATTGCAACTGGTGGGTATTCAGTTATTATAAAAACCATCAATATGGCAAGAGCAACAGAAGAAGAGCTTCAGGATCAAATTTATGCAGAAGCTGAGCAATATATTCCCTATGACATAGAAGAAGTGAATATAGATTACCAAGTACTTGGTGAGAGTGAATTTTCTCCTGAACAGATAAGTGTACTGTTGGTTGCCGTAAAAAAAGATCTTGTTGCTGAATATATTGACCTGATTGATATGGCAGGACTAAACCCCTGCATAATTGAAGTTGACACCTTTGCCATTCAAAATGTATATGAAAGGCTACCAAATATACCCGAAGATAAAGTTTCCATGCTTATTGATGTTGGTGTGTCCAAAACATCACTGAACATAGTTAAGGGTGGGACATCATTAATGATGAGGGATAATGCAAACGGGATAGCACAAATCAGAGATGAAATCTCTGCTGAAGCAGAATGTACAGAAGAAGAAGCTGATATGATAATTAGCGATCTGAAATCTGATTTACTTTCAACAGAGGAAATTAAAGAGATTATGCTTGGGGTGATAGATGAATGGTGCGCTGATATTTATGGGATGGTAAGCACCTTTAGATCAAAAGCAAAAGATGAGGATGTGGAACTTGTCTTTTTGACTGGTGGTGGATCAATGCTTCATGGCTTTCCCGAAGCTCTTGCATCGGAACTAAACACCAGCGTATCAATATTGAACCCGTTTGAAGGGATAGAGGTTGATAAAAAGCGTGTTCCAAAATCAACTATTACTGAACTTGCTCCCTTGGTTTCAGTTGCCATAGGTCTTGGCTTAAGAAGGGTGGATGACAAATGATACGAATAAATCTTTTACCATTCAGGGCTGCTCGTAGGCGAGAGAATATTCGGCGGGAAGTCTCAATTTTCATTCTTTTGATGATATTTCTAATTCTTGGGTTATCATATTATGGTATTCTTATTGATAGAAAAGCTGCAATAGTTGCAAACCAGATAAAACAGGTGGAAAATGAAATTGCTCGTTATAAAGAGAGAGCAAATAGAGTAAGCAAAATTAGAAAAGCAATAAGTATTTATAAAAAGAAAGTAAATACAATAAAATCTTTGAAAACACGAAGAAGAGAAGCTATTGAACTAATTGACCGTATGACTGAACTCATTATTCCTGAAAAAATGTGGCTGACAGATTTTAAAATGACCAGGCAAATGGTTACTGTGAATGGAATCGCATTTGATCAAAAAATAGTTGCCGATTTCATGACCAGATTAGAAAATTCTCCACTTTTCAAAAAGAATCAGATCACATTAAGGAATGTAGTACTCACTGATATTGGTCCCGGGCAAAAAGGACAAAGATTTTCATTACATTGTAATAGAGCACCAATTAAAAATGCAAAGAAGCCTAAACAATGAGTATCTTTACTAAAAAAGAAAAGAGAAAAACAGAAAGTTTCGCTCCAATTTTTCAGTGGGCTGCGGCTCTTTCCGGGTTACAAAAAATTCTTATTATTGTCATAACTTTTGCACTGATTGCAGCAGGGTTTTATTTTTTTTCCTTTAAACCAAAATTGGAAAAACTGGAGGGTCTGAAACAAACATTACAAAAAAAGAAAAGAACATTGAAATCATATAAAGCTAAAGCTGCAATTCTTCCGCAACTTGAAAAAGAACTTGCCAAACTCAAAGAAGAGTTGAATTACGCAATGGCAGCCTTGCCAGATGAAAAAGAGATACCAATTCTTCTTACTGAGTTATCAAGGGCAGCTAAAAACAGTGGTTTGGAATTTATGCGATTTGTGCCAGGTACAAAACAAATTAAAGAGAACTTTTATGCTATAATTCCAATAGATATGAATATAACAGGAAGGTATCATCAGCTTGCCTATTTTTTCGATGAAGTATCCAAATTTTACCGCATTGTCAATATTAATAATTTTAATATGAAAAAAGCTGGTAAGGATGATCAGTTACAAGTTTCCTGTAAAGCAGAGACTTATATGTTTGTTGATCAAAAACCTGAAAAGAAAGGAAAGAAATAAGTCAAACAATGAAAAAAATAAAAAACATATTGTTTCTTACACTTTTGTTTTTTCCTTTAATTTTATCGCTATCTTCATGTGATAATACATCTCCCAAAAAAATAGAAAAAAAACAAAATGTGGTAGTGAAAAAAATTATCAACCAACCTCAAAAAATCAACCCAGCTCAAAAGAAGGAAGCGGAAGATAAAAAGATAGATGAAACTAAGGTCCAGCAGAAAAGTCAAAATCAAAAACAAAATCAAAAAATAGATAAAAAAGAAGTTAAACCTGAAGTAAAAGTATCACAAAAGGATGAAAATAAGAAGGAATATACAGTAGACATTCAACAAAAAAGTTTAAATAAAGAAGTTGGTAAAACTAAAGCCCAATTTAAAAAGAAAAGCAAAAAAATTGATAAGAAGGAAAATACACTCAAGGAAAAACAAGAAAATGAACAAAATTCTGACTCTCAAAAAAAGCTGACTGACAAGGAAGAGTTGGCAAAAAATGAAAAACTGAAAGATGAATTAGAGAATGACAGGAAAAAAAATAAAGCCTATATTGCAAAAAAAAACATTGACCCTTTTGCCTCACCTATTGCAAAGAGAAATCAAAAAACTAAGAAGAAAATTAATAATAGAAAACTTTCTCCATTGGAAAAGTTGGACATTAGTCAATTAAAATTAGTAGCAGTTATAAATTTACAATCCGGGAAAAAATCGGTGGCAATGGTGGAAGAATCCAATGGAAAAGGATATATGGTAAAAATTGGAACCTATATCGGGCAAAATTTCGGTAGAATAATCGAGATTAGAAATGCTGAAATTTTAATAAAAGAACGTATAAAAAATTTTAAAGGGGACTTTGAAGAAATCATAAAAAAAATGAAACTTCAAAAAAAAGATAATGGGTAAAAATATGCTACAATTGCAAAAAAATCAGCTGGTACACCTTTGTTCGGCAATGGTATTATTCATAATATTGGGTATTTTCTTTTTTTCAGGCTGTGCTGCTAAAAAAAACCCAAATATGTCAACGACCGATGTTAAACAGCAACAAGAGAGCAAAACCACTGCTCCTTCTGCCGAGGTCGCAACAAAAACAGCAAGTACACAAAAGATTGTACAGAGTGTTAAGTTGTTGGAAAAAGCAGATGCAGTTGAAGTGATTATTCAAGGGAACAAAGAGTTAAAATATACCTCAATCAAACAATCTTTTCCATTTGGCATTGCAATTTATTTGCCTGATACCCGGTTATATGAAAAAATAACCTCCATTGTACCTGAAGCAGGAGATATCAGTAATATAATCTCCTCCTATGCTGACAAAGATAAAAAAACAGCAAAAATAGAAATTTTACTGAACAGAGATCTTCCCTATGACATTGAAAAACAATCAGACTCTTTGCGAATAATTATAGCAAGTGAAAATAAAATTGTTAAACCACAAGCCAATACTGTAAAACAAGATACTAAAACAGCAAGTAAAAAAACTGTTAAAATTCCAAAAGGGATTGCAAATGTTTCTGAAATTGAATTTAATGTTGAAGATGCTGGGTATACTGAACTGAAACTTACTACTACCCACCCGGTTAAATTTGATTTCTCCCGAGGCAAAAATGGGATTTTAAATCTTAATCTTTATAAGACTAATATACCTAATAGACATAAAAGACCCTTTGAAACAAAATATTTCAAATCTGCTGTTTATAAAATTTTGCCAATCCAGAAATTTAAAAACAGCAAAAATTCGAAAATTGAAATTAGCATGCGTGAAAAAGTTCCCTACCATGTTGTTCAAAGTGACAATATGATCACTGTACGTTTTGAACCATCAAGCATTGAGCCGCCCAAATTTACCAAAGCTGACAAGACTTTACAAAATACCACAACAAGAGGAACAAATGCTTTAGCAAATATGGGATCACTTTCACAGGATTTTCAGAACCCGGAAGTTAAGCAATCAAAATCTGGTAACAATAGTGTTGCAACTATGGGTTCAAAATCATTGGGCAGAGACCAGCAGGATTTTTTCAATAACAGCAATTCAACTGCATCAGCCCAGTTATCCTCGGAAGAGCTGGAATATAAAAAGAATTTTGGTGAAAAAAAGTATACTGGAGAGAAAATCAAACTAGATTTTTACCAGACGGACATAAAAAATGTGTTTAGAATTTTAAGCAGTATCAGTAACAAAAATTTTGCAATAGATAAGAATGTGAACGGCAATGTAACTCTTACTCTGGACAACCCAATTCCCTGGGACCAGGTACTTGATTTAATTTTAGATATGAATCAATTAGGTCGCATTGAAACTGGTGGAGTGATACGGATTGCAACTCAAGATACAATTGCCAACGAGGCAAAACAGAGGCAAGCCCGATTCCAAGCTATACAGAAGGCAAAAAATGCTAAAAAAGCACTGCAACCTGTGATAACTGAATATATACCGATAAATTATGCTGATGCAGGAAAAGATATCCAACCGCATTTGATAAAAATATTAACACCAAAGAGAGGTAGTGTAAGCGTTGACAGACGGACTAATACCATAATAATTACAGATACCAGAGAGACGCTGATTAGAGCTAAAGAACTTATTTATACTTTGGATAATGTCACTCCTCAGATTATGATAAGAGCAAAAATTATCGAAGCAAACAAAGACTTTTCAAGATCGCTTGGAATTGGTGCTAAATTTGGCTTTGATGAGGATGTTACAAAACATGGAAATGACAAACATGAAGTTTCACTGAATTCTCCTAAAGGAGTTGCAAATGCAATAAGTTTTACTTTTAATAACCTTGTCCCAGGCGCCTTTGGAGACGGAGGTACTTCATTCCTGACAACAACCCTCAATGCAGCTGAATCAAAGGGTGATATTGAAGTATTGTCCTCTCCCAAGATATTAACCCTTGACAATGTAAAAGCTACCATACGCCAGGGGATAGAATACCCTTATAATAAGCTTGATAAGTCTGGGAATACTACTATTGAATTTAAAAATGTTGACCTGCTTCTTGAAGTAACTCCCCATGTTACACCGGATAAACGAATCTCAATGGAAATTCTGGTTACTAAAAATGAAATTGCAGGATTTACAAACCTGGTTCCCTCCCTTTCCGTAAACGAAGCAAGAACTACCCTTCTTGTTAATAACAATGACACAATTGTTATAGGTGGTGTAATTAAAACAAAAACAACCCACAGTAAATCAGGGTTTCCATTTCTCATGAATATTCCCATCCTGGGACGTCTTATGAGAACTGACCTTAATAAAACCGATAAACAGGAGTTGTTGATTTTCATCACACCAACTATTGTACAACTGGAGCAGAGAAAAGATACAGGTAGTTAAATCAACTTCAATAATTTTTTAATCTGTTTGCAGCCTCTTCGCTGAAGCTTGATTCTTCAGGGGCAGTTTTAAGAACTTTTTCCCAATGTTTTTTTGCCTTGATAGTTTTATTAAGTTTTTCATAGATTCTTGCTAAATCATAATTAATGATCATTGAGTCAGGAAATGCCTTTAATGCTTTTTCGAGCCTTGCAATGGCAGTATATTCGCTGTCAGTTGCTAAACTTGCCATAGTTAAGCCATGAAGTGCCCTTGAGTAATGGGGAACTTTTTTTAATGCTTTTAAAAAGTGATTTTTTGCAAGGTTATAATTTTTTTTACCTAGGTATGCCCAGCCTAAATTTGTAAGGGCATAATGAGGTGTACCGTAAAGCAGGCTGTCAACACAAATTTGAAAGCTGGTTATTGCATGATCCCATTGTTTTTGTTCAAGGTAGACAACTCCTAAAGCATTTGTTGCCGATATAAAGTCTGGTTCTAGGGTTAATGCTTTTTTAAAATGTTTTTCAGCTAGCACATATTGATTTTTTAGAAAATATGTATACCCTATCTCATATTGTAGAAAACGATCATCAGGTATAGTTTTTTCAGCCTTTAAAAATTTTCCCAAAGCGATGGAATAGCGTTCTTGGGCAAAATATGCCTGACCCTCCCGGTAAGTTGCCTCGGCAATTTCTTTATTCCTTGCATTGAATGCTGATGAAGAGACACATGAAGTGAGGGCAAAAAGGCAAAAAATTGAAATCAAAATTCTTTTCATAATATATACTCCTGAAAATAAGGTATTAATTTATTAGTTTAATATTTTTAGTTTTTAAAAAGGTAAGTGTTTTCTCAGACAACTCTTCCTGGGCGACAAATATTTCCGGCTCAAGTTCAGATATATACAAACCCTTCACAGTTAAAACTTTTTTATCCATCAAAAAGGAAGGGTTTTGAACAAAAGCAAGTCCAAGATGTCTAAGAAGCTTGTGTGTTGCTTTTATCTTTCCTGTTTCTGGCTTAAGGGAAATTAGATCATTACCCTGGTCAATTATCGCAGTAAATGCATTGCCAAGAATATTGCCAAAATCTATTAAAAGGTCCTGCTTCTTTTCTCTGCGAATTCTACCAACCGCAGCATTTAGCGAAATTGAATTGAATTGGAACTTAATATTTGAATCTTGTACGTACTTAAAATTGAGGGCTGTTAGAAGCTGTTTTATATATGATTTAAATTCTTTTAAAGGTATTTTATCAGCTTGAGCTTTCTTTTTTTCAAAATTTTCAATGGCCTCTGAAATTTTTTGAACTTTTAAATCCTCCCAACGGGTTTTAAGAGCAGTTATTATATTCTTGTTATAGACATCTTCCGGAATTAAAAGAATTTTTTGTCCATTGGCAAGTGTAATGATTGGAGTAATTGAGAGATCAATTTTTGACATATTATTATTCTGATCAGGGAAATAGTAATCACCACTGGAAGATAAAGTTCCACCAATTAACGAGGCATACTTTTTAAGTTGACCGCTCTGGTACTCAGAGACCAGAGGATTAGTCTCTATTTTATTTTTTACTTTAGCTTTTCTGATTGTTGAGTGCCCGGAGTTATTTGCAAAAAGTGATTTAAACCATGGTTCAGATAACAGCTTAGGATCGGGAAGGAAAATTGAGGAATTTTCATATATGAGGTTAATATTTTTAATGTCTGGATTAGAAAGTTTAAATGCTTGTATTCCTTGCTTGGAAATACTTCCGTCAGTATTGAGGAATTGTTGATCAATCAGGGTTGATACAAATTCTCCTTTTTTAACCTGATGCTTGGCAACATAAGGTTTAAACATTTTAGGTACATCAGCGTAATTAATAACAGGGACTTGAACTATGCCGGGTTGTTTTTCTATATAATCTCCTTTTTTAATTTTTCTAAGGGGAATTAGTATGGCAGCTCCCGGCTCAATAATATCGACATTGCTGACATTTGGGTTAATATTGCTGAAAATAGCAATAAACAGAGAAAAGTTTTCAGTTGATATTAAACCTTTTCTCCTGAAAATTTTATATAACCAGTCATCCTTTTTAACAACATAGGGCTCACATAAAATTTTTGCTCCCTTATATTCATAGATTTTATATTGTTTATAAGATGTTTTGATACCAACCTCTGCAATAACAGCCTTTGGCACACAGACACTTAATAAAAATAATAAAACTGTAACTGATAGAATAAATTTGACTGAAATATTACTCATAATATCCCTTTTAAGTTTAATTTTTTGACAATTTTTTGTGAAATATCAGAAATAAAAGTGTGCAAATCAGCTGGTTCAAGCCTGTATTCCTGAGAGGGAACTGGTATGCCTGCATCAGGCATGATCAGAGTTGGCATATTAATAAAGTCAGGGTTATGTTTAATGTTATACTCTTTTGGAATTTTTTGTTCAAAATAGAGGTTTTGGAAGTTGGAAAATTTTAAAGAGTGGGCCGTTGCATCAACAATAGCAGTTTCATTGGGTAGAACAATTTTTTCTTTCACAGCTTTAAATAGTCCGGCAAGGGATTCACCACCCTGGGTACAGGCAATATGACCATTCTGGTTAGCCTCTAGATACCACTCCATAATAGATTGTTCGCTCACCTGTATAAAGAATACTCTTTTAGTTCCTGCAATTTCATTATACTTTTTTGTAAGATAAATAACCCTTGGCATGGATACAGGGTTTCCAATCATGGCAGCTTGAGCAACGCTTGGTTTTACTTTAACAGGTTTAAATTTCCTGGTTTTTTTATCTCCACTATAATATTGAAATACTGGATCTGCGTGCTCTGATTGAACTCCAATAATTTTGGGTAGGGTATTAATAAT
>CAZMEX010000036.1:0-30657 GCA_964565415.1 uncultured Desulfobacterales bacterium | reverse complement strand
GAATAACATATACTTTTTTTTAAAACATGTCAAATACTTTCTTAATATTTCCATCTATTTTCTAAAATCTCCTATCCTTAATGAAGAAATATCATATGTTGTGACTACATAGCCCACGCAATCTCCTGACCAATAGCATGGGTCTAAAAACCAAAACTTACAGACTTGTCTGCTTATTCTTCAAGTTTATTATTTAAAAGCTTTCTTTCTGTACCTTTATCAAGCCCTTTTAATAAAAAAGCCGTGCTTTAAATAATAAAGCACGGCAAAAAAATAATACAAAAATTTTTTTATCAAGGAGAACCTCGACTTAAAAATTTACAACAAGATTTCCTTTGTTAATCATTTTTTACTTTTAACAATAATTCTATCTTTATTGATTTCATAAGTTTTTGTACTGATGCCTTTTACTTCCATTATGTCTTCAGGTTTTTCAAACTTATGCTTCTTCCTGTATTCAATTATTCTCTCGGCATACTTATCACCAATATTTTTCAATGTACAAAGTTCCTCCTGACCTGCGGTATTGATATTAACCTTATTTCCCGCAGCACCTGGAATTGTAAAAACAATTAACAAACTCAATACCATTACGATCACTGATAGCTTAAAAAATTTCCTCATACTAACCTCCTTATTAAAAAAATTAGTCAATTCATTGCCTTCAAATATCCCGGCAACACGAAAATTTAGCCTGCTTGAATAACTTTTTACTAATTCAAACAGAATATTTTACGATATAATTGTTGGTTTTAAAAATCAACTAAAAAATAATTTGGCAGCAAACTAACTCATAGCAGCTTCTATTATATTTTTAATGAAGTGAAAGATGTAATGGGTTCTTGAAGAAATGATATAGAATTACCCAGATAATAAAAAAGGTTTTTGACCTTGAGGTCAAAAACCTTTTGATACCAAATGGTACGCCTGACAGGATTCGAACCTGTGGCCTACGGATTAGAAGTCCGTTGCTCTATCCAGCTGAGCTACAGGCGCAAGCAAAGAGAAACAATATCAAATTTTTCTTATCCTGTCTATAAAAAAGAGGGTTTAAAAAAAATAAATAGCATTACCCTCAATTGTGTTGTAGTATATATTGTTATCAACATTTTTTAATAATCGAATTTAAGGTATCATTTATTATATATGAATAAAAAAAAGCAGAAAAAAGGTAAACTTACAAAAAAAGATTTCCGTTTGCCTGTGAAACAGAGTGAAAAAAATCCCGGCAAAGCACTTGTAAAATCTGATCCTGTTCAAAGTTATCTTTCTGAAATTAGAAGATATAGGCTTTTGACAAGAGAGGAGGAAATTGAACTCGGAAAAAGAATCCAGGAAGATAATGATAAGGAAGCTGCATACATAATGACTACCTCCAATTTAAGACTTGTGGTGAAAATTGCTTTTGAATTCCAGAGAATCTGGATGCAGAATCTTCTGGATTTAATTCAGGAGGGTAATATTGGTTTGGTGCAAGCTGTAAAAAAATTCAATCCTTATAAAAATGTTAAATTTTCCTATTATGCCTCTTTCTGGATAAAAGCCTACATTTTAAAATTTATTATGGATAATTGGAGAATGGTTAAGATTGGTACTACCCAAGGTCAAAGAAAACTCTTTTTCCGTCTTAAAAAAGAGAAACAAAAATTATTGGAAGAAGGTTTTAACCCGGAACCAAAACTGTTATCTGAAAGACTTGGAGTTTCAGAAAAAGAGATTATCTCAATGGATCAACGTCTTGATAATTGGGACCTGTCCCTGGATGAGCCTTTAAAAGATGATTCAAATACAAGCAGGGTTGATTTCATCAAAGTTGAAACAGACTCAACAGAAGATGAAGTTGCCCAAAAAGAAATTGAAAATATTTTGCATAGGAAAATAGACGAGTTTAAAAAATCTCTTAAAGAGAGAGAACTTCAAATATTTGAAAAAAGAATTTTTTCTGATTCACCGGAAACACTTCAGGAAATAGGTGAAGAATTCAATGTTTCAAGAGAAAGAATACGTCAGATAGAAAGTAATATCATAAAAAAAATGAGGGCGTATTTTAAAGAAGATATGCCTGACTTTGATGTGATAAGTCAAGGTTGATTGTTTTGCTAACTTGCATAAAAAAGGTGGTTGTAATGAAACATGCCTGTTTACATATAATACTGAGTTCAATTTTTTTAATTTCTCTTTTGAGTTGCAGCAGACAAACTCTAAACCATGCCATCCAGCTATCTAAAAAAAATAAAACCCCACAAACATCATTGACCGTTGAAAATTCAACTTCTTCGCATTATTATTATATGCTCTCCTGCATGAATAGCAACAAAAGTGATCTTGTAAAAGCAATTCTTTTCCTAAAAAAAGCTCTTAATAAAGACCCTGAATCTATGTTCTTAAAAAAAGAATTGATTAATTTTTATCTTTTGCAAAGCCAATATGATAAAGCAATAGAATTTGCAGAAAAAATTATAGAGACTAACCCCGATGCAATTGACATTCTTTTCACTCTGGCAAGACTAAAAATAAAAAAAGATAAAAACCAGCAGGCAAAAGATATATATTTAAAAATTCTTGAGCTTGAGCCGGATAATAAGAGCACCTATCTACTTCTAGGGGACATATACAGTGAAGAAAAAAATTCCGATGAAAGCTTCAAGCTTTATTCGAAAATGATTGAGTATTTCCCTGATTCATACATTGCACACTATTATCTTGGTATGGCATATATGGATCAAAGCAAACTCAAAAATGCTCAGGAAGAATTTTTAAAGACAATAGGCCTGAGCCCAAAACTTATTGAACCGCGACTGCGACTTATTGAAATATATACACTTAACACAAAGAATAAAATTGGAAAAGATAAAAAAATTGTAAACCTTTATAAAAAAATTCTTGAAATTGAGGAACATAATGACTTTGTATTAATGGAATATGCTCTATATCTACATGGGCACCAAAGTAAAGACGAGGCAGCAGAAATATTTTTTAATTTTGGGGAAAAAAGCGCTGAAGATGAACAATTTTTACTAAAAGTTGCTGATGAATATATTATCAAAAAGCGATTTAAAGCTGCTGCTGTGATTTTTGCTGAAATGCTAAAAGCATCACCAGAAAATTCTTCTATTAATTTTTTTGCAGGATATGCATTTGATTCTTTAAAACAACACCAGAAAGCTATTGATTATTATAAGAAAGTACAGCCTGACACTCCATATTATAAAAAAAGTGTCATTCATACTGCTTTTCTATATCAAGAGCAAAAAAAACTTGGCAAGGGTATAGACACCCTGGAAAAATTTTACGCCCATAACCCAGAAGACATTGATATTATAATCTTCCTGTCAAGTTTCTATGTTGAAACAAAAAACATTGAAAAAAGTATTAAATTATTGAACCAAGGTCTTTCAGTGTCTAAAGATAATCCTGCTCTACTTTTCAAACTTAGTATCAGCATGGATAAGTCTGGGAAAAAAGATGAGTGTATTAAAATATTGAAAAAAGCCATTGAGCTGGACCCTGAAAATGCCCAGGCTCTAAATTACTTAGGTTACACATATGCTGACATTGGCATCAAATTGGACGAAGCTGACAAACTAATATCCAAGGCGCTCAAGCTGATGCCTGATGATGGCTATATAACAGACAGTCTTGGATGGGTTTATTTTCAAAAGGGCTCCTATGCAAAGGCAAGCCAGATACTAAAGAAAGCTGCAAAAATGACAGCCTATGACCCAATCATTACAGAGCATTTAGGTGATTCATACACAAAGGAGAACAGACTGAAAAAGGCTCTTGCAGTGTATAAAAAAGCTTTGGAAAAAATTACAGAGGCTGATAGCCAGCAAAAAATTAAACTGGAAAATAAAATTAAGGCCCTTGAAAGCAGAATAAATGTCCAAGAGTAATCTTAAATTAACACTCTTAAGTGCATTATTTACGGTCTTTTTTTGCTTAAGCTTTTTTACAGGTTGCGCTTCTCTTAATTTCAAAGCAATGCACAATATCAAAGTTTATGATCTTGCCAAACAAATCAGCAATACCAACAAGGAGATAAAAACAAGCAAAGGGCTTGGGTGGTTAAAAATTACAGAAAACCATACAGAAATAGTTTTTAAAATTGCCTGGATTACCGAACCTCCTGATAAAATCAGAGCCACACTCATTTCTGGTGGTCTCCCTGTTGAAACAATTGCTTCCAATGGAGAAAAGATTGCTTTTTTTTCCCATACGGGAAAACACAAACTTAAAACTTACAATATAAAAAATCCTTCCCTTGAAGATATTATTTTAATACCTGTAAGGATAAGAGACATTATTGCTCTGCTAAGTGGTCAAATCCCCATAAAAGATTTTAAGTATGCTTTTATTGATAATCAAATCAATCAAATTGATAACTCTTTAGAAACAATTATTTTAAAAAACAGTGCTGATAAAGGGATTCAAAAACTATACCTAGACTCTGAAAAACAGGTTAAAAAATATATGCTGACAGATTGGAAGGCAGACCCGCTATATAATATTGTTTTCTTAGATTCAATTAAAATTGATTCATTAACAATCCCCTCAAAAATACTTATCCAAGATAATTTAAATAGAAAAGTTACTCTTGAAATATCTAAATTCCACAAAAACCTATCACTAAAAAAATCTTTGTTCACCTTGACAGACAAGAGATAATGATAACTTTTATCAGAGTAATTAACCTTTGATACATAAGGAGATATATAGATAAATGATTCATAAAAACGTTGACGAAGCAAAACAGGGAGCTGGTGGATGCGGTCATAGTGCACAACAAGGTCAGCACATTAAACAGCAGCAGCAAAAAGAGATGATGCAGAAATCTCTAAAAAAAATAAAAAACAAGTTGTTTGTTTTAAGTGGTAAGGGAGGGGTTGGTAAAAGTAGTGTTTCATCAAATTTAGCTGTAAGTCTTGCTAAAAAAGGTTTTAAAACAGGACTTATGGATGTTGACCTGCATGGTCCATCAATTGCCCAGATGTTTGGGATCACTGAATTATTGGATATGGCATCTGAAGAAAAACAGTTGCTTGCACCCCAAAAGGTGATGGATAACCTTGTTGTAGTAACAATCCAGGCCTTGATGCAGGACAAAGATCAGGCAGTTATATGGCGCGGACCTGCAAAAACCGGCATGATTAATCAATTCATAGCAAATGTTGACTGGGGAGAGCTTGATTTCCTTATCATTGATGCACCTCCAGGAACAGGTGATGAGCCAATATCTGTTGCCCAGGCAATTCCTGATGCCAAGGGCATAATTGTAACTACACCCCAGGAAGTTGCTCTGGCTGACATCAGAAAATCAATTTCATTTTGCAAAACTGTGAAACTTGACACTCTTGGCATTGTTGAAAACATGGGAGCGTTTAAATGCCCCCATTGTAATGAATCCATTGCGCTTTTCAATTCAGGTGGTGGTAAGGCCACTGCAGAACAGTATAACCTTACTTTTCTGGGATCAATACCATTTGATCTTGATGTTGTTAAGGCTGGAGATAGTGGCGAGCCCTTGATGATGCAGGGTACTGACAGTGAATTTGCTAAAAATTTTGAAACTATAGTAGAAAATATAACAAAGCAACTATAAAATATGTCTGAAAAACTTTGGGAGATGAAGAGCCTTTTAAACCTTCGGGAAAAAGAGTTCTTCTCTCCCATGGCAGCATTGAGTACCAATGCACAAAGAAGGCATAAGGACACTGCCCATAAGCCTGGTTACAGACAAGCATTCAGCCTGGATGCTGACAGAATCTTAAATTGCATGGCATATGCAAGATATATTGATAAAACCCAAGTCTTCTCACTGATAAAAAACGATCACCTTACCTACAGAATTGTCCATGTACAACTTGTCTCAAGAATTGCAAGAACTATTGGGCGCTACCTTGGGCTAAATGAGGATTTAATAGAGGCTGCGAGCTTAGGTCATGACATTGGACATCCACCATTTGGCCATGACGGCGAAAAATTTTTATCTTCCCTTACACAGGAATATCATGCAGGATTCTTCCATCATAATCTTCAGAGCATACAGTTTTTAGAAAAAATAGAGAGAAAAGGCAAAGGATGGAACTTAAGCCTGCAGACCCAGGACGCAATTGTTTGCCACAATGGGGAAATTCATTCCAAACTCATTAAACCCCAATGGAACAAAACATTCAGTGATTTTGATGCAATGATCAAACAGATGCAGCTTGAAAAGAGACCCAACTCTGTTCCCATGACCATGGAAGGATGTGTTGTTAAAATTGCCGACACAATTAGTTATATAGGAAGAGATATGGAGGATGCGGTAAGGCTCAAGCTGATCAAACGCGAGGATATCCCTGAAAAACCTTTAAAACTTCTTGGGAAAACAAATGGAACAATAGTTTATAACCTTGTAACAGATGTTATATCCAACAGCAGCCTGAAGCCGTATGTCTGTTTTTCACCTGAAATATCAGAAGCGCTTTTAGAGCTTAAAAAATTTAATTATGAAAGAATATATTTAAACCCTAAAATAAAAAACCACCTTAAGGGGATAAAAAATATGTTTCGGTTTCTCTTTGACAAATATTTGGATGATCTTGAAAAACAAGATAGAACTTCTTTTATATTCAAAGATTATCTCAAGGGGCTTTCAAAAAGTTATCAGCAAAAGCATTCAAACGGTCAGATTGTACGTGATTTTATTGCAGGCATGACCGATTCTTATTTTATAAACAAAATACCTGAAAATATGAGACCTGAATACGTTGACACTCTATAAAAAATGTTTGGAAACAGAACATATAGATCAAAAATATTAAAGTCAGGTCTAACCTCTTTTAATGTTACAGTAAAAGAGACAAATCTTCATATACAGGCAGACTGCGATTTAACCGATAAAGCTGTTCAGGCAGTTCTGAAATGCAGAGAATATATTGAAAAATATATTGAAAAAAACCCCGATTTTGCAACCTCATTAGTACCAATTTCTGTAAGAGGTATTGCTCCTGGTATTATAAATAAGATGATAAATGCAGGCAAGGATGCCAATGTTGGTCCCATGGCAGCTATTGCCGGTTCTATTGCTGAATATACAGGCAAGGCTCTTCTTAAAAAATCCAACGAAGTAATTGTGGAAAACGGTGGCGATATCTTTATTAAGTCAAACAGTGAAACCGTGTTCACAATATTTGCCAACCAATCTCCCCTTAGCATGAAAACAGGTATTCGAATTGGTAAAAGAGAGGCTCCCTATGCTCTTTGCACCTCTTCTGGCACTGTGGGACATTCATTAAGTTATGGCAAAGCAGATGCAGTCACTATTTTCTCAGCATCTGCAACACTTGCAGATGCCATGGCAACATCATTGGGAAATTTAATAAAAAAGCCCGATGATATAGAGAAAGTAATTAACATCGGGAAAAAAATTCAAGGTATTCTAGGTATAGTCATCATAAAGGATAAAAATATTGGTCTCTGGGGTGATATTAAAATAGTCAAGCTATAGAGACTGTTATCTTATTCAAGCTTTCCTGTTTTACCTTCAACCGCATCAATTATTTTACCTGTCTTTAGGAGCTCTTTTACAATATTCATATCATTTGCAATCAATCTATCCTCCTGAAGATAATCAACCTTTGTGCGTATCATATCATGGGCTGCTTTCGTGCCAATTCCACCTTTAAGATTGGTAAAAAGATCATAGCCCTGGGCTGCAGCAAGAAGCTCGATTGCTATAACTTCTTCTACATTTTCAATTATTCTCATCAATTTCCTTGCACCATTTGCCCCCATGGAAACATGATCCTCCTTGTTGGCAGAAGTCGGGATGGAATCCACACATGATGGATGGGCAAGTACTTTGTTATCTGATACAAGAGCTGCTGCAGTATACTGGGCTATCATGAACCCGGAATTCAAACCTCCATTTTCAATCAGAAAGGCTGGCAATCCACTCAAATTCGGGTTTACCAATCTTTCAATACGTCTTTCTGATATGCTTGCAAGTTCTGCAACTGCTATACTTAAAAAATCAAGGACTAAAGCCACGGGTTGCCCATGGAAATTACCGCCGGAGATGAAATCTTCAGAATCTGTAAAAATAAGGGGATTTTCTGTGGATGAATTCATTTCAGTCTCAATCACTCTTTTTGCATAATTTACTGTATCTAAAGTTGCACCATGAACTTGAGGAGAACATCTAAGGGAATAAGCATCTTGAATTCTTGCACAATCCTTATGTGAAGAGATGATTTCACTCTTTTCTGAAATTTTCAACATGTTTGCAGCAACTATTTGCTGACCAGGATGTGGTCTTGCCTTGTGAATTCTTGAATCAAAGGCTGTTCTTGTTCCAAGCAGCACTTCAAGACTCATGGTAGCTGCAATATCAGCATGTTTACACAAATTGCCAATATCAATCAATGCAAGCGCACCTATGGCTGCCATCATCTGGGTACCATTTATAAGGGCAAGACCCTCGCCTGCCTGAAGTTCAACAGGCTGAATTGAATATTTTTCAAGTGCCTCAGCCCCTGTCATTTTCTTTCCATCTACAAAAGCTTCTCCCTCACCAATAAGCACAAGGGAAATATGTGCCATGGGCGCGAGATCACCACTAGCACCGACAGATCCTTTTTCAGGAACCACGGGAATAATATCTGAATTCAACAAAGCTGCAAGTGTATTAATTGTGTTAAGACAAAGCCCAGATCTGCCAAGGCAAAAATCACTGAGCCTGATTGCCATCATAGCTCTTACCACATCCTTTGGTAGAGGTTTACCAACTCCTGCTGAATGGCTTAAAAGTATATTTCTTTGCAATTTTATGGTGTCTTTGCCAGAGATGGTGACCTCACTTAATGCACCAAACCCTGTTGTAACTCCATATATTTTCCGCCCTTCTTTTACCCATTTATCTACAAGGGCTCTTCCCTTGGCAAACTCTTTTTCAGCATCTTTTGAGATATTAACCCTTGCACCTTTCCGTGCAATGTTTTCAATATCGTCAAAGGTCATTCCTTTTTTTCCAATTTCCACCTCTGAACTCATCTCCCGTCTCTCCTGAATTTGCCTGAAAGTTTATATTTTGAACCAGGATAAATTATTGTGCTGAAGGTTGCCACAAGATCAAAGGACCATGTCCGTCTCTTAAGGGAAATGCACGGCTCGTCTGCTGCTATCTGTAGATATTTCTGAATCTCTTTTTTAGGAATAATTGCTTCAATAGTATGCTCTGCTTCCTGTACAGGGGCAACCTCCAGCAGATAATCACTTGGAGTTGTAGCTGAATAGTCCTGCTTTAAATACTCCGGGGCAACACGAGGATTAACAAACCGTTCTGAGTACTGAACCGGTACTTTTTCATCACTATGAATAAAAATCGAATGATAAACTTTGTCGCCCACTTTTATATTCATCTTTTGCGCAATACTGTCTGGTATGGTCTCCTCTCTCAGCAGAATCTCTTCAGCTGAATGGACTCCACCCCATTTATCTATCTCTTGTGCTATGCTTTTTATTTCCAAAAGAGCTACATCGGGCTTAGGTTTTGCTACAAAACTTCCAACCCCCTGAATTCTAACAACCCTGCCTTCAGCTGTGAGCTCTTTTAACGCCCTGTTAGCTGTCATTCTGGAGGCATTAAACATGTTTGCAAGTTCAATCTCAGAAGAAATCCTATCGCCTGGTTTTAATCTTCCAGAATCAATTTTCTTTAAAACACTTAATTTGATTTTTTCATAGATTGCAAAGCCTTTCTCAAAATTACTCATAATGCTCCTCGACTAGAATTCTTATCAGGCTTATAGTATTAAACCTGATCATTAAAAAAGTATATACAAGTATACATAAGCTCAATTTATTGTCAATGTGATTTATTCCCATATATACTTGAAAAATTTACATCTTTAATCTTTTAACTTGCGTTTTGATAAGTTAACTATATTGCAAAAAACAGATACAATTATAGACCCGCGCTAATTTTTCAGATCATGGAATGCCATGCTGAAAGGGATATTCCACCGGGGGGTGTGTTTGCAAACTCCAAACACACATTTTAGTTCCTGACCTAGAGCAATATATTTAAAATTAAATTAAGTTGATTTTTTTAGTGGATAGTATAGATTTATTTGAATTGCTTGAATCTATTTAAACTTTTTCAAACTGAGGAGCAACCTTTCCATGCAATTTCTTAAAAAATTTGTACAGGTAATTGACAATTGCAGCGACAAAATCGGCTACCTTGTTGGCTGGTTGACAACTTTGATGGTTCTGATTGTATTTTATGATACTATAATGCGATATGTGTTTAATAAAGGGAATATTGCTCTGCAGGAGCTGGAATGGCACCTTTTTGCCGTTGTCTTCCTTGTTGGAGCAGCATATACTCTTAAGCAGGATGGACATGTCAGAGTTGATATCATATACATGAAGCTGTCAAAAAAAACAAAAGCATGGATTGATTTTTTAGGCACATTTGTTTTTCTTATTCCATTCTGCATAATGGTCATTTTATCTACCAAAGGGTTTATTATTAACTCCTGGTCTGTTCGGGAAGTCTCGCCAGACCCTGGTGGTCTTGGTGCCAGATATATTTTAAAAGCAATGATTCCATTGGGATTCTCTCTTCTTATTATACAGGGGCTTTCCGAGGCTGCTAAAAATCTTTTAGTAATCATGGACAGTAAAAAAAGACAGGAGGATGAATAAACAATGGAATTTATCAATGAATTCATGCCTCTGATAATGTTTGCTGCTGTGTTTGCACTATTGCTGCTTGGTTTCCCAGTTGCATTTACCATTGGTGGCGTTTCTCTGTTTTTTGGTCTTTACGGATTTGGACCTAAGTTTTTTCAGCTGCTACCCTTAAGAATATGGGGGACCATGGAGAACTTTGCTCTTTTAGCTGTTCCTTTGTTTATTTATATGGGAGTTATGTTGGAAAAATCCGGGCTTGCCGAAGAGTTGCTTGAGGCAATGGCTCTTGTTTTTGCCAAAATCCGAGGCGGTCTTGCCATGTCTGTTATCTTTGTAGGAGCACTAATGGGTGCTGCCACCGGCATTGTTGGTGCTACTGTGGTTACAATGGGACTTTTATCAGTACCAACCATGCTGCGCAACAAATACAATAAAAGCTTAACCACGGGAACTGTTGCAGCATCAGGCACATTGGGACAAATCATCCCACCCAGTATTGTTCTTGTTTTACTTGGTGACATCATGAATGTCCCCATTGGAGACCTTTTTGTAGGAGCTGTAATTCCAGGTCTCATACTTGTCTCATTATATATGCTCTATGTATTTATTATTGCCCATGTAAAACCTGAATGGGCTCCACCAATTGACCAGGAAACCCTTGATCAAATTTCGCGCCAAGAGCTTATAGCAAAGGTGTTTAAAGCGCTTATTCCACCTTTGGTGCTTATGATATCTGTGCTTGGTTCTATCTTTGCAGGAATCGCATCCCCCACTGAAGCAGCATCGGTTGGTGCTGTAGGAGCAACTCTGTTAACAATCATTCATGGACGTTTTAATTTTCAAATCATTAAAGATGTTATGGACATGACCAACAAACTTACCTGTATGGTATTTATCATTCTTGTGGGTGCCAGCACCCTGGGGCTTGTTTTTAGAGGTTTGGGAGGAGATGAACTTGTTAGAAATTTGATTAATGCTCTCCCCTTTGGAAAATGGGGAGTTCTTTTAGTTGTGATGTCAATAATTTTTATTGCAGGATTTTTTCTTGATTTTATAGAGATCACTTTTATCCATGTCCCGGTTTTAGCACCAATCATGGTAAGTATGGGAGTAAATCCTCTATGGCTTGCAATTCTTATTGCAGTAAATCTTCAAACATCGTTTCTTACACCACCATTTGGCTTTTCACTCTTCTATCTTAAAGGTGTAACCCCGCCTGAAATTACAACACTGGATATCTATAAAGGCATCATACCCTTTGTAATTATTCAGATTATAGGGCTTGCAATTATCTGTCTGATTCCCGAGTCTGTAACCTGGCTGCCTGATTTTATTTATGAGATGTTCAGAAATCAGTAAAAGAGGCAGGGAAAATTTCCCCGCCTCTTTTTATTACACAATTATTCTAAAGATATTTCAGTTTATGATAAGCTTCTTCTGTAAGCTTATTCCACTCAAAAATATTTTTCTGAAAATCCAGGTAGGAATCATATGCTTTTCTGCTCATTGGATCAGAAGCAGCAATCTCCTCCACAACTTCCAGGGAATATTTTTTAAGCTGTCTAAGAACAGATTCAGGATATTCTCTTAGTTGAACTTTATGTACATTAATTAATTCTTTCAGTGATTCATTATTTTTTGCCTCAAACTCGGACAACATCCACAAATTGCCTCTTGCACACGCTGTTTCCACAATGGCTTTAAGATCATCAGGCAATGCATTCCATGCATCCAGATTTACAGTTGCTTCAAGGGGTGTCCCGCATTCATGCCAACCTGGGTAGTAATAATATTTTGCCGCTTTATAAAAACCCATCAAAAGATCATGGTATGGACCAATCCATTCAGTGGCATCAATGACTCCTCGGTCAAGGTTTGTATATATTTCAGCTCCAGGCACAAGAATAGCATTGCCCCCGGCTTTTGCAAGAACTTTTCCACCAAGTCCTGGCATTCTCATTTTAAGACCCTTAAGGTCATCCATGGAGTTGATCTCCTTATTAAACCATCCACCCATCTGAACACCTGTATTGCCCGCTACAAATGGTTTTACATTAAATGGCTTATAGGCTTCTTCCCAAAGTTCCAGACCTCCGCCGGAGATCATCCATGCATTCATGGACTGGGCATTAAAACCAAAGGGGATGGCAGCAAAAAATTGTGCTGAAGGACACTTCCCAGCCCAATAATAAGCAGCACTATGACCCATTTCAGCAGTTCCCTGGCTGACAGCGTCAAAAACACCCAGAGCCGGAACCAGTTCACCTCCTCCATAAACTTTAATTTTTAACCTTCCACCGCTCATCTCTTCTATCCATTGAGCCATTTTATCGGCTCCCTCTCCAAGGACAGGAAAATGAGGTCCCCAGGTTGTCACCATTTTCCATTCAATGACTTCAACTTTTTTCTCCTCTTTTACAGCCTGTTTTTCCTGTTTCTGACCTTTACATGAGCTCAATACACCGGTAAGCCCAGCAGCACCAATAGCAGCAGCGCCCATTCCAACATTTTTAATAAATTTCCTTCTGTTGTCATCGTTTTCCATGCAAAATCTCCTCTCTTTAAATTAACATATAAATTTAATCCACTCCATTGTAAAAACCCAAAAAAAATAAAAATTCAGTAACTGATACATTTTGTTTTATGCCTAAATCAATAATCAAGTCAAGGAATAATCCCAGTTTTATAAATCACTTAAACACTGAAAGAATCATTCCTGTGGCAATAAACAATCCACCCAGTAAATGATATGGAAAGAGACTCTCACCTAAAAACAGATAGGCAATAATTGAAGTAAATATCGGTAATAAACACATAAACACTGATGCAGTGGATGCCCCTTTAATTTTTACACCATAATTCCAGCATATATAGGAAAGGATAGAAGGACATATCCCCAGGTACAAAAAAATATAAATATTCGTGGTATTAATTTTAAACCCGCCAAAAACAGCAAATTCCCACAAGTAAAAAGGTAAGATACAAAGAGTGCCTAAACAGATCAAAACAGTCAAAAAAGATATGGGTGATATGTCAAGTTTTCTCTTTTTCAACATAACAGAATAAAATGCCCAGGAAGCAATGGATAGCACAATAAGCAAGTCGCCGATATTAAATGTAAAGCTGTGTAAAACCTGCCACGATCCCCGGATAATGATTATTAACATTCCAAAAAGAGAAATTGTGACACCTGCTGCCTGAATGAAATACGGCTTTTCTCTATTGATTATCCAGGAAAATAAAATTGTCATGACAGGCATTGTTACCACCACCATGGCAATGTTTGTTGCTGTTGTATACTGAGCCCCGATATATAAGATTGAATTATAGGCAGCAACACTGGGAAAAGCTAAAATAGCTAAAAACCCCAGGTTCTTCCTTATAAGATTGAAGTCCTTTTTAAAATGCGGAAGGGCAAATGGCAAAATAAAAACAAATGCCACAAACCAGCGATAAAAGGAGAGTGCCATGGGTTTTATTTCAAGCACAACAGCTTTTGCAATTACAGTATTAATTGCCCAAAAAAAAACAGCAAGGAAGAGTCCTGCATAAGCAAGCACACTCTGAACTGTCTTTAGCTTAATTTTTACCATAAATCCAATCCTGAATGTCAGAAAAATTATTAAGGTTTGGTAAGCACGATTTTTACATCAAGGGCAATCCAGTCTGTTTTTGAATAAACCACAGGATTAATATCCAGCTGACTGAGCTTATCTCCCATATCCCTTGCAAGGGTTGATACATTGGAAATAACTTTAGCAAGTTTATCTTCATCAAAATTCATCCCCCGAAATCCGTGAAAAACTTCTGCAAGGGCAAGTTCATCTATCATGCTTTTTGCTTCATTTTCAGAGCAGGGTGCAAGCCTGAATGTCACATCTTTGTAGATCTCTGTAAATATACCACCTGCACCTACCATTACAGCGTGCCCCAGTGCAGAGTCTTTAACAATTCCTATAATAAACTCAGGGGCTTCAAAATCACATTGGTGCTCAACCAACAAACTTTCACCTGGAAATCTTCTCCTCATATCATTGAACTGATCATTAATGGTATCATCGTTCAAATTAAGAACAACACCTTTTTGATCAGTTTTATGTAAAATATCTGGAGAGCACACCTTAAGTACATAGGGTGACTTAATCCTTGAGGTATCGAGTTTGTCTCCATGTGCAAATATCAGTGTTTCAGGTACATTAATATCATATAATCTGACAAGTTTTTTTGCTTCAAACTCATTGGGATTATCTTTAATTTCAAGCTCACTTAACCATTGTTCTATCTTTTTCTCCACTCTCTTTTCTCCTGATCTACTTAGAATTTAAGCTTTTTTTCAATTTGCGCCCTTTCAACAAGAAATCTTGCTGCTCTCACAGCCCGCCCGATGGAAGGGAAGCCCGGCACCTTTGCATAAAAGAAATTTCTTAAACAACTATCAGTAAAAGGTCCGTACTTTGTAAAAACAATAACCGGCTTGCTATGTTGTTCTATCACCTTTGCAACCACATCAATGAGGTTCTCAGTAATTCCGGGAGGGGCAAAAAAAGCTATACAGATTACTATATCAACACCATCATCATTCACAAGGGCTTCAAGGCTTTCTTTAAACATTTGATCATCAGCACTTGCTGTTATATCAACCGGATTATTGCATGCTGAAAATTCAAAGGTGGATTCAAGAATTTTTTTCTTAGTATTCTTTGAAAGCTTTGCCATTGTGAGCCTTGCTCGTTTATCATGCTTTTCGATATAATCTGTACATATCACTCCATAGCCGCCTGCAGCTGTAAGAACAGCAACCCTGTTACCTGAAACAGCCGGAAGCATTGATAATACTTTTGAAGCATCACAGAACTCTTCATCATCATATACCCTTTGGATTCCATATTGTTTAAAAGCACCGCTGATGACATTATCAGAACCTGCAAGTTTGCCTGTGTGGGAGCTCACCGCTGATATTGCTGTCTGGGTTCTGCCAGCTTTCAGTACTACAACAGGCTTTTTCTTTGTTATTTCCCTTGCAGTCTCAAGAAACTCTCTTCCTTTTTCAATGCTCTCAAGATAAAATGCAAGACAATTGGTTTTATCTTCATTGCCAAAATACTCTAAAAACTCAATCTCATCCAGGTCACATTTGTTTCCTAAACCAATAAAAGCTCTCATTCCAAAGCCTGTATTGCTTGCATACCCTAAAGCTTCAACACCCACAGAACCACTTTGTACTATGCAGGCAACCTGTCCTCCGGGATCAAGAGATCGATCACCATGTTCAACAAATATTGTATCAATATTCTCATCTGGAAGAAAAATACCCAGAGAATTTGGTCCCAGCAGGCGTATTCCAGTTTCATTTGCAATGGTCTTAAGTTTCTCCTCAAGTAGCTTTCCCTTTTCTCCGGTTTCTGAAAACCCACCTGCAACAATAACAGCAAAAGGAATATTTTTCCTTGCACAGGACTCAACTGCATTCACAGAAGCCCTGGCAGATATTGTAATGACTGCAAGATCAATATCATCAGGTAGTGCATCTATATCAGAAAATACTTTGATCCCTGATATTACTATCTCTTTTGGATTAACAGGATATAGCCTTCTTCTGGATTCCAATAATCTTTTAAAAATAATCTCGCCAACTTTGCCTTTTGAATTTGATGCTCCGATTACTGCTATCTTTTTAGGATCAATAAGGCGAGTTAATGATACTTTGTTAATCATACAATCTCCCTTTAATTATTTTTTCTTCTACTATATGATATATTTTTATAAGTCAACACAAGGCAATAACTTTTTTCCCTTAAAAAACATCAAATAATCAAAAAGCTTTTCTGTAAATGATTGAAAAAAAAAAATAGTTGTTTTATGATTCAAATAATTTATACAGAGCGATAACTAAATTATAAGTTGGGAGCAACGAAATGAAAAACATTAAAACAGTCTTTTTTTTTATCTTTCTTATTTGCTTTGCAGTGATTGTCTATCAGAATAATGAATACTTCTTTTCACAATATTCCATGACAATAGATCTCAAAATTTCATCGTGGCAATGGATTTTTCCTAAATTTTTTACCATTGGTTATTTTGGAATATTCTTTGGTCTGGGCTTTTTAGTTGCAGGCTATATGGGAGTATCATCTAAACTGAAAGCAAGAAAAACAATTAAACAGTTAAATAATGATATTAGCTCCTTTCATGAACAGATAGTCTCTTTGAAAACAGAGCTTGATAAGTTTCATAGTGATCCCTACATTGAGAATACTAAACCTAAAGGCAGTGAAGACAAACCCGCTGATGACCCGCAAACCACATAATCATTTCAGGTGATATAGTTTTTTCATGACTGATACTAAAAATACTCCCATGATGGAACAATACTTTTCTATTAAAAAGGAATATACCGATGCTATATTATTCTACAGAATGGGAGATTTTTATGAAATGTTTCATGATGATGCTAAAAAAGCTGCCCCTGTCCTTGAAATAGCCCTGACCTCAAGAAATAAAAATGATGAAGCACCAATTGCAATGTGTGGTTTTCCTGTTAAGGCTGCTGATAACTATATAGCGAAACTTGTACATAACAATTATAAGGTTGCCATATGTGAGCAGGTTGAAGATGCTGCCCTTGCAAAAGGACTTGTAAAAAGGGAAGTTATCAAAGTTATAACCCCGGGAATGATCATTAATGAGGAGCTGCTTGACAAAGGATCAAATAATTTTCTTCTTTCATTGTTTAATAATACCAAAAAAGCAGGTTTAGCATTCCTCGATATTTCAACTGGTCAGTTTCATACAACTGAAGTTAATACTGAAAATGGAAAGATTCCGCTCTTTCTTATAGATGAAGCTTTAAGGACTGATCCAAGCGAAATACTTCTCCCAAATTATTTTCAGGGTAATCCAAATTATACTTTTATAAAAACTTCTTTTGCAAATCGAAATATCACTTATCTTGACAAATACTATTTTAACCTTGCCGATGCAAGGCAGAATCTCTGCGATCAATTTAATACCAGAAGCCTTGAAGGTTTTGGGTGTGATTCATTCTCTTCAGCTCTCTCTTGTGCAGGTGCAATTTTATCATATATTAAAGATACACAATTTAAAGGTACAACACATATTACCAAAATTATCCCCTATGCATTTTACAATCACATGATTATTGACAATAAATCATGTAAGAACCTTGAACTTTTAAAAAATCTCCAAACCCAGGATAAGAAAAATACCCTTCTTGATGTTCTTGACAAAACCGTTACTGCAATGGGTTCAAGGTTATTAAAAAGCTGGATAAAATACCCGCTTAAAGAAAAAGATAAAATCAAACAGAGGTTTGATGCTGTCAGCCAGGCTATCAATTCAACAAGTTTACGTGGGACATGCCAAAACAAGCTGAAACAGATATATGATCTTGAACGCCTGTCAAGCAAAATTTCCATGAAGCATTGCAATGCAAGGGATTTTACTGCACTAAAAACATCCCTGTACAACCTTCCTGAACTGTTTGCCACGCTTAATAATTTTTCATCTTCACTTCTGATGGGTAAAGACATTATAAATCTTGAAAAGATAGCAGAAGAGCTTACAACTCTTGCTGAATTGATTCACAGAGCAATACGGGAAGATGCTCTGCCTGGTTTAAATGAAGGAGGTATGATCAATAGCAATTTCAACGCTGATCTTGATGAAGTGCTGGAAATTTCCAGAAATGGTAAACAGTGGATTGCAAAAGCTGAAGCTGAAGAAAAAGAGAAAACCAAATTAAGTTCCCTTAAAATAAAATACAATAAAATTTTTGGCTACTTTATTGAAGTCTCCAAAGTGCAGGCTAAATCAGTACCTGAAACCTATATTAAAAAGCAGACTCTGGTAAATTCAGAAAGATTTATCACAGAAGAGATCAAAACTGTAGAATCAAAAATATTAAATGCCCAGGAAAAAAGAGCTGCCCTTGAATACTCAATATTTTGTGAAATACGAGAAGAAATAACAAAAAAAGTCCCTGATATTCTTGAGGTTGCTTCTTTCCTTGCAAGGGTCGATGTACTTTTCTGTTTTGCACAAGTAGCCCAGGAAAACAACTACACAGAACCTGAAATCAACACTGAGGGGATAATATCCATAACCGAAGGCAGACACCCTGTCGTTGAAAAATTAGTGCAGGGTGAAAGATATGTTCCCAACAGCATCGTATTAGACAATAAAACAAACCAGGTATTGCTCATTACAGGTCCTAATATGGCAGGCAAATCAACTGTCCTGCGCCAGGTAGCACTTATCTCTTTTATGGCACAAATGGGTTCTTTTGTACCTGCTGACAAAGCATCTTTATGCATAATTGATAAAATTTTTACAAGGGTTGGTGCGCTTGATAATCTTGCCCAGGGACAGAGTACTTTTATGGTTGAGATGGAAGAGACAGCAAATATTGTGAACAACGCAAGTGAAAACAGCCTTGTGATTTTAGATGAAATCGGACGAGGTACAAGCACATATGATGGCATGAGCATAGCCTGGGCAGTTGCAGAATACCTCCACAATCTAAATGGAAAAGGTGTTAAAACTCTGTTTGCAACGCATTATCATGAATTAATAAAATTAGAAGAGGTTCTGCCCCGTTTTAAAAATTATAATATTGCAGTTAAGGAATTTAATGATAATATAGTTTTTTTAAGACAACTCATTCAAGGAGGAACTAACAAAAGTTATGGTATTCAAGTTGCTCGTCTTGCAGGTATCCCGGATAAAATCATTGCAAGTGCTAAACTTAAGCTTGCCAATATTGAACTTAACAGGCAAACTATAAAGGATTCTGATTTGTTTTTAAACAAAGCATACAATAACAATCATGGAGCAAAACAACTTGATCTTTTTAACAACAATGGAAACAAACTGAAAGAAATGATTGATAAAATTGATATACCTTCTATTACACCAATTGAAGCTTTAAATCTATTAAATGATATGAAACAAAAGATTAAGTAGCCATGGGAACCAAGTTAAAACTTTCAAAATACAGTCTGTTTCACTGTTGCCTTATTTTTATTGCAATCTCTATTATAGCTCACACCTGCCATGCAAACGATGATTCAAAAGATCAATATCTTGCAGCAGATGCCAGCTACAAAATTTTACGCAACAACCCTTCCAAAATGGAATTTAGACATAACTGGCTTAAGACCATAAAAAAATATCAAATTGTCTACACAAAATACCCTGACAGTGGGTGGGCTCCAGCTGGAATGTACAGGGCAGCTCAACTTTATATTCAGTTATTTAAGCGTTCCCAGGCTCAAGTTGATAAAGAAAAAGCAATTGATTTACTTGCACGTCTTAAACAGAAATACCCGAGAAGTGCCTATAGATACAGAGCTGAACGTAATTTTAAAAGCCTGTTTCCCAAGACAACCGAAATAGACAATATTGCAACAAAACAGGCTGAAAAAACAGCAACAAAACCAATACTGCCAGCACAGGCTTACAATATACCTGCTGACATTAGAAATATTGGGAAAGATACTTTTATCACCGGGTTGCGATTCTGGTCAAACCCTGAATACACCAGAATTGTTATTGATGCACAAAATGAAAGGGATTTCACATATAAACTGCTTAAGAAGGACCCTGATATAAATGTTCCTTTTCAAAGATTATATGTTGATATTGACAATGCACGCCTGGCAACAAATTTCCCGGAACATACTCCCATAGATGATGATTTACTAAAACGGGCACGTGCGGGACAGCATGCACCACACTCTGTCAGGGTTGTTGTTGATATTAAATCCTTTAAAAATTATAAAGTGTTCTGCTTAAAAGACCCTTTCAGGATTGTCATGGATATATGGGGAAAGAATGCTGATGTAATGGCAATTGCATCAACGCAAGACAGAGCAAAGCCAATAGATACTCAAAGAATAACAACTGATAATTTACGATCATCTAATATTGCCAGGCAACTTGCTCTGGGAGTGAGGAGAATTGTTATTGATCCCGGGCATGGCGGTAAAGATCCCGGCGCACCTGGGTATATTAAAAATATCTGGGAAAAAGATATTACGCTTAAACTTGCAAAAAAACTTGCGGCAAAACTAAGAAAACAACTCAAATGTGAAGTCCTGCTTACAAGGTCCAAGGATAAGTATATTTCCTTGGAAGAGAGAACTGCCATTGCAAACACAAAAAAAGCAGATCTTTTTATCTCATTACATTGCAATGCTTCAAACAGTAGAAAACTAAAGGGGTTTGAGACATATTTTTTAAATCTTGCAACTGATGATCAAGCCATTGCTGTAGCTGCGAGAGAGAATGCAACATCAAGGAAAAACATAAGTGATCTTGAATCTATTTTAAATGATCTTATGCAAAATGCCAAAATAATTGAATCCAGTAGACTTGCTTCCATTGTACAAAGTTCCATGGTTTCAAATTTACAAAAAAAATATTCCAAAATTAAAAATCTTGGTGTTAAACAGGCTCCATTTTATGTTCTAATTGGTGCAAGAATGCCAGCTATTTTAATTGAAACTTCATTTTTGAGCAATAAAATGGAGTGTAAAAGAATGATCACAGAGAAATATCAGAACCATGTTTGTGATGCCATAACCAGTGGTATTGAAAAATATATTAACGCTACAAATCCTAAAAGAATATAATAACTATAACAGGAGAAAATATGCCATTTAAAAACTTGAAACTTGAAATTAATAATAGTATAGCCTTGCTGACTTTTAATCGACCAAAAGCGATGAATGCTTTAAACAATGCCTTGATAGATGAACTTGCCACAGCCATTGATGACATTGATAATAATGAGGGTATAAAGGTTCTGATATTAACTGGTGCAGGAGACAAATCATTTATTGCCGGTGCTGACATCTCAGAACTTGCGGAAATGAACTCCCTTGAAGCAAAATATTTTTCTAGAAAAGGGCAAACAACTCTTGCAAAGCTTGAAAAATTATCAATCCCTGTAATAGCTGCTGTTAATGGATTCGCACTGGGTGGCGGAACCGAGATGGCTTTAGCATGTGATTTTATTTATGCTTCTGAAAAAGCTCTGTTTGGCTTGCCGGAAATCACCCTGGGGCTGATTCCAGGATTTGCAGGTACTCAAAGACTCACACGACTTATTGGTGAAAACCTTGCCAAAGAATTGATTTTTACAGGAAAAACTGTCACGGCAAAGGATGCACTAACCATTGGCATTGTGAACAAGGTCTACTCCCACGAGACACTCATGGAAAACACATTGAAAATCGCCAACAAAATTGCCTCCATGGGAAGAGTGTCCCTGAGAGCTGCCAAAGAGACAACAAGCATAGCATATGACATTGATCTTGAAACAGGAACACGTTTTGAAAATGATGCATTTGCTATCTGCATGGCAAGTGATGACTCAAAAGAAGGTACTAAAGCGTTTCTTGAAAAAAGAAAGCCTGAATTTAAAGGCGGGCTTGTATAGTAATCCTGAAGGTAACAATTCCAAAAGGAGTTTAATTATGCGTGCGGAACAATTATCAATATTCTTAGAAAACAAAGCTGGGAGCATTGCAGAAGTAACTGCAATTTTAAGAGATGCCGGTGTCAATATCAGGGCTTTATCCCTTGCAGATACTACAGACTTTGGTGTTTTAAGAATGATAGTCAATCATATTAAAAAGGCAGAACAGGCTTTGAAAAAAGAGGGATTCTCTGTTGGAAAAACAAATATCATTGCAGTCAGTGTTGATGATTCCCCGGGTGGTTTAAATAAAATACTTGATCCTCTCTATGCACAAGATATAAATGTTGAATATATGTATGCCTTTGCAAACCCGAAAAAATACAATGCTATTATGGTGTTTAGGTTTGATGATACAGGTAAAGCAATTACAATTTTAAAAGAGAACTCACTGGAAATCATAGAAGGAGAAAATGTCTATAATTTATAAAAGCAGAGAATTATCCCGAGCTACTCTTCTTACAAGTTCTCTATAATCAATTGAAGCATTACATCCTGGAGCAAATTCAAAAATTGTCTTACCATAAGATGGTGCTTCACTCAAATTCTCGCTATATCCTATGGGTTTGCATATGTATTCAGGATAAAGCTTTTTAATTCGTGTAAATATCTGCTGGGGACCCTTGACTCTCGCATCCATAAAGGTTGGAAGTATATATTTGAGTGCTATCTCTTTTCTATATTGCTGTATTGAACCAAGTCGCTTAATAAATTCTGCAAGACCATGGAGAGGCATGAATTCCAAAGCCATTGGTACCAAAACTTCTGAAGCGTAAAATAAAACATTGACAGTGAGTTGATCCCATCCTGGAGAAGTGTCAATTATCACATAATCATATTTATGATCAAACTCTTTCATGGCTTCAGAAAGAGTCCACTCTCCTCCAAAACTTTTTCTGGTTATCATCCTTTTAATACCAGCAAGGGATTTTCCACCTCCGACCAGATCAAGATTTTCCCTTGAGGCGACAACTACTTCATCTGCCGGGAGCTCACCTGTTAAAAGTTCAGTCAAACCAACTTTAGGATTTTCTCCAAGGATATATGCACACTGACCCTGGGTATCAGTGTCGATCAGGAGAACTTTATGTCCTGCCAATGCAAGACCAGCACTTAGATTAACAGAGGTTGTGGTTTTACCCACTCCTCCTTTACTCAAAGTTATACAAATTTTTCTTGCACTCTTAGCTTTATACCGGAATCCTTCCTTGGCAGAAGTATCAGTTTCATACTCCTCAGATTGTACAGGAAATCTATTATTACAAACTTTACATCGGGCAATAAATCTCTTTTTCAACAAAAACTTCTCTTTTAACTTGTTTTCGTCTACTTCATGTTCTTTCCCGCATTTAGGGCAAATAATCTTAGCCACTATTCCTCCTTCGTTAATTCCTTAATAATAGCATTCATTGCAATTTTTGCTAATTGTTTTTTTGAAACATCTTTTCTTTTGCCAACAGAAACTTTCAGCTTGAGTTTTCCCTCTTCGGAATCGCTTAATTTCAAAGAGATATCATCTTTAGAAATCTCTACTGCATTCTTACCTTTCCGAATTATTGTTTTCCCTTCCGGCTTTAGCAGGTTCTTATACTGAGGGGCATTAGCAACTAAGGGTTTTTTCTTTTTCCTTTTCTTGCTTCCTTTTCTATCGCCCCACATGAAAGATAACATTGATGTGTTCTCAGAGTTGTTATCGTTGGAGGCACTATTTCCTTTCCCCTTATCCTCTTTGCCTTTATCTCGATATAAAAGGCTATCTAACTTAGCACTGTCTTGATTGTCCTCAACATCCTGAGTAAGAATATAATCAATTCGTTCTTTTTTATCACTCATTACTGCCTGATCCTCCTATTCTCCAATATCGCTTATATTGTTCTCAGACAAATTCCTCTTTTTTAAAACTTTGACTACTGATTCTATCAACTCTTCTTTTTTTGAGTCAAGATCACTCCATGTAACCCCACACAACCATTGTGTAGTCATATCATGATCACTATCTACTGACTCAGAGGAGTTATGGACAACTTTACCCTTAAGGCACTTTATTGAATCTTCATTAAGCACTAACTCACATCCAGACATAATAGTTCCAATGGGAAATTCTTTGCCGGAATCAACAAGGAAACACATTCCATTAACACTTAAGTCAACAAGGAGATGCTTTTTTTGATCAACTTTAACAAAATATTTATCATTTTCACATATTGATACACGAAAAAACTGTCTTGCAGCGGAATCTAAATCAGACTCTTCCAAATTATAAAAATCTAATGAATGTCCGCCCATTTTGTCTCCTAATTACATGACTTCTATAGAACGACTATACTTTGCCTTTAATTATATAGCAATATATATTTCTTTGTGCAAGTTAAATTTACAACACTGATTATTTGATAGTATATATCAAAACAAAGAGGGGTTGAATTCTTGAAAAATTCAACCCCTCTTTTTAATCAAGCTATCTATTTATAGCAGATAGTAACAAAAGTCTGCAAAAATATTAATGAGCCAATAACTTTGCCATATCAGCAGCTTGTGGATGTGCAAAAAGAAGAATCAATGCAACAACCAATGCATAAATACAAAGAGACTCAATCAGTGCAAGACCAATAATTAGAGTAGTTGTAATCTTACCCGATGCTTCAGGGTTTCTTGCAATACCAGTTACTGCGCCGTTAAGACCAAACCCCTGGGCGAGACCACAACCAAATGCAGCAATTCCAATAGCTAAACCTGCTGCCCAAACACTTGCGATAAAAAATTCCATTTTAAACTCCTTTAAAATTATATATAACTAAACGGGCTTCTTCCAGTTCCCGTAAACTACGAAACTATTAATGTGATTCTGCAATTGCTTCGCTAAGATACATGGTTGAAAGCAGAAAAAATACAAACGCCTGAACCAATGCAACAAAGACTCCAAGAGCCATTACTGGAAGTGGAGCAAGAAACAATCCTCCAAGTCCCAATAAAATCCCCACAACAAGTTCATGACCCATCATATTTCCAAAAAGACGAAGTGTAAGAGAAAGAACTCTTGCAAGATGACCTATGAATTCAATGGGAAGCATCAGGGGGATCATCCACCAGACAGGTCCACAAAAATGTTTAATATATTTTACTCCATGGTACTTAATACCTACAGCCCAGGAAAAGGGGACCGCAACCAATGCTAATCCCAAAGTTGTGTTAATATTGGCAGTGGGAGGAAATAATCCAGGGACAAGACCCATTAAATTACCCAGAAAAATAAAAAGAAACAGAGTGGCTGTAAATGGAAAAACCCATCTTCCCTCTTCACCTGTAACAGTTACCATGAATTCTTCAAGCCCTGAAATCAGCACCTCAAATACATTTTGCATCATTTTTGGAACAAGCTGAACATTTTTCCCGGCAAGCCATCCGAAAATTATCATTACTATCATTGCAGCCCACATATAAATCACGTGGGGGTTGCTATGGGCCCAATGCCCTAATCCTATTGTCTCAAATAATTTCACTAAAAACATATATGGATGTGTCATCCTTACACTGCCTCCTTGAAAATAAGTCTTTTTAATTCAAACGCCGTTGCTAAAAAAATACTGGCAACAACGACTGAAAGCCCTGCTAACAACCCCAAAGGATTTACAACATGCCCTGCAATAAGTAAAAAAATGAGGAATCCGCTTATTGTAAATCTGATATAATATTTAACAAGGACGTTAATTAATACAGCCCGCCCTTTTTGAGCAACATTTTCCGGGTGTTCAAATGCATTGTTTAAAGTTCTTTTTAGCAAATGAAAACTTGATCCCGCAATAAATGCTCCCAATATAACTCCCAAAGTAAATTTATAGGGAGTAATTAACAAGCTGCAAAGAGTCAGCAAAATACAAAGAAACAAGTTTGATTTACTTATAAAATCAACCAATCTTTTTGTTGTCTCCATACTTACCGTCCCTAACCCTTCTTAGCTTTATTCATGGCTTTGATAAGATTTCTAAATCCGGCTACAATCCCCATTCCTAATCCAATCAATGTCCAGATCGGGTTTGTACCAAATTTTTTATCGAGCCACACTCCAAAAAAAAGACCAATGAAAATTGCCAATGAGACTGAAAGACCAAGGCTACTATAATAACCTAACTCCCTAAAATTGCTGAATCTTTCTTTTTTCAATGTTAAGCCTTTTTATATTACCTCAAAAGCAAATATCATATGGTTTTATTTAAGTCAATAAAAATGATCATATAATTTCAAGGAACCCTTGAAGACAACCTTCATTGACTTCTCCTATAATCTCAGCCTGTACTCCTGCTTTTATTAATTTAGAGCAACATAAGTCAGCCTCTTCTTTTTTAATACTTGCAACAAGTCCTCCCGAAGTTTGCGGATCAAATATAATATCCTGGTGTACCCTTCCAACACTTGAATCAATTTTTAAATCAGCTTGACAAAACTTCCTGTTTTTATGGGCACCTGCAGGTATCATACCCATCATTGCAAACTCTTTTACTCCTGCTATTACCGGCACCTTTTTAGAAAATAATATTATTTTTTTCTTTGAAGCCTTTGCCATTTCAAATAAGTGTCCTCCAAGACCAAAGCCTGTAATATCAGTACAGGCATTAACCTTAAACTCCTTTAAAACCTCTGCTGCATCTTTATTCAATTTAGACATGACTCGAAAAGCGTTATTGGAGATGTCATTATTTGCAAGCTTTGCCTTGATTGCAGTTGCAATAATACCAGATCCCAAAGGTTTAGTTAAAATCAAAGCCTCCCCTGAACCCAATCCATTATTTGTCCAAATTTTTTTTGGATGAACCATACCTGTTACTGAAAGTCCATACTTGAACTCCTTATCATCTACACTGTGCCCTCCAACAAGGACTGCCCCAGACTCATTAATTTTATCCATCCCGCCCTTGAGGGTCTCGCTTAAAATATCTTCATCAAGCTCATCACAGGAAAAACAGACAATATTCATTGCAGTAAGCGGTGTTCCTCCCATGGCATATACATCGCTTAAAGAATTGGCAGCTGCAATCTGCCCAAACTCATAGGGGGAGTTAGTAACAGGGGTAAGAAAATCCAGAGTTTGCACCAGTGCCATGTCAGGGCTTATTTTATAAACCCCTGCATCATCAGATGTGTCAATCCCAACTAACAAATCAGGGTGTTTCTTAATGTCAAGCTTCTTAATAATTCGATCCAGCGTCCCTGGATCAAGTTTTGCAGCTCAACCTGAGCCTCTGACTTTTTCAGTTAATAAAAATTTATCTTCCATACTTAATTTTCATTTTAATATGCCAGCAAAATTTTAAATCAATCCAATGACGCATGCAAACCTACCAGTAAGGTTTTCTTTTCTGTATGAGAAAAATGTTTTGGAGAAACATTTTGTGCAAATATTCATATTTTCAATATTGTCTGCCCTTACACCTTTTTGTAAAAGTTGATAAAAACTTATTTCCCAAAAATCAAAATTAAAACTCTCTTTTGTTTTAAATTTCCAGAAATTTTCAGGAAGTTCTGTTTTATAATTGATGAATTCAGCGCAACAAGGACCCAGGGAAGGGCTGATTCCAGCAATGATATGTCCCGGGTTGCTGCCAAACTCTTCCCGCATGGTATCTACACATTTGCCAATAATGTTTTTAACACTGCCCCGCCATCCAGAGTGAACATTGGCAATAACATTCTTTTCAGGATCAAACATCATAACTGATTGGCAATCAGCAACCTGAATAAAAAGAAGTTTTCCCCTTATATTAGTTATTACACCATCTGCTTTATACAAAAATTTTTCAATTTTATTATCTTTGATTACAATTATATTATCTTCATGCACCTGATCTATGAACACAGCAGTGCAATTTCTATCTAACACATGCAAAATTCTACTTCTGTTTTCTGCGACAAAAGCTTCTTTATCACCGATGGAAAAGCTGACATTCAATGAATCAAACGGGTGGTTACTAACTCCTCCCCTTCTTGTAAAAACAGAATGAACAATTTGGGGAAAAACTTTTAGATTGGTAAATTCAAGCTTTTCAGGCTTGCTTGTATTCTTACTTTTTGCCATGGAAAAGCCCGTTGATTTTTTTTATGATCTGAGTTGTGGAAATATCTACTTCAAATTCAACTCGTTTTATGACACCACTGTTTTGTTTTACAATATCAGATCCTACAATATCGTCCTCTTCCCAGTCAGCACCTTTAACAAGGACATCAGGCATCACCTCTTTTATTAAATTTTCAGGGTCTTTATCATCAAACAAAACAATACAATCAACACAGGAGAGTGCAGAGAGAACCAATGCTCTCTGATATTGTTCAATAATGGGTCTATCTGCACCTTTAATCAATTTTATGGAGGCATCGGAATTCAAACCAATCATAAGCAAATCACCAAACGAACGGGCACGATTCAAATAATTTATATGCCCTGCATGGAGAATATCAAAGCAGCCATTGGTAAAGACTATTTTATCCCCAAGATTTTTTCTGTCCATGGCAAATGATCTAATCTTATCAAAGCTTATAATTTTTTTTTTATCCATAAATCATAATAACCTTATTTTATATTTTTACTCATAACAGTATTTATATTATAAATCAATTTTAAACCTGCAAGTATTGATACTAACATTTATCGCACCAAATAAAAAAAATTGGTGCTGTTAATATTATCAACACTGTGAAAATATCCATTATGCTTTTGTCATAAGAGGAATCTATTTCTATTCCGGGTTATTATTTTTACAATTCTTTTCATTCTGAATCCTTGATAACGAATCCCTGATGGAACACCTGGAAGATTTGACTTGATTAAAATACCGCGGGTGAAAAAGCTGACTTTTTCAGGGATGTCTTCCATTTTATCATAGGGAATAAAAAACCTATGAAACATCACACGGATTTCCAGACCATCGTTATAGACAATAAGTCTAAAAAAAGGCCAGGTTCCGTTTAGCAAAAATATGGAACCCCCACCTGTAAATGATGCAAGAAGGTTTCTTTGTTTCTGAAATGTAGATGGAAAAAAATTATAGGCTACTGGTGTAAAAAAAACAAAAAAGAAAATTGGCATAAACATAAATGCCATCTGTTTTGGATCCCCAAACCTTTCAATTACAAAAAACAAAGTTAATGGAATTGTAATAAGTAGTGCAAAGGTGCCAAAAATACCAAATGGGAAAAGTGCATCTTTATATTTTTTCTGAGGAATTGGATTGTTATGGCTTTTCTCTTCCTCCATCACCTTGACTATACATTCAGGCTCAAACCTTCTTTTTTCAAAATTGTCTTCTTGTATCGGAAGTCGTCCCAAATATAGGATACCATAATAAGCAGGCACTCCAAACTGAGCAATAAAAATAATAATAAAAATAGTAAAAATGATTGAGAATTGACCATCATCAACAGGGAAGGTGTCTTTAAGAAACATGAAAAACATAAAAACAACAAATAGAGCAACCAATAACGCAACAGCTACTTGACCAACTCTTTTGCCAATGGGGTTCATTCTTTTAATGTTCTGGGATGAATATAAAAAAAGTCCCCCAAGAAACAGGAAAGATATTAACGCGAAGTAAGGGAAACTGGCTGGAAGATCAAAGGGGCTTTCATCAAAGGGAGCAAGATAATAAATTGCATAATTCCATATTGCACCAACAATGCAGATCCATCCTAAAACTTTCATTGCCTTATAAGCCTTTTGAATATCTGGCTCACCTTTGCGGAGTTCTTTTATTATATCGAAAAAATCCATCTACATTACCTCTTAAATTACCTTTTGAACCTTTGATTTATTCCCACTTTGGACTACACAACAAGCCTGTAGAAAAAGTGGTTTTCAAAAATCAGTAATTCTATATTTCATGCCATGCTTATCATTTAGGGGCAAGACCCTCAAATAACTTTGATAATTTATTCACAGCATAGGGAGCAAACAAAGTCAATCCGGCTAACAGGAATTTGGTTACCTGATTTATTGAGTTTGGCATTTCACCTGTTTTTGCAAAAGAAAAAAGAGAAAACGAACCAAAGGCAAGAAACATGAATAAGATAACTATCATTCCCATAAGCGCAACCAAACGACTGCTGCTTGGATAAAGTTTTGTTATCATACGAGGATTATTTGAATCATCAGTTATAACCTTTCCATCTTCTCCAATTTCGGTTAGCTGTGTTCCTTCAGATAAAGCATTTGCTATAGACCATTTTTCATTAACAAGAGAAGTGCGTATGATAAGTATAGAAATAAGAGACCCAATTAACACAATTAAAATAACCAAATAGATAAACCAATTAGCAGGTGAAACCCATTTTGCAGAACCATCCGTAGCCCACGCTGGTATTGCTGTAAACATTAAAAGTATAAATATTATCTGGCAATAGTAATTAATTCTTTTTTTCATTGTTACCTCCTGTTTTATTATGCTCTTTTTTAAAATTTATCATCAAAAACTATGTTCATATCTCTT
>CAZMEX010000035.1:0-30693 GCA_964565415.1 uncultured Desulfobacterales bacterium | reverse complement strand
TTACTATGGCATAAATATTATTAATTTTGCAGATGGGGTTTGTTAAGCGCTTACGAATAATACAGCATTTCCTACGGGTTATTTTAAATTTCATGGAGACCAAATTTTTAATTATAAACTAAATCCCTGGTATTCTTTGGGATACACTTGGTTTAAAGATATGGAAGAAGAAGTAGGTCGGAATATGAAAAATTTTAAGGGTATATCAGGAGCAACAGCAAGGGGAGACTTGAAAATATTGTAAAGGAGACATATATGATTGCAAGGATTTGGCATGGAAGAACAAAAGTTGAAGATTTTGACGAATACACAGAATTTATGAAAGTAAAAGCAATACCTGACTACAAAAAGACAGATGGTTTTGTTAAATTGACATTTTTAAGAAATGTAGACAATGATATAGGGCACTTTACATTAATTACATTTTGGGAAAATATTGATGTGATTAAAAATTTTGCCGGGGAAGATTTTGAAAAAGCAAAATATTATGCAGAAGATGAAAAATTCTTGCTTGAATTTGAAGATAAAGTGATTCATTACGAGGTGTTTGCAGAAGAAACATAAGAAAAGGTGATGGTGCTGCTAAACAGGTGCCTGGATATTGAAAAACAAACAGGGAAACCTATTGCCTCTTCTAAAACACAAAAACCCTGAAAACACCAAATACTTGTATATGGATTCAATTGCAGGCTTTAAAAAGGGGCTTCTCCTGGATGTATCAACTGTCTTGGTCCGCCGGCATTGCTTACAGCCCAGTTTTTGTGTTGATTGATTTTAGAATAATTATCAAGCTTACCAAGTTTTGTGAGACGTTCAACTATTAAATGCCATGCACACTCTATATCTCTGCCAAGGCTGATGCTCACTTCACACAGTCCTTTATTGGATCCGCCACAGGGTCCATTAAAGATACTTTTTGCACACCTTGCAACGGGACAGATTCCACCGGTCAGGGCAAGAACGCAATCACCGCACCCCACACATTTTTCATTTAAAACTCCTGCTTTGTCCAGCGCACCGATGAAAGTTGTGTTAAGCCCGGGGATCACAGGGATGTCAAACATATCTGCCATGGTCTGTACACCTGCACCACAGGCAAGAGATAAAATAGCATCATAGCCATCAACGCTCTCAAAAAAAGGGTCTATCCAATCCTTTTCACATTGTCTTTCCAGCGAAGTGCTTTTAAATTTTGATACTGCTTTGGAATCTTTAAAAACATGGTTTAAAGACTCTGAAAGTTCACGCGCTGCCTTGTCACCACCTGTAAGGCTGACTGAAACGCAGGTTTGACACCCGACAACAAGAACATTTTTATACTCCTTGATAGATTCTATTACTTCTTCAATTGGTTTATGTTCACCTACTATCATTTGATATCTCCTGTTATAAAGCTCATTTTTGCGAGAGTTTTTTCCATGTTTTACTTAAATTTGCACCTTTATGTTCAGGACATAATGCATCCACAGCACTTTTTAAGTCACTGGATACTTTTTCACCAAGATTTGCTGTAAACACAGGTTCACCACACACCTTACAATGCACTAAATCAAGGGAGGTTACAAGTTCAAACTCTCCTGAAATCAACTCCTTAAACTCAATTGCATCCTGGGGACAAATTCTCCAGCAATGACCACACCTTGCGCAGACAGACATATTATGCAAAATTTCCCGTTTGTCCTTTAAATCATTATATTTTAACGCTGTTGCCGGACAATTTTGGACACAGGCAAGGCATCCGTTGCATTTTTCATTTACCTTAAAACTTACCATTATTTCAATCCCTCCCTAAAGACTCTTTGAGTGATGGTTGTTTTACCCATGCTAATTTATTGGCAGCATTATACATATTAGGGTATTTAAGCATTTCAAAATCTAAATATTCAAGGGCTTGGGGTTCGCAAACCTTTACACATTGAGGATCACCTGCACAGAGGTCACATTTATAGGATTTACCTCTTTTTTTATCAATTTTCATCGCTCCAAAGGGACAGGACGTAACACACATCCCGCATCCAACACATTTTTGACGATCTATTAAAACCCTGTCTGTCTCTTTATCCTGATAAATAGCCTCTTTGGGACATACAGCAAGACAAGGTGGTTTGTCACATTGTTTACAGGCAACAGGAAAGAAAAAGTCATCATCTGATTCAACCTTTGAGATTTGCTCTCTCATAATACGTATGCAGGAGAGACCAGAGCTTGTGAGGGTAGAACGTGATTCGATACAGGCAGTCTCACAATCCTTGCAATTATTGCATTTTTCCGGATAAACTATTAAGGTTTTAGGTTCCATTACTGCAACCTCCAATATCTAAAAAAATTAATCAATATAATGCATCTTCACTATAACGAACACTATGCTAAAATATCTATATTATATGATGCTTATTCCTGGGTCAATGATTTTTTTATATTTTAAAAAAAGGATGTTCAGCATGATCAATATTGACTATAAAAAATAAATTGGCTGTTCAACCCTCCAATCAATTGCGTTCTCCATAGCGAACAATACAATTCATGCTCCAGAATTTTTTATTACCTCATCCATACTGCCTGAACGATACCCCTGCAAATCAAGGGTAACATATTGAAACCCTAACTCTTTAAATTTATTAACAATGGAAATTTTGTTAAGGATAATTTTCTCAATTTCATTTTTTGACACCTCTATCCTGGCAATATCTCCATGGTGCCTGACCCGTGAGTCGCTGAGTCCAAGTACAATTAAAAAACTTTCTGCCTTTTCAATCTGTATCAACTTCTCTTTATTTATCTTGTTGCCATAGGGTATCCTTGATGCAAGGCAGGTTGTTGAGGGCATATTATAATTTGACAAGCCTAGATATCTGGCAATTTGAGGCATAACTGGCTTGCCAATACCTGCCTTTTCCAGGGGGAAAAAAATATTGCTTTCCATTAAAGCCTTAATCCCGGGTCTATGTTCCTTTTTGTCGGATATATTAACACCATATGCAACACTTTTAATGCCATGTTCCTTTGCCACCTGCCAAATCAACTCTATTTCTCTTCCTTTACAATGGTAACAACGATTTTCAGAATTATTGACAAATACAGGGTCCTCCAGTTTTGAAGATTTAATTATTATATGTTTAATACCTATCTCTCCTGCAATTACTTTTGAGAATTTCAACTCCTTATTGGAAAAAACATCGGAATCTATAGTTATTGCAATTGCCTTATTTTTAAGTTCATTTTTTGCAACCTTTGCAACAACAGAAGAATCAATACCGCCTGAAAAAGCAATTGCAATGGATTTTTCAGCTAGAATAATCTCCTTGAGTTTTCCTAATTTTCCTTTGATTCCATTAATATCTGATAGTTCCATTCCCTGATACCCTATTTTATCCCATTGCAGTTCAAAAACTTCCCACACTTGACTTGCATGACAAATTACATTAAAGTTAATTTAATATCTACAAAAATTTTCAGTTGCGAATAAATCATATTAGCAGGACAATATTTTGAACAAGGCACAATTAAATCCTACTATTCTTCTGGTTGACGACTCAGGCTTTATCCTCAGTACTGTACAAAAAGCCCTGGAGAGTGCCAATCTGACGGTATTTACTGCAAAGGATGGGAAAGAAGCCTTTGGTTTCTTAACATCTCCTGACTCCCCGGAAATAAATATTATTCTAACCGACTTGAATATGCCAGTAATGGATGGAGCTGAACTCTGTATCAAGATAAGAAAAGACCTGAGACTCAAGTCTAAACCTGTGATCTTCCTGACATCCCAAACTGACCAGAAAACAGAACGACACCTTTTTAAAATTGGAGCAACTGATTTTATAATAAAACCATTTGTCAAAGAACTGCTCATTGCACGAATTCTTGTGCATCTTGAAAGACAGATGTCCAGCAAATATCTCCAGGGCGAAATAAATAAACAGACTGTCCATTTAAGACAAGCCAAAGAAGATGCAGAAGCTGCAAATATTGCGAAAAGTGAATTCCTTGCAAATATGAGCCATGAGATACGAACTCCCATGAACGGTGTTATTGGTATGACCGACCTTATCCTTGATACAAAGCTTGACACAGAACAAAAAGATTTTGCTGAATCCATCAAGAAAAGTGCCCAGGCATTATTAACAATAATAAATGATATCCTTGATTTTTCAAAAATTGAAGCAGGTAAGCTTGAGCTTGAATTAATAGATATGGATCTGAGAAAAACCATTAATGATATTGGGCAGCTCATGGCTACAAAGGCCCAGGAAAAAAATATTGACTTTATCTGCACCATTGGAACAGATGTTCCAAACTTTTTAATAGGTGATCCTGGAAGAGTACGCCAAATTCTAATTAACCTTTCCGGCAACAGTGTAAAATTTGTTGAAAAAGGAGAAGTTGTTATTAGAGTCTCCCTTGAAAAAGAGACTGTTTCTGATGTTCTTCTGAAATTTGAAATCATTGATACTGGTATTGGGATCTCAAAAGAGCAGCAGAGCAAACTTTTTAAATCATTTTCCCAGGCAGACTCATCCACAACTCGTAAATATGGGGGTACAGGATTAGGTCTTACTATTTCAAAACAATTATCCCAGTTAATGCATGGAGAAATCGGGGTTAAAAGTATAAAGGGCAAAGGCTCTACTTTCTGGTTTACTGCAAAGTTTGATAAATCATCTGTTGATCAAGACCAAATCAAAGATCAGAACAGGCAACTTTTTGAAAAACTAAAACAGCTTAATTTGCTTGTTGTTGATTCAAATAATTCCAGCTTATCCACCATGGTTCAAATTTTAAAATCATGGGGCTGCTCATATAATGGGGTAAAAAATAGGGATAAAGCTTTAAAAATCATGGAACAAGCCCACAATAACGGCTTTCCCTTTAACACTGTATTTGTTGACATGGAAACTGATAAGGATTATTTGCTTGCAAAGCAAATCAAAGCAAATCCTGTTTTCAGGAATACACACCTTGTTTTAATGAATTATGCAAACCAAAGATTAAAGCCCTCACTGCTTGAAAAAAAAGGGCTTGGTTCTCAAATCACAAAACCTGTTTACGACATACACATACTTGAAAGTTTAAACCAGCAGTATGGCGATAAAAAAAAAGAACCAATAGAAACAAGATTTGGTATTGAAGAAAAAGCAGCATCCAGTACAGCTCCTGTCAGAGTTATAAATATTCTTTTAGCTGAAGACAATAAAATGAACCAGAAAGTTGCAGGCAATATGCTGAAAAAAATCGGCCACTCTTTTCATATTGCCCAAAATGGCAAAATAGCTGTTGAAGAGTTTAAAAAGGGAGGATACGACCTGATTTTAATGGATGGTCAGATGCCTGAAATGGATGGATTTGAAGCAGCAGAGAAAATTCGCGAAATTGAAAAAAACTCCAGTGATGCAGATCACATCCCGATTATTGCCCTTACAGCCAATGCAATGAAAGGAGACAGAGAACGATTTATAGATGCTGGAATGGATGATTACCTTACCAAACCTGTTAAGCGTGAAGCACTTGCCCAGGCAATTGCCCTTTTCATGGGCGACAAAAAGAAGATTGAAATTGATAAAGATGAGATACTTGATCTTGATGAAGTAATTCAGATTGCCCATGGCAATAAAGAGCTTATCAAAGAGTGTTTTGACAAATTTGTCCAATCTTACCCAGAAGAAGTCATCAAAATCGAAGAGGCTGTTAATGCTGAGGATTTTGCAAAGGCGCTAAAGCTTATTGAAAATTTTAGAGACTGGGTTAAAAACCTTGCCTCAAAAACCATTATGGATGCTGCATTTTGTCTTGAAAGGGCAATAAAAGCTGACAATACAAAAGAGATTAAAAAAGAGGTTAGAAACCTTAAAAAGAGATGTGATAGATTACAGGATTTTATTATACGTTACTCTGTAAAAAACCTTTTCATGAAATTTTTAATTGTGGATGATGAGTTTGAAAGCCGGAAAAAGACAGATGAAATATTGTCAAGGTACGGGGAGTGTGACACTGCCATCAATGGTGTAGAAGCATTAAATGCAGTTTTAAAGGCACATAAAGCCAAAGTTCCCTATAGCATTATTTTTATGGATTATGATATGCCTGACTTAAGCGGACTTGAGGTGCTTAAGAATATTCGAAGATGGGAAGAGTCAAAAAAAATTAATCCTGAAGATCAAGTGAAAATTATAATGCTTGCCCCGGATGACTCAAGAGAAATATTGTCCCCCACCTTTGCAAAAGGGGACGGGCCATATATTTTCAAGCCTGTTGATAAAACAAAAATTGCCATGGCTTTTAGCAAGGTTGGATATAATTAATTGCCCATCTGATATTGATTTTTCTTTAAAAAATGCACATAATAGCACGGGTTTTAAGTTTTAAATATTAAAGAGATATATATGAAAAAAATTGGGCTTGTTATTAAAAAAAATGATTCTGAGGCTCAAAAAAAAGCTTTGGAGATAAAATCAAAACTTGGTGAACAATGTGTTGTGATTGATGTCAGCAGCTCCAACAAATCAGTGTTACAGGGCAATCTGCTTGCTGTTGTAGTACTTGGGGGTGATGGAACTTTTTTGAGTGCTGCACGCTTTATTTCAAATTATGATATCCCTTTGATGGGAATAAAGTTTGGAGAAGTTGGATTCCTGGCTGAAACCCTTGAAGATAAACTTTTTGATGCATTGGATGCGCTTTTTGCCGGCAGGTTTACTGTGGGGAAAAGAGAACGTCTGACAATTACAGTAAAACGGGATGATAAGATCAAAACTTCTGTTGATGTTTTAAATGATGCGGTAATTAACAAATCCGCCCTGTCAAGGCTTGCCTCCTGTGCTGTTTATATTGATTCTAAATATATTACAACTTTTAGAGCTGACGGCTTAATAGTCAGCACTCCAACAGGCTCCACTGCATACTCTCTTGCAGCGGGCGGACCTGTAATTCACCCTGATGTACCAGGAATAATTCTTACCCCGATCTGCCCCTTTACCTTGACAAACCGCCCTCTTATTATCCCTGATTCTGCATCAATCGAGATAAGACTTGAAGGGGATCCTTCTGATATTCTTCTAACCTTTGATGGCCAGGAGGGTGTTGAGATAGATTCCACAGATAGAATTTTTCTGCAAAAGAGCAAAAACCCTGTAAAAATGATATCTCTAAATGACCAGAACTATTTTAATGTATTAAAAGCCCGTCTCATGTGGAGTGGAGGTAAAAGTTAGCAAGACCCGGGCATTTTAATAATTGGCATCCGCATATTCAACCCAGCCTCCGGCAAAAACAAGCTCCTGATCAAACTCAGATACTTCAAACTCTATTTTCTTGTTTTTCGAGTCAGATTCAAGGGATATTATGCAATTTTTAATGTCTATTTCAACCATTGTCGAATCAGAGTCAAACTCATTAAAAATAAAATCAATACTTTTTTTTGGCAACTCAATTGCCAGCATCCCGCAATTAAACATATTTTGCTGAAAAATCCTTGCAAAACTTTGTGCTATTACTGCATTGTATCCATTCACTTCCAGTGCCCAGGGTGCATGTTCCCTGGAAGATCCACAGCCAAAATTAGCTCTGGTTATAATAATTGAATTTTCACTGATATCTTTTTTTGTATCAAAACCTTTAAGTTTAAGATCTTCCATTAAATAGGGCTTTAACGCTTCTTTACTGTTTTCAGTTAAATATTTAGCAGGGATTATCTCATCTGTATTGATATCTGATCTATCTAAAAAAAGAGGCGTGCCTTTAAATTCTTTCATCTTCTACTCCTTTATCATCAAAAAGCTCTGAATTTACAATTTTTCCGGCAAGTGCTGTTGCAGCTGCCGAGGCAGGACTCATAAGGTGCACCATGCCACCTTTACCCATGCGACCAAAAAAATTTCTGTTTGTTGTTGACGCTGCAACCTCACCTTCTGCAAGAACTCCGTTGGACATACCAAGACAAGCACCGCACGTGGGATTTGTAACACAAAACCCTGCATCCATGAATATTTTTATCAAACCTTCTTCTAAGGCCTGACTGAAGATTGCAGGTGTCGCAGGTGAGACAATTGCTCTTACATCAGCAGATATCTGCCTGTTTTTTAAAATTTTTGCAGCAACCCTTAAATCTTCTATTCGTCCGTTTGTACAGGAGCCAATATAGACCTGGTCAACCTCTGTCTCTTTAATATTAGATATTGCAATCACATTATCAGGCTTATAACCTTGGGTAACCATCGGTTCAAGTCTACTTATATCAAACTTGAAAACATCATCATATTGAGCATCTTTGTCAGGTAAAAATTCTGAAAACTTCATCAAAGCTTTTTCCTTTGATTCATAATCATCCTTTATAAATTTCCACAAATAATCCACTGTCACCATATCCGGAGCACATATTCCACTGGTTGCTCCTGCTTCAACAGCCATATTACAAAGTGTCATTCTCTCTTCCATGGACATATTATCAACAGCCCCACCATGAAATTCAATAACCCTGTTGGTTGCACCATTTACTGTAAGCTCTTTTATTATATAAAGGATTGCATCTTTTGCAAAAACCCCTTTTTTAAACTCTCCATTTAATTCAATTTTTATTGTCAAGCTGTCTTTAAATGCACACACACCCTTTAAAATACCAACCTCCAGGTCTGTTGTACCGACTCCTGCTGCAAAGGCACCAAATGCACCATGGGTGCATGTATGTGAATCACCCATTATTATAGTGTGTCCAGGCATGACAAATCCTTTTTCAGGAAAAAGTGCATGGCAGACTCCATTCTCACCAATATCAAAAAAATCTTTTATTCGGTGCCGCTCTGCCCAATCCCGCATAATCTTTCCCTGTAAGGCAGTTTTTGAATCCTTTGCCGGAGTCACATGATCAATCACAGCCTTAATTTTGTCCGGATCAAAAACCCTGTCTTTACCCTTTGAAATAAGATCAGATATTGCAATGGGTGTAGTTATTTCATGGCAGAAAACCCTGTCAAGCTTTAAGATATTTATTCCTTTGTATGGTTTATCAACCAGATGTGATTTAAAAATTTTTTCTACAATAGTGTTTCCCATAACTTAACGTCCCTTTTATTTTTTATTCTCTCCAAAATAGTCTTCCCCATCAGCTGGCGTTACAATCCAATATGCCTGGAAGATTTTTTTGCTGCTGTTTTTTAATACATGGGGTATCTGTGAAAAAAAAGAGATGGTATCTCCTTGGGAAATCTCAAATTTATTTTCACCATATATTAATTGTGCGGTTCCTGAAATAATTATGCCAAGTTCACGTCCCATATGACCATTTTCACTGTCTCCCCGGGAAGAACCCGGTTCAAGCTCAAGCAAAAAGGCATTAAAAGAATATTTTCCCTTGTTTTGACTGTCCCCACTGAGTTTTTCATATTTACTGTTTTTCCTGGTGAATATTTTTCTATCTCTCTTCTTAATAATCTCAACTGCGGAATCTGTTTCATAATTTTTAAAAAACTCATTGGGTGTTATTCCATAAACTTCAAGCAGTTTAAGAAGCGTATCAAGGGATGGTGAAATTCTGTTATTCTCAATTTGTGAAAGCAGACTTGTGCTTAATTGAGATTTTTCTGCAACCATTTTACCGGTCAAATTTCTTTTTTTTCTAATGGCTCTAAGTTGTGCGCCCAATTTATATTTCATTTTTATAATATCTTTTTATAAAGTTTAGTATTTATAATATAGTTTTATATATACTAAATATATTTATGATGTCAAGTAAATTGCAACTTTTCCCGGATAATTCATTTCGCCTCTCTTATCTATCCTGATTAAAAAAACATTGACAGGAAACTTTTTTTAAGAAGGAAAGTATGATAAAAAGTAAATATTTCAGTATTGAACTGATACATGACTAAATTGTTATATAATTTAAGAACAGGAGCCTGTAATGAAAAAACAGATACTTTATTTTACAATATTTATTTTATTTTTATGTAATCAAAATGGTGTGTTTGCTGCCCCTGTAACAGTTGACTCTAAAGGTGATGTCGGTGCCTATACCTCAATAACCATTGTGAACGGCAACCCTGCCATCAGTTATTATGACAGGACAAGCCGCAACCTGAAATATGTCAGAGCATCCAAAGCTGCAGGTACTGCGTGGGATGCCCCTGTTACAGTGGATTCTAAAGGCGATGTCGGCTCTTATACTTCAATAACGGTTGTCAACGGCAACCCTGCCATTTGTTATTATGATAGAACAAATGAGAGTCTGAAATATGTCAGGGCAGCCAATGTCAACGGAACTGTATGGTACACTCCTGTTACTATCGATTCTAAAGATGATGTCGGGGTGCATCCCTCAATAACCATTGTCAACGGCAACCCTGCCATTAGTTATTATGATTGGACAAACAAAAACCTGAAATATGTCAGGGCAGCCAATGCCAGCGGAACTGCATGGCACACTCCCATTATCTTGGATTCTAAAGATGCTGTTGGCTCTTATAACTCAATAACCATTGTCAACAACAACCCTGCCATTAGCTATTTTGATCCTACAAACGGTGACCTGAAATATATCAGGGCATCCAATACCAACGGAACTGCATGGTACAATCCTGTTATTATCGATTTCAAAGGCTATGTTGGCTCTTATACCTCAATAACCGTTGCCAACGGTAATCCTGCCATTAGTTATTATGATTGGACAAACAAAAACCTGAAATATGTCAGGGCAGATAATGCCTTGGGTACTGCATGGAATGCCCCTGTTACGTTGGACTCCAACGATGATGTCGGTGAATATACCTCAATAACCATTGTCAACGGCAACCCTGCCATTAGTTATATTGATTACACAAACAAAAGTCTGAAATATGTCAAGGCATCCAATGCCAGCGGGACAAAATGGGGTACTCCTGTTACTATAGATTCTACAGGTGTTGTTGGCAAATATAACTCAATCACCAATGTGAAAGGTAACCCTGCCATTAGTTATTATGACAGCACAAACAAGGATCTGAAATTCACCAGATACGTGCCAGCATCGTTGTCAAACCTGTATTTTTCCCATATCGCCAGTGATACTACATGGAAAACAGAAATCTGCATTATAAACAAAAGTGGGGCAGATGAGTTGACAGGGGTTGCCAAGGCCTATGACAATTCAGGCACCCTTATCTCCTCAAAAACTGTTAATCTGAAAAGAAATGGTCGAAAAAGTTTTATAGTGGACAAGGATTTTATACAGCCATCAAAAATCGGATATATTGTTTTTGAGCCAGACTCAACAGCAGCCTGTGGATATACAAAATTCCATGTTCCAGGAAAATACAGAGTTGCCATTCCTGCAACTTCCCATATAAACACAAATGATATTTATATTCCCCATATTGCATCCAATAATAAATGGTGGACGGGTCTCAGCCTTGTCAACACCACATCTTCTAATAAAACCATAACCATTGAATTTGATAACAGCACAAAAAAAAATATTCTTCTTAAAGCCAATGCACATAAAGTCTTGACTATAAGCAGTCTATTTTCCGGTATTCCACAACCACTAATTAAATCTGCCATTATCAAAAATGGCAGTGGTGTTGTCGGTCTGGAACTTTTCGGAAGTTATGATAGTACAGGGAAAAAATATTTAAGCGGTATTCTTTTAAGTGATGAGGCGACTAACAATCTTTATTATCCCCATATTACCAAAGATACAAAATGGTGGACAGGTCTTGTTGCATATAATCCGGCAGCACTTTCAGCCCATCTGACCATTCAATCATATAAAAGTGATGGCACTGCCCTGGGCAGTAAAAGTATCGATTTACCCGGAAAAACAAAATATATTGGCACACCTGGAACTTTAAACCTTCCCGTGGGAAGCGCATGGTTTCAGATCTCTTCGAATAGACCTATTTCAGGGTTTGAGCTGTTTGGTACAAACAATGGAAAACAGCTTGCCGGATATACCGGAGTTAATATTAATAGTAAAACAGGCATTTTCCCAAAACTTGAGAAAAATGGCTGGACCGGTATTGCATTTGTTAATCTTGGAAACTCCAATGCCTCGGTCAGGCTAAAAGCATTTAATGATTCAGGTGTAGAAACTGCTACAAAACTATTATCTTTAAAGGCCCATGAAAAAAAGGTGGGAGCAGCAGAAACCTTGTTTGGCAAAACACTTGTTAATGCAACCTACATCACCTATGGTTCAAGCAACGATTGTGTTGGATTCCAACTGAATGGTTCAACAAATGGCTTACTGCTGGATGCTTTGCCTGGACATTAATATAGATTGTACTGATATATGCAAATGGCTGTACGTTGTACTTATAATCAGAATGGGAGTTAAAGATGCAAAAACTGATACTTTATTTTACAATACTCATTTTCTTTTTATTTAATCAAAATGCTTTATGCGCTGACCCTGTTACTATTGATTCTACAGGATATGTCGGCATGTATACCTCAATAACAATTGTGAACGGCAACCCTGCTATTTGTTATTATGATGAGACAAATGGTGACCTGAAATATGTCAGAGCATCCAACACAGCAGGTACTTCCTGGAATGCACCTGTTACTGTGGATTCGACAGGTGATGTTGGCAAACATACCTCAATAACCATTGTAAACGGTAACCCTGCCATTTGTTATTATGATAAGACAAATGGTGACCTGAAATATATCAGAGCATCCAACACAGCAGGTACTGCCTGGAATGCACCTGTTACTGTGGATTCTACAGGTGATGTAGGCGAACATACCTCAATAACCATTGTAAACGGTAACCCTGCCATTTGTTATAAGGGTTTCACAAAAAGTGATTTCTCAAATATGGGTTTCTCAGATCTAAAATATGTTAGAGCATCAAATGCCAACGGAACAATATGGAACACTCCTGTTTCTGTGAATTCGGCAGCTTTTGCCGGTGAATATGGTGAATACACCTCAATAACCATTGTCAACGGCAACCCTGCGATCAGTTATAGGTGTTTCCCAAATCTGAAATATGTTAGAGCATCAAATGCCAGTGGCACTTCCTGGAATGCACCTGTTACTGTGGATTCTACAGGACTTGTTGGAGAGTATACCTCAATAACAATTGTGAACGGCAACCCTGCCATTAGTTATTATGATTCCACAAATCGTTACCTGAAATATGTCAGAGCATCCAACACAGCAGGTACTTCCTGGAATGCACCTGTTACTGTGGATTCGACAGGTGATGTAGGAAAACACACCTCAATAAGTGTTGTGAATGGCAACCCTGCCATTAGTTATTATGATTACACAAATCGTTACCTGAAATATGTCAGAGCATCCAATGCCAGTGGTGACTCTTGGAATGTACCTGTTACTATTGATTCTGCGGGTGATGTCGGTGAGTATACCTCAATGACCATTATAAACGGTAACCCTGCCATTAGTTATTATGATTCCACAAATGGTAACCTGAAATATGCCACTGCTGAATATACCACAGGGCAGATGAGTCTGTATTTCCCCCATATTGCCTGCAATGCCAAATGGGAAACAGAGATATGTATCATAAACACCAGTATAACTAACAACCTGACCGGGGCTATTAAGGCCTATACCAATACTGGTGCTTTTGCCTCCTCAAAATCTATCAATCTAAAAAAAAATGGTCGGAGAAGCTTCATCGTGAACAGGGACTTTGTTCAACCATCAAAAATCGGATATATTATTTTTCAACCTAAGCCTAACTCGACATATGTCTGCGGGTATACAAAGTTCCATGTAGCAGGAAAATACAGAGTTGCTATTCCTGCAACTTCCCAAGTCAACTCAAAAGATATTTATATCCCTCATATTGCATCCAATAATCAATGGTGGACTGGTCTGAGTCTGGTCAATACCACATACTCTGGTAAAACAATTACCATTGAATTTAATAACAGCATTACTAAGAGTGTTCTCATTGCAGCCAACGCACATAAAGTATTTACTATAAGCAGTTTGTTTTCCGGTGTTTCACAACCAAAAATTAAATCTGCTGTTATTAAAAATGGTAAGGGTATAATTGGTCTGGAACTTTTCGGGAGTAACACGGGTACAGGGAAAAATTATTTAAGCGGTATTCTTTTAAGTGATGAAACAACCAAAAATCTTTATTATCCCCATATCGCAAGCACTGTACAATGGTGGACAGGTATTGTTGCCTATAACCCGGCAACTTCTCCAGCAAATTTGACCATCAAGCCATATAAAAGTGACGGCACTGCATTGAGCAGCAAACACATTACGTTGCAGGGTAAAGAAAAATATATGGGCACTTGTAGGGGGTTAAATTTGCCGGAGGGAACTGCATGGCTTCATATCTCTTCAGATAAAGCCATTACAGGCTTTGAGCTGTTTGGTAAAAACAATGGAAACCAGCTTGCCGGATATACCGGAGTTAATATAAATGGCAAAACAGGAGTTTTCCCAAAACTGGAAAAAGCCGGATGGACAGGTATTGCATTTATCAATCCTAAGGAGACTGATGCTAGTGTGATATTAACTGCATTTAATGACTCAGGCATAGAAATTGCCAATAATGTATTATGGTTAAATGCCCATAAAAAAATTGTCGGGAATGCAGAAACTTTACTTGGCAAAAGTATCTCCAATGCAACCTATATCACCTATGGTTTTCTAGATGACATTGTCGGATTCCAACTGAATGGTTCACTAGATGGTATGCTGCTGGATGCTTTGCCTGGACATTAATAAGGACAAAGAAAATTAGAAAGCTCAAATTTGTACTACTGTTAACTTAACTCGATTGCCCGATCTATTAAATTTTCCGGATGTTTTTTATCGATTAAATATTTTCTTATTTTCTCATTGGAAACTCCCTTTTCACTATTGTTGCGAATAAATTTAACAAGTTTTTCCACATGTTTCATATTTTGCTCTGAATTTTCGTTTTTGTATCTATCATAGGCTATTGCAACAAGATCTGCAGAAAATCCTTTTTTATTTAAAAATGTATCTACCTTTTCTTTAGAGTAACCTTTGTCAAGGTTTATTTGGTATGCACGTATACATTTTTTTATATCTGCCTGGCTAAAAGAAGTTGCAGTATCAATTGAAAGATCGTCATCATCTGTTACACCAATTTTCTTTTTTACTGTTTTTTTAATGGCACTGAAAAAATCATAACCGCCACATCTATTATTGTAATTCAGGTAGTTTGTAACCTCTGCCCTTATGCCTTCATCAATAGCCATGGGATTGTGCAAAGCAGTATAAAATACTGTGAAATAAATGCTTTTCACTATGATAACAAGATTATTTAAAAAGGAAACCACAATTGTGCCAGCCAGTAAACAGATAAATACTGGCAGGCTGTTTATCGCAGTATTATTAAATTCAAACAGCCATGCCTGTGGAAACATATCTGGCAGCAGATACCCGGTCAATCCACCTAATACACATCCCAGAAGCACAATAGTAGAAACCGCAGACACTATAATACTTCCAATGATATCTAATCCAAGCACACCCATTAATGTTGCAGGGATATTCTCTTTTAATGATGCTAGTTTTTCTGGCAGTTCCCTGATAGTGCAATCGTGGATTACTATAACAGGTAATGAGAAATTCTTTATCAAATCCCATACTTCAACGAGAAAGGAAAGCAGTATGCCCATTATAAAGGAAGAAAAAAAACCACCCTCCTCTCTATCTTCTTTTGCGTTTTTGACAAACAAGTCAAATAATGCAATTAAAAAAAGCCTTATTTTTTTACCTTTTAAGGATTGCATCCCGCTTCTAATATTTGTATCTATATTTTGCAATACTTCATAGGTCATCCAGCAGCTTGCAGCTTTGTGTTTTATTTTTAAATAGACAGCAACGGGGCTGACTAAGACCATAAACATACCAGAAATAATAGCATTGCGGATACTACCATCAATAATTAAAAAATATGCCATGGCAAAGGCAGCCATTATCCCGATGGAGCTGACAATGGTGTTGTAAATAACCGGAATAAACAAGTCCTTATCTTTATGCAGAATCAAAATACTCTGTTTTGACAAATTAATAAGATCTTTGCCCTTTGATCCAACGAAGTTCAGCATTAAAAAATCTCCCTCTTAGATTTATGACAGTATTTGCTTATTTATCTCTTATACTGATCAAATTGTCAACTTTTATAAACTTCCTAAATCCACTGCTGGATTTTTTCACTGCTCCAAGCCAAAATTATGGACTGCTGGATCGTAAAACAATTCTTCCGGGGATGTTTATTATTGAAAGCCTTGTTGCCTTCATACAGCTATCTGCCATGGAAGAATTTAATGGGGAGACATATCTCTGTTTTAGTTGTTCCAGCTCTGACTGTTTGTTCTCACTTTAAATCACTCCAACTCCCATTGAATATCTTTTTTTTTGAACTAATTTCATTTTTATGCAACTTACTATACAGTTAAACAATAATTTATAGGAGGATTAAAAAAATGGTAAAATCAAAATGGAGTCAAGCAAATATTGTTTTATTGATAACAATACTCATGTTTTTTTCATTCAGTAGTAATGTTATTGCCAGTAACATATTTACTGCAAACCTTTTAGCCACACCGTCTGCCAATGCAAAGCAGGGAGAGCAAATTAGTTTTAAGGCAGTTATGTATAACAATCCTGACTTTATAAATAAATTCTCTCTTTCCCCGGGAACTTTAATGCGATGCTGGGTAATACAACCAGATTTCACCAGGGTAACAGAATCCATTGATATTGCTTATCCACAATCGGGGCACCATGTAAATTTTAACTTCACAGATAAATTCACAATACCTTTGGATGCCGGACATGGTAAAATTTTTGATTTTCACCTTGTCTTTAGTATCTATTATCCATTGAGTCCAAAAGCTTCTGTTAATGTTGTTGTTAACAAATTTCAAATAAGCAAACATCACAAAATAATTATAAAAAAAATGACCCCGAAAATAGTTGTGAAAAGTTTTGCTTATTCACCGGCACCGCTACAGGAAGGTAAACCTGTGAATATCCATATTACTTTTGAAAACAAAGGGTTAGGTAAATGTGAAAGCGGTGCAAAATATAAAATAAAATGTGATATTATAGAGGGGGGCGGATCTTTAAAAAAATGCCCTGTGCCGTCGTCTGAAATGACCTTTGGCAAAGAAATCTTGCCTGGAAAAACCCATTCAGTAAGCCTGTTTGGTGCTACACCTGCTGAAGCAGGAAAGTACAAACTTTCCATATTATTCCCTGGAACTACTGTCCGTGGCAGACCTTACAGTATAATACTGGATGTTGCGAAAAAACCTGGCTCAAAATTTAATAAAACTCCTTTCCAAAAGAAAAAATTTATCTCCCCTGGTACCAAAAAAGGAATAAATCCACAACCTGAACCACCTGGCAAAGTCAAAAAGAGTAAATTTGTTCTTCCTGGTACCAAAAAAGGATTCAACCCCCAGCCTGAGCCTCCTGGAGAAGCTATAAAATGAGTAGTACAAGCCCATTATTAAATATCAGGTACAAGCCTGTCTGCACGCCAGAGCAAAGTCCTCGGGGTAATGTCCATTTATCCATCTTAATTGTGCTTCACTGAATGCCCCGGGGGATCTGGGAAGTTTTGGTAAAAAAGAGTATAAGAAATTCTGATCATGATCCAAGGGCAGATCAAAACGTTTGGAGTATTCAATTGATGTGATCAGCTGAGCACCAAGAGTTTCAAGGGTCTGTACAGCCATTAAAATTGCATTATCAATGGATGTACGCATATTAATATCTGCTTCCAGCACATTTCCGCATTGTTTTTTTGGCATAAGCTGGAGTTCAAACTGGGATGTTTGAGCCTTTGGCACAAACAGAATAATGTTTTCATCCTCAAATACTTTTAAAGAAGCAGGTTTTGATGGGGCACCATCAATGCGCCTGTTGGAGTTGATGGAACAAAGATAGTTTTCAAAAAAGTTTTTGCCTGTTTTCTCTCTGTATTGCAGGACAAACTCTTCAACTAAATCACCTGAAGAGTACGAAGGGATTTCTCCATTATTGTCAGTATTTACATATTTTGGAATCATTGCAAACTGCTGGTGTATCTGCTGGTGGGATGCATGCAGATTATATCCTGAGTGGCTGAATCCAAACCCGAAATTCCACCCCCACAATGATCTGTTAAATTTAAGGTCTGCCTTGCTCCCATACAATTTGTCTAAAATTTCAAGGCGCAACTGCTCAATATTATCCTTACCAGCAATGCCAAGCTGTTCTGCAACTCTTATGTATGTGCGCTGATAATATAGATGGCGCATCCCCTGCATATCTACCAGGGAGAGTTGACTTGTTTTGTACCTTATGGAATTGTTTGCCATATTGGAAGCAAAATGTCCCCAGGGAATATAGGAATTGCGCCTCAAGTATTCAAATACATGGCTTTTATTCTCTTCATCATGTAAAGCAGCAGTTATTTCACTTGTTCCTTGAATCCCTGGAATTAAAACCATGGCATTTTTATAAGAATCTGGAAGACTTGGATTGTTTGCAATTATTTCAAACAGATCATGGTCTTTAATATCAGGAACAATGTTACTGTTTTCATCTTTTTTAAAATAAAGCCCTGTTGGGACATCTCCACTGTTATCATATACAAATTTACAAACAGTTTCTGCAAGTTTGACAAGTTCAGCAGGATCGGTTGATGCCTGGGCAATAGTTATACGGATTGGTCGATCAAGATTTTCATACAGAGTGTCATCAAAAAATTTTCCCAGGCTCTTTTTAAAAGAGAAGGGCTTTTTTTCTGCAATTTTTATCTTTCCAGGATCTGCTGCATTTTTGTCTGCCCACGCTGAATTTATGTAGGTTGTTCCCCGGAAAGGAAAAGGGTTTGCAATTTCATAAATTACATCACTGTTTTCCTCTTTTATATTAGTATGGGGAAAGTTTCCATCATTTAAAACATTTGTCCCATCAGAAAGGGAACCTATGCTTTCAATAAAATCTTTTTCTCTTAAATTGGCAATGGTAAATTTTGGCTTATGTACTCCATAAACAAATTTGCCAGCAGATGAGACAGAAGTTCTTAAAAAAGACATTGATCAAGCTCCCAACAGCACCCTGCCTGTTTTTTCAGTGGAATATCCTCCCAGCGCCAGGACTCTCTCCTTAAACTTCCGGGTTTTTATTGTCTCAAGCAGAGCCTGAACTTTGTCTGTATTGAAAAATCTGTCAGGAATAACAAGGTCATACTCCTCTGTAATCACCGGAATAAAATCAAGATTAAGGGCAATTGCAGCAGCATTAATACCAAGTCCTGTATCGGTTCTTCCCGAAAGCACATCAACTGCCACAGACATGTGTGTATACTCTTCATTTTCATATCCTGTTATCTCATCTGATGTGATATTAAGCTGGTTTAATTTGTAATCAAGAAGTATCCTTGTGCCTGCTCCGGATTGCCTGTTAATAAAAGTTATATCTTTCCTTGTAAGGCTTTCAAGCCCGGTTATTTTTTTTGGGTTATCCCTTGCGATTATCAAACCTTGATCCCGCATAACCAGATTTACAAGCCAGACTTTCTCTCCTGCCAGGTATTTTTTGATATATGAAATATTATATGTGCCGTCTTCAGGGTCAAGAAGGTGTGCTCCTGCCATGTGGCAAACACCTTTCTTAATTGCCATGAGCCCGCCCATGCTTCCGACATGGCTGGATGATATACTAAAATCCCTATTATCTTTTCGTATCTGGTCAGTAAGTATATCAAGGGTGTTATCATGGGAGCCTGTTATTACAATTGTCTTTTCTATTTCATCAATGGGTTTTAAAAGCTCAGCATCAATCTCTTCAGTCTCGATAATTCCCTCGCTGTTGGAAGGTATTCTGATAATACCGTCAGCTTCTGTCAAGGTGGTTATGCTCCCTGAGCCTCTTGGAAGTTGAGATGCAATAAATTTATCATCCACAGAGCCGATTTTCACTCTGATAAACTCTTCTTGACCAAGTTTTGAAGTAATTTTTCTTGAGGGTTTTACCTGGACAATATCTCTTTTTTCTTCTCTGAATTTCTGCATTTCTGAAAGGAGTGGACCTGCAAACTGTTCAAAAGCAACAATTGCTGAAACAGGGTATCCTGGAATTCCAAAAACAGGAGTGTTATAAACCTTGCCAAAAAGTACAGGTTTACCCGGCATCATGGTAACACCATGAACAAAAACTTCTCCAAGCTCTGAAATAACAGGTTTTGCAAAATCCATGGAACCTGCCGAAGAACCACCTATTATCATGATCATATCATATTGGGCATCATTGCCCTGGCTATTCACAGCAGCTTTCTCTACAACGTTTTTAATAGTATCAAGATCATCTTTCAACATTGCATGGGTTGTAAAATCCGCACCAAATTTTTTGCAAAGATGACCCAATACAGTCGAGTTTGACTCTATTACATCGCCTGGTTCCAGTGTCTTTATGCCAATATTTTCCCACTGTTTTAGCTCAGAACCCGTGGGAATGATAAGAACATTTGGTCTTTTATGGACTTTTACCTTAAAGATCCCACCGGATAATAATGCACCCATGGAGTAAGCATCAACTTTATGTCCCCTTGGAAATAAAAGTTCTGTTGCAACAATATCTTCACCCATTTTTCTTACATGGTACCAGGGGAAAACAGGGTTTTCGATTTCAATATTATTGTCATCAATGATATTAAGATTTTCTATCATGATTACAGCATTGGTATTTTCCGGCATAACATGCCCGGTGTTGACCCAGAAAGCATCCTGGCCAATTACAAGGTTTTTTGGAGTGTCAGGATTCGCACCAAAGCTTGATTTTGCATCAACTGCAACCCCATCCATGGCTGCTGCATGAAAATTTGGTGAAGAAGTCGTTGCAAACACAGGTTCTGCAAGTACTCTTGCAAAGGACTCAACACTGTTTATTGTTTCAATGGGCAGAATCAAATCCTTAAAATTATCAAATAGAATCTTTTTTGCCCGCTCCAGGCTTTGCATATCAAGGAATACATTTCTTTTCATTTTTCTTAATCTCGTATTGATTTATTAAAGAGGGATTATATTAACCATGGAGCCTTTTTCCATACCCTCGACATTTTCTCCTATTTCAAGGAGACCATCAGCTCCCACCATTGTCTTAATCAAACCTGATTTGCCAAGTACAGGTTCTGCAACAAGCTCACCATCTTGATTTTTCAGACGAACCCTCACAAAGTCCTGCCGACCCTGGGTTGAGGCAACATTACGTGAAAGCTTTGCAGAAATAGGCAGATCTGCTGATCTGCTTTTACCTTTGAGTTTATCTAAAAAAGGGAGAACAACTATTTTAAAAACCACCATGGCTGATACAACTTGTCCAGGTAGTCCCCACAATGGTTTATTCCCTGATTTTGAAAAAATTGTTGGTTTACCCGGGCTTAGGGAAATACCATGGGCCAAAATTTCAGAGTTTTCGATTTTATTTAAAACATCAATCGTGAAATCTCTTGCTCCCACAGAACTTCCACCGGAAATTAAAACCATGTCACACTCTGAGAAGGCTCTTCTACAAGTTTTAAGCAGAGAGTCAAGATTATCTTTGATAATGCCGTATAGTACAGGTAAGCAGTCTGCTTCTTTTACAAACCCTGCCAGAGTATATGAGTTGATATCTCTTATTTGCCCGGGTGCAGGGTCTTTATCAATATCAATAATCTCATCACCCGTAGAAATAATGCCTACCCTGGGTTTTTTATAAACATCTACTTTAGAATATCCAAGTGCCGCTACAAGACCTGCCTCAGGCGGTCTGATTGTCAAACCCTTTTTCAATACAATATCATTTTCTGCAAAATCTTCAGATGCATCAATAACATTCTGGAGTGGCGCCACACTTTTATAAATTTCAATGGATGTCTCATCAACAATCTCTGTATGCTCTACCATGACAACACTGTCTGCACCATTGGGGAGCATGCCTCCTGTGGAAATAGCAGCTGCCATTCCCGGTTTCAGTGAAAAAGCTGGGGTTTCTCCCATTTTCACCTCACCTGCTATTTCAAGCCAGGAAGGATTTGACTCGGTTGAACCAAATGTTGATTTTGAAACAACTGCATAGCCGTCCATTGTAGCTCTGCGAAATCCCGGTATATCTGTGGAGGCTATAATGTCTTTAGAAAGAATCCTTGATGTGGCATCTGTCAAAAAGATCTTCTCTGTTGCAAGGGGAGAAAAATCTTTAAGATTTTCCATAACCTGATCCAGGGTTTTAACATTAAAAAAATGATCCATTATTATAAAGCCTTTTTCAAACGATCCATTGCCTGGATAACATTTTTTCTGCTGTTAAATGCACTTATTCTAATATATTTATCTCCGCACTTTCCAAAGCCTGCTCCGGGTGTACACACAACAGCAGCCTTTGAAAGAAGAAGCTCGAAAAACTCCCAGGAGTCTCTGGTGCCACCATCAATCCACACATAGGGAGATGAGCCTCCGCCAACATAGTCAAATCCAAGAATATCCATGGTTTCAGTTACAATATCAGCATTTTTAAGATAGTTTGATATCAAGGTACCAGACTGCTGTTTTCCTTCAGCCGAATATATTGCAGCCGCCGCTTTTTGCACCGGATAGGAGACACCATTGAACTTTGTTGCCTGTCTTCTATGCCAGAGAGGGTACAGCTCAACTTTTTCGTTTTTTTCATTGTACACTGTGCACTCTTTTGGAACAATGGTCACAGCACATCTTGTTCCGGTAAAACCAGCTGATTTGGAAAAACTTCTAAACTCAACTGCCACCTCTTTTGCACCTTCAATTTCAAAAATGGAGTGGGGGATTGCATCCTCTGTGATAAATGCTTCATATGCTGCATCAAATAAAATTAAAGCTTTGTTTTTTCTTGCATAATCAACCCATAGTTTCAAATATTTCTTTGATGCTATGGTTCCTGTTGGATTATTTGGAAAGCAGAGATAAATAAGATCAAGGCTCTGCTCAGGTATCTCCGGCAAAAAATTATTCTCTTTTGTACACTCTAAATAGTAAATCCCCTTATATCTTCCATTTTCATGGATTCCAGTTCTCCCTGCCATAACATTTGAATCAAGATAAACAGGATAAACAGGATCGGGAATTCCAATTTTAATATCTGTTGCAAAAAGTTCCTGAAAGTTTGCAGTGTCGCACTTTGAACCATCACTTATAAAAATTTCATCAGCACTTATCTTTGCCCCTCTTTTTTGAAAATCCTCTTTGCTTATCAGCTCCCTTAAAAAGGGATAACCTTCGCAGGGACCATATCCTCGAAATGTCTGCTCCTTTGCCATCTCATCCACACCATGGTGAAATGCTTTAATACATGCTTCAGGCAAAGGTTCTGTGACATCTCCTATGCCAAGTTTTATAATTTTTTTATCAGGATTTGCAGTTTGGAAAGTTTCTACCTTTTTTGCGATATCTGCAAACAGGTAAGAAGCTTTTAGTTTGAAATAGTTTTCATTTACTTTTATCATATAATTGTCCTTTTAATTTTTTCATATCAACCTTATACACATAACATATTAAAAAAAATTTAAAACTCTTTTTAGACAATTGAAGGGAATATGTCAATCAGCAGTTTTTGAGATAATATTTTTAAGATAGGGTGGGAGTATATCATAAACATCAGTGGGATTTTTTACACTTCTATTTGCATCTACTTTTAAAGCCTCATTTGTGTCATTGCTGCCAGCATCAACAGGGTCTGGTTTCTTTTTAAGGGTTGTCTGGTTTTTATCTGTAAAGGGAAGAAGAAGAGGTCCTTCACTGTGCAAAACATAGGCAAGCTGCCCATTGTTCAAATATACAATACTTCCCGGCGGATATATTCCAATACTTTTTACAAAAGAGTGAAGAATCAGCTGTAAAAGTCTATCCTTTTGAGCATAGGTCCTGAAAAGATCTGTTACAACATTGATTTGATTAAAAGCCTCTTTATAGCATCGTTTTGATGTCATGGCATCAAAAATATCTGCAAGTTTACATATCTTGACGTAAATAGGAATTTGTTGAAATTTAACCCCCCCGGGATAACATCTCTCCTCATTCTCAAAAAGAGGAGCATGATGATATTGTATGATATTTTTTAAATATGAATTTTTGAGCTTGTTTTCTTCAAGAATAAATACCCCATATTCATAGGAGTGTTTTTTTACTTCCTCAAACTCTTTATCAGTCAGTTTCCCCTGTTTATTAAGTATTGTTTCGCTTACCATGACTTTGCCGATGTCATGGAGGAAAAGACCCAGGGAGATATCGCTTAAATCATCTTCATGAAAAAGCCTGAAGCAGTCAATGTTTTTGCCTTTTTCACGGGGAAAGGATTCAAGCATTTTATGGTTATGCCCTGCCTTTAAAAAATCATTTACAAAAGTGCTGAAATGGGTGTTAAAACGATTTAATATTGCTGTTCCAATGGCACATACATTTACTGAATGGTTGTAAAGGTAGTCATCGTAGGAAAACAACTCTTTGGTCAGGAACGAAAAAGCATTATCAGTTTCAGTTAAAAAATTCACAAGGTCAGCAACATTCTCTTCAACTTCATTATAGTCAAACTGTCCACCAGTTTCCCTGATGTCAGTAAGAACTTTTTTTACATTCCCCTTTGCTTCAGCATACTTAACCTCTGCTATCTTTTTGATCTCTTCTATCTTATTGAGTTTTTTTTCGATTTCTCCGGCAGAAGGATCAAAGGAGAGTGTCTGATCTTGTGTGCTCTCCCCGGTTGATTGTGACTTGTCAGCAGAGCCGTCAGACTCTATTGATCCCCCCGGATCAAACTCTATATGATTTCCATTTTTATCCCATATGCCACTGTTTTCGCCGGAGTTAATTGTTATTGAAGTCACTCCATTATCTTTAATAACTTCAAGGGTCTTTGATGTCTCCACAAGGAAATCTTTGTCAAGGAGCAGGATGCCCTTGGAATTATATACATCAATGCCTGTCTTTACACAACCTCCGTTTGAGACAATACGGATCAAATCATCAATACTGAGTCGGCTGCTGCTTACCATTCAGTCCCCCTGGTTAAATTCCACGCTTGCTCTGCAAGGGTTACAAATTCTTTGACATTAACAGTTTCTCCTCTTCGTACAGGATCAATTTTAGCTGCTTTAAGAATCGCTTCTGCCTCTTCCCTGTCTATCATAAGATCTTTGCCGGCAATGGAATTTTTTAAAGTCTTTCTTCGTTTGGAAAAAGCTGCTTTAATAACCAGAAAAAGAAATTTTTCCTTTTCGTAGGAGCGGGCTGGTGTGTCAGAAAACACAACTTCAATCACCCTTGACTGCACAGCAGGCTTTGGGAAAAAAAGGTGGGGCTTGATATCTGCGATTGGAGAAACAGTAGAGCTGTACTGCATTATAGCAGATAGTCTACTATAATCTTTACTTGAAGGCAAAGCTGTTATTCTGTCAGCAAGCTCTAATTGGAACATAAGATATGCCCTTTTTATAAATTCTCTTTTTTCAACAAGCTTTAAAAGTATCTGTGATGATATATTATATGGAAGATTTCCCAAGATTACAAGTTTTTTTCTTTGGGAGTGTGCAAACTTGTCAATGTCCAGTTTTAAAATATCTTTACAGATAACTTGGATATTCCTCTGACCTGACTGAGCTATCTCATGTTCTAATAAATCAATTAATCTGCTGTCTTTTTCAATGGCATAGAGTTTTTTAGCTTTTTCAGCAGCTTTAATAGTAAGTGCCCCCAAACCTGAACCTATTTCTACTACGGTGTCATCTTTATCAATACCTGCTCTTCTTACTATCATTTCAGCAGTCTGCTCACAGGCAAGAAAATTTTGTCCAAAATCCTTCTTTGGAAAAATATTGTTATCTTTTAGAAGTTTTGAAGGGTAAGTCATTTGATTTTCCTTTTTTCTCTTATCTTTTCTCTAGCAACTCTAACACCTTTTACAAACTGTTTTGTAATATAATAGGAAACAGCTCCTGAAGGGACACCCAATACAACACCTCCAATTAACATAATACCCAGAACTTTTAACTGAGTCTGGGCAAAACCAGCAAAGGAAAGCATCTTGTCATAGAACCCAATATCCTGCTTTATGATCCCAAGGAGGATATTTACACTCCCATCAGCTGACAAAACTCCTCCAAAAAGCAAATTCCCGGTCTTATAGCAGGCATAATAGATAAAAACCATGGCAAAGGGATTGCACACTAAAGTTCCCAGAAGAGCTGCGGGTTTGCTTGCTTTCAAAGCAAATGCCAGGGTAAGGGCAAGAATGGTATGAAACGGAATCGTAGGAGTTATTCCAACAAAAACTCCAATTGCCATGCCCATGGCGACAAAATGCGGGTCTCCATGCAGGTTTTTAATTTTTTCAATAAATTTTGTTCTTTTTTTTACTTTCATGAAATTACTACTTGACTTTCTTTTGCTTTTTAAGTTAAATGTATGAATATACTTCAATAATTGAGATTGTTCAACTGGTATTATTTTGTATTCCATAAAAAGTGCATGGGACATGTTAAACATATTGCAGAGTATAAAGCTTCAATACTCACTTTTATAATCTTGGAGCAATCATCATAATAACCTAGTATAACCAATGGAGGATTGTCATGGGCGAACATTTTGGACAGGGCATTAGCTTGGATGGCTTTTTAAAATCTTTTTTAAATCGATTTGATATCCCCTCAGGAGCGCAGGTCAGGGAGATGAACATCAGGCTTGATAAACTTGAAGGTCTTTTTTTCAAACAGCAGGCACAAGAGAAAACCTTTGAAAATAGAAGCAAGGGAAAGACAAAAAGTGCCTCGACCGAGGTGATTGAATTTATTGGAAAACATCCTGATGGTGTCAGCTTTAAAAAAATAAAAGAAGAGACCCAGTTTAATGATAAAAAGTTGCGAAACATCATATACCGCCTTGATAAAATTCGAAAAATAAAAACTGTTAAACGTGGAGTATATAAATTGTTCTAACACTCTGTCGATCAATTTGTTTAAGGAGTCTTGTGTATGAAAAAAGGAGACCGTGTAAACGGATATGCAGTAAATCGTGTTGAGCATCTAAAGGAACTTGATGCTACCCTGATACAGCTTGAGCATGAAGGCACAGGAGCAAAGCATATACATATTAACTGCAAAGATAAAGAGAATACTTTTGCAGTATTATTCAGAACAGTGCCGGAAGATTCCACAGGGGTTGCTCATATTTTAGAACATACGGTTTTATGCGGTTCCAGAAAATTTAATGTTAAGGATCCTTTTTTTTCCATGCTCAAAAGGGGTCTGTCTACATTCATGAATGCATTTACCTCTTCTGACTGGACAATGTATCCCTTTTGTACACAAAATTTGAAAGATTATTACAATCTTGCAGATGTCTACCTTGATGCAACTTTCTTCCCACGGCTTGACGATTTAAGTTTTAAACAGGAAGGACACAGACTCGAGCTTGCCACCCAGGGGAAAAGCGAAGAGCTTGTTTATAAAGGTGTTGTATACAATGAGATGAAAGGTGCAATGTCTTCTGCCCATGAGATAATGGGACGATCAATACTAAAAGCTCTCTATCCTGCAACAACTTACAGCAATAATTCAGGTGGTGAACCCTCTGACATTCCCAAGCTATCCCATGGGGGTCTAAAAGCTTTCCATGCAAAATTTTATCATCCTTCAAATGCTTTTTTCTATACCTATGGCTCCTTTGAACTTAAAGAGCATCTTAAATTCATTGATGAAAAAATTCTTTCAAAATTCAGCAAGCAAGAGATGGACACCCTGGTGCCATCCCAACCGCGATGGACAAACTCTAAAAAAGTTATCTGCCCCTACCCTCTTTCAAAAGAAAAAAATCGTGAAAAGAAGTACCAGGCTTGTGTTGCCTGGTTGACTGCTGATATTAAAGATTTTTTTGAAATACTTGTATTGATAGTTATTGAGCAGATACTTTTAAGCAATGCAGCATCTCCTTTAAGAAAAGCCTTGATTGATTCATCACTGGGCTCTGATTTAAGTGATGGTACGGGCTTTGACTCAGATATGCGTGACACCATGTTTGCATGTGGTCTTAAAGATATTAAAAAGGATTCCATAAAAAAAGTCGAAAAGCTGATCTTTAAAACTTTAAAAGACATTGTTGCAAAAGGGATTGATAAGAAACTGATAGATTCGGCAATTCACCAGATTGAATTTTCAAGAAAAGAGAAAACAAACACCCCATACCCCTTTGGGATCAAATTATTCCTCTCTTTTGCTGGAACATGGCTGCACAATGGTGACCCGGTTAATTGCATTGAATTTGATAAAGATCTAAAAAAACTAAAGAATCTCATTGATAAAGGTGGTTTTCTGGAAAAGAAAATTGAAGAGTATTTTATCAATAACCCCCACAGGGTACTCTTTACACTTTCGCCGGACCATGAAATGGAACAACAGGAGGCAGAGCAGAATAAAAAAGAGCTTGCTTTAATTCTTAAAAAAATTAAAACAGAAAAAGATAGAAAAACTCTTGATCAAATCATCAGAGATGCAAAAGAGCTTGAAAAACTTCAGGAAAAGGAGGAAGACCTTTCGTCCCTTCCATGCCTTGAACTTAGTGATGTGCCACCCAAAATCGAGAAAATTGCCCCGGATAACATTGCTGACACAAAAAACATCACCTGTTATGAAAAACCAACAAGCGGTATTTTATATTTTACCTGCCCTGTGGGGATAGGCAATGTAAAAAAAGAGCTTCTGCCCCTTTTACCATTTTTCAGTCGAGCATTTATAAATTCAGGCACAAAAAAACGAGATTATGCTGGCATGGCAGAACTTGTAAACCTTTATACAGGCGGAGTATCAATTTCGCCTTTTATCGGCACTAAATTCTCCAACAATCTTGACTACCTTTCCTTTCTCTCTTTTCAAGGTAAATCACTGGATAGAAATGTAGAAAAACTGTTTGATATTTTAGAAGAGTTCATATCCCATGCTGATTTTTCTGATTTAAAAAGACTTAAACAGCTCTTATACCAGGCAAAAGCCCAATTTGAATCATCAATTGTGAGCAATGGGCACAGATATGCCATTTCACTTTCGTCAAGGACATTAGCCTATAGTACCGGGTTGAGTGAAATATGGAGTGGAATAACTCAATACAGATTTATTAAAGAACTTATTAGCAAGATAGAAAATAGAGATTATGATTTTGAAAAGCTATCCCTGGATCTAAATGATATTTCAAATTCACTGTTCCAAAGCAATAGTTTAAAGCCCGCTGTAATTGGACAAAAAGACTCTATTTTAAAAGCATCAAAAAAAATACAAAATATTATACAAAACAGTCTGCCAAAAAGTACCTCAGATGCTTATAAATCAAACAACACAGCCTTAGAAGAAGACTTGCCCCATGAAGGCTGGAGCACTGATACCTCGGTCTCCTTTACAGCCCAGTCTTTTAAAACCGTTCGTATTATTCATGAAGACTCACCAAACCTTGCCATTATAAGCAGACTCTTAAGATCACTTTATCTGCACAGAGAGATAAGAGAAAAAGGTGGGGCCTATGGAGGTTTTGCACTGTACAACTCTGAAAATGGAATATTCTCGTTTGCTTCATACAGGGATCCAAACATTCAAAGGACTATTGATACCTATTATAAAAGCTGCGATTTTATTAAACAAACCGACTCATATTCCGAGGATGATATTAAAGAAGCAATACTGCAAGTGTGTGCCGACATTGACAAGCCTGAGACTCCTGGACCTGCATCTATTAATGCTTTTTACAGGGATATTATTGGTCTTTCAGATGAAATCCGTGAGACCTTCAAGCAAAAACTGCTTGGTACCACAAAAAGAGAAATATTAAAAACAGCCATTAAATACTTTGACTCATCTGATAGCAAAAACAAAGGGCTTGCAGTAATCTCAAACAAGAAGATGTTGGAAAAAACAAATAAAGAGATGCCCCAAGGGACAAAACCACTCAAACTACTTAAGATATAGTTCAATATAAATTTAACAGGCTGTTGCTTTGATAAAAACAAAAAAGGTCTTGATAATAATCAAGACCTTTTGATTTCTGGTAGGCACGAGCAGGCTTGAACTGCTGACTTCTACCGTGTCGAGGTAGCGCTCTACCAACTGAGCTACGCGCCTTTATAAGTGCTCACTTAAATATCATTGCAATATGCATATGTCAAGACGACTTTTAAGATTGGCTGCAAGTAAAACTGCTCTGAAGATTTAAATATTGCTTCTTCTTAAAACTTTTAAGGCACTAGATCCCAACATTAATAAAAGAAACATTATCCCATATTCGTTAAGCGTAGGAATAGCAACACCTCCAATTTCCTTTACAAACACATCACTAAAGCCATTTGTATCTCCGGGCGTAAGATTAGTGGCAAAAGAACCAAACACAACAAATCTGCCGTTGGATGAGATGGAGCAGTGCCAACTACCATCATTTCCCTGCCCGCCTGCTGAATCCAAACTCACTATTTCAATGGCATCTGTTTGTCTATCCTTTACAAACACATCCCATGCTCCATTTGTATCTCCGGGTGTAAGATTAGTGGCAATAGAACCAAACGCAACAAATCTGCCGTCGGATGAGATGGAAGGGCCAAAACTATTATTATTTCCCTGCCCACCTGCTGAATCCAAACTCACTATTTCAATGGCACCTGTTTGTCTATCTTTTACAAACACATCACTAAAGCCATTTGTATCTCCGGGCGTAAGATTAGTGGCAA
>CAZMEX010000034.1:0-31982 GCA_964565415.1 uncultured Desulfobacterales bacterium | reverse complement strand
AGCTATCCCATTGCCTGCATAAAAGCAATTTGATGATCAGTGATAAAAGTTTCAGTTGATGTTATGACCATTGCCCATGTCCTGGGGTTGATCCTTGCTAAGGGGTAAATTTGATTCATTCTAATAATATAGCAATAAAAAATTGGCTTGTCAATAGTATAACTATCTAATTTTATTATATAATATACTATTGACATCGGATTAGTAAAGGCGATTATTTAGGAGGTATGAAAAAAAGCTTGACATTTGAAGGGATTTATTATAATTTTTAAACACTTAGCTAAATACAACGGCGTATTGGCAAAATTAGAAGAAAACAAAGGTGTTTTCCCAGATTATAACCCGGGCAAACGCCTTTTTTTATTTTAATTTTGGGAATAAGAAGAAATGAATATTAATAACAAACCAAAACTTACGTTGTTTCATTGTTTGAATTCTTTTGAAGAGACTACATTAACTGCTGATTCAGCAACTGACACACTGTTTGGTGATTGCCAGGTAAAAACCGTTAAAATGGCATGCTCCTCAATGACAAAGGACATTCATCTTTTAAAAGCATTTGAAGCAGGAGCAGATGCAGTCCTTGTCCTTGTATGCCCTGAAAAGGGGTGTCGTTATGCTGAGGGCAGCATAAGGGCAAAAAAACGAGTTGATTATGTAAAAACCATTCTGGATGATATTGGAATGGACGGCAGACGACTAAACATATTCAACACCATCGCAAAAGAAAAAGGGTCAATTAAAGATATCATTCAAAACACGATATCAGAACTTGAAACACTAGGCCCGAATCCAGCTTTAAATCATTGTAATTAATACCATCCTTGTTGATGCTATTATAAAAGCCAGATTTAGAGCAAGACAGTTTTTTATATTCTCAAGTTTATTGTTTGATCACTCCCCTAGTCAATAAGAAAGAGATAATTAAAAAATGAATCTTGCTTGAATCTGGTCTTTTCAACCTATCTGAAAATATTTAGAAAACGGAGCAATAAAAAGATGATAACCGCCAGTCAAAAACCAATAAAAGAGATTATTAAACTTGTAGAACCTTATAAAAAGGTTTTGATTTTAGGTTGCGGAACCTGTGTTAAAACATGCTTTGCCGGTGGTGAGGATGAGGTGGCAGTCCTCGCATCCGTACTTAGACTCAGTTTTAGGAAAAAAGCAATGCCCATTAAAATTGAGGAGCTTACCATTGAACGTCAATGTGAAAATGAGTTTATCCAGGAAGCATCATCAGGCATAGCCCGCAATGATGCTGTTCTCTCCCTTGCCTGCGGTGCAGGTGTTCAAGCCATGGTAAAGCGCTTTGAAAAAGAGGTTGTGTTACCAGGCTTAAACACCACTTTTATTGGTATCCAGGAGAGCCATGGTGTTTTTACAGAAGAGTGTTCCGGATGCGGCAATTGCGAACTTGGTAATTTTGGAGGTGTCTGTCCTGTTACCCGATGTTCAAAAAAACTTTTAAACGGTCCCTGCGGAGGCTCCCAAAAAGGTTTTTGTGAGATTGACCCGGATATTGAATGTGCCTGGCATCTTATTATCCAACGGCTGACAACTTTAGGACAATTAGATAACCTTAGGAGCTATGTCCCACCAAAAAATTGGGATACAAGCCTTGCAGGCGGACCGAGAAAACTTGTCAGGGAGGACCATATCATATGAAAATCATAAGCAATCTCCATGCAAAACTGAACAGGGGTGAATTCGCTGTAACAGGGGAATGCGGTCCTCCCAGGGGCGCAAACAAAGCAGTTATTGATAAGAAAATTAAATTGCTCAATGGAAATGTAGATGCTGTAAATGTCACAGATAATCAGACCGCAATTGTAAGAATGTCAAGTATTGCAGCCTCTGCCCACCTTGTGGGGGCAGGTCTTGAACCTGTGATGCAGATGGTGGTAAGAGACAGGAACAGGATCGCCATTCAATCAGATATAATGGGTGCCTACTCTCTAGGGATCAGAAATATTTTATGCCTGTCTGGAGATCACCAGAAATTCGGCAGCCAGCCCGATGCCATGAATGTTTTTGACATTGATTCGGTTAATCTTATAAGAACTGTACGTGACATGCGTGACAGCGGGAAAGACATGAGTGGCTTTGAGCTTGATCTGGCTCCTGAGATGTTCCTAGGTGCTGCTGCCAATCCCTTTGCCGACCCTTTTGAATACAGGGTGATCAGGCTTGCTAAAAAAATTGATGCCGGGGTGGATTTTATCCAGACCCAGTGTATTTATAATATGGATAAGTTTAAAGAGTGGATCAGACGTGCTGATAATGAAGGTCTTACAGATAAAGTTTATATTCTGGGAGGTGTTACTCCATTAAGATCAGCTGGCATGGCAAGATATATGGCAAATAAAGTTGCTGGTATGGATATTCCTGAAGATGTTATCAAGCGCATGGACAGCGTGGACAAGAAAAAGCAGGCTGATGAAGGTATTAAAATCTGTCTTGAAACCATTGAGGAGTTAAAGGAGCAGACAGGAGTTCATGGCGTACATATTATGGCAATTGAGTGGGAAGAGGTCGTGGCAGAAATTGTTGAAAAAGCAGGCTTGAAATAAAATTATAAGGATCAAAAGTAATGCCTAAAAAATATAGTATTCATACCAAAGCAGCTTTGCCAAGATTTTATCCTGTGGGCAAATATGGCACCATAGAATTCAGGGAGAACTGTGCTGGCAGCTGCAAGGAGTGTGTAAAGAAAAAATGCGTCTATGATATATTTAAAGATAATTATCAACACATGAGTGCAATGGATGAACCTGAATATCTATACACTTGTAACTCCTGCTTCAGGTGTATCCAGGAGTGTACCAAGGGTATTTTTTCCAGGGTTATCAATCCTGAATATAGAGAAATCGGAGATGATTACTGGACTCCTGATGTACTAAACCGACTCTGGTACCAGGCACATACTGGCAGCATCCCGGTGTCCGGTGCAGGATATCGAGGTCCCTTTGTTGGAAAAGGCTTTGATTCCATGTGGACAGATATGTCTGAGATTGTAAGACCTACCAGGGATGGAATCCATGGCAGGGAATATATTAATACATCCATTGAGCTTTCAAGACGTCCTGAGAGGTTGTCCTTTAATAAGGACGGCTCCCTTGCAGTTGATGTGAAACCGATTCTTGAGGTTCCGCTTCCTGTTTTATTTCAGCAACCTGATTTTGGCATGCTAGGCAGAGGTGTACTCATCTCCATGCTTAAAGCTGCCAGGAGCCTGGGAACAAAGATGTTTATTCCGGCTGATGATATCAATGATGATTTGCTGCCCTTTATTGAACATATAATTCCCCAGGTAACAGAGGATAATTTTCAAAAGTACTCAAGCTTGTTGGAAATTGTTGATATGGTTCAGATTGAATACGGTTCAAGGACTCAAAAAAATATTGAATCCTTAAAAGCAATCAACAGAGAACTTGTTATCAGTGTGGGCTTGAATCTCACTGCCACATCAGCTTATGCAGATATTTGTGTTGAACTTTCAAAGATGGGTGTGGATACAATCCATGTCCATGCAGATATTCACGGCAGAGAGTTTGAATCAGATAACCCGAGATTTATAAAAGATATGTTAAGGGATATTCACTTAAGTTTAGTTGACAATAGTATACGGCAGCCAATCAATATTCTGGCATCAGGTGGAATCTGTATGGCAGAGCATGTCAATAAAGCCATAATATGCGGTGCAGACGGGGTTGTGATTGATCTGCCCCTGCTCATTGCCATGGAATGCCGGCTGTGTGATCGGTGCAAAAAAGGTCTATCCTGCCCGGTTGATTTTGAAAATATTGATTCTGACTATGGCAGCAACCGCCTGGTAAACCTTTTGGGAGCCTGGCAAAACCAGATACTTGAAATGCTTGGTGCCATGGGGTTAAGGGAAGTAAAACGTCTGCGAGGTGAAAAAGGGCGTTCCATGTGGTTTGAAGATCTTGAAAAAGAGAGCTTTGCACCGATTTTTGGTGAGAGAAAAGTATCTATTGATGTGGGATAGAAATTACAGGATAATTTATGAACCAGACAAATATTAATCAGACAAATATGACCCAGATAAAAGAAAAATATCAACTGCCTGAAATCCATGAGACTCCATCACGGTTTCGAAATACAATGGGCAAATATATAGTAAAAAGAAATTCAAAATGTATCTCCTGTGGAAAGTGTGTAGAACTATGCCCCTTTGGAGTTCATATTAAACCTGAAGGGCATGCATCACCTTTCAGACCCATTGAACATAAGTGTATCGGGTTTGATTGTAAAAAAACAGATCACTACTGTATTGAACACTGCCCTGAAGATGCACTGGTACTCAAAGACAACCCTCTATTGGATACTCTGGGCGACTATCGCTGGACATCGGAAATGCTGCTGGGTCATTTTGCCATGGCAGAAACCGGCAAGGCACCCCATGTGAATCTGGAATACAACCTGGGTAATTCTGGCGGCGGGTTTGACAAAATGAGGTTTATTACGCCAAAGCCCGGAGTATCAATAGATATAAGTGATAAAGAGATTGATACCAGCATTGATTTGAACAAAACAGGTGATGGCCGCCCCCAAAAAACCATTTCCATCCCCTGTTACGGCGGCGGTATGTCCTATGGATCAACAGCTTTATCTGTCATTATAGGGCGGGCAAGGGCAGCAAAAAGACTAAACAGCCTTACATGTACAGGCGAGGGTGGGTATCCGCCAGAGTTTCTTCCCTATAAAGAGCATGTTATAACCCAGGTTGCCACAGGTCTTTTTGGTGTAAAAGAAGAGACCATCAAACATTGCCCGATTATGGAATTTAAATATGCCCAGGGTGCAAAACCTGGACTCGGGGGTCACCTCCTGGGAGAGAAAGTCACCGAGGCAGTTGCTAAAATGAGGGAGACTGTTGTGGGGCATTCTCTTTTTTCACCTTTTCCTTTTCACTCGGTATACTCCATTGAAGATCATAAAAAACATGTGGACTGGATGAAAGAGATCAATCATGATGTGCTTTGTTCCATTAAAGTATCCACTCCCACAGATGTGGATATGGTTGCCATAGGTGCATATTTTGCCGGAGCCCACATTATCCATATTGACGGCAGCTATGGCGGGACTGGTGCAGCTCCGGATATAGCAAAGAAAAATATTGCCATGCCCATTGAATATGCCATTCCAAAAGTCCATGGTTTTCTGGAACAGGAGGGAGTAAGGGATAATGTCTGCCTGATAGCCAGCGGTGGTATAAGAAACGGACTTGATGTTGCAAAGGCAATTGCCCTTGGTGCAGATGGCTGTGTTATCGGTACTGCTGATCTTGTGGCAGTTGAATGTGTGCGATGTGGAAATTGTGAGAGCGGACGGGGCTGTGCAAGGGGAATTGCAACCACAGACCCTGAACTTAGTCAAATGGTTGATGAAGAGTATGTTGAACAGCGCCTTGTTAATATGTACATGGCGTGGCGCAGGCAATGGTGCGATATCTTGAGATCATTTGGATTAAAAAGTATTAAGGAACTAAGGGGTCGCTCAGACCTGATGGTTCATCTTGATTATCTTGATGAAGAAGAGAGAGAAAAATATCAAAAAGCACCTGGATACAAAATGGTTTTATAATAAGGATTCAAATAATGACAAACAAAATTAAAGATGAAATTATAGAAAATATACTTGCTTCGCGGGGCAGAGTTCCTCACTTTAAAACCCCGGTGAATAAGTGTGATGAAGAGGGTGGATGCGGGGTAACCGGATTTATGGCAAATATCCCCATTGCCGGTCGTCATATTTATGAACCTTCGGTGCAGATGCACAACAGAGGCAATGGCAAGGGCGGCGGCATAGCTGCCGTGGGATTAAGTGCCAATGATCTTGGAGTGCCAGAAGATGTGCTTGAAGATCACTATCTTCTCCAGGTGGCATACCTTGATAATAATGCAATTTCTCAAGTCGAATCTACCAATATAGATCCAAATTTTGATATCTATAAATCTGAAAAAATACCAACCATTGATGATTACACTTCCATTGGACTTGAAGTCAAACCTCCTGATGTGTGGCGCTATTTTGTAAGGGTTAAACCTCTGGTACTTAAAAAATTCATTAGAGATAATAAACTTGATGCCATGGAAAAAAGAAAGGCTGAAGATGAATTTGTATTTCAAAATTCCACACGGCTGAATCAAACTTACTACGCTTCTCTTGGAGACAAACAAGCTTTTGTCATGTCCCATGCCAGAAATGTAATGATTCTTAAGATCGTTGGTTATGCTGAACAGGCTACCCAATACTATTGCCTGGATGATTTCAGAGCCCACGGCTGGATAGCCCATCAAAGATACCCCACAAGGGGTCGTCTCTGGCATCCAGGAGGAGCTCATCCTTTTTCAGGTATGCATGAAGCACTTGTCCATAACGGTGATTTTGCAAATTACCATGCTGTGAGTGAATACTTAAATCAATACAATATATATCCTCAATTTCTCACAGACACTGAAACTGCAGTTATGCTGCTGGATTTGTATAATCGGGTTTTTGAATACCCCCTGGAATATATCATTGAAGCCTTGGCGCCAACCACTGAATATGATTTTGATTGTCTTTCCAAGGAAAAACAGCAGGTATATAGATATATACAGTCTCAACACATGAATGCCTCTCCTGACGGACCGTGGTTTTTTATCATTGCCAGGAATGATCCATATAATGACTTGATGCAATTGATTGGTATAACAGATACAGCAATGCTCAGACCCCAGGTATTTGCTTTGCAGGAGAGAGAAGATGTCCAGATAGGTCTTGTCTGTTCTGAAAAACAGGCAATTGATGCAACTTTGGAGAGTATAGCAAAAGAGGATAAAAGATTTTGCCCCATTGCAGATAAATATTGGAATGCAAGGGGTGGAAGCGCAACAGATGGCGGTTCATTTACCTTTACAATAAAAGATTCAGGCAAGGGTGATGGGTCAAAAAAACTCATGACCCAAAACAAGTTTGGTGAAATTATTCAGACTCCGGAAGGGCAACTCCATTTTGATATATTAACTGATATTGCAGCAGAAAATTCAGATGAAAATCAGACAAAAGAGATTAAGACATTTTTTGATACTGAAAATTCAGCTGACCTTAAGTCATATTGTATTGCACAATTTTCTACTCTTGATTTTAAGGATCTAACACTTTTGTGCAGAACAGTTGAGAGCCTTGCAAGGGAAAATGATACTAAAAAAGCCATGGCAATTGATCTGTTAAACCATTTAAATGACAGAATATTTCCAACAGGCAGTAAAAAGAGAAGTTCTGTTCTTCAGATCATAAGAGAAAGTCTGACAGAAATCTTTAAATCCTCACCAGATATAAAAAACAATCAAAACAGTATGTATACCTATATTGATTTTTCATCAAAAAACGATTTAAGAACCCCTGGGACCAATGAAAAAATTCTGGTGGTAAATACCAGGGAGTTTGAGCCTGAAGGCAAAGACTGCGATTCAAGAATGATCAACAAAGCTTACAAGTTAGGCTGGAAACAATATATCTGCTACGGATACAAGGGGCAAAGGTTTACCGGCTGCGGGTTTGGATCTGATTCCCATGGTGTTCGGTTTGATGTGTATGATAGTTCCGGGGATTACATGGCATCAGGTATTGATGGCATGGAGATACACGTCCATGGAAATGCCCAGGATCAACTGGGGCAGATCATGAAAAGTGGCAAGTTTGTTGTCCATGGTGATGTGGGACAAACATTTATGTATGGTGCCAAGGGCGGTGAAGTTTACATCCGCGGCAATGCAGCAGGCAGACCTCTGATAAATGCAACAGGCAGCCCAAGAGTTGTGATTAATGGAACCTGTCTTGATTATCTGGCAGAATCTTTTATGGCAGGTGACCCCTTAAATGGCGGTGGGTTTGTAATTGTTAACGGGATTGAGTTTGATGACAATGGAAACAGGAATGATCTTGATATAGTATACCCGGGCTCGAATCTCTTCTCCCTTGCTTCCGGTGGTGCTATATACTTAAGAGACCCGGACCACAAAGTTGTGGACGAACACTTGAATGGCGGTACCTTTGCTGAAGTTTCCAAGGCAGACTGGAAATTGATCCTTCCCTATCTTGAAGAGAATGAAAAACTGTTTGGAATTTCAATTGAAGAGGATCTTTTAACAATTAAAGGTACTAAATTCTCCTTTGATAAAGTCTACAGGAAAGTCATGCCAAAATAGTCTTTATACTATAAATTGGAGAAAAATAAATTGTTTGTAATGCCATGCTCCAGAAAAACTTTTTTTTCAACCAGTTTTTTCAACCAGGGTTGTCAACAAAATACAATATGAGCCATGTGTCAAGTTCATCTTGATCCTCATCTTCAAGAAATGGATTTATCATTTCAGTAAGCAGAGATATTTTTTCTTGATTCAACGATGCAGAATGAATATTTGTTTTTTCGAGGGCATCATTTAAAAGAGCAGAACCTGCCGGTCCAACCAGGCTTGTAAGTTTTTCACTAAATGCCTTTAAAATTTTTTTACTGGTTTCTGTTGGTACAGTATTGCCAGGCACAGTATTTGTGGCAATGCCGGACAAGACAGCCCTGCAGATTTGAGACAAGACAGTTAATTCCGGCTTGCCGGCAATTGAGAGAATTTGTTTAATACTTCGTTTTCCGTTTAAAAGCAGGATTGTTTTAAAAGCATCAGCACTTATTTTACTACTGTTTTTCAATTTTGTGGAATCAAACTGGAGAACAACATTATCATCAAAAATGTTCTCATTTATTATCTTTATTGTTTTGTGTCTTTTTTTAAGATCAGAAATAAAAGATTGTGTATTGATCTCCGGGTCAGGCAGATACTCTTCAGGATTTCCCTCTTTAAATTCAGCAGTGATGTTGACCCATTGCAGACAGGCAGCAGCAGCCTTCCTCCCTGAAAATTTTTTGGTTTTTATATGTTCAATATTTCCGTTTCTTAAAAAAATGTGTGCATGATCACCATATTTATGGACAATTTTAAATACTCCTGTTTTTCCATTGTCAATGATAGGTTCTAATATGGGTAGCAAAGATTGATACATACTAACCCCCCTATTGTAAGTTTATTAATATTTTTATTTTAAAGTCCAGGTCTGATCATATAAGCTGTTTTTTGATGTGAGCTGCGACTTATTTTTTTTCTCTTTTTTTCTTTTTCTTCTCTTTCTCTTTTTCATTTTTCATTTTCATTAATATTACAACAGACTTTCTTAACCGCTCAATGGATACAGCAAGGGTTTTTATTTCATCTTTTGTGGAGACAACTACTTTTGAATATATCTTTCCTCGACTCATATCTTTTGTAATCTTAGTGAGATAGACCAAAGGATCGGTAATTGTCTTTGACAGGAAAACAGCAAAAAACATGGTGACCAGGAAAACACTCAAGCTGATAATTAAAAAAATATTGCGAAATGTATTGACAGAGCTGAACACAATTTTGGTAGGCACAATATCTACAACATATCCAAGCAGATTAGTTTGCTCTTGATCAAGAAAAACAGGAGCACTTGCAAAAATGTGTTGATCGCTCAAGGCAGAGCTTATTGTCGCTGTACTCATGATTTTATTTGCTATATTTGGATAGTCCTGTTTAAAAGAAAATCCATTTCCCAGGTCAGATTTTTTTCCCCACTCCTTTGTAGTATCAGGATTAGAAAAATAGTAACCATCTTTATCAATAAAAAAACTCTCTACTTTTCCATCATTTTCATTGTAAATAAACTGAAGAAAATTATCAGCATATACATTGAATAATACTATTCCCTGTAATTTATTGTTTTGGTCGTAGACCGGGGTACCATACCTGATTACCGGACGTAATGGCTTTTCAACTTTGCCTCTCTCCCTGTTTAAATCAAGGGGTGAAATCATCATGCTGCCCTTATCAAGCCGGGCAGTATCTGCAAAATAATACCTTTTCTTTTTATTCTGCAACAGGTTATCCGGGACAATGACAGTTGAGCTGCCTTGATGATTTACTCTTACATATTCCATTCCATCTGCAGTTAAAAAGCGAACTTGGTGGTAAATCTTTTTATGTCTGGAAAATTCTTTAAAGTCCTCTGCAAGATGTTTTCGGGCTTTTGCTATCTGTTCAGCATTACCTTTTGTAGTCTCCATGCTTTCTATTAAAAGGCGAAGTGACACAGAGTCGCGCAGGTAAAACAGATCGCTTTTTACATTTGATAAGAAAGTCTCTACTTCAGAAGAGATAAGACCGACTTTATCATTTAGTTTGCTGGTGCTTGCAGCACCCAATGATTTGCTGACATTTATTAATCCATACCCACCAAGTACAATAAGAGGGACAAGGGAGATGAGGATAAAAGCAAGTAATAATTTGGTTTTAATTTTTTTCATTTGTATTATCCTGTAATTGTTTATCTATATTTGCAAAAAAAATAAAGTATACAGAGAATTTATTTTTTTCGCAATTAAAAAATTATTAGATGAGCTTGTGTCTGGGAGATATGAACATATACTGCAGCTATTGGGATATGATATAACGCTGCAAATAAAGCCATCAGTCTGGCTATTATTTGCAGCGCAGATTAATAAAATCAGTGTTTATAATTCGTTTTTCAAAGTTTCAAACATTTCAAAGGCTTTTTTTGGTGTTTCATTTTCATGAACCACAGATTTAATAGCTTTTAACATCGCTACAGGGTTTTCAGACTGGAAGACATTACGTCCCATGTCTACACCGCAGGCACCTTGGTCCATTGCCTTTGCTGCCATTGTAAGTGCATCAAGTTCCGGCAGTTTTTTTCCGCCTGCCAGAACAATTGGAACAGGGCAGCTTGCTGCTACTTTATCAAACCCTTCACAAAAGTAGGTTTTTACCACATGGGCACCATTTTCAGCACAAACCCTTGCTGCCATTGATAAATATCGAGAATCCCTTGCCATATCCTTTCCAATGGCTGTAACACCAAGGGTGGGAATACCATATCGTGTTCCCATATCAACTGCATGGGTGAGATTTCGCATTGTTACACCTTCAAATTTATCGCCAACAGCAACCATTACAGCCAGAAGAGAAGCGTTTAGACGTACTGCCTCCTCAATATTCATGGTGCATTCATCATTTAACTCGGTCAATACGGTTGTACCCGCGGAGTAGCGCAATGAGACAGGTTTATTTATGGTCGGGGGCACCAAAGACCGCAATGCCCCGCGGGTACACATTATACAATCAGCATGCTCGATAAGAGGAACAATGGTTAAATCCATTCTCTCCAGCCCTGATGTTGGTCCCATAATATAACCGTGGTCAAATGCCAGCATGACTGTCCGCCCAGATTTTGGGTTGAATATGCGGGCTAATCTGTCTTTCATACCCCACTCCAGAGAGTTGGAACCCTTTAAAAAAAAGCCTTCTGTCTTTTGAGGAATATTGGTATGGAACTCAACACTCTCTTTATTACCATCTGCATCAGCCATATGTTGTTATCCTTATCTTCTTTATTTGTTGAATTTTTTTTATCCTAAATTATACCATTGCCTCAAAAAAACCCTGGAATATCAGTGCCATTGAAGTTGCTCCCGGATCCTGGCATCCCAGGGTTCTGTCTCCCAGGTTTTTTGCCCTGCCAAATCTTGCTTTAAACTCTTTAGTTGACCTGGCACCTTTCTGGGCAGCTTTGGCTGCAGCTTCAAGGGAATCTTTAATGGATGCATTGTCCTCTACAGCTTTTGACAAAGTTTCAACTGCAGGTATCAGGGTGTCCATCAAAGTTTTATCTCCAACCTTGGCTTTGCTGCGTTTTTGCACACCGGCAAGACCTGCCTTAAACATCTGTGCCATGGTTTTTGGGTCAATGATTTTCTGATCACCCATTCCAGTGGAGAGCCCCATTAAAAAGGAGCCTAAAAGCGGACCTGTGGCACCGCCATCCACTCCCATGACACCCCAGCCAACATCCTTAAGCAGAGGTTTCAGATCTTTGTCCTGACCTTCTCGGATAATTTTTTCCGCAATATCCATTGCCCTGACAATGGTGGTGCCATGATCTCCATCTCCAGTAGCTGCATCCATTTTAGATAGTTCATCACAGTGGAGCCGTATGTTTTTTGCAGCCATTGTGATCATCTGTTTAATATCTTTGTATTCAATTGTATCGGCCATTTAACACCTCTGGTGACTATCGGACAGTTAAGTATGGAGTATCACATGTCATGTCCCACAAGTTCAGTAATTCATCATCCATTTTGGCAACAAACATCTGAAATCCTGCCATTTCCTGAACCGTAAGTACTTCGTCAATAACAACTCTTGCAGCCTCAATACCTTTATCGTTAAGAAATTGTTTTACACGTCTGAAAATAATAAAAAGCTCCATCAAAGTAGTGGCACCTGTTCCATTGAGCATTACCAGCAGTTTGTCCCCTGAACTGGCATCAACAGCTTTTAAGAGCTGTTTTAGCATGGTGTCAGCTGTTTCATCAGCTGTCATCATCTTTGATTTGCCTGTACCTGCTTCACCATGCTGACCCATGCCTATCTCCATCTCATCATCTTCAAGATCAAAAATAGCATCACCGCTTGCAGGATGGGTAGCTGTTTTTAGTGCCACTGCCAGGGTTGCCATGTTATTGTTAAATCTCTCTGCCAGGGCATAAACTTCGTCAAGGCTTTTTCCTGCCTCGGCAGCAGCACCTGCAATTTTATAGAGAGGAACACAACCCACAAGACCTCTTTTGTCTGTTATTGGGGCATCTCTTCCAGGAGCAATATCTTCGTGGGTGAGAAGCATTTTAACATTCAAGTTTTCTTCTTCAGCCATCTCCATTGCTGTTTCTGCACTCATGACATCACCTTCATGGTTGAGTACAATCAATAGAACACCTGCTTTTCTATCTGCTTTTTTCAACGCTTCAAACAGTTTTGGAGGACCAGGTGCTGCAAAAATATCTCCAACAACACTGATATCAAGCATGCCTTCTCCCACAAAGCCACTTAATGCAGGTTCATGTCCAGCACCGCCCAGTGTAACCAGGGCAACCTTACTTTTATCCTTGGGCTGGGCTCGGACAACAAGTTTGTCTGATTCAAGGGTTACTTTATTTGAAAAAGCCTGGGTGTATCCCTCCAGTAGTTCCTTTGTGAGATCTGCAGGATCATTTATAAATTTTTTCATAGTCATGGAATAATTCTCCTTTTTACCGATGGTTTTTAAGACTTTAGTCTGTTTTATTATTAATATTGAAACCGAGGCAGTTGTTATTCGTCAGCCTGTACCAGCTCCATTTTTTCATCATTGGGACCCCTGAAGTAACAAATTCGTACTTTATCGTTGCCCTCAAAGGGATACATGATTTCAGAAGGTTCATACCCCATGCTTTTAATGTGGGCAGCCATTTTTTCAATGTCATTTACCAGAAAACCGATATGTCCATGTTTGTATCCGCTCTCTTTTCCCCTCCACTTATCCAGCTGGAGAAGTTCAACCTGGGCATCTCCCTGGCTGAGCTGACCCTTGGCAATATCAAGTCTGTTGACACTGAATGTTTCAGCAGGGAAATCAAGACCCAATGCTTCCTTATAGAAAGCAGATGTTTTTTCATAATCATTTACCGTATAGGCAAACAGAATCATTTTTGCTTTTTCCGGAGCTTCTTTCATTTTTTTCTCCTTTTTAATTATTTATAAATTTTTAGAAATATTAAATTTCACCCTCTGTTCTTTATGATCAAACAGAAGGATTCTATCCTTTGGCAGCTCTATCCAGACCTTGTCATGTTTTTTAAGGCTTGTAAAAGAGCTGTTCATTTTTGCTTTTAATGCAATGGAATTCACATCCAGTACAAATAGATATTGACCGCCAATGGTAATGGAAACACGTTTCACCTTTGCTTGAACAGAATTGGCAAATTGTGATTTTTCAAGCTTTATGTGTTCAGGTCTGATACCAATGGTGACATCATCCTTCAGTATGCTTGAGTCAATGGATAGAGGATCAGAGAAACAGTCAGATGTCACCAGAGTTCTGGAGTTTGAATTATTAAGTTTTGCCGTAAAAAAATTCATGCCGGGATTTCCAAGAAACCATCCTACAAAGAGATCATCCGGTTCATTATACAATGTTCTTGGATCATCACATTGAATCATTTTTCCGTCTTTCATAAGAGCGATGCGGTCTGCCAGGGTCATGGCCTCGGTCTGATCATGGGTAACATAAATAATGACCTGGTTGAGCTTTTGTGACAATGTTTTGAAAAAATGGCTGAACTGAACCTTGGAGTTGGCATCAATATTGGTCATGGGCTCATCAAAAATTATGATATCGGGTCTGTAGGCAATTGCCCTTGCAACAGACACCTTCTGGCGAGAGATATTATCCAGCTGGGAACTCTCTTTATCTGCATGTTCAGTAAGATCTAAAAGCTCGAGTACCTCTTCAATTCTCTCCTTTCTCTCATGGGGTGACAAATTTCTTCTCTTCAGGGGCAGCTCTATATTTTTATACACAGATATTCCACGATAGACTACCGGGTATTGAAAGACCATACCAATATTACGTTTGCGCGAAGGAAGTCTTGTAATATCTTTACCATCAACATATACACCTCCTGCAGTGGGTTTTTCAAGGCCTGCTATCATTCTTAAAAGCGTGGTTTTTCCACAGCCTGAAGGACCTAAAAGGCAGGTCACCTTGCCTGCAGGAAAGGTGAAATCCAAATCATCCACAGCAGTGATTCTGCCATATTTTTTTGTAAGCTTTTTAACTTTTATCTCAGACATTGACCCTCTCTAAACCTTTTCCCATTCTATTCCCGGTTAAATTATCAAAAACAAACAGTGAAGATGGCTTAATACTGATATTGATGCGGTGGTTAACATCATGCCGGATATTTGATCCGCTTGTGCGCAGCATGACCAGATTCTCATTTTGCTCATTGAGATAGATTATCTCTTCAGCTCCTAAATCTTCCCGTAGGTAAATATCAGCTGAAAGATCAATCCCTTGCCCTCTTAAATTTTCACAAATAGTTTCCGGTCTAAAACCCACAGTCACAGGGCAGGGCAAATCAGCTGGATTTACCATTTCATCCAGAGAGACCTCAAACTCGAACAGCTCAGTTGTACATACAATTTTAGAATCTTTACTGCTGATTTTGCCCTGTAAAAGATTTGCTTTTGGAAAACCCAGTACTTTCATTGTTAAAAGATGTGAAGGAGTAAAATAGATTGAATCGGGTCGGCCTGTTTCTACTATCTGTTTGTTATCAAGAACAGCGACTCTGCTTGCAAGGGAGAGTGTCTCAATGGGATCTGAAGTTGTGTATATGATGCATACACCCAGACTCTCCTGTAAATATTTCAGATCATCAATCAATTTTTCTCGCAGTTTAAAGTCCAGCCCTGCCAGGGGATCATCAAATATATAGAGGTCTGTTTTCTTCACAATGCCCCTTGCAATGGCAACCCGCTGCTTCTGCCCTCCGCTGAGCTGGGTGGGTGTTTTCTCTAAAAGCTCTTTAATGTGAAGGGTTTTTGCTGTTTCAATGACAGCTTGTTTAATCTCTTTTCTTGTCAGTTTCAAAAATTTTAAAGGGTAGGCAATATTATCAAATACACTTTTATTTGGGAACAGGGCAAAGTCCTGGGGGATGTATCCTATTGTTTTCTCTCTGGCTGACAGGTAAACTGTATCTTTCCCCCGTAAAAAGATATTACCTTTATCCTGGGTTTCAAGACCTGCTAAAAGTCTTAAAAGAGTGGATTTTCCCGAGGAAGGAGGTCCAAATATCACCATAAATTCTTTGTTGCTGATGGAAAGATTAATATCATCAAGGACATCAACACCTTGATATGCTTTTGAAATGTGCTTAAATTCTACAATTGATTCCATTATTACCTTCCAATATTTACCAGAAACGGTGCCAGTACAATGCCCAGACCAAAAAGAGCTGCCACGATCAGATATGCCATACTAATAAGTTTTATAGCTTTTCCCGGGTGTGTCGTGGGGGCAATATTGCCAAATGCCATTTGAGAGATTGCCGAAATAATCAAAATAATCAGCCCGGTTTTGTATAACAGGGGGCTGAATTTCTGGATAATGAGGAAGAAGCTTAAAAGCATCATAATAATGATCAAGGTCTGGGTGCGGGCTATAAATCGATTATTGTTTTCCATTGTTATACTTCTCCTCTCACTGTTCCAAAGGTCATGCCGATCAGTAAATATTTCTGGAAAAAGTATATAAATATGATGAGCGGCAGGCTGTAAAATGTTGTGAGTGCTGCAATGAAATCCCACTGGACCATACCTCCCACTGTAAAACCCTGGGCAAGACCAACAGGAACGGTTGCTGTGTTTTTACCACCTATGATGTAATTAAAGATAAACTCATTCCAGACAAAGATAATATTAAATATAAAAGCAGCAATAAGTCCTGGTTTTACCTGGGGCACCACCACCTTAAAAATAACATGCATGCGTGATCCTCCATTGACCAGAGCTGTCTCGTCAAATCGTTGGGAGACCCCATCAATAAATCCCTTTAATATCCAGACAGAAAAAGGGATACTGAACATGGCATAAAAAAGAATCATTCCGGTGTAGGTACCTTTAAAGCCTGATGCAGAATAGAGAAGGTAAACCGGGACCACAACAGCTGCTGCTGGAACCATTCTCATGGATAATAAAAGAAACATGAGAAAATCTGTTCCCTTTGGTTTAAATCTGGAAAAGCTGTATGCTGCAAGAAAGGAGACAATCACAGCAATAATCACGGCAGTGACAGACATAAAGATGCTGTTCAATAGCTCCTTTGTAAAATTTAACCTGTCAAAAAGACCTATATAATTATCCAGGCTTGGGATGAAAAACCATTTGGGTGGAATGGTAAGGATAGCTTCCTTTGTTTTTAAGGAGCAGATGATCATCCAGATCACCGGCGAAAAGAACAGTATGGAAACCATCCATAAAAGCAGGTGATATAAATTTGTTTTTAATTTTTCCATTTGAAGTATCTTACTCATTTAAGCTGCCTCCTCTCTCATTTTGAGCACATAAAGATAGATGGATGTAAATGAGATGGCAATCATTAATGATATGATGGCAAGGGCAGATGCCTTGCCCATGGTAAATGCGTTAAATGCTTGTCTGTACAGGGTTAATCCGATTAACTCTGTTATATTGCCTGGGCCCCCCCTTGTCATTGTAAAAATAATATCCATTGATTTGAACGCATCAATGGTTCTAAGGAGAATGCCCAGCATTAGAATAAATTTCCCATGGGGAAGAATCACATGGACAACTCTTTGCAGCATGGATAAATTTTCTATCTCAGCTGCTTCCAGCTCAGCTTTTGGAACTGACCCCAGTGCTGCAAGGCACATCATCATCATAAAGGGTGTCCACATCCAGGTATCCACCAGCAGCACAGAAAAGAATGCCCAGCTGCTTGATCCTAAAAAATCAATTGTGGTGCCAAAGGCAGACAAAATAAAATAATTTAAGATACCAAATACAGGATCATAGATAATCTTGAAAAATGAACCAGTTGCCAGCGGTGCCATGACCATGGGTGTAAACATAAGAGTCAAAGCTATTCTCCTGCCTGGCAAATCCTTACTTTTCCAGAATAAAAATCCCAGCAGGATACCCAGAATAGTCTGGGTGCCAGCTCCCAATATTACAAATAAAAATGTATTGCTTAATGCATGCCAGATATCAGGGTCAGTCATAATATCCATGAAATTTGTAAGACCGACAAATCTTAACGGCATCCCCGTAACCAGTGCATATCTGTAAAAACTCAATCCCATAAGCCACAAAAGGGGGATAACATTCCACACAATGAAAAAAACCAATACAGGAACCAGAAGTAAAATTTGTAAATATTTCGGGTTTTCCAGAATCCACGAGGGATTAAAGACTCTTGTAAAAGACTTTGTTCCATGGTGTGATGGTTGATCTGCTGACATTGTACCCATTTTTAATACCTTTTTACAAGGGAGAGGAAAAATTTTCTCCTCTCCCAGAAGTTTAAATAATTTTTATTTTATTCTAATTTAATTTTACTGGCAGATGCAGGTGGTTTATTTTTTGTGTAACCATAGTCATACATCAATTTCTGCAATCCATAGGCTGCATAATCCAGAGCAACCTTTGGATCTTTAACCTGATCTGTAATATATGCATGGAAAGCTTCCTGCTGTTTGTGAAGCATCACTGCAAACAAAGGATTATGCCAGAAATCACGTCCTTTGGATTCGCTGAGCATGAATTTATAAGCTTTAAACCATGGTTGGATATCTTCAAACCCAGGTTTGTTAAGTACAGATGAAATAACAGGGTTTCCGCCTCTGTTGGCAAATTCTCTCTGGGTCTCAGGAGTATACCACCACTCCATGAAATCCCTGGCAACCTGCATTTTATTTTTATCGTTGAAGGAGTTGATTACCCAAGGCTGTCCACCCATGGAGTAGATACGGTTAGGTTTGCCCTTTCCATTCAATAAATGCATTGGTGCAGGAACAATCATAACCTCACCTTTGCCCTCACCGTTTTTGGGAGACATCATATATTGTCCAACTGCAGCCCACATCACAGCACTAAATACCTTGCCGCCATTCCACGCTTCCATAATACCGCCGTTTCCATAACTTGCAGCTCCAGGTGGAGACCATTTTAAAGCTTTTTTGTATGCTTTAAGGGATGCTGCATTCTCATCACTGTTTAATACACCCCAAATCTGGTTTGTTTTTTTGTCCCAGATTCTGCCTCCTCGTGACCAGATATAGTTATGTGCTGCAGTGCAGACAAAGTCATAATCCTTTGAATAATGCTGGGCAATGCCGTAAAAATCTTCTTTTGGGCGGGTGAAAAACTCCAGCATTTTTTCATATTCAGTCATGGTCAATGTCTCAAAATCTTTAAAAGTTTTTGGCATCTGAAAACCATATTTTTTATTGAATGCAGCTCTCTCTTTAGGGTCAAGCAGTTTATCCTTTCTTACATAAAGGACCATGGTGTCACCTTCCAGAGGAAGTCCCCAATAGTTTTTTGAGCCGAGTGGATAACTCATGTAGGTATCAACAACAATCTGATCATACCAGTCAATGCCTTTAAGCGCTGGATTTCCATCAATTATATCATTGAGTTTTACAATCCAGCCAGGAGCTGCGAGGCCACCCAGCCATTGGCTGTCAACAACAATAATATTATAGGCATCAGATTGGGTTGCAAGGCTTGCTGCTGATTTTTGAAACAAACTTGTAAAAGGTGCTTCTTCAAAAGTAAAGTTTACAGTATAGCCATACTTTTTTTTGGCATATTCTGCAAAGGCCGGTGACATGTCCACACCGAGTTTACTTGGGAACCAGCCGGCAATTCCAAGAATGGACATGGACAACTCTTTGCCTTTAAGATCAATCCGATCTGCTGTAAAGCCGGTTGAAGCCATAATACCAAGGCAAACAAACATGGTTAATAACAGGTTAACTACCTTTTTCATTTCATACCCCCTTTTGGATAAAGTGTTAATGGTAAATATTTTCAGTTTTTAAAGGAGAGATAAAGGCTAACTTGCATCCTTTAAAAATTTTGTGACACCTTATATTTTTTTTGCCAAATATAGATTTTTTCCAAAACAGTTAACTAAAAATTTCTCTAATAAAGTTCATAGTATAGCACTGAACATATGTCAAGACATTTGTTCACTTTTTGTCAGAACATATGTTCTAATGTGGAATTGAGCTTTTTAAAATAGGGAGACAAACAGAGAAGATGCTTTAGGGGGGCGGTATCCTGGTGTAACTATTTACCTCTTAATTGCCCATATGCAATCTTGGATATTGTACGTACAGAGGAGTTAGTATCCTGAACAGAGGCTTTTTTCAGCGCATTGAGTACCATGGTATTTTTGTATTTAAGATCTCTTAGACCATATGCAGCACCTTGTCGAGCCTTGGGACCTTTGTCCGAGGATAAAACCTTGACCAGTATCCGGGCAATCTCTTTGGGAGGGATGCCAATGTGGGCAAGTGCTTTACATGCTTCACCCCTTGTGTCATCATTGGGGTGAGTGTCAATGATTACATAAAGCTTTGGTACAGCGCTTTTTGCTGATTTTCCATAACTACCCACAGCACGGGCGGCAAATTTCACAACCAGATCGGAATTATCATCCAGGGTATTGATCAGGGGTTTTTTTGCTTCGGGGATGGAAATATGGTTGTTTCCTAAATAGAGGGCAGCCTTCATGCGAACCTTCTGACTACTGTTTGTTAGAAGATTAATAACCAGTGATGATATTTTTTTGGGAACAGGTCTCAGTTTTCTTTTATTGAGTTCTTTTAAAGCATCCAGTTGTGCCTGCTCATGGGAATCGGTTATCACCTCAGCCAGTACCGCAAGAGTTTTGTTATCTTTTATTCCCATTTTTCTCAATAACCTTACAGCCCTGACCCGCGTGGTGTCTTTTTCATCGGACAGCACCTTGCGTACATGCGATACAAGGTTAGTATCAGGAACATTCAATCGGCGTAATGCAATGGCTGCATTTAGAACTGTTTGTCCGTAAGAATCCTTTAGTGATTGTCGCAAAGCGTTTTTTGCCGGGCGTGCTTCTTTGCCGATGTTTGCCAAGGCACCAGCAGCGTTTGAGCGAACAGAGGGATATGGATCATTCAGGGCATGGATAAGGGCTGGTACGACTTCTGGTGTGCGTTTTGTATAGGATTTACCTAACTCCCAGGCTGCTTTGGTTTTCCTGGAGTTATTACCGCTTTTTAAATCAGCCAGATATTTTTTAGTAAGATAGAAAGGATCTTTGGGGTTGAGTCTCTGTCCTGCGGCAGGTATACTTTCATAGCAAACCAGAAATACAGCGGTTATCAGGCAGAAGGACAATAACTTGATTACTATTTTTTTCCGGCGTATCAACATAAGACCTCCTTGATAAAGTCTCCTTGATAAAGCTGACTTGTTTATTTTACCCTTGTATCAAGAAGAGCAATTTAAAAAGTAAAACAGACACCTGGACCTGGCGGCAGAGAATAATTATTGTACAGTTAAATAAGGTGTATTACAGGGCGCATTCCACAAATCAAGTAATTTTTTATCCATCTTTGCAATAAACATCTGGAATCCTGCCTGCTCCTGGGTGGTTATGAATTCTCCCACAAGACTGCCGGTAATTTTTATCTTTTTTGCCTTGAGGAGCTGATGTACTCTGCGGAAAAGTATAAACAACTCCATCATGGTTGTGGCTCCTGAACTGTTCATGATAACCAAAAGTTCTTCTCCAGGTTTTACACCCAGGTCTTCCAGCAGTCTGAAGAGCAATAGTTGCGCTGTATCGTCGGCAGACAACATTTTAAGACGTTCTATTCCAGCTTCACCATGTTGACCAACACCGATTCCCATTTCATCGGCTCCAAGGGTGAACATTGTTCCTCCGGTGCAGGGATGGGTGCCCGGGTTCAGGGCAACAGCAATGGATCGCATGGTGTTTCCAAATTTATTTGTGATTGTTAAAATCTCTTCAAGGGTCTTACCCTGTTCTGCCGCTGCACCTGCTATTTTAACAATGGGAAGGAATCCCACAAGTCCACGGCGCTCTTTAGGTTTTTCCGGTGGGCCCGATGCAATATCTTCATGGACAAGGGCAAGTTTGACTTTTATGCCCTCTTTTTGTGCAAGCTCCATGGTATAGTTGGCAGTCATTAAATCACCAGCATGGTTCAATACAACAAATAACACCCCGGCACCCTGATCCGCAATTTTTATTGCCTCAAGGCATCTTTTAGGACCAGGGGCAGCAAAGATTTCTCCGGGAATACTGATATCAAGCATTCCGAATCCCACATAACCACTCAACCCCGGTTCATGCCCACTTCCTCCCAGTGTAACAATACCAACTTTCCCCGGGGGTTTTGGAGTTGTCCTGGCAACCAGGCTTTCTCCTGCAAATTTCACAATCTGAGGATATGCCAACACATAACCCTCTAAAAGTTCACTAACAAGATTCTCAGGGTCATTCATGAATTTTTTCATTACCATTTTACTGCTCCATTATTTACCTGTTTTATAATCTTACAGGGTAACCTTTTATGATTCATAATGCTAGGGTCCATAGTTCTATGATTCATAGTTTAATTCAATTCCCCATGGAACTTTATCAGTTCCCGTGCCGTGCTCTCATCGGTTATAAGGTGACTGATCAGACCTGTCATTAATGCACCCCGCAGAGCCCTGGTTTTTTTTGGGCTTCCAGAGATAACCATAACCCTTTTACTCTTTTTTATATAATTTAAAGGAATTCTAACCACAATATCATCAGGACTCTCAATCATATTTCCATCAATATCATAATAATATGTGGCAAGCACTCCCACAGCTTTTTTCTCTTTCAGTTTATTACCAAACCTGACAGCAGTTGCCTGATCAGGAACAGTGGGGTAGGTTCCAACTCCAAGAAGAATTGTATCAAGTTGTGCCCAGAGTTCGGAGATTTTCTTATACTCAATGGTATCCATAAACAGATTCTTGTCATTCTCAGAAAAAGGGAATGCAGGTGCATGAAGATAATAGGGGCTGAAATTGATTTTTCCAGCAAAAATGCGGGTTAATTCATTGGTTTGAAGCCATTGTATCGCATTGGGCGCACTGCCGATTACAGGACAGACCATCTTTTTGTCACTATCATCAAAAGCCGTGCTCTGGAACTCGTCAATTAAATCTCCCATGGTTTTTCCCCAGCCAATCCCCATCCTGTTTATATCCGGAAGTGTTTTCTCAAGATATGTGGCTGCCTGGGATACTATCAAACGCCTCAGCAGCCCCTCATCTTTTGTTGCAGAAGGGATAATAAGACCGCCCTTTAGATTAAAAAGACAAATCAATTGATTGAGCAAATCATTGTCACTGTCAAGGGGAGAGACAATTTCAATTTTTACAATTCCCCTGTGCCGTGCTTCGGATAATAATTTGCTTACAGCAGGTCTTGAAATATCAAATGTTTCAGCAATCTGAGCCTGGGTAAGTTCTGCTTCATAGTAGAGCCTGCATATTTCAACAAGTCTTAATGCTTCTTCTTTTTTCATATGTATTAATAAAAGTAATAATCAGAATACTTTGTACCTTTTTAATTATAAACTAAAATATCTTATATTGTGATTCTTAATACAAGATCATAATGCATAATTCACTTAAAAGTCAAAGTCAAGCGCTATTTTTTTGCTGCAAAGAATTACTTTTCCCAGGCAGCAAAAGCCATTGCTATTGAAAAAGAGGTGTTAATACTCCATTGATTTCTAAATATTTATTAAAAACCTCATTGTATATTTGAATGTTTTGCTCTTCAGGTTGACAGGCAGTTTCAGGATCAAGCTTAACAAAACAATCTGTTATGGAGCGTATGGTTGTCTTATCCTTTTTTTCATTATACCAGCACCACATGGATTGTAATGCTGCACCAAGTGCACCTGCTTCATCTGAAACAGGTGATATGACAGGACAGTTTAGAATATCTGCAGCTATTTTCCGCCAGAGGGGGCTTTTTGCACCGCCGCCTGTCAACCTGATCTCTTTTGGATTGATACCACATTTTTTTAATATGTTCATTCCGTATCTGAGCCCCATGGTTGCACCTTCCATTGCTGATCTGCAGAGGTTTTGCTGTGTAAAGTTGGCTTGGGTAAGACCAAAATATGTACCACTCCCATTTGGTAAAGGCGGGGTTCTCTCCCCATTAAAATAAGGTATAAGAATAATGCCCTGGCTGCCAACATCAGCCATTGCTGCCTGATGATTCATCTCCTCAATGTTCAACTTCAAAAGATTTCGTACAAGCTCTGTTGCAATTGTTACATTCATTGTGCAGACCAGGGCAAGCCATCCATCAGTGGAAGAACAGAAACAGGCCATCTCTCCTGTTTCATCAATAACAGGTTTGTCGCAATGGGCATAGATGGTCCCGGATGTCCCAAGGCTTGCAGTTACTACACCATTCTCAATATTCCCAGTACCAATTGCTGCCATCATATTGTCACCACCGCCTGATGAGACAAGAGTATCCGGGGAAAATCCAAATAATGACAACAGCTCTTTTTTTACATAACCCCAGGGGCTTTCACATGAGATTATTTCAGGCAGACAATCATAAAGTTTGCCCGTGTCATCAATGGCATTAATAACGTCCTTTGACCAGGTGCGACTTTTTACATCAAAATATGCTGTTCCTGATGCATCACCAAACTCTGCTTTTTGTTCTCCTGTCAGCCAGTAATTAATATAGTCATGGGGAAGAAGGATTGTCTTAAGCTTTTCATAATTTTCAGGCTCTTTCTCTTTCATCCACAAAACCTTTGGAGCTGTGAATCCCTCTGCCATTCTGCTGCCAATTTTTTCTACCACAGCCTTATCTCCTCCAAGCTTGTCAGTAAGGCTTCTACACTGCTTTGAGGTTTGGGTATCACACCATAATTTTGCAGGTCTTATAACTTTGCCTGTTTGATCCAGTGCTACCATGCCGTGCTGCTGGGCTGATACTCCGATTGCTTTTATGGCAGATGGAGAAACACCTGGTTTTTTCAGTATTGTTTCAATCCCTTGTTTACATGCCTGGAGCCAGGTTTCAGGGTCTTGCTCCCTTAAACCGTGGTTATTTTCAATTACCCCATATTCAATGGAGGTTTGTGTGATGATTTTCTCCTGTTTTTCACTGAACAAAACAACCTTTGTCCCTTGAGTCCCACTGTCTATACCGATAAATAACCTGTCTGATTTCATATTTTACCCTTTGATATGCCCTGGTCTGCCTCTAATTGTACAATTAAATATAAGCATTAATTATATTTTCCAGATACTCCTGTCTTCCGCTCTTAAAAACAGGTTCTCCATGCTCTTTAATATAGTTTTCCATTTCAATAAAGTCACTGTTTTGAGCTAGGATTTCAGCCCCCAGTTTTTTTGACCATGATTGATATCTTTTAAAGATAAAATCATCCAGCAATTTGGATTTAATAATTTCATCGGCAATGAGAAGTCCCCGTGCAAAAGTATCCATACCACCGATATAAGCATAAAAAAGATCTTTAATATCTGTTGATCCTCTCCTTAGTTTGGCATCAAAATTTAAACCCCCTTTACCAATGCCCTGCTGTTTTTGGACTATAAGCATTGCATAAATACTATCATACAGGTTTGTGGGAAACTGATCAGTATCCCATCCTAAAAGAGGGTCTCCCTGGTTGATATCAATGCTGCCAAGTTTGCCTGCATCTGAAGCCACAGTAAGCTCATGGGCAAAGCTGTGTCCTGCGAGGGTTGCATGGTTAGCTTCAATATTTAATTTAAAATGGTCTGACAACCCATGGGTTTTTAGGAAATTCAAGACTGTTGCCGAGTCATAATCATATTGATGCTTAGCAGGCTCTTTAGGTTTAGGTTCAATGAGAAATTGTCCTTTAAATCCAATCTTCTCAGCATAATCTACAGCCATGTGAAAAAGGCTTGCCATCTGTTGAGCCTCTTTTTTCATGTCTGTATTCAAAAGAGTATCATATCCTTCCCTGCCTCCCCAAAACACATAGTTTTCTCCCTTTAGTTCCATGGTTGCAAAAATTGCCTGTTTAACCTGTGATGCTGCATAGGCAAAAACATGAACATCAGGATTAGTACCGGCTCCGTGCATATATCTGGGGTGGCTGAACAGGTTTGCAGTTCCCCACAACAGTTTAGTGTTGGTTTCTGCCTGGTAGGACTTTGCAAGATTTACCATTGTTTCAAGGTTTTTGCATGACTCTGTAAAATTTTTTCCTTCTGGAGCAAGGTCTCGGTCATGGAAACAATAATATTTGATCCCCAGTATTGAAAAAAATTCAAAGGCAGCATCAAGTGTTGCTTTAGCCACATCCATGGGATCAGAATATTTGACCCATGGTCTGTTAAAGGTGTCTTGTCCAAAGGGGTCTTGACCCGTTCCCCGGAAAGCATGCCAATAGGCCACGGCAAACTTTAAATGCTCTTCCATGGTCTTCCCGTTAATAATCTGTTCACGATTATAATATCTAAAGGCAAGCCTGCTTTTTGATTTTGTACCTTCATAATATATCTTTGATGGTATTTCAGAAAAGAGCGATTCCATTATTAAAATTCCTTTTTTATTGTTTTTGTAAGAGCAGTTTTGATTATTTCAGGCGATTTATAGATCTCTTTTAATACAAGTGCTCCAGCACCTTTTACCCACTCTTTGTCACACCACTTTTTTATTATAATTTCGGTTTCATGGATTTTGAGTTTTCTGGATACACACCTGTTAATGGATAGAAACATTGAATCAAATAGCTTGTCTTTAGCTTTTACCCCTTTTCCTGTAATGATGATTTTTTCAGGATTGAGTAATGTTATAAGGTGGGAAATCCCAGTTCCAAGAACAGTGCCGGCTTTCTCAAAAATTTTTATCAGTTCAGGCTCTTGCTTGTTCAAGGCGTTGATAACATCGTCAAATGTAATATCATCAGATGTAGTACCCTCACTTTTTATATCCCATAACCCTTGTTTTATAATATTTTTAGCGTCACGCATAATGGAATTATTGCCAGCAAATGCTTCTAGACACCCTTTTTTTCCACACCTGCAGGTGGGTCCGTTGGGATCCATGGATAGATGTCCAAATTCACCGGCAATACCTCCATGCCCGCGGGAGATCTCTCCATTTATGATATATCCTGCACCAATACCATTCTCCAGGGTTACAACAATGAAATTATCCATCCCTTTTCCTGTGCCAAACCAGTGTTCAGCAATGGCAAGATTGTTTGAACTGTTTTCAATGTAGGTTGGAATATTGATCTGTTTTTGAAAAAGATCCCTGAAATTTACATTTTCCCAGCCGTAATTTGGCAGGAAACATATTCTTCCGGATTGGGAATCCACAAGTCCTGGTATTCCAATACCAATGCCAGAGATGTTCTGTTTTGAAAAATCAGCTTCCCACATGCACTCCTTTACACAATCAACTATTATATTAATGATCTCATGGACAGAATAATTTTTCATATTAAGTTTTTTTGAATGGAATGCTTTTATCTCGGCCTGGAAATTGATTATGGCAATATCAATTTTCTCCAAAGTGAGATTGATACCAATAGCATGGGCACCTTCGGGAGATATGGATAGAAGAATAGGCGGGCGACCACCTTCATGAACACCTGGTCTTTTTTCCAGGATCAGCCCTTCATCAATAAGGTCTGCTGTGATAGCTGTGACAGAAGCCTGGCTTAATCCGGTTGACCTTGCAATGTCAATGCGGGAAATAAGTTCAGAAATCCGAATGATATCTAAAATAGCGTGCCTGTTATAGGTTCGGACAAAGCTGCGCCCTGATTTTTTCATATGAGTTTTTTAACTTTTTTTTTAATGAATGTCAACTTAATTAAATAGTTTAACTAACTCTTTAAATATCTTGGTAATATATTTACTATTGTCTGTATGCATATTTTCTAATGATTATTATAAATTTAAAGAAAATGATTGACAGAATTTTTTCCTTTGATGTATTGTTCGTTTGAATACTTAATTTATTTTTTGAATAAAGTAAAATATTTTGATTGTAATGAATAAATGAGAGGCAGTTATGGTACAAAGCAGCCAGACAGACAAATCAGGAACCTTTTTAACATATGGCATGGTTGGGGGAGGAGAAGGGGCATTTATAGGAGAAGTGCATAGAAAGGCAATTGCCTTTGACGAAAAAGCAAAGATTGATTGCGGCTGTTTTTCCCGGGAGTGTGAAAATACACTCAAGACTGGAATCAGCCTGGGTATAGATCCAAAAAGACTCTACAAGAATTTCAGAGAGATGGCAGAAAAAGAGGGGAAAAGAGCAGATAAAATTGATTTTGTGGTTATTGTCACCCCAAATTTCACACATTACCCCATTGCAAAAATTTTTCTTGAAAACAACATTAATGTTGTTTGTGATAAACCGTTAACTGTTACATCTTCTGAGGCAAAAAAGCTAAAAAATATTGCTGAAAAAAAAGATCTCTGTTTTTGTGTGACCTATACCTATACAGGTTATCCCATTGTAAAGCATGCCCGACAGATGATCAAAAATGGAGATTTGGGAGAGATCCGGTTTGTTAATGCTGAATACCCCCAGGACTGGTTAAGCACACCATTGGAAGAGACAGGTCAGAAACAGGCTGAGTGGCGGTCAGATCCGGAAAAATCAGGAGCATCAAACTGTGTGGGTGATATTGGGAGCCATATTGAAAACATGGTCTCCTACATGGCACACCTTAAAATCAAATCTTTGTCAGCACGTCTTGATACAATTGTAAAAAACAGAAAACTTGATGATAATGCAGTTATTATGGTCAACTATCACGGGGGAGCAACTGGTCTTTACTGGTGTTCTCAGATTGCTGTGGGTAATGATAATGGATTGAAGATACGGATTTTCGGTGCAAAGGCATCTATTGAATGGGCCCAGGAAAACCCAAATTATTTAAAAATTTCCCATATTGATCAAGCAACCCAAATAATATCCAGGGGAAGAGATGTGCTATATCCGATTGCCCAGGGATTTTCCAGGATTCCTCCAGGGCATCCTGAAGGGTATTTTGAGGCATTTGCAAATATTTATAAAGCATTTGTATCATTTTTGCTAAAGAAAAAACAGGGCGAAACTATTTTGCCTGAAGATATGGACTTCCCAGGAGTGTCCCAGGGAGAAGAGGGTGTCAGGTTTATTGAAAAATGTGTTGAGAGTTCAACAAATAACTCATCATGGGTTGATATTGATTAAACAGCAGGAGGAGAAGATATGGCAAGACCAATAACTCTTTTTACAGGACAGTGGGCAGATCTTGAATTTGAAGAGCTTTGTAAAAAAGCTTCATCATGGGGATATGAAGGGCTTGAGATCGCTTGTTGGGGCGATCATATGGATGTGAAGTCTGCATCACAAAATATGGATTATGTTGAGAAAAAGCTTGGGGTACTTAAGAAATATAATCTTAAATGCTATGCATTGGGAGCACATCTTTCAGGTCAATGTGTGGGAGATGACTGGGATAAAAGAATTGATGCCTTTGTTCCGGATTCTGTCAAGGGCAAACCCCAGAAGATAAAAGAGTGGGCAATAAAAGAGATGATCTATACAGGAAGGGCTGCAAAAAATATGGGCTGCTATGTTGTGACAGGCTTTCTTGGTTCCTCCATATGGAAATACCTTTACTCCTTTCCCCCAACAACAGATGAGATGATTGAACAAGGGTATGAGCTGATTGTTGATCTCTGGTCTCCGATTTTTGATGAGTTTGATAAATGCAAAATAAAGTTCGCCTTTGAGGTACACCCCACTGAGATTGCCTATGATTATTACTCCACATGTAAACTGTTTGAAAAATTTAGTAACAGACCCACTCTGGGCTTAAATTTTGATCCCAGCCACTTGGTCTGGCAAGGCATGGAACCCCATCTGTTTATCCAGGACTTTTTGGAAAAAATTTACCATGTTCACATCAAGGATGTTGCAGTAACACTGGATGGCAAAAGCGGTATTTTAGGTTCCCATCTTCCCTTTGGTGATCTGAAAAGAGGATGGAACTTTCGATCCCCAGGGCATGGTGATGTGAACTTTGAAGAGATCATTCGCCATTTAAATGTTGCAAACTATACAGGTCCTCTGTCTGTTGAGTGGGAAGACAATGGGATGGACAGAGAATTTGGTGCAGCAGAATCAGTCGAGTTTGTGAGGTCAATCAATTTTAACCCTTCAGATATCGCCTTTGAAAAGGATATGAAAAATTAGGTTGAAAGGGATTAAAAATTTTAAGGTTCCAGGCACATAATCGAACTGCTGACATGGAAATTTCCCGACACGACCTTTAATTTAAGTTTGCAAAGCTACTTGAAAATAGTCTACCCACTTTAAATAAAGGGGGTAACAATTTTAAAAATTTGCATGATAGCTGTCATATTGCAACACTTTTTTACACACAAAGCCACACACTCAAATAACAAATTCTATCTATTTGACCACCATTTTCGATATTTCTAAATTTCCAAAATCAGAGTAAACCGGAAACTCTACAACAAAAAAACTTCTGTTTAGCAAATCAATCTCAAATTTTGGTTTGTGCGAACTCTATATACTTTTAAAAAGACCCTATATGGCACACACCACCTGAAGCAAGCAAAACAATAGAAGCTCTTCTTAAAATTATTAAAGTCAACATTAGTATCTGGTGAAGATATAATGATATCAGGGTCTGGTAAATTTCAAGTTAATGAAAAGAAACAGCGTAAGAGAAGACATTCTGCTACTGGTAAGGCGGTGATGCTTGCTGAACGGAGGGTTGTGGTGTATAAATATAGTTGGGAGTTAAGGGCGAAGATTAAGGCAATTACTTAAAGAAATTACTTTTTTATCATATTGTTTTGCTATTTTCAGAAATTCAGGATTTATTTTTTTTAAACCAATAAACCAGTGTCCATCAATTTTAAAAGATATTCCTATTTCTTTTTCATAATATCTGTTTGATTTTAAACTGATTATATCTGATCAGCTGGTGATAAGTTTTATAAGTTCAGAAGCAGTCTCTGCTTTTTTAATTGATTTTTTTATCGCCTTAAGTTGATGAATATTCTTGATATTTTTAATAATGGAGATGGCAGTTTTAGAATCAGGTGTATTGCCAAATTTCATGTCAACGGCAAATTCCATACCCTCGAAAAGACCTTGTTCCATGCCTTGTTCAAGTCCTTGTTCCAGCCCTTGTTCCATGCCTTTATTTATAAATTGTTCTGCAAGGGTTGTCATAATTGTTCCTCCTTTAACTTCAGGTAACGCAGTTTCTATCTTTTTTATGAATTCTTCAGGTGTAATATTTTCCACATTACTTAAACTGTATTTTATCAAAGATTCAATATATTGCAACCCGGTTTCTTTTTTTGAAAGATCTTTGCAAAGGGAAAATATATCAGGCAGTTTGTCTGCAAAATCTTTATCAAATACATGTTTGAATAAAAGCATTACTATTCTGTTTATGATTGTACCTTTTATTTCATCATCCGAGTATTGGGACAGGTCAAAAAGAATAAATCTGAAATCAGGTATAAAGTCGGATAATATGCCTGCATGTCCGTCAAGCAGGCTTGCAAAATTATCTTTAATTTTCCATTTTTGATTGCTGTGAAAGAGTACCAGAGGAAGAATAACAGATAGCTTTTTAGATTTCTTCTGCTTTAGGTCAAGGCGCCAGATTTTAAGCATATACTCTAAAAGCTGCAGGTGTATAAGATCATCTGGATAACTTTTATGTTCAAATAGAAAATATATATAGCCGGGTTTGCCTTCAAAGCGTGTTTTGTACAGCATATCAGAAAAGAATTCACCAAGACTTTTTTTAATAAACGAATCTTTACAGATTTCAAGGGAGTCAAAATTTAAAATATCAAGAATGTTTTCAGGGAGATAATTTTCTAAGAATGACTTAACATTGGATTTATTGCTCCAGGTCTCCTTAAAAAGTTTATCATGGGAATTTTTAATATAATTGTCCATGTATTTCTCCATAGCATGTAGAAATTTTGTCTGCAAGATGTAAATAACGAATCATCTTCATTTGCCATTGACCCTAAACAAGAATAATCCCCAGTTGGATTTTTTGCTTGAACTTTTATATCCCAAACTAATTTTGTATCTGAAACTGATATGTCCAATGATTTTGTCATTGGTTTTGTCATAGACATATTACCTTTGTTTGTATAATTAAATAGATGTTTTGCATTTGCAAAACCTGTTCCTTCTTGTTTTGAAAATATTTGATATATTGTTAAGTTTGTTCTTTGCGATTCTGGAATGTTTAATTTTATTTTTCTAACTTTATCATCTTTATGGGTTATTATATCTCCGATTTTTTTAATTTTTTACTTATATTTAAAATTTCTTCCTTGGTATCCGGCCATTTAAAGCAATCT
>CAZMEX010000033.1:0-34727 GCA_964565415.1 uncultured Desulfobacterales bacterium | reverse complement strand
TCACCACTGCATTTTTCTTGCTTTGTCCTTATTTTTTTGGTATACTTTTTTGTTGGCATTGATTTATAAAACTATTTTTTTAAATAGTTTTTTTCATTATAAGGAGGGGCAATGATAGTTGCTGAGCAAAAGCCATTGGATGAAATAAAAAATATGGTTAAGGGCTATGATAAGGTGTTGGTCCTGGGATGTGGCACTTGTGTAAGTGTCTGCCTTGCAGGCGGGTCCAAAGAAGTTACAACATTAAGTTGTGAATTAAAGCTGGCATTTGAGAATGCAAAATCTGAATTTGGCACTGAGACGATAAAACGGCAATGCGACATGGAGTTCTTAGCTGAGCTTGATTCCATTGCTGATGAATATGATGCATTTTTATCCATGGCATGTGGAGCAGGTGTTCAATTTCTTGCTGAAAGATTTCCTGAAAAACCTGTTTTCCCTGCTGTTAACACAATGTCAATAAGTGTTAATCGTGATCTTGGGGTATATGAAGAAAACTGCCGTGCGTGCGGCACCTGCGTACTTGGTATAACAGGCGGTATTTGTCCTGTGACAGCATGTGCAAAAGGGCTTTTTAATGGACCCTGTGGGGGAACTAATAATACAAGCTGTGAAATAAATAAAGATCAACCCTGTGCCTGGCATAAAATATATGAACGGCTTGAGAAACAGGGTCGTCTTGATTTGATCGTTGAATTTACTCCGCCCACCATGTGGGTGAATCAGATACCAAGGACAACTATTCAGCCCGGATATGAAGATCGGGCAGCTGCCTTAAAAGAGTAATCTCAAAGGAAATAAATATGAAATCAGAAAGTAATCTTGAAAAGATTCTTAAGGCTGGGCATTTTGCTTTTACAGGGGAAGTGGGACCGCCTCGCGGAACAAGCCTTACTGAATTAAAAGAAAAAATAGCTCACTTAAAAGGAGTGGTTGATCTTGTAAATGTTACTGATAACCAGACTGCCATGGTTCGCATGTCAAGCTGGGCTGCAAGCCTTCTTTGCAAAGAAGCAGGGCTTGAGCCAAATTATCAAATGGTGTGCCGTGATCGCAACAGGCTTGCCATGCAGGCTGATATACTTGGAGCCCATGCACTGGGTATAAATAATATACTTTGCCTTTCCGGGGATCATCAGATGTTTGGGGATCATCCCAATGCTAAAGGAGTATTTGATCTAGACTCAATGCAGCTCATTTATATGGTTAAGAAAATGAGGGATCAAGGAAAATTCCTTGGAGGAGCAGATATAGACGGACCTCCAAAAATGTTTATTGGAGCTGCTGCTAATCCTTTTGCAGAGCCTTTTGAATGGCGTGTCCACCGACTGGCAAAAAAGATCAGTGCCGGGGCTGACTTTATACAGACCCAATGCGTTTTTAATATGGATAAAATGCGCGAATGGATCAAAAGAGCAGATGATATGGGGCTTTGTGATAAAGTTTACATACTTGCCGGGGTTACTCCCATGAAAAGTGTTGGTATGGCAAAATATATGAAAAATAATGTTCCTGGAATGGATGTGCCCGATGAAGTGATTAAACGACTGCAGGGAGCACCAAGAGGGAAGGTTGCTGATGAAGGCATAAAAATGGCTTGTGAACAGATTGATGAGTTTAAATCGATGAAGGGTATTGCAGGAGTTCATCTCATGGCAATTGAATGGGAACATAAAGTACCCGGGATAGCTGAGAAAGCAGGTATGCTGCCAAGACCAAAGGTTTAAAGGAGGCACTAATTGAGCAATAAAACTATTATGGTTGTTGGCGGAGGGATTGCAGGACTCACAGCAGCATGGAAATTTGCCGGACAAAACCTCAAGGTTGAACTTGTTGAGAAGACAAATTTTCTTGGTGGACACAGTATTAATTATACCTGTAAGGCAACTGATGTTTGTAGACAATGCGGCACTTGCAGTGTTGAGCAGATGCTTTCCAGGGTTGTTGATGAACCATTGATTAATGTTCACTTAAACAGCAAAGTAAAAAAGATCAGCAGAGGTAAAAAAAACAGTGCTGTTTTAGAGAAAAATGACATTGATAAGCCTGGAGCAACAGATACTCTTGAATTTGATGCAGTTGTGCTGGCAACAGGGTTTGAATCCTTTGACCCAAAAAGAAAATCTACATTTGGCTATGGCAGGACCAAAAACCTGATTACCGGTCTTGAGCTTGAACACATCCTGCAGGAAAACTCCTACCCTAAAAGACCATCAGATGGGAAAGAGCCTGGAAAAATTGCCTTTATCCAGTGTGTGGGTTCCCGGGATGAACGGCTCGGTAATTTATGGTGTTCCGAGGTTTGCTGCCCCTATGCCATGAGAATGGCAAGTCAGATAAAATATAGGAATAGAGATGCAGATATATCTATTTTCTATATTGATATTCAAAACACAGGTAAAGAGTTCCCGATTTTTTATGAGAAAGTCAAGAGTGACATAAACTTCAAGAGGGCAATCCCTGTTGATATTTATCAGATTGATGATGATCGGCTATCCTTAAGATATATGTCGGAAGAGACCGGGTCCCCTTTAGATGAAGAGTTTGATCTTGTTGTGCTCTCTGCTGGTATCATGCCTGGTGCTGACACAAAAGAGATTGCAGAAAAATTTGATGTTGATATTAATGAGTTTGGATTTTTAGGTGAATCTGAAAAAGGTGTTTTTACTGCTGGGACAGCCAAAGGACCGGGAAATATTTTTGATACCATTGCAGACTCTGAAAAAGCAGCATATGAAACAATGAAATATCTGGGAGTGATAAAATGATAGATATCAATGTAAGCAGAGAAGTTCTTGTAATTGGAGATAGCTCTACAGGACTTGCAGCTGCTGAAGAAATTACTGCTCTCGGGTTTGATGTGACAACTATTCCCTCCAGGCAAACCAATAACAATGATTTGTTAAGCCTTGGGAAAGTTACAGGAAATACAGGGGCTTTTAAAGCAGATTTTATAAAAAATGGTAAGAAAGTTACCCGGATTTTTGGGGCGATCGTGGCAGCACCAGAATATATGAAGCTTACTTTAAATCAGGAGTATGGTCTGAGCCTCAGTGACAATGTGATAACACAGACAAGTTTTGAAGAGCTTCTTGAATCAAAATCAGGGGTAAAAAATCTGATCAATGGCAATGGTTCATCTGTTGCTTTTATTTCAGGATATGGTCAGGAGAGTTCTCCTAAAAATTTTAAGAAAATATTCACAGCAGCTCAAAAAGTACAAAACCTTGAAAATTGTAATGCCTATGTATTTGTCAGGAATGTCAAAGTGGCTGCCAGGGGGCTTGAAAAGCTGTTTACTAGAGCAAGGCATGACGGCGTGTTGTGTTTTAAGCCTGAAAATGCGCCTGAAATAAATCAATCTTCAAAGGAACTTTCCATCACGATTTTTGATCCGGTCGTTCGAAAAAATATCCAACTATCTCCGGACTACATTGTTGTTGAGGAGCATTTCAGACCCGATAGAAACACTAAAGCTTTAAAATCAATATTAAGAATTGACACTGATGCATTTGGTTTTTTCCAAAGTAATAATGTGCATAGATTCCCTGTTATGACAAATAGAAAAGGAATATATATTGCCCATCAAGAAGATGATGCAATCAATATTGCTTTGAGAGTAAAAGAGCTTTTAGGTGATGGAAAAATAGTGGTTGAAGAAGACCATGCAGTAGTCGATTCTGAAAAATGTGTACTCTGTCTTACCTGTTACCGTTGCTGTCCCCACGGAGCAATAGCATGGGATGACAATGTTGCTGCCATTTCCCCTGTTGCATGTCAGAGTTGTGGAATCTGTGCCAGTGAATGCCCAATGGATGCAATACAGATTAAAGGTTTCCTTGATAAAACCCTGCTGGGAGATATTGACAAGGCTGTTGACTCAAAAGAGTCAATTGTTGTGTTTTGTTGTGAAAATTCTGCATTGCCTGCTTTTAATGCAGCTGTGGAAGCAAATAAAAGTCTGCCTGAAAATTTAAAAATTATTCATGTCCCCTGTGCTGGTAAGGTCGATGTGGAACTTGTCTGGCATTCCCTTGTTAAGGGAGCAAAAGGTGTTGTTATTGCTGCCTGCCATCCAGGTAATTGCAAGGCTGAAAATGGTAATACATATGCTAAGTGGCGCCTTAATGATGTTGCAAACAAGCTTGACGTAATCGGTATAAACAAAGAGCGGGTCGGATTTATGAGTATAGCATCAAATATGGCAGATGATTTTGTGAAAAAAATAAACGAATTTCAATTTTAGGAAATACTATGGCTGAACTGGCTTCAAATGAGAGAATACGTAATATTGCAATTATAGCCCATGTTGATCACGGGAAAACAACACTTGTTGATGCCATGTTTCAACAAAGCGGAGTTTTCAGGCAGGGGCAGAATGTTGATGAAAGAATAATGGACAGCATGGATTTAGAGCGGGAACGCGGGATCACTATTGCAGCAAAAAACTGCTCCATTGTTGTTGATAATGTAAAGATTAATATCCTTGACACACCGGGTCATGCTGATTTTGGTGCTGAAGTCGAGCGTGCGTTATCCATGGTTGACAGTGCAATTCTTCTGGTGGATGCTTCTGAGGGGCCACTTCCCCAGACAAGGTTTGTACTGAAAAAAGCATTTGAACAAGGGCTGAAACTCCTTGTTGTTATTAATAAAATAGATAGGAAAGATGCAAGAGTAGCTGAAGTACTCGATGAAATATATGACCTTTTTATTGACCTTGATGCAACAGATAAACAATTGGATTTTAAGGTTTTATACGCAATCGGTAAGGAAGGTATAGTTAAAAAAGAGCTTGAGGATGATGTTGAGGATTTAAAATATTTGTTTTCCACAATCATAAAAGAGATGCCCGCACCAACCTATGATCCTGATGAGCCTTTTCAGATGCTGATATCTGACCTGGGGCACTCTGACTATATTGGAAGACTTGGTATAGGAAAAATAGTAAACGGTGGCGTGAGCGCAGCAGACAAGCTTATGGTTGTGGGTGAGAAAAAAGAATCCAAGCTGAGAGTAGCAAAACTTCAAGTCTACAGCGGCATGGAACTTACCGAGGTTAAATCTGTTGAACCAGGTGACATCGCAGTTATTTCCGGGACTGAAGATTTTGAAATCGGAGATACAATATGCGTGGTTGATTTCCCCAAAGCCCTGCCTGGTATTGTTGTGGATGAACCTACGGTTTCCATGAAATTTACAATAACAGATTCACCTTTTTCAGGACAAGAGGGGAAAAAAGTTCAATCAAGTAAAATAAGAGAGCGCCTTGAAAAAGAGTCACTTATCAATGTTGCAATATCCTTTGAAGAGGCAGGTCAAAAAGATTGTTTCATTGTTAAGGGTCGGGGCGAATTCCAAATGGCTATTTTGGTTGAAACCATGAGAAGAGAAGGCTTTGAACTTTGTGTTGGAAGACCTGAAGTGATCTTTAAATATGAAAAAAATCAAAAACTTGAACCTGTTGAAAAGTTATATGTTGATTGTGATGAAACATATTTAGGCGTTGTCACAGAAAAGCTATCTTTAAAAAAAGGAAAGCTTCTTAATCTTATTAATAATAATAAGGGCAGGGTTAATATGGAATTTTCTATTCCGTCCAGGGCTCTTATAGGATACAGAGATGAGTTTTTGACTGATACAAGGGGTACTGGCATAATGAATTCACTATTTGCCGGGTATGATACATATAGAGGTGACTACCCTGTCAGACACACAGGTTCATTGATCTCGGACCGGCAGGGCAAAGGTGTTGCCTATGCACTTTTTAATCTTGAACCCCGGGGAAGGCTTTTTATTAAACCTGGTGATCCAGTATATGAAGGCATGGTTGTAGGTGAGCACAACAAAGATCAGGATCTATATGTCAACCCCTGTAAAGAGAAGAAATTGACCAATATGCGGGCATCGGGAAAAGATGAAAGCACTGTATGCACATCAGTGAAACAGATGACGCTTGAGTTTGCTCTAAATTTTATTCAAAACAATGAACTGGTCGAAGTAACCCCTAAATCAATACGCTTGAGAAAGATATTGTTGCCAAAGCAAAAAGAGTATATTAACCGGACAAAATCGTAATAATCCAAATGCAATATGGATATTGTTTCAACCAACATTGAAATTGGCGGAAAGATTGTTGCCAACAGGTTGTTCCTGGCTCCCATGGCAGGCCTTGGCAATATTGCACTAAGGGAGCTTATTTCAGAGTTTTGCGACCCGGGTCTGCTTTTTACTGGAATGTGTAATGCAAGGGCTGTTCCCCATGAAAACCCTGAAACATCCCTTGTTTTTAAGTTTAGACAGCAGGAGTTAAAACATCTTGTGTGTCAGATATTTGGATCTGATCCCGATGATATGGCAAAGGCGGCAAAAAGAATAGAGCAGGAAGGTTTTTTTGGTGTGGATCTCAACTTTGGATGCTCTGCTGCAGCCATATGCAAAAAAGGTTGCGGTGCAGCCTTGTTAAAAACACCTGATCTGGCTGCAAGAATTGTGGAACAGGTAAGAAGCAGTGTCTCAATACCAGTTTTTGTAAAATTTAGAATTGGCTGGAAAGATGATGTTGCTCTGGTTGAGTCCATGGCTAAAAAATTTGAAGGTGCAGGAGCTGATCTTTTGGTTTTCCATCCCCGCATCTCTCCTGACAGAAGAACACGCCCCCCCAAATGGGAATATATTGCAAAAGTAAAAAAAGCTGTTAATATCCCTGTTTTTGGCAATGGAAATATCCTTAACTACTCTGATATGGAAAAAATGGCAGAAATAACACTATGTGATGGTGTTTCCGTTGGCAGGCTGGCGATTGCAAAACCATGGATTTTTGCTGAATGGACAAATAACCATAAAAGTTATGAAAATATTTATCACTATACTGCCCTGCGAATGATTGAATTATTTTTAAAACATTTTGGAGAGTTTACGGGAGTAAAATTTTTCAAAAAGTGGGCACCATACTTCTCTGCAAATTTTAAGTTCTGCCATGAAATAAATAAAAAGCTTCTTTCCAACAACTGCCTGGATGACATGAAAACCTGCATTGATGAAATATTTGAAACCCCTCCTGGGGTTGCTGAAAAACCAAATCAAAACCTTTTTTTATAAATTTGAACCATAGAACCAGTGTTGAGCTTTTGTTGTTTATATTTTAAATTTTGATATAAGCTTATTTGTATTTTCTGCCATGGTAATCAAACCATTTGCTTTATCACTTATACTTTCTGCACTTTGATTCATCTCCCTGGATACTTCACTTATACCATCAACATCTTTTGCTATTTCTGTTGCAGATAAAGAAGATTTGGAAATAGTTTTATTTACTTCTCCCAGACCCTGAGCTGCTTCATTCATGCTTGTAATAATTTGTTCGGTCACCAAAGCCTGTTCTTCCATGTCCTGTGTAATTGAAGCAACAATATTGTTGACCTGATCAATAACTCCTGTTATTTCATTAATCCCTGTTGTTGTATCATTTGTTGAATTTTGTATGGCTTCAATTTTTTCCTTGATTTCATGGGTTGCTCCAAAAGTCTGGTTGGCAAGTTCTTTTATTTCTGCTGCAACAACTGCAAATCCTTTTCCTGCCTCTCCTGCCCGGGCAGCTTCAATTGTAGCATTTAATGCAAGCAGATTTGTCTGCCCTGAAATATCACTAATAACTTCAGTAACTTTGTTTATCTCAAAAGCAGCAGCACTCAAAGGTGCAACTCTGTCCGATGCCTGCTGTGTTCTTTCAACAGCTTGTTCTGATATTTGTTTTGCCTGGGCGGTTTTCCCGGCGATTAAAATTATTTTTTCTCCCATTCCATGGGCTGATTTTGCAACGGAATCTATATTTGTTGATGTCTCTTCACTGGCAGCAGCTACAGAATTCATGTCTGCACTCATCGCTTCTGTCTCCTTTGCAACGGCATCTGCATTGCCTGCTGACTGTTTTATTCCATCCTGTGTCTCTTTTGCACCATGGGATAGTTCAACTGCCGCATTAAGGACAATATCTGTATTGTTCTTAATATCAGTTACCAAATTTTGTAGTGTATAAACCAAAGCATTAAAATAACTCCCAAGTAGTTGAAAATCTCCCATTCTTACTTTTTTAAAGACATCTTCACATTCCAGGCATCCCTTATATTTCCCTTTTTGAATTTTCGGGCATTTAACACTGATAACGGAAAAATCGCCAATGGTTTCCCAACATCGCCTGTTGTCACCTTCTGGTACAGGCGAAAACTCTGGCTCGGGCATATGTTTGGTGATTAACGCAGTAAAATCTCCTGTTACAATGGGATTAATACCTGCAATTATTGTTTTCATTGGTTTGTTTATAAGGACATCATAAATAAAATAAAAAACTAAAAACAATATTATTAACAAAGCAGCTCCTGCCGACATAAGCCAAAGTAATTCTTTTTTATACATCAGCATTGCATCTGTCATGTCTTTGGGCAAAGACAGAATACCAATGGTCTCCCCTTTATAATCCTTTACTGGCGCAAAAAGAATAAATAAATACTTATTATTTTTTTTAACATGTTTAAATTGTATACGATTTTCATCCATCATTTTTTTAAGCCAGGGATAGTTTTTTTGGGGAATATCAAGAGAGTGCGTTTTGGCAAGATATTTGAACCCATCCCCATCAGGTATTACAAAGGAAATATCAAATCCATTCTCCTGTTTAATAAAGTTTAAGAGCCTGTTATTTATACTTATACCAAACTCCACACTCCCTACATGAACATCGTTATAAAAAACAGGCGAAATTGCCCTTAAACCAAAACCATATCGTCCTTTTTCAAGGCCCTGAATACTTTTTTTGTTTTTATTACAATCAAGTACTCCTTGTCTTATGGAGCTTAAGTCATCGCCGAATTTTTCAGGTTTATGCGCTCTAAAGAGCGAAATTGCCGGAGGCAGGTGGAATTGGAACTGGGAAAGGTTATAAGCTTTTTTCAGATATAAAAATTTTTTAAGATTACGTTTTTTTAATGCAGCAGTATCGTGATTAGCAACAGCTGCTGCATTATCCTGATCAATAGCCATGGCAGAAGCAAGTGCCATGGCTTGCTGTATTTTCGAGTCAAACATGCCCATGACAATATGAAAATTTGCTTTCTCTATGGACTTTTGCGAATCAATAAGATTTTTATACATTTGTTGCGAGATCAAGTATAGTCCGCCCATTATAATGAAACTAAAAGAGATAAGTACAATAAGCATAAATTTGGATTTTTCCTTGGCAGGATAAAATTTTTGGAACATCTTGGAGATCTCCTGTAAATTACTATTTTTTATAAATATAACGGATTGATAAGAAAAAAATAACACAAAAATAGTGAATTGTAAACAGCAATTCTCAACCCGAGAGTTTTACACAATCTTGCCAATTATTTGTTGGATTTTAATTTCAGTTTGAATTCGTTGATTGATTTTATCATATTCGTACAGTAAATTTTTTTTAGATCTTGCTGAATCTATATGCTTTTAGTGGTATTATGCCTTTGCAGAAAAAATGATATAGGGGCAGACGAGGCACCAGGTTTTTTATTGGAAGGCAAATGATCAAAATCCTTAAATGGGTAATTTTTTAATTGTAAAAGAAGAAAAATTTTATTAAAAAAATTTAAGTGCCCCTGAAAAAGGTGCTGACTATGCATACTTGCAGGCAGTTATTTTTGCATATGAAGATTAGAATATTATACAGGAGGTGGATTATATGGATAAAAAGAAATACATTCTTGCAATTGATCAAGGAACCACAAGTTCAAGGGCAATTGTTTTCAACCATGGAGGGCAGATCGTACAGACAACACAAAAAGAGTTTAAACAATATTTTCCAAGACCGGGATGGGTGGAGCATGATGCAATGGAAATCTGGTCTTCGGTTCAGGCTGTTATAGCTGAGATTCTTGCCCATGGAGATATCCCAGGCAATGAGATCCATGCCCTGGGGATAACTAACCAGCGGGAGACCACAGTAGTTTGGGATAAAGATACCGGGATCCCGGTGTATAATGCTCTGGTATGGCAGTCCCGCCAAACAACTGAAATATGTAAAAAGCTTAAGGATAAAGGATTAGAAGATATTTTCAGGCAGAAAACCGGGCTTTTGATAGATGCCTATTTTTCAGGTACAAAAATTAAATGGATTCTTGATAATGTTCAGGGCGTGAGAGAGAAGGTTAAAAAAGGCAAACTTCTTTTTGGGACTATAGATACCTGGCTTGTGTGGAAGCTGACCATGGGAAGAGTACATGTGACAGATTATACTAATGCCTCACGAACACTTATTTATAATATCCACGATCTCAAGTGGGATCATCAATTGCTTGAATATCTTGAAATCCCAGAGTCCATGCTTCCCAAGGTTGAATCAAGTTCAAAGGTCTATGGATATACTTCACCAAAGGCATTTGCAGGGTTTGAGGTTCCCATTGCAGGTATAGCAGGTGATCAGCAGGCTGCTCTGTTCGGTCAGGCGTGTAATGAAAAAGGCATGGTTAAAAATACCTATGGTACAGGATGTTTTATGATGATGAATACAGGAGATAAGCCTATAAAATCTGAAAACGGGCTTTTAACAACAATAGCATTGGGTATAGACAATCGCATCGAATATGCTCTGGAAGGTTCTGTATTTGTGGCAGGTTCTGCCATACAATGGCTTAGGGATGGGTTGAGAATGTTTACCAGTGCTGGAGACTGTCAGGGATATGCCGCCAGAGTTGATGATACAGATGGGGTTTATGTTGTGCCGGCATTTGTAGGGCTGGGAACTCCTTACTGGGACCCTGATGTAAGAGGCTGTGTGTTTGGTTTAACCAGGGGGACTAAAAAAGAACATTTTATAAGGGCAACCCTTGAATCTCTGGCTTATCAGACTAAAGATGTGCTTGCTGCCATGGAGAGTGATTCAGGTATTGATATAAAAAAGCTAAGGGTTGATGGCGGTGCTGCCTCCAATGATTTTTTGCTGGAGTTCCAGAGTGATATTTTAGGAACAGAGGTTGAAAGACCTGAATGCATTGAAACCACAGCCATGGGAGTTGCATTTCTGGCTGGTATTGCAACCGGGTTTTTTAAAAATATCGAGGATGCATTATCAAACTGGAAAAGCCAGAAAATATTTGAGCCAAAAATGGATATTCAGAAAAGACAGTCACTCTATAAAGGCTGGCACAAGGCTGTAAAGGCCTCCATGGCATTTAAAAATTAGAGTCCATGTGTCTCCAACATTTTATGGAAAGTTCAGGTGTTATTCTGTATCTGAATAGAACCTGTTATTATTATGTAAAAAATCGTATGTATCGCTCTAAAAGCAGTATCTATGAAATTTTTTGATTTAACATTGACTTTTCTATGGTAAATAGATACTCAAGTAGTAAGTTGTGGAAAGGATTGTTACCATTTACAGGCAGGAAGGACAAACACTTAAGATTATATTGAGGTTTATATGGATGAAATAAAATATAATGTTGTATTTAAGGGTGAAATACATGAACAGGCAACCCTAAGCCTTGTTCAGGAAAGATTAGCTTCCATATTTCAAGTGGACGTAGAAAAAATAAAAATTATGTTCTCGAAAAAAAGGACAATAGTTAAAAAGCATGCTTCCTATGAGCTTTGTCAAAAGCTGGAAGAGGGATTCATAAGTGCTGGTGCCTATGTAGATATAGAAGAAGTTCTGCCAGAAGGATATGAGCCTGAGGTTATGGAATCTGTTCCTCCACCTGGCTATGTGGCTGAGGAAGAGGAAGGATACCCACCAGAGTATGAACCAGAGTACCAGTCTGAGTATGCAACTGAAGAGGAGTCAGAATATCCACCGGAGTACGAGGCCGGGGAAGAAGACGGCTATGGGACTGGTGAGGAGACAGAGTATCAGCCTGGGTATGAAGCTGAAGAAGACTTGGGGTATTCGTCTGAGTATGTGCCGGAGGAAGAATCAGGTTATGAATCTGAAGAGGAGCCCGGGTATGAGGAGGAAGAACCCATTGAATCATTTGACGAATCACCTGAACCTGCAGTTGAAGAGAGTTTAGCACCAGAAGTTGAAAGTGGTGAACCTGATAATCCAGAAGAAGACTTACAACAGCCGCTAACAATGGTAAATGAGTCCAGTGAATCAGGGAAAATCGTGAGTACACCCAGAGAGTATGAAAACGAACCATCTCTTGGGTATGAACCACTGCCTGAATATGCCGAGGCTGCCAAGGCTGCTCAAGATGCTAAAGCTGCTCAAGATGCTAAAGCAGCTCAGGATGCCAAGGCAGCTGAGGCTGCTAAAGCTTCTAAGGCTGCTGAGGATGAGCTTGAAGTTGTGTCTGACTCAATTGAGGAATCAGAACCTGAGTTTGAGATTGTGGAGGATGGATCAGATGATCAACCAGAGGAAGATTTATGGGATGAGTTTGAAAATGAGCTTGACACTGACTCTGAGTATGAATTTGATGGCACTAAAGCTCAATCTGCTGACCCTGAATATATCTCAAGTACGTTGGAGGTGGGAGACACTACTGATGAACACAATCCATATGCTGCCCCGGGTGCAAGGCTTGAGCAAAATGCTTTAAGCAATAAGAGTAACTTTGTATCTCCCCAAAAGCTTCCTATGAAAAATGGGCTTACCTGGTTTACTGCTGGCTTTGCTATTTTTAAACAAAGCCCCATTGCATGGATAGCCTCAATGTTTTTATTTTTTCTCATTATAATTCCCGTAAGTTTAATCCCAATTCTTGGGAACATTGTATCAAATCTTTTTAGTCCTGTTTTTATTGCAGGATTTATGCTGGGGACAAAAGAACAAACTGAAGGTGGTAAGTTTAGAATTAGTCACCTTTTTGCGGGATTTTCCGATAATTTTGGTCAATTGGTTTTATTTGGTCTTATCTATCTTGTTGCATGGTTAGCACTGATAGGCATTGCTGGAGTAGCGGTTGTATCAATTTTTATGGTAGGCGGTGCAGGCATGATGAGTGCTTTCGACCCTGCTGTACTTTCAAATATCTCCCCTATGTTGGCTATAGTGATCACTCTTATTGCTTTGCTTATTACAATACCTATCATGATGGCTTATATTTTCAGCCCAGCACTGATTTCAATTAACCATGCATCTGTTTTTCCTGCAGTAAAAATGAGCTTTTTAGGGTGTCTGCGCAATACTTTACCCTTTTTATTGTACAGTCTTGCATATATGACTATTTTTATTGTTATTGGTATTGTTCTGGGGGGAATCTCTTTTTTAGTGGGTATGTTTTTTGAGAAGACAGCGTTTATTGTTGGATCTCTAGGTGTTCTTATTATGATTTGTTCACTTGCTCCAATAACATGGGCTTCAATATATGTTGCTTATAAAGATATATTTTACGTCGAATAAAATATATCTTTATGGATAAGCTTGATACTGCTTTGCCCCATGAAACTCCTGAAGGAATTGTTCTTAAGCTGAGGACAGCAGGACCTCTGGTCAGGGCATATGCCTGGCTTATTGATTTTTTTATCCGTGTGGGGATTATGATGGTTATCTTTTCACTGCTTGGATATTTGGGAAAAATCGGGGTAGGCATAATATCTATTTTAAGCTTTTTGATGGAATGGTTTTATCCTGTTGTTTTTGAAGTATATTCAGGTGCAACACCTGGAAAAAAAATTATGGAACTTTGTGTAGTTCATGACAACGGAACCCCTGTTTATTTTGCTTCATCCCTTGTCAGAAACCTTTTACGGGTGGCTGATTTTTTTCCTCTTTTTTATTGTACAGGTTTGATATCAATGGCGTTGAACTCTAAGTCCAAACGACTTGGAGATATGGCAGCAGGGACTCTTGTGGTTTATAGGGAGGGCTCTTTTCAACTTAAAAAAATAATAAAGCGTAAAGCAAAACAACCACCTTTTAATCTTAAGCTCAGCGAACAACAGACAATTCTCGACTTTGCTGAACGGCATAATATTCTTTCACAGGAGAGATGCATTGAACTTGCCCAGATTTTATATAAACTAACTGGTAAACGCGGGATTAAAGCAGTAGATGAAATTTACTCCTATGCAAATTGGCTTCAAAAAGGGAAATAAGATGCGCCAGGAGAATTTTGAACAACAAAATAGAAAACTTTGGGATGAGTTTAATGATATTGTGAATAAGTTTGACTCCAGGCAGGGTTTAGAACTTCCATTTTTGTATAGACAAATCTGCAATCATTATGCCCTTGCATTGAGCAGAGAATACAGCCCGGCTCTTGTGGATTATCTTCATTCAATGGCCCTAAAAGGGCATGAACATATATACAGATATCACACTCCTTGGCTCTCCAAAACAGTTGAATTTTTATCCATTGGGTTTCCTAAGGTTTTAAGACTTAATTTTATCTATTTTTTTGTTGCATTATCTCTGTTTGCCTTACCCGGAATAATCACAGGATATTTTTGTTATCAAAAACATGAATTGATCTACAGTATTCTGGATGATAGCAGGGTTGCACAGATAGAGTTCATGTATAACCCCTCCAACCGTAAAATGGGAAGATCAGAGTTGAGAAATTCAGATACCAATGTAGTGATGTTTGGGTTTTATATAAAGAATAATATTGGTATCGGCTTTAGAACTTTTGCCGGTGGCATAATGGCAGGGATCGGTACGATTTTTTTTTTAATATACAATGGAATATTGCTGGGCGGTATTTCAGGATATGTAACACACCTTGGCTTTATTGAAACTTTTTGGCCCTTTGTCAGTGGACATGGAGCCTTTGAGCTGACTGCAATTGTTATCAGCGGTGCTTCAGGGCTTATGCTGGGGCATAGAGTGCTTGCTCCAGGTAATAGAAAAAGAGTTCAGGCATTGAAATCCATTGCACCGGATGCATTAAAACTGATTATTGGTGCTGCAATAATGTTTCTCATTGCAGCATTTATAGAGGCGTTCTGGTCACCATGCAGTGTTGCAATTCATATTAAGTATATAGTTGCAGCCATTCTCTGGTCATTGGTACTATTTTATTTTATATTTGCCGGAAAAAAAGATGAACCTTGATAATATCAGAGTAGAAATCAGACCGCGTTCTGCTTTTGAAGCAATAGATCTTGGATTTGCCATGGCACGGCACTGGTTTGTCCCTTTGTGGCTCATTTATATTGTTGTTGTATTGCCTCCTGCTTTGATGGCAATCTTGTTTTCTGATACCCATCTTTATATTTTTTTTATTGTGATCTGGTGGCTTAAACCAGTCTATGAAAGACCGCTTGTCTTCTGGCTTGGTCGGGCATTTTTTGATGAGAAAATCAGTTTAAAAGAGATATTTAAACAATATTTTAAGATTATACAACCAAGGCTTATACCTGATCTTACATATTTACGATTCAGTCCAAACCGTTCATTTTTCATGCCCGTTGCAATACTTGAAAACCTCAAAGGAAAAGCCTATTCAAACCGTGGGAAAGTTTTGGGGTATAATCAGAGTGAAGGCATAGGACTGACCTTTATCTGCGTGGTTTTTACCATGATTCTTTTCTTCTCAATAATGCTAACAATTTTTTTTGTTTTACCTGAAGAGCTGCGCTGGACAAATTTATATGATTTTATTTTTGGTACAGGAACTTTTGAGGCAGCACTTGGTCACCTGATCTCCATTGCAGCAATGTCGATCATTGCACCTTTTTATGTGGCAGCAGGGTTTTGCCTCTATATTAACCGTCGTACAGAACTTGAAGCGTGGGATATTGAAATAAATTTTAAGCGGTTGGTGGCTGGAAGGGTAAAAGCCCAGAATGCTCGTAAGACAGCAAGTTCAGTCACTGGTTTGATTCTTTTATTGACAGCCATTTTTTTGTTTTCAAACCCAATGTATACAAATGCCCATGAAAATATCGAAAAACAAGAGACGGCAAAAATTGTTAAAAAAATTCTTGAGCATGATGATTTTGGCAAGAAAAAAACAACAACTGCCTGGAAACTAAAAGAATTTGATAAGGTTGACTTTGATCTTCCCCAATGGCTCAAAGATTTTTTTATTCTGCTTGGGGAAAAGCTTAAATGGATGCGAAATATTCCAAAATTTTCAAGCGTTGTTTTTGAAACTATTGCATGGGGATTATGCAGTTTATTGATTATCTTTATTGCATATAAAATCGGACAAAACAGGCAATGGTTTCAATATTTCAAGAAAGCACCACAAAGAAGAATCAAAGCCCCTTTAAAGCTTTTTGGGCTGGATCTCTCTGAAAAATCTTTGCCGGACGATATCATACGTAAAGTAAAGTATTTATTGAAAAACAATGAAATACGCAAAGCATTAAGCCTTTTGTACCGAGGTGCCCTTGTGAGATTGATCAATGATTTTAATCTTCAAATTTCTGTCAGTGCCACGGAAAATGAATGCATCAGGCTTGTTAAGTTGCAAAGGGAGAAAAAAGAGGCGACTTTTTTTAAAACTTTGACACAAATATGGCTTGCCATGGCATATGGACATATTACCCCTGACAAAAAACTTCTGGAAGAAGTGTGTCAAAACTGGCAAATTATTTATGGTAAATAATGATTAAAGACAATAAAATATTAATTATTTCATTTTTGTCAGTTACAATTATTGTTGTGCTCTTAATTATTTTTTTTAAGACTTTTTTTGTTAAATATGAAAAAGAGATCAGATCCTTGCCTTCAGCAAAAGCAATCCAGAACCCTTTTCTGGCAGCAACCCGTTTCCTTGTTCAAATTGGTGTGGATGCTGAGAGTGTGAGTGATAGAAGTTTGTTGTTGAAACTGCCGGATGTTAATGATCTTATAATAATTAACAGATTTGATGGAAATCTTCCAGAAAAGAGTGAAGATAAGCTTATCTCCTGGATAAAACACGGAGGTAAAATAATTCTTGCAGCAAACAGATTTTGGGATGAGGATCTTTTAAAGACAGGCAATAACCTTTTAGACAGATATAATATACGACCATTAATAAAACCTGTAAAAGAGGAGGCAAAAAAGGATCAAAAGCAGTGTGAAGTCAATCCTGAAAAACCTGTTTTCAAAATTAGACTTAACAGTAAAAAGTATGCAAATATCTCTTTTTTCAGCGATAGAATTCTTGAAGACCCTGATGAAATTGGTGAAAAAGCATATTCCAATGATATGCAAAAGCACATAATTCAAATCAAGATCGGGCAGGGCTGTCTGATTGTTTTAAGTGATAATGAATTTTTAAAAAACAGTAATATTGATAAAAATGACCATGCATATTTTTTAATGAATCTCATTAAAGACAGATCAAAAATATGGCTGCTGTATAGCAGTAATATGCCATCTCTTTTATCATTAATCTGGAACAGCGCCCACTGGTTTGTAATCTGTTTTCTGTTCTTATTGCTGTTTTGCCTGTTCCGGCTGAATTTAAAATCAGGTCCATTGATTTTAGAGGAGAGTACCAGCAGTAGGAATTTAATGGAACATCTTGAGGCATCGGGCAACTATCTGTTTAAGCGTGATAAAGGCTCAAGCATGGTAAAAAAAGTGCAGAAATCAACAGAGCGGTTTTTAAAGGAGAGGTATCTTTTTACAAAAGAGACATCGCGTTCCCAAATGTGTGCTAGACTAGGAAAATGGACTGATATCCCGGCAAATTCAGTGCATGATGCACTGTTTGGTAATGTTGGCAATGAACATGATTTTATAAATAAGAGTGTGGTTCTACACCATTTAACCAATAGTATTAAAAGGAAAAGTTATACCCATGAATAAACAGGAGCAGTTTAACAAATTACTACTTTTAGAAAATGAAGTTAAAAAGGCTGTAACAGGGCAAGATCGTGTGGTTAAAGAGATTATTATATGTCTTCTTGCAGGCGGGCATGCCCTTGTTGAAGGAGTTCCAGGGTTAGGTAAAACACTTTTAGTAAGAAGTATTGCAGCAGCAATCAATGGAGTATTTAACAGAATACAGTTTACTCCTGATCTCATGCCCAGCGACATAAGCGGGCATATGATGTTTGAGTTGAAAACAAATAGTTTTAAAGTGCGAAAAGGTCCGGTTTTCTGTAATTTTCTCTTGGCAGATGAAATCAACCGCGCACCGGCAAAAACACAATCTGCCCTGCTGGAGGTAATGCAGGAGCAGCAGGTTTCCATTGAAGGGAAATCTTTTGGTCTAAAAGCTCCGTTTTTTGTGCTTGCCACTCAAAACCCCATTGAACACGAAGGTACATATCCTTTGCCAAAAGCTCAGCTTGACAGGTTTCTTCTTAATATTTTCATAAACTATCCTGATCCCCAGGAGGAGAAAAAGATTGTTAAAAATGTCACATTAAACTCCATTGGTGACAAGCTTGATGTCTCATCTGTAAAACCTGTATTAACTTCTGATCAGATTATTGAGCTCCAGCAGTTTGCAACCACTCTTAGAACCGATGATAAGATAATAAGCTATGCTGTAAAAATTGTCTGTGCCACACGGGAATCAAGCGGAATAGAAATCGGTGCAGGACCAAGGGGCAGCATCTCTCTCTTAAGAGCAGCAAGGGCAAATGCTTTGTTAAAGAAAAACTTATTTGTGACTCCGGATGATGTGAAAGAAGTTGCACCAGCAGTTCTCAGGCACAGAATACAGCTGACCACTGATCTTGAAATTGAAGGATATAAGCCCGATGATATTTTAAATGACATTTTAAAAAATGTGGGTGCCCCAAGAACATGAAACCATCTGGTAACTCATTGATTCTTCTTTTAATTCTGACACTTACAGCTTTGGCACTGCCTTTTTTCAACGGATTGCTTTTGATGTGGAAAACAGGGGCATCTCTTGTTTTTGCCTTGCTAGTATTTGATTTTTTTCTAATGCAGGAAGATATTGACATTCAATTTAAGCGGGAAGTAAAACAGAACATATCCGTTGGAGTTTTATCAAAAGTAGTCTTAAGATTGGAAAATAGACATAAATTTGACTTTTTAGTTATTATCCATGATCATCATCCTGACAACTCCGTGGCAAATCTTCTCCCCATAAAAGCAGTGCTGCCCAAAAAGAGCGCATTTGCAGCCAGATATGATTTTTTACCACAAAAACGGGGTGATATGATTTTTAAGGGTGTTGATTTGATTGTTCTGTCCAGATTTGGATTGTGGTGGAAAAAATCTTTTATTAAAGCAGAAGATAGAATCAAGGTTTTTCCAAATTTTAGAGAGATAAAAAAATATGCACTGCTTGCATCGGATAACAGGCTGAGCAGGGCAGGTGTTAAACAAAAACAGCGCAGGGGCGAAGGCAATGATTTTCATCAATTGCGCGAATATCGTTCTGGAGACAACTTTCGTAAGATTGACTGGAATGCAACATCAAAATACTTGAAGCTTATCTCCAAAGAGTATCAGGATGAAAGGGATCAGCAAATTGTTTTTATGCTCGATAGTGGAAGGCGTATGCGCCACACAAAAGACAACCGCTCCCACCTTGATCAGGCTTTGAACGCAATGCTTTTATTGTCACATGTTGCATCTGGTCAGGATGATGCAGTGGGTTTTATGACATTTGGAGGGAGTAATAAATGGTATCCTCCCAAAAAAGGCAGAGCAGCTGTCAGGCATATATTGAATCAAATCTATGATATTCAATCATCTGCCAGTGCTGCTGATTATCTTACAGCTGCCAAAAAGATGCTTGCCCTTCAAAAACGGAGAGCTTTGATAATCCTTATCACCAATACACGCATGGAAGACAATGAAGATCTTTCAAAAGCAGTGAAGATGTTGAAAAAACGTCATTTTGTAATAATTGCTGATCTGCGGGAAGAATTTTTAGATAAAACATTACAAGCAAGTGTCAGAAATTATGAAACAGCGTTAAAATTTCAATCTGTCAGTGCATATCTTGAAGATAGAAAACAGAATCATAAAGTTTTACGCCACCAGGGGATTGTCACCCTTGATCTGCTTGCAGATCAACTCCCTGCAGCCCTTGTAAATAATTATCTGATGATCAAGGCAAGCCAGAAATTGTAAGCTTGAGCTGTAAGCAAGATTTATTAATAATAGAGAAAAAATAAATTTTTTTGAACCTTTTTGAATTTTGCATTACTTACCTTGTAACAGCAGCTTTAAAATAAATAACAGGATTAAACCTATATTTTATTCAAGGAGTTGGTTTTGATTTTGATTAAGATAGCAAAGCAAAAAATAATTAAAAAAAAGGCTATTGTACGGGTTGATGAAATTGAGCTTTATTAATAATAATGATTTATATATTGGTCAAAACCATTTGACTTTTTTGTGGGGTGACGATAAGAAATTTAATTGGGTTTATTAACTATTTTTTGGGTTTTCATATTAAAATCAGCTAATTTGAGGATTTATGATTTATGGCAACTATAAAAAAAAAGATGATACAGATCACTAAATTTTGTGTCTATGTTCAGCTGGGCATACTTTTATATTTTACTTGTAATTGTTATGCTCAACCAGCATCACAGCAAATGTCTTCCAAAGATATCATAAAGGATGTACAAATGGTAACGCCTGCTGACAATGGAATGGTATATAATAAAAAACCTGTAATTGAATGCGTTATCAATATTCCCTTTGATGAAAACTCTTTATATGTTGAGCTGGATTACACTGATATAAGCGCACTTGTTAAGATGGAAAATGGCAGATTAAGATTTAAACCGGTTCAGGTTATGCAGGCAGGTAGTCACCAGCTTTCCATCACTTTTACTACTCTTAATGGTATTGAAATAGTGAAGCAATTTAATTTTTTTTCACGCCATTCAAAATTATTTGAGACAGCTTATTCAAGAAATACTGCATCAGTTGGATACACAAATATCCTAAAAAAATATCACGATGCCAAGGATAGAGAGATGTCAGGGTGGACTGCTAAAGCCGACCTTAGAACTGAAAATTATTTAGCACAAGGTCCATGGGCTTTTACTTTTGAAGCCAATGGACGGTATTATGATCAGGAAACTCCCCCGGAAACTCCTCTGGAAGATACCCTTGAATTGGTTAATTTTTTATTAACAGGTAAATACGAAAAAAAGCAACTTATGGTTTCAGCCTCTGTGGGAAATATTCTTGCCAATGAATCCCGCAATACAGTAAATAACCTTTCAAGAAGGGGTGGCAAATTTGTTGCTGAATACGGACCTGCCGGGCTTTCAGGTTTTGTTGTAAGATCAGATCAAATATATGGATCAGATGGTGATTATGGGCTTGAACTTGATAGTGATGACCATATCCTTGGTATTTCCGGGGATCTTGATTTGTTTGAAAAAAGAACAAATATTAAAGCTATATACATAAGCGGTGGCACCCAAGCTGATGACACCTCTTTTGGGGTATGGGATAAAGTTGGAGGAACAAAAGGGGATGTTAAAGGAGTTGTCCTTACAACAGATTTCTTTGAGAACAAGTTTGCTACGAGTTTTGAATTTGACAGATCAAACTACGACTCAAACACTGCAGATGCTGCCAATTTCATATCTGATAAAGCTTATCTGCTGAAAGCTGGTGGAACTATCAGCAGATTCAGCTATTCAGCTGAGTATGAATATACCGGGCTGAATTATCAGGTTCCGGGCAATACATATATGAGAAATGACTGGGAAGGCTATACCTTAAGCAGTAGTCTTCTGTTTGAGAAACATCAGTTTGAAGCAGCTTTTTCAAAATACAATGATGATGTTGAAAATGATTCTCAATCTGGAAGGACCTATACCACTGAATATATATTGAATTATGGATTAAATGTTTTTGCAATAGCTCCAATAACATTCTCATGGTCCCGAAGTATTGAAGAAAAACAGCTTGCTGATTTGGATTCTTATACTGACACTTACTCTTCAAGCATCTCTTACATAAAAGATCCATATAATATTTCTTTTACTCCTTCATATTCAAAAACCAATGATAAAACCATGTATGATCTTGATACAAGTAACCTTACTCTGTACCTCTCTGCATCCTATTTTAAAGAAAAATTTTCAATCCAGCCTTCAATAAGCTTTAACAGATCTAAAGATTGTGTAACTGATGTGAATACTGACACTCAAACATATGAACTGAGTTTTACTGCAACAATAGCAGAGAATTTTACTGTTAATAATAACGGCAGCTTTTCACATATAACAGAAAATGATGATTCAATGGATCAGACCATTTATTGCAACACTTTTCAGCTGACCTATAAACACCAAAACAGAATATTTGGCATTCTTTCGCCCAAAGCAAGCCTGGGCGCAAGTTATGAAAGATCAAAAGATGAAATAATGGACTCTGAGACTAAAGAAACCATTATTTATGTAACACTGTCAGGGGATTTTGAGATATCCTTTTAAAGGAGGTATGTTATGCATTTATCAAAACACTTATATAAGAAGCTATTTCTATTTTTCAGTATATGCACTTTGCTGTTGATAGTTAGTAATAGAGCACACTCACATACTATTATTTCTGATACTGGTTTGGCAAATATAAATCAACCAGTGATTTTTACAAGCACATTTACTTTTTTGACAGGAGCAGGAGCAAAAGTAAGTGTTAATGTTTATATAGATTATGGTGATGGAACACCTGAAGAGACATTGGGCACTGCTGTAGTCCTAGGACGAATTCCTACAATAACATTTACATCCACCCATGTTTATTCAAAAAAAGGGACATATCACGTCAGAATCAGGAGTACTTCAGGAGGGCAGGTGCCAGCCATACCACAACCTCCGAACCCCGCTTACATAACCCAGAAGGTTAGCGGATTGGAAATTAGTCAAATCCAACTCTATTTTGAAAACAACAGACCTGAAATTACATTAAATAGAAATCAGAACCCCCCGGGACTTTTTGTAAAGATTAATTTTTCAGGTTCAGGTTATTTTAAAGGGTATTGGGAAATCGACGGAAAAAGGCGTGGTTATGTTTTTAAATTTCTCTCAAAAGGTCCATTGGTTATTTTTAAATACCCTGACATTCCACCCATGCCCACTTTTAATTATGGAATTCATACTGTACGGTTTATAATTACTAAGCCCGGGTTAGATATTAATTTCCCCCATGCAATTTATTTTGTTACATCCGATGAAAAAAATAAATTTGCAACAATAAAACTGATTCAGCCTGTTGAGGAAAAAGTTGCTTACAAATCATTGATTTTTAAATGGAAGCCTGTAACTCAAGCATCTCTCTATCTTTTAAGTATTTTTTCAAAAACAAAGAAGGAGCGGGTCTATGCAGCATATACAAAAGAGAGTGCATATAAACTCAAATCAAACTCATTAAAGACCCGCATGGAATCAGGTGAAAAATATATATGGAATGTAGTGGGGTTTAATGATAAAAACAAGATTACAGCAGAAAGTAGTCCATCTGGTTTTACTTTTAATCAGGCAGTTGTGTTTTTGCCGGGTGAGATTCTTTTTATAACCAGACAAACTGAACAGGGTGAGAAACTGGTGCGGGAAGTAAAAGATAAGTATGGTTTCCAAATCCTTCAGACCTATTCCATAAAATCTCTTGAGCTGACAGTTACAAAATTTTATACTGATAAAGATATATCAGGTATTATAAACGAGTTAACCCTTAAGAAAGGTGTTGTGGCGGCCCAGCCTAATTATATATTTAAAACAATGGCAGAGCCTTTAGATGATGAACCCATGAATGAACTGCAGAGCATAAGAAAAATAATAAAGATCGATCCTGATATCCCATTTAAAGGAAAAGGCATTGCTCTTGCAGTAGTTGACACTGGAGTGGACTTCCAGCATAGAGATCTGGCTGAAGCAGTTTTTTTTAAGGCAAATTGTCTGCCTGGCAGCAAATACAAACCTGAAATTCATGGTACTGCTGTAGCAGGGTTAATTGGAGCAAGAAAGAATAATTTTGGGATTGATGGATTTGCTCCTGAATCAAAAATTTTTGCCCTAAGAGCTTGTAAGCAAATTTCAACAACACAGCCCCAGGGAGAATGCTATTCGTTGTCCATTGCAGAAGCTCTTGACATCGCCATTGAGCATAAGGTTCAGATAATTAATATGAGTCTTGGGACAAATGTTGAAGATAAGCTGATATCAAAGCTGATTGATAAAGGCTCAAGCCAGGGTATAATATTTGTTGCTCCTGCTGGAAACAGCAGTGCAGCAGAAGAGCTGTTTTTCCCTGCATCCCATCCTAAAGTTATTTCTGTTGCAGGAATAAAAGAGAATAAGGAATTTTTTCCCAATTCAGCTGTTGCAGAAAAAGCTGACTTTTACCTTCCATGTGAGAACCTGTTTTCAACGACCCCAGGCAATCAACATAATTTTTTAAGCGGAACATCTTTATCCAGCGCCGTTGTTTCTGGTCTTCTGGCACTTACATATGAGAAAAATAGAGATATGATTTCAAAAAGAGTTGAGCTGTTTGATGGTGATATTAATAAATGGATTAATGAGGATTTGACGTCCAGGGCAATAGTGACTAAAAAAAAATGAACTATATACATGGTCAATGTTACTTAAATGAATAGAAAGCCTGATAAAGCAAATGAAGATAAGCTTTTAAAAAAGGTTGCACAAAAAGATGCAAAGGCTTTTGAAGAGCTTTTTGAATTAACCTCAAAAAAAATATTCTTCTATTTATACAGGTTGATTCAGAACAAGGAGACTGCTGAAGATATCCATGTGGAGGTTTATGCAGCAGTCTGGAAAAATGCAGCTAAATTTAAAGGAAAATCAAAGGTTACAACATGGATGTTTGGAATAGCAAGAAATCTTGCATTGAACGAATTGAGGAAAAAATATAATGAGAACCAGAGTATATACCAGCCTGTTAAAGATGAAAACTCTTATAAAGCTTATAATAAGTTTGACAGACAACAGTATATTCAGGAGGCTTTATTGAAAGTATCAGCTAAACATAGAGAGATACTTGATCTTGCTTTTTTCCATGATGCAAGTTACGCCGAGATAGCACAGCTGCTTGCTATCCCTGAAAACACCGTTAAGACAAGAGTTTACTATGCAAAAGCAGCTTTAAAAGAGGAACTTGTTAAAATGGCAGGTTATGTGGATTAATTAGTAAATGGTCAGTTTTGGTAAAGAGGGGGAGAAAAATATGGATAACTCTATAGATAAAACAGAAGAAAATCAGGAGATGGATAATCTTGCCAGTGCATTTGAAGCTGAGATAAAACAAAGTTATAAAGACCTTTCTGATAAACTACCTCTGCCACCAACCAATGCATTTTCAAGGGTGATGGACACTATCAAGGCTGAAGAGAGAAAAGAAGAGAGAAAAGAGAGGTACAGTGCAAATCAATCAATAAGTATAAGATTTTTTCAATCCATGAGAGATTGGCTGGCTGTGCCAAAACTTGGGTGGGCTGTTGCAGGTGTACAATTTGCAGTTATTCTTTTCCTCTTTTTATCGCCATTGGTATCAGACAGGACCACGTTCCAGACATTAAGCATTGATACAGCCCCTGGCATCAGTGTTGAGATAAATATTGTTTTTAAGGAAAATGCTGTGCAAAGAGATATAAGGCAATTATTGAATAACACAGAGGCAGTAATTATTAATGGTCCAACGGAGAGTGGACTTTATATACTAAAGGTCAAGCAGGGGCATGACCTCTCAATAAGGCTCCAGGCTATTGGAAATTCAAAGATTGTCAAATTCGTGAGTAAAAGATACTAGGGGGTTGCAAGTTTCAAAGGTATATTAAAATTTAAATTAAGGCATTAAATTTATCAACAGGAGAAGGAAATGAATATTAACGTTACAATGGAGCAGATGATTGTATGGTTGATCATTGGTAGTATAGCAGGCTTTATAGTAGGTTTGATATTAAAACGCAGGAAAAAGGGTTTTGGGTTTTTCTCTAATCTGATTATAGGATTGGCAGGTGGAGTGATTGGTGGCTTTGTTTTTGATTTTTTTAATATTCGGCTGGGATTTGGTAAAATAGTGCTCTCCTATGATGATCTGATAGCTGCCGTTGCAGGGGCATTTATTTTACTCTTTGTTCTCTCTATTATTCGAAGGTGATTTTTGTTATTTTGGAACACACTGCCTGTCAAAGCTTCTGTATTGTATAGCTTCTGCTATATGTAATTGTTGAATATTGGTTTGATGGTCGAGGTCGGCAATGGTTCTGGCAAGTTTTTTTATTCGTGAATAGGCGCGGGCTGAAAGCCCAAAACTCTCAACTGCTTTTTCAAGAAGAGCTTCTGAATCACTATTTAACACACAATATTTTTTTATCTGCTTTACATCCATTGCAGCATTGCAGGCAAGTTTTTCTTTTTTTAAGCGTTTTTCCTGTATTTTTCTTGCAGCTTCAACTCTCTTTTTTATATGAACAGATGATTCTGAAGGTTTTGATTTGCCTGCCAGGTCTTTATATGGCACCTGGGGAACTTCAATCTGGATATCAATCCTGTCCAGCAGAGGACCTGAAATTTTAGATTGATACCTCTGAATCTGTACAGGTGAACATATGCATTTCCCGTTGGGATCTGCTGAATACCCGCAGGGACACGGATTCATAGCAGCAACAAGCATGAAGTTTGATGGGAAAGTTGTCCGTCTGCCAGCCCTTGATATGGTGACAAAACCATTTTCCAAAGGTTGCCGTAAAACATTTAATACATTTTTTTTAAATTCAGGAAGTTCATCTAAAAACAATACACCATTATGGGCAAGGCTTGCCTCTCCAGGTTCGGGTTTTGATCCGCCCCCCACAAGCCCTGCATCGGAGATGGTGTGGTGGGGCGACCTGAAGGGTTTTTGCGTAATAATGGGATTATTGTCATCAATCATGCTGGAAATCGAATAGACTTGAGTTGTTTCCAAGGCTTCATCAAAAGTGAGGGAAGGTAAGATAGTTATAAGTCTGTTTGCAAGCATGCTCTTGCCTGACCCTGGCGGACCTGTCATTAAAATATTATGACTGCCGGCTGCTGCTATTTCCAGAGCACGCTTTGCATGCTGCTGACCATGTACATCTGAATAGTCCATGGTATTTTGATTTTCAGTGTGATTGAACTGAGATAAATAGCTGTTTTTTGAGGGTTTAATATTTTTAAACCCTGAGAAAAATTCAACAACCTCGCTTAAATGGTTAACACCAATAATATCAATACCTTCTACCATGGAACCTTCATGTCTGTTATTAAAAGGAACAATCACTCCTTTGAATTTGTTCTCTTTTGCTGCAATTGCCAGGGGAAGTATCCCTTTGACAGGCTTTACACGTCCATCCAGAGACAGTTCTCCTGTTACTATATAATTTTTCAGAACTTTATTTGAAACCACTTTGGAAGCTGCAAGAATACCCATGGCAACAGGAAGATCAAGTCCTGTACTCTCCTTTTTAATGTCAGCCGGAGCAAGATTGACTATCACCCTGTCATTGGGGAAAGAGTAGCCTGAATTTTTTATTGCTGTCTTGACCCTCTCCTTACTCTCCTTTACAGATGTTTCTGCAAGTCCGACAATATTAAAAAGAGGAAGTCCAAAAGAGATATCTACTTCCACTTCAATTATATATGCATTTATTCCTGTAAGTGCGCTGCTGTTAATTTTTGCAAGCAAGGTAAGCTCCTTTCAAAGAAATCTTTTTTACTTTGATTTCATCATGAAAATCAGGTATAAAGTCGATATATATATGATTGATACAATAAATACAATGGGAGCTAAAATAATCAGAGGTGAAATAGAGAAAACTCAATATCATCTACAAAAAACCCTTGGGCAGCAGGTAGTGTTTTGTGGCATTGGAGTACATTCAGGAAGAGAGATCACAGCCACAATTAAACCTGCCAGGGTTAATAACGGGATTGTCTTCAGAAGAGTTGATCTCCCAGGCACCTATGATATCCAGGCTCTCTTTAAACTCGTAGTGGACACATCCCTTGCAACAGTTATCGGAACCAATGGGGTAATAGTCTCAACCATTGAACACCTCATGGCAGCTTTTGCAGGTTTGGGGATTGATAATGCACTGGTGGAAATAGACGATTATGAAATGCCGGTTATGGATGGAAGCGCAAAGGAGTTCGCTTTAAGCCTTAAAAAGGCCAGAATCAAAGAACAAGAGGCACCTAAACAATTTTTTAAAGTAAAAGAGACTATCAAATTGGTTCAGGGCGATAAATATGTTGCAGTGTATCCTGAAAAAAGCAGGAAAATAACCTGTGTTGTGGACTTTGATCACCCTTTGATCGGTGAGCAGGAATTTGCTTTTGATCCTGATACTGATGATTTTGAAGAACAGATAAGCTGTGCCAGAACATTTGGATTCATAAAAGATATACAATATTTAAAGAAATTTGGACTGGGCAAAGGCGGCTCTTTAGATAATGCAATTATTATAGATGATGATAAAGTTTTAAATAAAGGCGGGCTCAGGTATGAAAACGAATTTGTAAGGCATAAATTACTGGACAGCCTTGGTGATTTTTCTCTTTTGGGCATGCCTATTTTTGGGCATATTAAAACATATAAATCAGGACATGCATTAAACCATTTATTCATAAAAAAGTTTCTTGAGCAGTATGACAAATGGGAAACCTGTTCTGTCATCAAAGGCTGAATTGAACACAATATGAAACACTGTTTAAGAAAATTCAGAATAATCGTAAGTTTTGTTTTGATTTTTAATGTTGTTTTTTATATTAACCTTTATGCATCACAAGATGCCTTTGTTTATGATGTTCAGCTGAAAAACAACAGGGATGACCTGATTGTTTATTTCCAGATTAAAAATGCTTTTACAGATAAAATCAGTGAGGCAGTCCTTAAGGGCGTGCCAGCTTCATTTTCATCTCATATCAGATTAGTTCAGGTGACTTCTAATATTTTAGATACTGAAATTGCAGACTTCAAGATAACAGCAACTTTAAAATATAATATTCTTAAAAAACAGTTTGTTGTTTTAAGACCATGGAAAAGTGAAAAACCTTTTGTTACAGATTCGTTTGAAGAGGCAAAAAAACTCATGTCCGAGGTTTACAATCTTAAAGTTCTGGAGCTTTCAAATCTTGTAAAAGGTGAAAAATACAAACTTGAACTTAAAGCTGATTTGGATAAAGTTACCCTTCCTCTGTATCTTCATTATATATTCTTTTTTGTCTCTTTCTGGGATTTTGAAACTGACTGGAATGTAACAAAATTTATATATTAAAAATATTACTTTTTAAAAAATCAGTATGAATAAAGAGATATCAGAAAAACAGGGAATTAAGAGACAGGGTTTTTACATTATAGCAATTATATTGCTGGTTGCAGGCCTTACATTTCTTGAGATGAAGATTACTGATTTTGGATCAGACATTCCCATATCCAATACTATATTGATGTTCACCCTTATTAATATTAATCTGCTCTTGCTTCTTACACTTCTTTTGCTTGTTTTCCGTAACCTTGCAAAACTTTATTATGAAAGGAGAAGTAAACTTCTTGGTACAAAGCTTAAAACCAGGTTAACCATAGCCTTCATAACACTCTCTCTTTTGCCAACCATTGTGCTTTTCTTTTTTTCCATCCATTTTATATCTGCCAGTATTGCCTTTTGGTTTAACGCTCCTGTGGAGAAGACTCTAAACAGCTCTTTATCAGTTGGTCAAAAACTTTATGAGTTTGTGGAGGAGAAAAATCTCTTTTTTGCTGAAAGAGGTGCTTTGCAGATTGATAAATTAAAGTATTTAAAAAAAGAGAAGAGAAAAGACCTGGTGCGTTATGTTCAAATCCTTCAAAGGGCATTTGATCGTGATGCAGTAGAGATCTATACTCCAGGAGCTGAACGTTTAACTTTTTCAGTCGAGAATAAACTTGCCGGATATTATCTTGAGGTCCTTAAAAGTGATGAACTTACAACAATTGCTAAAGGAAAAAATGCAAAAACAATTACTCAGGATACAAGTATTGGAGAGTTCATTAAAACAATATCCACAATACCTTTTAATGTTGAAGTGAAAGATGCCAAAGCATTTATGGTTATATCATCATTGGCCCCCATTGGTCTTTCATCGGACTTAGCTTCCATTGCAACCGGCTATGAAGAGTATCAACAGCTTAAAATGGCAAAAAAACCAGTCCAGATAACAAATTATATTGCTTTGTCCATTGTTGCATTATTGGTGATTTTCTGTGCTATCTGGTTTGGGTTTCATATTGCAGAATCAATAACTACACCTTTAAGTAAATTTGCCGAAGGAACCCAGCGGATAAGTCAGGGTGATCTCAGCCACCAGATAGATTTTGAAACAGATGATGAAATAGGCACTCTTATAACTTCGTTTAATAAAATGACAAAGGAGCTTGCAACAGGTAGAGAAAAGCTTGCGTATTCTGAACAACTTATGATCAGCCAGAATATTGAGCTTGAAAAAAGCAGACGATATATAGAGATAGTTCTGGAAAATGTTTCGGCAGGAGTTATAACCCTGGACAATAAAGGTATAGTGAGAACTTTAAATAAAGCTGCTGAGACAATGCTCAGTATGAAAAATGAAAAAGTTGTAAATAAACACTGGAAGGATTTTTTAAAAGGGGATTACCTTGATCTTGCACAGAGGATTCTGACCCAGATTAACCCAAATGCCGATAAGATTGTGTTTCCTCTGTCTGTTGCAATAAATGGAATCCCAAGGTACTTTTCCATCCATTATCACAGCCTTACAGATGACACTAACCAGAATATCGGTGCTGTAATGGTTTTTGATGATCTCACAGAGCTTGAGAAAGCACAGCGTGTAGCAGCATGGCGCGAGGTAGCAAGGAGAATTGCCCATGAAGTAAAAAATCCTTTAACACCCATTAACCTTTCTGCCCAACGCTTAAAACGAAAGTATTCAAAGAGAATCAATGAAGAGATTTTTGATACTTGCACCAATACAATAACAGAACAGGTGGAACACATAAGGAATCTTGTTAATCAATTTTCAACTTTTGCCAAATTTCCTGAGGTTAATTTGAAAAAATGCAATATTGCAACCGTAGTCAGTGAGACCATTGCACTCTATGACGATGGACTTGAAAATGTTGAAATAAAAACAGATTTTGCGGACAATATACCTGATTTGAATCTTGACCCACAACATATGAAGCAAGCATTTATTAACCTTTTTGACAACGCAGTGTCAGCAGTGAATAATAATGGTATAATTAAAGTTAAAATTTCATATGATGAGATTTTACAAATTGTAACTATAGAAATTGCCGATGATGGAAAAGGATTGTCTGACAATGAAAAAAGTAAATTATTTGAACCATATTTTTCAACAAAAACTTCAGGGATGGGACTTGGACTCGCAATTGTGAATTCTATTATCACTGATCACAATGGATCAATACGAGTTCAGGATAATAAGCCCCAGGGAGCAAAGTTTATAATTGAGCTGTCTGTAGAGTAAAATTTTGTATAATTCAGGATATTAGGAGAAAAAATGTACCCAGCAGTTTTGATAGTTGATGATGAAGTAATGATAATTGAATCTCTTAAAGGGATTCTTTCCGATGATGGTTTTGAAGTGCTGCATGCTTATAACGGTTATGAAGCATTGAAAAAAATTGAGATGGAATCTCCGGATATTGTTCTTCTTGATATATGGATGCCTGGAATGGATGGGATCGAGACCTTAAAGGAGATAAAAAAGAGTTATCCAAATTTACCTGTGATAATGATTACAGGACACGGCTCCATAGAATCTGCAGTCGATGCCACAAAATCAGGAGCCTTTGATTTCCTTGAGAAACCACTCTCCATTGATAGAGTAATTGTTACAATAAATAATGCATTAAACTTCAGGCGCCTTGAGGAAGAGAATAAATATTTAAGAAAAAAAACCATTGAGAAAAATTCAATTACTGGATCAAGCCCTGCTGTAAAAAAGCTTTATAAAGAAATCACTGATGCTGCACCAACAGAGGCATCAATCATAATTTTCGGAGAAAACGGGACAGGGAAAGAACTTGTTGCAAAGACTATTCATCAGCTGAGTTCCACTCCTGAGGGTCCTGTTATTATTGTCAATTGTGCAGCTATTCCAGAAGAGAGTATTGACAGTGAATTGTTTGGTCATGAAAAAGGAGCAATGGGAGAAGATACAGCCAGAAACAAGGGTAAATTTGAACTTGCATCAGGTGGAACTCTGTTTTTAGATGAAATTGGTGATATGAATCTTAAAACCCAGGCAAAGATATTAAGGGCAATAGAATCTAAAACATTCCAGAGGATCGGTGGAGGACGAACTATCCATATGGATGTGAGGATCATTGTCTCTACCAATAAAGACCTTGAACAGGAGATTAAGAGAGGTAATTTTAGAGAAGATCTCTATTATAGACTCAACGTAATACCCATCAAGGTTCCTGCCCTCCGCGAGAGAAAAGAGGATATCCCTGACCTTGTGGATGTTTTTCTTAAGGTGTCAGCCAATCAAACCATTGGTCAGAAAAAGAGTGTCAGTGATAAGGTTATTGATGCCTTTGTTGATTATGAATGGCCTGGAAATGTGAGAGAACTTAAAAATTTAATAGAAAGGCTTTCTATTATGGTATCTGGTGAGTTGATTGATATCAAGGATATCCCCCAGCCCTATCTTAAAAGTTAAAAAAATGAGAGTTATTGCCGGGGAATTTAAAAGAAGAAAACTTACCTGTCTGGCAGGTAAAAAGATAAGACCCACATCCGATAGAATAAGAGAGGCATTGTTCAGCATTCTTCTACAAAAAATCGACAATGCACTGGTACTTGATCTTTTTGCCGGAACCGGAGCACTGGGAATAGAGGCGTTGAGCAGGGGCGCTGCCAAATCAATATTTGTTGATATATCAAAGCAGGCAATCCAGATAATTAATAAGAATATTGAACTTCTCAAACTTGAAAAGAGGACAAAGGTCATTGAGTGTGATGCCAGCACTGTTTTCTCTTCCAATATACTTGAAGATTTCAAATTTGATTTAATATTTGTGGACCCACCGTATAATAAAGGTTTTCTTCAAAGTACTTTAATGAATATTGATTTGTTGAAAATAATGGGAGATGATTCAATCATCATTGTTGAGCACTCAAAGCATGCAAATAACTTGCAAAAAATGCCAGAGCTTGATTTTTTTGATAAAAAAACCTATGGGAATACATCAATCTCTTTTTTTAAGCAAAAAACAAAAATAAACTTAAGGGGATAAAAAAAACAGATGGAACAAAAAGAAAAAATAGCTATTTACCCTGGATCCTTTGACCCGTTGACCAACGGACATATTGATATTATAGACCGGGGTCGCAAAATATTTGATAAAATTATCATTGCAGTTTTGCATAATCCTTCAAAAAAAGGTCTTTTCCCTGTGAAAGAGAGAGTTGCAATGATAAAAGAGACTTTTAAAAACAGTAACTCAATTGAGGTTGATTCCTTTGATGGTCTTTTGGTCGAGTATGCTGAAATGCGCGGAGCAATAGCTGTTTTGAGAGGAATGAGAGCTATTTCAGATTTTGAAAATGAATTCCAGATGGCATTAATGAACCGCAGGCTTTCAAGAAAAGTGCAAACAGTGTTTTTAATGACAGGTTTAAGGTGGATTTTTACAAGCTCCTCCATTATTAAAGAAGCTGCTCAATTTGGTGGTGATATAACAGGAATGGTATCAAATCCTGTTAAATTAAAACTTGAAGAAAAATTTGAGAAATTTAAAAACAGAGCAACCAGAACAAAATAGAACAAAATATAACAGAAAGAGAATAATATAGATTATGGACATCTGGCAGCTTAAAATATTTAAAAATGTTGTTGAAAGGAAAAGTTTTTCTAAAGCTTCCAAGGCAATCAATCTCTCACAACCAACAGTGAGCAGCCATATAAAAGATTTAGAAGAGTACTTTGAGTGCAAACTTTTAGACAGGTTGTCCCGGGAGGTTATACCTACAAAACCAGGAGAAATTCTCTACTCCTATGCAAAAAAAATAGTAAGCTTGACCGAGGAAGCTGAAACCGCTGTATTTGAGTTTTTTGGGAATATAAAAGGAGACCTTGTAATCGGTGGAAGCACGATTCCTGCAGGCTATATAATTCCAAGGTTGATAGGACCCTTTTCCAGGCAATTCCCCGGTGTTAATATCTCTGTCCTGGCAGAAGATACAGCTCAAATTATTAAGAGAGTTGAAAAGGGTGAGGCTGAAATAGGCATAGTCGGTGCCAGCACAAATAATCCAAAAATCAAACAGCAAAAATTTATTGACGATGAAATGAAGCTCATTGTTCCATACAGCCATAAATGGGCAGATAGGGATGAAATCGACTTTAGCATGCTTTTTGATGATCCTTTTCTTCTAAGGGAAGAGGGCTCTGGAACCTTCAGATCAATACTGCAGAGCATGGAAAAAGTAGAAATGGACCCTGCCAATTTTAATATTGCAGCAAGAATGGGAAGTACAGCAGCTATTATCCAGGGGATCTTAAGTAAAGCTGGCATCTCCATCCTATCAACAATTGCTGTTAAAGATGATATCACAACCGGCAGATTAAAGGCACTGACAGTTAAAGGTCTGGATCTGCATAGGTGTTTTTATATTGCAACTCACAAACAACGCACTTTATCTCCCATAGCAAAAGAGTTCTTAAGTTTTTTAAAGCAGAGAACATAAATTTTCAAATAATAAAGCTTGAAATATTGATTGGAAAATGATAGTTATGGAAATCTTTTTTTTCGGGGCGTAGCGCAGTCTGGTAGCGCGCCTGCTTTGGGAGCAGGATGTCGCAGGTTCGAATCCTGCCGCCCCGACCAA
>CAZMEX010000032.1:0-35347 GCA_964565415.1 uncultured Desulfobacterales bacterium | reverse complement strand
TCATATTATGAGCTTGACAAGTCTGGTACAACCCCCATTTTATACTCCAGGGGAGTATGGTAGAAAATAATTGACAAACCCATGGAAACTGTTTTTAAATACTCAAATAAATAGAGGAGAAAATCATGGAAAAAAAATTAAGCGTTGACGGGATGTCATGTATGCATTGTTCAGGCAAAGTGAAAAAATATCTTGAGGCAAACAATGCTATTTCCAATATTGTTGTTGATCATGAAAAAAATGAAGCTCTATTTTCATGTGACAGCAGTGTTAATATTGATGTTATTGCAAAAGATATAACTGAGCTTGGGTATCCGGCAAAAGAGAAATAATATTAAAAAATATGCTGCCAGGGCATGGGATAACAAATGAATAGTCAAGAGAAAATAGATGTATATGGAATGATGTGCGCCCATTGCGAAAATACCGTATCAAAAGCACTTGGCAAGATTGAAGGTGTAAAAAAGGTCGACGCATCATATAAAAGTGAATCTGTTATTGTCTCCTTTGACAGTGAAAAAACAGATATTAAAGCTCTTGGCTTGGCAATTATTGATGAGGGGTATTTTTTAAACCCTCAAAACAGTGCGGATCAGCCAGACCAGGAACAAACTGATAAGAGCGGGCCAACCACTGGGTTAAAAATTCAGTCAAAGGTTGAATCCACAAATAAAAAAAGCCGAAATCTTTCTGATGTCTCCTTTAATATTGAAGGCATGACCTGTGCCAACTGCTCCCTTGCCATTGAAAAAGCTTTTAAGAAAGCAGATGGAATTTGTAAAACTTCCATTAATTTACCCCTGGAAAAAGGATTTGTTCAATATGACAAATCAATTCTTGATGAGCAGGCTGTTTTTGATATTGTCCATAATGCAGGCTATAAAGCCAACAGAGAACAACCAGATTCTGAAATTGCAAAAAAAGAGAAATTTCGCTTTATTTTTGCCCTGGGTCTCACTATACCCATGGTAGTCATCATGCAGGCAAAATTTTTCTCCATGGCACAAACTAATTATGTAATGTTTTTTCTTGCAACCCTGGTACAATTTGTTTCAGGTCTTGCGTTTTATGAAGGTGCTTACTACTCCCTTAAAAATCGTATGGCTAATATGGATGTTCTGATCTCCCTTGGAATCAGTGCAGCATATTTTTACAGTGTTTTTTCACTCTTTTTCCTGAATGCTTCCAAACATACATTTTTTGACTCATCTGCCATGCTTATCACGTTTATCATGATAGGCAAAATGCTTGAAGCTTCTGCCAAGGGCAAAACTTCCCTTGCTTTAAAAAATCTTCTGGCGCTCAATGCTGATACTGCAAGGGTGGTTAAAAATGGTAAGGAAAACATTGTTGCAGCCTCCATTATTGAAAAAGGAGATCTAGTAAAAGTGCTGCCAGGAGAAAAAATCCCGGTGGATGGCGAAATTGTGGAGGGTGAAACAACCATTGACGAGTCCATGCTTACAGGGGAACCGCTTCCTGTAGAAAAAAACAAGGGCTCTTTAGTAACAGGAGCTACCATTAATCAGTCAGGAGTTATTTTAGTAAAAACCCTTAAAATTGGTAATGACACTGTACTTGCAAATATTATCAGGATGGTTGAGGATGCCCAGGCAGACAAAGCTCCTATCCAGAGGCTTGCAGATACTGTTTCAAACTATTTTGTTCCGGCAGTTGTTGTGGCAAGCTTGCTCACTTTTTGCATATGGTATTTTTATGCAGACTTGACAAATTTAAAAGATACCACTCCTTTTCTCTTTAGTTTTGAATTGATGATAGCAGTGCTTGTAATAGCATGCCCCTGCGCGCTGGGTCTTGCTACACCCACTGCTATTATGGTTGGAAGCGGTGTGGGGTTGAATCGCGGGATTTTATTTAAAAAAGGCTCTGTTTTAGAAAATATCTCAAAACTTGATATTGTGCTCTTTGATAAAACCGGAACCATTACAAAAGGCAAGCCTGAAGTTACAGGAATTTATCCAATGGAACAATCAAGGGAGCATTCAGAGGCGCATTCAGCAGGAAAATTAACAGAAAACAAACTTTTAAAAATTGCAGCAAGCGCAGAAATAAATTCATCCCACCCTTTGGCAATGGCTGTTGTAAACAAGGCAGACAAGTTAAATATTTCTCTTGAAAAGACAGAGGACTCAAAAGAGATAAGTGGGCATGGCATAAAATGCTCAATGGGTAAAAAGCTGCTCAAGGCTGGTAATTATAAGCTTGTAAGAGATGATGTGATTGATGAAAAACTTAAAAAATCAGGAGAAAAACTTTCAAGCAGTGGTAAATCAACCATTTTTATCTCTTTAGACGGCATAGTAATTGGTATTATTGCACTTTCAGATGTTATAAAAGCAGATTCAAAAAAAGCTATACAGATGATCCATGAATCCGGTATAAAGACAGCTCTTATTTCCGGAGATAACTATATGGCTGCAAAAGCTGTTGCAGAGGAAGTCGGTATTGAAGATGTCGAAGCTGAAGTTCTTCCTGAAGATAAAATCAACTCTGTTCAAAAATGGCAGAAACAAGGCTTAAAAGTCGGCATGGTAGGCGACGGCATTAATGATGCACCTGCTCTTGCCAGGGCTGACATTGGCATTGCCATAGGATCGGGAACAGATGTTGCAAAGGAGACCGGCGATGTGATTTTAATTAAAAACACACTTCTTGATGTGGACAGGTCCATTCGTCTGGGCAGAAAAACATTAAAAACCATCAAGCTCAATTTTTTCTGGGCTTTTTTCTATAATCTGTTAATGATCCCCATTGCTGCAGGAATACTTTATCCAAAGTATGGTATTGTCCTTAAACCTGAGTTTGCCAGCATTGCCATGTGGTTTTCATCCCTGTCTGTCGTGGGAAATTCATTGTTATTGAAACGATATGAAAAAAAACTTGAATAGCTGGTCTGAAATATACATTTCTGGTCTAAAGTATGCATTAATTATTTGATAATTAAATGCATACTTTAAAACAAAAATTAGACTGTATCTATGCAAAATACAATAAAAGAGAGTATGTGGATCCTGATCCTCTTTTGTTTCTCTATAACTATCCTGAGAAGAAAAACCGGGAAATCGCAGGGCTGATAGCTGCATGCTGCGCCTATGGGCGTGTTGAAATGATAATAAAAACAGTTGATCTAATCTTAAACAAGCTTGTGCCATCCCCTTTTGACTATCTTACGCAAAGATCAAAAAAAGATATTGCTGATGATTTCAAGGGCTTTCAATACCGCTTTGCAAAAGATTTTCATCTGATCAACCTTTTGTGGGGAATCAGAAAAACAATAGATGATTTTGATTCCCTTGAAAACTGTTTTTATTCAGGCTGGTCCCAAAAAGATGAAACAATCCTGCCGGGGCTTGTCTGCCTTAATGAACAGATTGTTAAAAACGGTACAGCAGGTCATCTGCTTGCTGATCCAGAAAAAAAGAGCGCCTGCAAAAGAAGCAATCTTTTTTTAAGATGGATGGTGCGAAGGGACAGGGTTGATCCCGGAGGCTGGGATAAAATAAACCCATCCCAGCTGATTGTTCCACTGGATACACATATGTATAAAATAGGTGTAATGCTTGGGTTCACAAAAAGAAAAACAAAAGACATGCAAACTGCCCTTGAAATCACCCGGGGTTTTAAAACTGTTTTATCTGATGACCCTGTTAAATATGATTTTTGCCTGACACGGTTTGGTATCAGAAAAGAGCTGGAAATAGAGTCTTTAGAAAAGAGGATAATAAAATGAAAGATGCTGCATATAAGCTGCCGCCACTTATCGCCGGGGTTTTGATTAAACGTTACAAACGATTTCTTGCCGATGTTCAACTTATTGAAACAGGTCAGACTGTGACGGCCCACTGTCCTAACTCAGGTTCCATGAGGGGGTGTGCAGAGCCTGGTACCCAGGTTTTTTTATCTGAAAGCAATAACCCCAAAAGGAAACTAAAATATACCTGGGAACTCCTTAAAGTCCCAGGTACAATGGTTGGCATAAACACCCAGGTGCCTAATAAACTTGTCAAAAAAGCCATTGAAAACAGATTAATAAAAGAGTTGGCAGATTATGACAGGGTAAAGGCAGAAATAAAAACCAGTGCACACACAAGGCTTGATCTGCTTTTAGAAAATGATAAAGATGAAAAATGCTATGTGGAAATCAAAAACTGCACCCTTGTGGAAAATTCCGTGGCAATGTTTCCAGATGCTGTAACAACAAGGGGACAAAAACATCTAGATGAACTTGAATATCTTGTCTCAAAAGGAAACAGGGGCGTTATTTTTTATCTGATTCAACGCATGGATGCTAAAACTTTCAGACCAGCAGACATGATTGATAAAACCTATGCTGAAAAATTAAAAAGAGCATTGGAAAATGGAGTCGAAATAATTATACGGGACACTATTATTAATACAGAAACAATCTCCATCGGGAAATCAATACCTTGCTAAAACCACGTTACAGACAAATTAAAAAACAGGTTGAAAAAATTTTGCAACTTGAAGACAGAGAAGAGGCTTTTGACAAGTTACAAGCTATTCCCATGCCCCAGCTCACAGCTCCTCTTTTCTCCATATTTTACACCATGGATGACCTTATTAAATTTAGAAGCACGGTTGCCATGGGTGACCTTACTGCCAGACTTGCAAAAAATAAAATGGAAGATGCAAGGATTATATTACGAAGGCTCATGTGGAATCTAAATGATGAATCAGGCGGTATTGGATGGGGTTCTGTTGAAGCCATGGGAGAGATATTAAAAAGAGACAAGACCCTGGCTAAAGAGTTTGAAAAAATTTTATTCTCCTACATAAATCCTGAAGGCAATTTTCTTGAACATGAAATGCTCCAGAGAGGTCTGCTATGGGGAGTTGGCACTTATCTTGAGAAGTGTGTCTCATTTGATACAGATCTGGCTCAATTCATCTTACCTTTTCTTGATTCCAATGATCCTGTGAAAAGAGGGTATGCAGTAAGAGCACTTATTAATATGGATAAAAAACAGATTAAGACCCTGCCTGAAAGCATTATATCTGACAAAAATGAAATATTTCTATTTGATGGTTGGAATTTGTTAAAAAAAATGATTGGCAAGATCCATTCTGGCACAATTATTGAATAAAAGTGCGGAGACAATTAATAAAAAGAAAAACTATTTATGTTAAAAAAATGTGACAATAACATTGCAAGTACAATTGAACTTGCCAAACAGATGATTCAGCTTGCCCAGAATGGTGATGAGCACAGAGAAGACCCTGGATGCGGTATTCTTTACGGAATCTTGCTCGATTCTGGATACAGGATTTTAAATCTTGCTCAAAAAGAGAAACAAAACCATATTGATAAAGGCTGGTGGAACGAATCAAAAAAGGAGAAAAACTAAAAATGAAAACTTATGTATGTTCAGTATGCGGCTATTCACATGAAGGAGATGATGCTCCTGATAAATGCCCACAATGTGGTGCAGTAAAAGAAAAATTCAATGTACAGGAAGGTGAACTTATCTGGGCTGATAGTCATGTTATTGGCGTTGCAAAAGATGTTGATGCAGAAATTCTTCAGGGCTTAAAGGACAACTTTATGGGTGAGTGCACTGAAGTTGGTATGTACCTTGCCATGAGTCGCCAGGCAGACCGGGAAGGGTATCCTGAAGTTGCTGAGGCTTATAAAAGAATAGCTTTTGAAGAGGCAGAGCATGCTTGTAAATTTGCTGAGCTGTTAGGTGAAGTCCTGGAACCTGACACAAAAGCAAACCTTACAGCAAGGGTCCTTGCAGAAAATGGTGCGTGTGCAGGAAAAAAACAGATTGCAGTCAAGGCAAAAGAGCTGGGATATGATGCAATACATGATACGGTACATGAGATGTGCAAGGATGAAGCTCGCCATGGTCTTGCATTTCAAGGCTTGCTGAACCGACACTTTAAATAAAATATTAAGTTATTGATGAAAACCCCTGCTATTGATCTGGAATGCTGCATTTTTTGTGAAATATGTATTGAACTTGCTCCCCATGCATTCCAGATCAATAATGCAGGATTTATTGAGACACTCCCCTTGGATGACTATTCAGATACAAATATCCATGATGCTGTAGTCAATTGTCCCAAAACATGTATAACCTGGGAATAAATTTCCTTCCAGAGTAGAAAAAAGGTTGTATCTGATACATAAATGTGTCATTTATATAACTTATGAATGTTATTGACCTCACACATACCCTGCTTGACCATGACAACCTCACCCTTGTTCTTGAAAATCTGAAACTTGGAATTATTGCCCACACACCTGAAAGAGTCATCACATTCTTTAATAAAGAGGCAGAAAGAATAACCGGATATCTTAAAGAGGAGGTTATTGGCAAAGATTGCCATCATGTTTTTAAAGCTCCTTTTTGCGGTGAAAAATGTTCGTTTTGCAATGGTACTCCACAATTTTCCTCAGGAGTAAAAGAGTACCCAATGACGACCATCACAAAGGACGGCTCCATCCGTCAAATTGAAATGACTGTCTCTCCCATCATTGACTCGGAGAATACATTCAAAGGCGTGGTTGCATCATTCCGGGACATGACTGAATCTTTCAACCTCTCTTTAAAGGCTGAAAACCTGTCAAACTTTGCTGGAATCATTGGCAAAGATAAAGGGATGCTGGATATTTTCAGACAGATTCAGGATGTTGCCTTATATAATTACCCTGTGCATGTATCAGGAGATACTGGGACAGGAAAAGAGCGGGTTGCCAATGCTATCCATGATATCAGCTCATTTGGCAATGGCGCTTTTGTACCTATAAATTGTGGTGCCATACCTGAAGGAATTGTAGAGAGTGAATTGTTTGGTCATGTTAAAGGGGCATTTTCAGGAGCTGTTAAGGAGAGAAAAGGCAGGTTTGAGCTGGCACACAAAGGTACGCTCTTTTTAGATGAAGTAGTTGAACTACCGTTGAAAACCCAGGTAAAGCTTTTAAGATTTTTACAGGAAGGCTCCTTTGAAAAAGTTGGCGGAGAGAAAAAAGTTTCCGTGGATGTCAGGATTATCAGCGCTACAAATAAAAATCTTAAAGAGGAAATCAAGGCAGGCAGATTTAGAGAAGATCTATATTACAGGCTCAATGTCATCCCCATCCACCTGCCTCCTTTAAAGAACAGAAAAAGTGACATCCCCCTTTTGGCAGCCCACTTTTTAAAAGAGGCTGAGGAGCAAAGCCCCCATCCTGCCCCAAAAATTGCAGATGAAACCATTGATGCAATGTTAGATTACCATTGGCCCGGCAATGTCAGGGAGTTGAAAAATGTTATCCAGTTTGCAGTTGTAAAATCCCGGGGGGAAAAAATTCTGCCCCTGCACCTTCCTCTGGAGATAACCAAAGATGAGAATGTGACCCTTGGAGCTACAAACAGAGTTATTGAACCACAGATAATACCTGTTAAAGGTAAATTAGATATTGCTTCAGTAAAAAATGCCATTATAAAAAGCGGGGGCAATAAATCCAAAGCTGCGAAATATCTTGGTGTTGGAAGAGCCACTTTATACAGATTTCTTGACACTCACAAAGAAATTAAAACCTTTGCAAATCAGATATAAACCTGCACACCTGAACAATAGATACAATTTTGTCCCATTATTTTAAGACATATCTGTATCACCACCCCCTTTTTTACCTGAAAATATATAGGTCAGGCTTAACCGATCTCCGTACCCACCCAGGCTTTAGTGACTTCATGTAATCAATGGCATATTAGTTGCTTTAAAATTAAAAGATTCGACATTATTAATTTATTACATCAAAGCAGGAGGTCAAAATGGAATCAGAAGTTCTAAAAGCAATAAAGGATGCAGGCAAGCCTGTCAGACCCGGTGACATTGCAAAATCTATGGAAAAGGAGAGCAAAGAGATCTCTAAAGCTATTAAATCCCTGAAAGAAAAGGGCAAAATAATCTCACCAAAACGTTGTTTTTATTCACTGCCCTAAGATAGATGAAGGTGATAAGTAACATTTATTCATTTTATCGGGACGGATTCAAAGGCATGGTCCTTGGGAAAAAACTATGGGCAATAATTTTGATTAAACTTTTTATAATGTTTGTTGTGCTGAAGATTTTTTTCTTTCCCAACTATTTAAATAGTAAATTTGAAACTGCCAAAGAAAAAGGGGACTTTGTTATTGAACAAATTACAAAAGATGCTTCAAAAAAAGAATAAATTAAGATAATTTTCAGGAGGAAAATAAATTATTATGGATATTGATTTGAGTATGGTTAACTGGGCAAGGGCACAATTTGCCCTGACAGCTATGTATCACTGGATATTTGTACCTTTAACCCTTGGGCTCTCTTTTTTGTGTGCCTTTTTTGAATCTATTTATGTACGCACTGGAAGCAAAGAGTGGCGAAACATTACAAAATTCTGGATGACACTGTTTGGAATCAACTTTGCCATTGGTGTTGCAACGGGAATCATTCTCGAGTTTGAATTTGGAACAAACTGGTCCAATTACTCATGGATGGTGGGCGATATTTTTGGTGCTCCCCTTGCCATTGAAGGAATCTTTGCTTTTTTCTTAGAAGCAACGTTTTTTGCAGTCATGTTCTTTGGCTGGAACAGGGTTTCAAAAAAGTTTCATCTTTTCTCCACATGGATGGTAGCTGTTGGCTCCAACCTTTCTGCCGTATGGATTCTTGTAGCCAACGGCTGGATGCAAAACCCGGTTGGCATGGCTTTTAATCCAGAGACAGCGCGATTTGAAATGGAAAATTTTGCTGAAGTTGTATTTAATCCTGTGGCTGTATCAAAGTTTGTCCACACTTCAAGCTCAGGTTTTTTATTTGCCTCTCTGTTTGTGCTGACCATCTCCTGCTGGTACCTTATTAAAGGCAGACATATTCAGATGGCGAGGAAATCGATTATTGTAGCTTCTGTATTTGGTCTGCTCGCTTCATGTTATGTTGGTTTTACAGGGGATGAAGCAGCCTATGAAGTTGCCCAGAAACAACCCATGAAACTTGCAGCAATAGAAGGGTTATATAAGGGAGAAACAAAGGCAGGGATTGTTGCCGCAGGTATCCTGAACCCAGGCAAACAGCCCGGGGATGATCTTGACCCTTTTCTTTTAAGTATTAAATTCCCATATGCCCTTTCCCTCCTGGCAAACCGCTCACTTAATTCATTTGTGCCGGGCATTGACGATCTTGTATATGGCAATCAGGAGCAAGGCATTGAAAGTGTTGGATCAAAAATAGACAAAGGTAAAAAAGCAATAGACAACCTTGTGCTTTTTAAACAGGCACAAAAAGAAAACAACAGTCAAAAAGCAAAGCTTGCCCTGGCAGAATTCAATGAAACCAAAGAATATATTGGTTTTGGCTACCTTGATAAACCAGAAGAGGCAATCCCCCCTGTTGCTACTTCCTATTATGCTTTTCACATTATGGTGATGTTGGGAACTTTTTTCCCGCTTCTTTTTGCAGCCTTTCTCTATTTTGCCTTGAAAGATTCTCTCACTAAAGAGAGTATAAAAAAATGGCTGCTCCCCATTGGCTTGATATCTGCTCTTTTGGGGCTTATTGCCCAGGAGTCAGGATGGGTAGTTGCAGAAGTTGGTCGTCAACCCTGGGCTATTAATGGACTTTTGCCTGTCAAAGTTGCAACGACAAATCTTTCAGTCACCAATGTCCAGATCACTTTCTTTATGTTTTTAGGCATATTTACCCTGTTGCTTGCAGCTGAAATTAAAATCATGCTTAAACAAATCTCAATGGGACCAAAGGAGGAGTCATAAAATGATATCAAACCTTGACTATGCAACTTTGCAACAGCTCTGGTGGGTAATATGCTCCATAGTCGGCGCACTTTTCTTATTTTTAACTTTAGTCCAGGGAGGACAGACTCTTTTCTGGCAGATTGCAAAAACCGATCTTGAAAAATCACTGGTGGCAACATCCCTTGGGCGTAAGTGGGAGATGCCCTTTACAACCCTTGTACTGTTTGGTGGAGCATTGTTTGCAGCTTTTCCCAAATTTTACGCCACAAGTTTTGGCGGTGCCTACTGGGTATGGATTCTTATCCTTTTCTCATTTATTATTACAGCTGTCAGCTATGAGTACCGAAAAAAGAGAGACAATGTACTAGGATCAAAAACCTATGAATTGTTTCTATTTATAAACGGTTCAGTGGGTGTTTTGCTCATTGGAGCAGCTGTTGGTACATTCTATACAGGTTCAAACTTTACTCTGGATATTTTCAACAAAGTAACCTGGGATTATACTTTAATGGGTATAAACTTAAGAGGACTTGAAGCAGCTTTTTCTCTGTTCAACTTAAGTCTTGGGATTTTTCTAGTATTTAATGCAAGGGTTTTGGGAGCATTATATCTTTTAAATAATATTGATTTTTCCACAACTCCGGATCTTGAATCAAGATTAAGAAAAAATCTCTTAAGCTCGTTTCTTATTGCTCTTCCATTTTTGCTCTATGTTCTTGTTTCTATTCTTGTAATGAAGGGATTTCATGTGGATAGCTCAGGTGCAGTCTCTTTGGTTCCTTACAAATATTTATCAAACCTTATTTCCATGCCATATTTTCTCGTAATGCTGCTTGTTGGCGTAGGGCTTGTGCTATATGGAGTTATCCTCGGGGCATTTAAAAACAGTGACAAAGGAATCTGGTTCAGCGGTTTGGGCACACTGTTTACAGGTCTTGTTGTACTGTGTCTGCCTGCATTTAATAATACAGCATTTTATCCGTCAAAGCTTGATCTTCAGTCAAGCCTGACAATCTACAATGCATCTTCCAGCATGTATACCCTTGTAACAATGACTTACGTGGCAATTGGAATACCCTTTGTCCTTGCCTATGTTGTCTATGTCTGGAAACTTATGGATTCAAAAAAGCTGACCTCTCAGGAAGTTACAGAACAAGAGTCATATTAATTTAAAAAATGAGGAGAATATATAGATGAGTGCTCTGATTTTAATACTTTATGTTGTTTTAATTGTTGTATCTTATAAGGGAATTATTTTCAGCTTGAATAAAGCTGACTTATTGGAATAACCCATTGCATTGCAACCTGTTTTTACTTATAATTACAATGTAATTGGTTGAAAATAAATACACTTTTAGTTAATTTAAACCAGAAAATTTTAAGGAGATTTAGTATGGACAAATATGTATGTGATCTGTGTGGTTATGTTTATGACCCTGCTGCAGGTGACCCTGATGAAGGTGTTGATGCCGGAACAAGTTTTGATGACCTGCCTGATGATTGGGTTTGTCCTGTCTGCGGTGCAGGCAAAGACGATTTTTCAAAAGAAGAGTAACACACTTGTCAGGCAGTCTCTATCTTTTACTGCCTGGCATTTTTTTTAACCAAAACCATTCAAAAAAACCATGAACAGTGCAAAAAGGAATTGAATAATGGCACTCTCTGTTGTTGACCTTTATGCAAAAATACTTCCTAAAACCAATTGCCAGGATTGTGGATATAGAACATGTATTGCTTTTGCAGGTATGGTGGTCTCGGAAAAACTGCCCTTGAAAAACTGCCCCCATCTTGACTCTGCAACTTTAAAAGCTGCCCAGCCAGAGCTTGAACAACAATACAAAGAGGGAAAATGGCTCAAAAGAGATATGGCAAAGGAAGCTCTTGAGTGGGCAAAACAAAAATCTGCCTCCATGGAATTCTCTGATATTGTCCTGCGTATTGGTGGTGAACTTGCAACAGATCAGGGTGTTGAGAAAATCATTCTCCCCTATTTCAATAAAAAAATCTTCATAACCAAAGAGCTGATTGTGGATGATAAAGGCAATGAGCTTACAAGAAACGAGCAGACATTCATCCATATTCACATGGCCCAGGGCGGTATTTCTAAACCTTCCGGGAACATGAAAGGTTTTAAAGAATTTCCCAACACTATATCTAAAATGGTTTCCATGAGAGACCACATTGAAGCACCGCTTAAAAAACAATTTGCGTTAAACATAAAAAAATTTGAAACTGCTTGTAAAAAAGTCGGGGGCAGGAACGTCAAAGACCAATATGACTCACCAGATATTGCCTATCTTTTTTCTGTGTTCCCTAAAATACCTGTAGTGCTGTTGTTCTGGGATGAAGAAGATGGATTTGAGGCAGATGTAAAGCTGCTTTTTGATGAAACAATTGTTGAACATCTTGATATTGAATCAATTATGTTTTTATCAGAACATCTGGTTAAAATGCTTATCAATTAAATACAATTATAGAAAGCAATAAGGAATCCTTTCATGAAAACAACTCTTTTGATGGCAACTACTCTGGACGGAAAAATAGGAAGGAACTCCTCTCATTTTGTTGACTGGACAGGTAAGGAGGATAAAAAGTTATTTATCAAACTTACAAAAGATGCAGGTGTTATTATCATGGGGTCCAATACATTTGACACCATTACAGAACCTCTGCCCCATAGAAAAAATATTGTAATGACCCGGAACAAATCACGAAAAAGTTATGATAAAGATCTTATATTCACAGATGACACCCCTGAAAATATCTTAAAAAGCCTTGATGCCCAAGGATTTAAAAGTGTGATCCTGATTGGAGGTTCACAAATCAACTCACTGTTTTTAAAAGCCGGGCTGATCAATGAAATATATCTTACTATTGTGCCTCTGCTGTTTGGCACAGGATTATCCATGTTCGCACAAGAGTTTGACACAAAGCTTGATTTGATCAGCACAAAGCAAATGCCAGACGGACATATATTATTAAGGTATAAAATAGAATGATGGGGTTCTAAAAGCAGGTGTCTGATCAAAACATCACTGACCATAGCACTCCAAGATCAGCAAACTAATATTTTTATCAAACATGGTTCTGTTTGTTTCATAAAACTGCTTGTCTCGCCCCTTGACATTTTCTCTTGCCATGGCTAAAAAACAGGTAATGGTAAAAACAGAAAATCAAACAAGAAAAAAAATAATAGACAAACAATTATCAGCGAGAGGCTGTTATCAATGCAGTATGCCACCGTGATTATTTTGAAAAAGGAGCAAATATTATGGTGGCAATATTTGATGACAGGATGGAAATATCAAGCCCCGGCGCTCTTGTAAAAGGTATTAATAAAAAGAACTTTGGAAAAAAAGTATTCTAAAGTATTCTGAAGAATACTAATATTGCAAGCCTTTTTCACCGCATGGGCTATATAGAAAAAATGGGCACCGGCATTATAAGGATGCAGGATTTAATGAAACAGTCAGATCTTAATCCTATTCAGTTTGAGTTTGATAGTTTTGTTACAGCTGTTTTTGAACATAAGCCTGTGAAAAATTACGCGCAGGATAATGGCAAGTTAAACGGCAAGTTAAATGGCAAGTTAAATCCTGAATTACTTTTATTAGAGGAATCAATTAAATCTATTAATGGATGGCAATCTCATAAAAATAGGTGCGCTAGCTTTTTGACAAATACAGCACTCAATTCATTGGACATAGAAAGCCTACAAGCATTAAAAGAACTTCATAACGATGAAGATGATATCTGGAGCAACCGAATTGCAAATAAAATAAATGATCTTGAACAGAAAAATGCTGACCAGGCAAATATATCACTTTCTATTGAGAGAATTAAAAACTTTATTGTTTCCAATGCTGTTATTTCCAATGAAGACTTTTTTACTGATATTTGCTTAAAATTAGAAAAATTAAAAATAACAATTGAAGATAATCGCGATAATGACAAAAATTCTTTTTATAAGACAAAGGGAGCTCCTAAAAATGAAGGATCTTGTCGCGATGTTATTATCCAAAGGCTTAAAGATAAGTATGGCTATGATATTGACCTGAGTAAAGAAAAGCACGAGGCTGATAATAGAGTAGATATTAATATAAAATACAAGGCTGATAACAATTTTGAAGTCCAGATTGAATGCAAAAAAGATAACACTTCAAGTATAAACACAGGGATATCTGAACAACTTATAAAAAAATATTTCTCTTCTGGTGTACAATACGGTATTTATCTTATTTTTTATTTTGGGGTAAAAAGGAATAAAAAAAAGTTACTGGAAAAAATAAATAATGATATTCCAAATGAATATACAAACAACATTAAGGTTATTTGTATCAATTTGGTACAAAGTGGTTAAAAAGCAAACAATAGACCCTGATATTGCTATCCTGCCCCATGGTGGAACATACAAAAAACAAGGGAGATTTCCAGGAGTGATCCATAATGCACATCATCTTTAAGCCTGCAAGAATAATAGTTATTGCACTGATACTTCTATTCAATCTATTTTTTTGTCAATCTGCATTTGCCGACGGTGTTACCATTGTGACCCATGGCTGGAATCCTTCCATAGGCTATAAACCTGTATGGCTTGAGTCCTTTCGAAATGCTGTTTCAAAAAACCATCTTGGAAATGAAAAAAATTATGGCAAGATAACGGTTACACAATCGGGAAGCCGCCTTGTGGCAACCTGTGATCCCTGGAATTTTGACCTTAGCACAGGAAGCACCGGAGAAATTTTGATTATTCTGGACTGGTCAAAAGTTGGGGATTATCTGACAGGCGGACCCCCCACTCAGAATGTTGCAAAGGTTGTTGTTGACAAAATACTTACCAGTCAAAATAATAAACCTCCTCTTGCAGAGTTACCCGTCCATTTGGTTGGTCATAGCCGGGGTGGAGGAATGGTATGTGAAATAGCCCGGCTGCTGGGTGAAAAGGGAATTATTGTAGATCATTTGACTGCTCTGGACCCTCACCCGCTTACCACCAGTGATCCCCAGCCATTATTCTCCAAGATTATTGATACAGCAGCAGCAATTTATGAAAATGTAGTGTTTGCTGATGTTTATCTCCAAAATAGTGAATATCCAACGGGAGAACCTGTTCCAGGCAGCTATAACCGTGCCTGGGGAACCATGAGCGGTGGTTATCATAACAATGTTTCCTTTTTTCCAAATCACCGTAATATTTACCTGATGTATCAGGGGACAGTGGATTTAAGCAGCCAGGTGAATAATGGAGAGGCTGTCATGACATCCCGGGAACGGAGTGTGTGGTTCGCTGCTGAAGAATATAGTGGTGCCAAGACTGGTTTTTGTTTTTCCAGGATTAAAGGTGCTGTTGACCGAAAACTTTCCGGACTTCATAATAACAAATTGTTCAAAGGTACCGGGATTCGTCAAAATCTTATGTGGAAAGAAGCAGTCTGGCCAAATATTGCTGATCTAAAAATATGTAGAGGCGATTCTGCCCTTGACCATGGAAACCACGTCATATCAATTGGTACTGAACTTAATCTGCACTATGTGTCTTTTGATTATGATAGCAGCTACACCGTCACCATTCATGCGGATTCTGATCGCAATCCTTATAACAATAACGATTATTTTGCTCTGGGCAGTTCAATCAGGCATATTGCCACGGGTGGATTATTTTATAAAAACAGAGTGACTTGGGATACATCAGATGTCAGCAATGGGATGCAAGCATATATTTATACAAAAATAAGTGATGGTATCCGCACTCGTTATTTTTATGCGCCTGCCTGCCTGATTTTTTCAAATATCCAAAAATATATTATCCCTGTGTTTAAACCAGGTCCAGGGCATTGGTCCGGTCTTGGCATCACTAATTTAAACAGTACAAACGCTGCCAAAGTAACAATTACCATTTTTAATCAGAAAGGTGCAGTGCTGGCGACTCAATTCAAAACCCTGCCAGCCAGAGGGCAAGATGCATTTATTGTTGGTGCAGGTGTGACAGATAATGGATGGATAGAAATCATCTCAACCAGGCAACTTGCAGGGTTGAATTTCCTTGGAGAATATAAAGATTCCAGCACAGATTACTATCTGGGAGATGTCCCGTTTGTACAAATGCTTTCCAACTCTTTGCTTATTCCCCATGTTGCCCAGAATGCCACCTGGGATACAGATGTCTACGCTGCCAATCCTAACACTGTAACAACAACTATCTCCTATGTTTATACCAGTAAGACCGGTATAGCATCGACTCCATATGTAACCACTATTCCGGCAAATGGAAGTCAACAGATTTCAGTTACTGACATTACCCATGACATTGATGTGCAAGGTGGGTGTGTAACAATATCCTCTGCCCAGGGTTTAGCCGCCTTTGCATTATATAATAATCTAAAAACAGGCAGCTATAGTTACGCTGGAATTAAAGCTGTTGATATATCGGAATAGAACCTGAAGGATTCAAAAATAAAAAAATACTGCTATAAAATCACCAGCTATTTCCCTGATACTATACTGTTAATGGGTTAGCAGTTTTACAAGCCAAAGTGGATTGTTTGTGTAGCTTGACTCAGGCAATTGTTTATACTATTAGTTTTAAGGGTAGATAAAAATTATTAAACCTTAAGGAAAAATGACCATGAATATTGTTGACAAAATAGATGATGCTGTAAAGATTGAAACTATTCTTGCAAGTGTGTCAGACAAGTCAGGACTTGAAACATTTATCCCCGACCTATTAAAGATAAACCCTGATATTGTAGTCCTTTCAACAGGTGGAACCTATAACAAGATTAAAGAGATTTTAGGAAAAGATGCTGAAAACTGTTTGCAGAAAGTATCTGAATATACAGGGCAGCCTGAAACCCAGGGCGGGCTTGTTAAAACTCTGGATTTCAAGATCTACCTGGGGCTTTTGACAGAAACATATAATGAAGCTCACCAGGCTGACCTTAAAAGAGTGTCAGGGAAAAAAATTGATATGGTGGTTGTTAATTTATATCCATTTGCTGGGACCATTGCAAAACCTGATGTGACATGTGAGATGGCAAGGGGTAATATTGATATTGGCGGCCCTACCATGATAAGGGCTTCTGCAAAAAACTATATCAGGACAGCTTCTGTTGTTGATCCAGCATCCTATGGATCAATTATTGAGGCAATGGAAAAAAACAGAGGGTGTTTAACACTGCAGGATCGCTTTGATCTATCCAAAAAGGCGTTTGACCACACAGCAGTCTATGACAGGACAATTGCAGATTTCCTCTCAACAAAGAGTTTGGATGAAGTATCTAATTGCTATAAAACAGGAGAATAAACATGGGTGATGATTTAAAAAAGATGTATAAAACCATAATGGATGACCATTTTACACCAAAAATGGAAATATCTTTTATTGATAAAGATACAAAACAGACACTGTTTTATGAAAAAGTTTCCTGGACCATTGATGGTGTTAATAAAGGGTTGAGATATGGTGAGAATCCAGGGCAGGAAGCAGCGTTATACCGTCCTGTAAATGGTAATCTGATCCTGGGCGATACCCAGACAATCAGCCCTGGCAAGTATCTTGTATCTGATATTGAGCTTTTACAGTCAGGGAAACATCCAGGGAAGACAAATCTCACCGATGCTGACAATGCATTGAATATCTTAAGATACTTTGGATCAAAACCGTGTGCTGTAATCGTGAAACACAATAACCCATGCGGTGCTGCAAGGGCTGACTCCCTTGAAGAAGCATATTCAAAAGCATATATGGCAGACAGGATTGCAGCTTTTGGTGGGTGCATTGCCCTTAACAGATCCCTTGACAAAGCAACTGCCGAGGCAATTGCAAATCAATATGCCGAGGTTGTTGTGGCACCTGAATTTGAAGAGGGAGCTTTTGAAATCCTGCAAAAGAAGAAAAATTTAAGGGTCATCAGAATCAACGATATTAATAAACTTAATAATTATATAGGCGAGAGAGTACCTGAATTCAAAGCTTTAATAGATGGGGGAATCGTTGCACAATGGTCCTTTGCACCACAAACAATAACAAAAGATGATCTTAAAATTGCATCCACTGAATACAGAGGTAAAGAGTATAAAATAAATCGGGAACCCAGTGAAAAAGAGTATGAAGATATGCTGTTTGGATGGCTTGTGGAATCAGGCATTACTTCAAACTCTGTTATTTATGTTAAAGACAATGTTACTGTAGGCATAGGAACAGGAGAACAGGACAGGGTCGGAGTTGCTGAGATAGCAATTGATAAAGCATATCGAAAGCTTATGGATCGCTATTCCTTTGAAAGATATGAAACACCCCTTGCTTTGCTTGAAGATAAAGATAAACTGGCAGAGATAGAGGAGGATGTTAAAAAAGAAAAAGGTGGCCTTATTGGCTCCTGCATGGTCAGTGATGCATTCTTCCCCTTTAGAGACGGTATTGATGTGGGGTTGAACCAGGGAGTTAAAGCAGTTGTTCAGCCGGGCGGCTCTTTAAATGATTATCAATCCATTGAAGCTTGTAATGAAAACAATGCCAGCATGACTTTTACTGCCCAAAGGAGTTTTAAACATTAACAGTAATTTTAAAACATATCAGGCAAACAGAGAGATTTGATCCTGACGGGCATTCACATGCTGTATAGTAGCTGTAACATGGTCACCGGGCATCATGTTGTATCCACCTGAAGGGAGTTTTGTCTCAAGCATAAAATCTTTTAAAAGTACAATGCAGAAGTCTTTGTGGGATTCAAGTACAAGTGCCTCAAACTCTGATCCCTGCATTGTTTCAAGATATCTTAATATCCAGTATCTCCGCCTTAATGACTGAAGTTTGTTTGCATTGGAAACAGGTAATATGAGATTGTGAAGAATCTGCTCCACATCATCTTTACAATAGGGAGGTTCATACCCAAGAATCCCCCTTATCTGCCGATGGGTCAAAAGATCATAGTATTTTCTGATGGGAGAAGTTGCCGTTGCATACGCTTTTACACCAAGACCAGAATGGGGAGACGGCTCAGAACTCACAACAGCACGGGAGAGTTTTCTTCTCTGCATGCTGTTTAAATAAAGCGATGTTTCAATACCCTTAAAAAGCCTTTCCCTTGGTTCGACCTGGGATCTGAAGGCAGCAGGTATGTTATTATCAGCAAGGAACTCAGCCATAAGTGAATTTGCAAGAATCATGAATTCAGATACAAGCATTCTTGATGGGTTTTCCCTGTCTACCTTGATAAGCTTAATCTCACCTGTATCTTCAATCCATATATTTATTTCAGGCAGTGTTATCTGGACAGCTCCGGATTTTAATCTTTTTTCTCTCAAGGTTGTAGCCATCTTGAAAAGTGTTGTTATGGGTTCTTCTTTCCCATTTAAAAGATTTGCTTCAGTATAGGACATCTGATTTTGTACTTTTATGATTCCCGGGACAATTTCATAATCGATAATTTCAAAAAACCTGCTCAGCCTTATATGTGTTGTAATGGTGGGTCTTATTTCCCCCTGTTTCAAACTGCATAAATCTTCAGACAATTGAGGAGGAATCATGGAAATTTTCTTGTCAGGCATATATATTGAACTGCCCTTTCCCATGGCAGCAATATCGATTTTATCCCCATGTTTTATATAAAAACCCAGGTCAACTATATGAACATAAAGGTTGTATCCATTTTCACTCTTTTCAAAACTGATGGCATCATCAAAATCAAGGGTTGACTGTCCATCAATGGTGATAACAGTCTGATCTGTATAGTCTCTTCTTTTGGAATCCTTTTCAAGCTCTTTAAGGCATGGAGCAAGTGCTGTAACTTCTTTTAATACTGCATCGGAAAATTTTGTCTCAATATCCATTCTTAAAAGGTCAATATTTTCAGCTTTTTCCCATACGCCTGCTTTAACAAAAACATTGAATATTTGATCGGCAATCTTCAAACCTGATTTTGCTATCATGGCTTTGGCAACAGCAGCAGTGCTGCTCTCTTTTTCAAAGAGATAATAGTTTTTCAAAATATTTAATATCTCTTTGTCACCATTCTCAATTTCATCATTTTGATTACTCAATGCTGATTTTATAAAAGCAGCCCCTTTTTCAATTAAAACAGTTTTTCTCTGATCTTCCTTAATTTGCCTCTTTTTTATTTCAAGCTGCTCTGGTGAGCATGGAGTAAGACCTGTCTTCCTGAATTTAAAGTACAATCTGTCATTAAAAAAAGCTCTGATCACTGCTGCTTCATAATCTGAAACCAATGGAGGGTCCAACGGAGGATCAAAACAAAAACTTGCCATTGTGGGAATATCGATTTCATCCTCTTCCTCACAAAGAATTTCCCACAGTTCTGAAATGTCAATTTTTTTGGAAAGCTTTTTCCTGTTTTGTGCTATTTCTTGTAATTTTTTTACAATGGAATCTTTTGTAAGGGTTGAGTCAAGGGCATCTTCAGACATATGAGATAATCTTTTTTCTGAGAATGCAACTTCCCTGTTATTCTCATTTAGTAATCTCAATCGGTTGTTTTTCACTTCCAATATTACTGCTGAAATAATTCTTTGCTGCTCTATATATTCGACAACACATCCAACTTTCATGAAAAATTATTCTAACAGGAAGACATATTAAAGTCAATCAACAAGAAACCCTCTTCTTGAAAAAAAAATGTAATTAATCTAAATATATAGGGATGGCAAAAAAAAGAAAAAACAAGATACGGATCCTTGATCCCAACCAGGATTTAAATAATCTTTTTAAAGAGAAACCTGGATCTGACAAGGACTTATTATCCATTCACCATAAGCCTGAATCGGAATCTGATTGTGCATCAGAGTGTGATCCCGTGCATGATTCTGGAATGTCTGACAAAGAGTTTGCAGAGCTCCTGGAGATTTCTCTTAAAGGGAAAAATATGAATAAGATGCTACAGGAAAAAAAAGAGAGGGGTGCGCCAAAAAAAGTTCCTTTAAGTAAGAGGCTGAAAAAATATCCCCCCCCCGAATCAAAACTTGATTTGCATGGTTTTACAAGTGATGGTGCTACAATAAAAGCCGACTCATACATCAGAAATGCTTTTAGAAATGGGTTGTTTACCATAAAAATAATTGTCGGCAAGGGAATACATTCTGAGTTTGGTGCAGTTTTACCTGGTGTTATTGAGGATCTGCTTGTTAAGTTAAAAAACAGCAGAATTATTTTACACTTTGCCTGGGAAAGAAAAAGTAAAACAAGGAGCGGAGCTATAATTGTATATCTGAACCAGTTTAACGATTAAGCTGATATTTCCTGACTGCTTTATTGTGCTCATCAATTGTTTTTGAAAACTTATGGGTTGTATCTTTTTTTGCAACAAAAAATATAAAATCTGTATCAGCAGGATTTAATGCTGCCTTAATGGATAGAGCACCCGGGTTTGCAATGGGACCAGGGGGGAGTGCTTTGATCTTGTATGTATTGTAAGGTGTCCATCTCCTTAAATCTTTTCTTGTGATATTTCCATTAAAATCTTTAATTCCGTATATCACAGTTGGATCGCTTTCAAGCCGCATTCCTTTTTTCAACCGGTTATGAAAAACTGACGAGATTATGGGTCTCTCCTTTGCAGCCCCGGTCTCTTTTTCAATGATGGAAGCTAAAGTGACAATCTGGTGTATGGAAAAACCCATGTCAGTGGTTTTTTTTCTAAATCCATGGGTGTAAGCTTTATTAAAAGCCTTTACCATTGCCTTGATTATCTGTTTTTGTGGTGTATCTTTAGGGAAAAAATAGGTTTCTGGAAACAGATAACCCTCCAGATTTAATTGTTTAATACCTAAAGTTTCAGCAAAACTATTGCTGAAAGCCAGAGCAATAAAGTCCTCTTTTGTGCCAAACCCTGCTTCTTCCACACGCTTTGCAACCTCCTTTACAGTAAGTCCTTCCGGCACAGTGATCTTATAGAGCTTTACATCTCCCTTTGTTATAATGGAGAGTATCTGTAAGGGAGTTTTCGATGCTGAAAGCATATACTCTCCTGCCTTAAGTCTTTTTTCAGACTCCTTGTAGCTGACAAGAATTCTAAAAAGAAGACTGCTCTCAACAATATTGTTTTTTTGAAGATTATCGGAGATTTCTGAAAGGTTCTGCCCTGACTTGATAGTAAACATTTGAGTTTTACCTGCTGAGTCAAAGGGAGTCTTTGCAAACTTAGTAACTTTCTGGAAAAACAAAAAAGAGGCAATAAGGATTAAAAGCAATACAACGCTTGCAAAGCGCATAATTTTTTTAAAAATCAACATATTATAAATATATCCCTTTTCATTTCTAAAATCTGCTTTAAGTTATATAAAATAGTTTAAAAAAAGAGTATTGTCAAAGTAAACAAAAAAAGAGTATCCAGGGAAAACTAAAAATGAAAAAAGATGAATATAAAGGGTTTGAACAGGGACCAATCAGACCACCCAGCGAAGCTTCAAGTTTATTATTAAGATTGTCAAGAAATTGTCCATGGAATAAATGTACCTTTTGCAGCATTTATAAAAACAGAAAATTTTCCTTACGATCAACAGAAAATATAATCAAAGATATTGATTTGCTTCATATGTACATTAAAGGAATAATGCAGAATCCAGATATTACATTAACCTTTGATACAAAAAAAATAAATACCCTGTTTAACTCGTTTGCCATAAAGGACAGAACTGCTTTTAATACAGCACTGCAATGGCATGCAACCGGCATGCGTTCCATATTCCTGCAGGATGCAAACTCTCTTATTATTAAACCTGATGATTTTCTTTACATCTTAAATCACTTGAAAAAACGTTTTCCCCTGGTGGGAAGAATAACCTCCTATGCAAGATCCCATACAATTGCCAGGGTAAGTTTAGAAAATATGAAGGCCTATAAAGCAGCCGGGCTTAATCGTATACACATAGGGATGGAATCAGGGTCAGACAAAATACTTAAATTTATTAAAAAAGGGGTTGATAAGAGAGGTCACATAAAGGCAGGACTGAGGGTAAAACAGGCTGGTATTGAGCTGTCTGAATATGTTATGCCGGGTCTTGGCGGGATTGAACTCTCCATAGAAAATGCATTGGAAACAGCAGAAGCATTAAACAGAATAAACCCTGACTTTATCAGGATAAGATCCCTTGCCCTGCCCCCGAGAGCTCCCCTTGCCCAGCAATGGGAAAACAAGCAATTTGAAAAATGCACTGATCTCATGATGGCAAAGGAGTTAAAATTATTTCTTGAAAACCTCTATGGTATTGATTCCTACATTAAAAGTGATCATATTTTGAATTTAATTGAAACCATTGACGGCAAAATGCCTGGAGACAAAGAGAGACTCATTGGCATCATGGACTCATTCCTTGACATGGAATCTGAACAACAGGTTCAATATCAAATAGGAAGAAGAATGGGACTTTTCCGAGGGCCTGGTGATATGGATGACCTGGAACTTCTCAGCCAGGTACAGCAAACATGCCAGGCAAACGGGATTACTCCGGACAATGTTGATGCTGTCATAGATGATATGATGAAGCGTTTTGTCTGAAAAGCAAAGTTTATACATTCATATTCCTTTCTGCGTAAGAAAATGCTTTTATTGTGATTTTTATTCTGTTGCTGTGTCATTGCAAACTGGACACACAGCTGACCTTACAGCTGTATATACAAAGGCACTGATAAATGAGATTAAACTTAAATCATGTCAAAACTTCATAACAAGCAATGAAATTGAAACAATCTATTTTGGCGGTGGCACCCCTTCAATACTCTCCATAAAACTTATAGAACAAATCTTATCAGCACTTTATAAGCATTTTAAAATAGATAAAGCCTGTGAAATCACAATGGAGGTAAACCCCGGTACAATTGATAAAAAATTCCTTGGCGATTTAAAAACCCTGGGGGTAAACAGGCTAAACATTGGAGTCCAGTCATTTAATGATGAAAAGTTAAAATTCCTGGGAAGAATCCATTCAGCTGAACAAGCTGAAAATGCAATTGCCCATTCAAGGGATGCTGGATTTGAAAATATTGGTATTGACCTTATATACGGTATTCCCCACCAGAGCAAAAAAAGCTTTATCAGCGACCTTGCCAAAGCCATCTCTTACAAACTTGAACACCTTTCATGCTATATGCTGACATTTGAAAAAAATACTCAATTATACAACAAGCTGAAACAGGGAAAAATAAAATCTGTGGCTAAAGAAGAACTCTCTGATTTTTTTATCAAGACATCAGATTTTCTAACTTTAAACAATTATGTCCATTATGAAATCTCAAACTTTGCAGCAGGTTTAAACCATAGATCAATACACAACTCAAACTACTGGAATCAGACTTCCTATCATGGCTTTGGAGCATCTGCCCACTCCTTTGACAAGAAAACACGATTTTGGAATCACCCAGATATCAAAAGATACATAAATGATCTTGACAAAGAAGTTCTCCCCATGGGAGGCAGAGAAATTTTGACAAGTGAACAAACAGTGATTGAGATGATTATGCTGGGTTTGAGATGTAAAAATGGAATTAATCTGAAAAAACTTGAGGGCTGTTTTAACAATATCCTTGCAATGCTTGAAAAAGAAAAACTTGGTATGAAAAATCACAACAGGTTTGCCCTTACACAAAAAGGCATGTGTCATCTTGATGATATCACACAACTCTTTGTTGATTTTATTTAATCCAGCTATTAAACTAATAGTCCATGGAAAAAAATAAAAACAAGAGTTGTGTTTTAAACTGGAAATTGATTCTCATTGTTCTAGCAGGTCTCTGCCTTTTAATTAACCCAGCCTGCAGCAAAGATGAAGACCCCATTAAAGTAGACCTGGATAAAAAGATAAAAATCAGGCATAAAATAGAATCCAATATCATTACATACGCATACCTGCCGCAATATTCTCATACAACCTCATATAAACGGCACCATCAGATTATCAAATATCTTCGTGTGAAAACCGGTTTAAATATAAAACAGATATTCCCTGACACATTTGACAAGCACATGGCAATGGTTGGAAATGGCAAAGTTGATATCTCTTTTTCCAATCCATTTATTTATATTAAAATTGCAGACCAGTTTAATGCCAAAGCATTTGCCAGAATTGTCACTATTCAGGATCAGGAGAATTTTCGGGGACAGATTATATGCCGGGCAGATAATCTTAATATTAAAACAATTGAAGAGTGTCGGAACAAGACATGGATAGCTGTTGACAGCGCTTCTGCAGGAGGATATTTATTCCCCCTTGGGCTCTTTTATTCCCACGGTATTTTTAAGTCTGATTTTAAAGAGATTGCCTTTGCCCCAGGCCCGGGTGCAAAACAGGAGAAAGTTGTTTTTGCTGTGCATGCAGGCAAATATGACTTTGGAACAATTCGCGAAGGTACCCTTGATGTGGTTGCAAACAGGATAAATCTAAGTAGTATTAGAATAATTGCCAACACTCCTCAATATCCTGGATGGGTGTATGCAGCCAGAAAAAATCTTGATCCCGTGGTTATACAAAAAATTAAGACTGCCTTGCTGGCACTGAATTTTAACAAACAAAAAGATATGATTATTTTAGAAGCTGCGAGGTTTATAAAAATCATCCCGTCCAGTGATAAAGAGTTTGACCCCATCAGAAAATTAGCTTTTGACCTTGAGGTAGACAGATAATGTTCAGGGACAAAATAGGCAAACTGGGATTTAAAACCCAGATTTATATGGTAATGTTTTCTCTTCTTATATTTCTGGGGCTTGCAAGTTTCTTCATTGTCAATAAAATTATGCAGGCTGCTATGGTTGAAGAGAACAGGAACCGTGCAGTATCCATTGGAGTTAACCTTTCAGCACGGCTTATAGAACCGATTCTTGCCCTGGATTATTTTTCCATGAAAAAACTTGTGGATGAAACTGCTCTTTTAAGTAATGATATTTATTATACCTTTGTGCTGGACAAGGAAAATTATCCTGTTATTCATACATTCCAGGGTGGCTTTCCTGCCCAGCTCATACATGTAAACAGAGTTAAAGGGACCGAGGTTTTTTCCCAGCAACGTCTGGATACTGGTAAATATCAGGTGTATGACTATGCATTACCCATTTTTATTGATAAGAACAGACTTGGGACCCTCAGGCTCGGTCTTTTAACAACCCGTGTGGAAAAAATCACTCGAAGAATCATGATTACTGCACTTTTCTCAACTGTTTTTTCAATATTGACTGCTGCCCTGGCAGGATTCTTTCTTTTCCGCCCCATGACAATAAACATTAAAAGACTCCATGAAGCTTCTGAACATGCCATGCGAGGCGATCTGGACATCCATAGCGCACCTCTGTTAAAAAATAATTGCTGGGATATTATGAATTGTTCTCAAAAAGATTGCCCGGCCTTTCACAATATTGGTCAACGATGCTGGTATACTGCAGGCACCCTCTGTCAAACCTGTGTAGCTGGAGATTATGCAAAAAAAATCAACTCCTGCAAGCTATGCAAAGTATACAGGGCATGTTCTGGAAATGAAATTCAAAGTCTTGCTGAGAGTTTTGATTATATGATTCTATCTTTGAAAGATCATCTTGCTGAGTTAAACCTTGCCAAGGAGAGTGTCAGCAGGCAAAAAAGCCTGCTTCAAACCATTCTTGACGGTTTACCTGATTTTGTCTCCCTGCAGAACCAGAAAGCAGAATATATTTCAATAAACCAGGCATTTTGTGCCATGGTTGGAAAAACCCAGGAGGATATTCTTGGTAAAACAGCCATGGAATTATTCATGCCTGGCAAGGGAGAAGTTTATCTAAAAGAAGATATGACAATTCTTAAGACTGCTCAACCCCTTGTCATGGAAACAACAGGGATGGATCCTGCAGGAAAGCAATGGACCCATGTTGTTAAAAGCCCTATTATAGAAAAAGACGGTCATGTTTCAGGAATAGTCTCCAGCGGCAGGGATATTTCAGATTATAAAATTGTCCAGGAACAACTTTTTCAAGCTCAAAAGATGGAATCAGTTGGTGAACTTGCAGCTGGTGTTGCCCATGAAATCAATACTCCTCTAGGAATTATTTTAGGATATACACAGCTTCTTAAAGAGGATGTAGAACAGGGCAGTCAAATCCACAAAGATTTACAATTGATTGAAAAACACTCTAAAATATGCAGCAGAATTGTTGCGGACTTGCTGGGATTTTCAAGGCGGATCAAAAGCACTATCACTGAGTTTGATATCCACCCTGCAATCAATGATGTACTTAAAGTGGTTGAACACACTTTTGTCCTTGACCATGTGATAATTGAAAAAGAATACAGCCAAAAACTACCCTTTGTAAAGGGAGATAAGGAGAAGATTAAACAAGTATTCATGAACCTTTTAAATAATGCTTTTGATGCCATAGCCCGAAATGGCAAAATATGCATAAAAACATTTTTGGACCACAAAAATCAAAATATTGTCATCACCATAGCAGACACTGGCAAGGGTATTCTTTTAAAGCACATAAACAAACTGTTTGACCCTTTTTTCACCACAAAAGATGTTGGCAAGGGAACCGGTCTTGGTTTGTCTGTGACCTTTGGCATTATAAAGGAGCATGGAGGGACCATAACAGCAAAATCCAGGCATATTGCCAGAGAGACACAAACACCATGGGTCTACGATAAATACAACACTATTTTTATCATTACCCTTCCCATACCAGGAGATGATGAATCAAAATAATGCACAGGAGTTATACAATGGCAAAAATTATTGTACTTGACGATGTTGAGGATGCTGGAAATTTAATCAGGAGAATACTTCAAGGCAAAGGGCATACAGTCCTTACCTTTACAGATGAAGAAAAAGCCCTTGAATCCCTCTCTTCTGAAACAATTGACCTTGCAATACTGGATATTAAATTAAAAAAAATGACCGGGCTTGAAGTGCTTGAGGAGCTGAAAAAACGATCGCCTGGTACCAAAGCGATCATGCTCACAGGGTATCCCACCATTGAAACTGCCAGGGAATCAGTAAAGCTAGGTGCCCAGGAGTATTGCGTAAAACCCATTGATAAACATGAGCTTGAGGAAAAAGTTGAACAGGTGCTTGTAATGTAAGCAAAAGCTGTTGTCTGTCCTGGTCATGACAAATAATCAGTTTTCCCGGCAGTCAGCAAGTCAAAATATGTCTGTACATATTTGCCTGACACGGTTTGTGCCACTGAAAACTTTAAAGTGTTACCTTCCAGCAATGTACCGGATAAAGCCACAAATACATTTTTTGATAGATCTTCAAGAATAGCAGATATCATCTCTATCTCTTTTATCCTGCTTTTAATTCCAAAAAAACGGCATCTCAATGGTCGATATTCATAAAGAGAACATCTGTTATTGCTGTTTAACGGGCACAGAATTCTACAGTCATGCTTGTTCTGTTTTAATGCATTGGCAGCTTTTTCAATCATCTCTATTCTCTGTCTGCTAGTGAATATTCTATTTATCTTGTGGCTTAAATAGATAACTTCCATAAAAGGCAACAAAAAAGGTTCAAAACAACATTGATCAGAACTTTTCCCACAGGTTGAGGCTGAAATGTCCCTGGTGGTTATTTTACTGATATCATCATCTGTCTTGGCAATAAGTGCTTCGTATTCTCCAAACCAGAGTGCCAGGTCAACAACATGTCTGTTTTCAAGTGATGGCTCCCTGATTTTCAATACTCCTGACTGTTTATGATATTTTTTCAAAAGTTTGTGCTGCCTATGGCTTGTGGGGTTAGCTTTTGTCTTCTTTAAAGTCATTGCAGCAAGTTTCAAACCATGTCCGCGTCTGATAAGATAGGAGGTAATAAATGTGCCTGTACGTCCTATCCCATGTCTGCAATGAATCAATATTTTTTTACCAAGGTATATTGCCTCATCAAGCCAATCAAGTGCTTTTTCCATCTCTTTCATGGCTGGAACCTCCTCATCCCACACTGGAAGGTAATAAACCTCAAACCCGGATGCTTCCTCCAGCTCATGGAGATCACTGAATTCAGCACACAAGTTAACAATGGCATCAATTCCTTGTGATTTAATACTCTCCATATCTGTAAAAGACATGGGAGCTGACCCCAGAGCAATTGATTTTGTAATCCATGAAAGCTTGTATTCAGACATATTTAGTAGTCTTTAAAATTGTAGTTGCCATGTAAAAATTGCTGGACAAATAAATTGATATCAACGCCCTTTGCCAAGTGCATATCCATGAGTCGTGTAGCACCCAACAGCCTGCCGATCCAGTCAAGTTTTTCTTTTAATTGTTCAAAACCTAATTGTTTCAACTGACCATCAACCATTTCTCCTTTTGTCTGCACCATAAACCCTAAATGAATAAGAATTTTAACAAGAAAATCTACTCTCAGTGTCCTGCCCTCGGGATTACCCCCACCGCCGGAGAACCTGAAAAGAATATAATTTTTCTCTGGGATCTCACCACAAAAAGTATCTAAAATAACAAAATGATATCCAAACCGCAGGTTAATGTTCAAATAATCCCTGGCAATTATGGCATAGCTTCCAAACTGTGCATCATCCGGGCTGATAATACCGCCTGACATGACAATGTTATCATAGGAAGCCCAGTCATAATTGGAAAATTGCTCCCACTTAATATCAGGATGGTTCAACCCTTTATACACCGCTTTAAAAGGCAAACAAGTTATATTATCAACATGAACTTCTTTTGAGTCGGGCAGGTGTTGTTTAATCCCTTCTCCCACATCCAGAATATAAAAAAGCATGGGAATATCAGAAATAAGCTTGACAGCCCCTTTTTTCCTGCCTCCTTTTCTTCTGCCATGGCAGAACATTTCCTGAACAGCTTTTTCATGGGTGAACCTGATAATATCATGAAAAGAGCGGCACCCTTCAGGGGTAAATTCGTTATCTAAAGGATCAATCAGCCGTAAAGGTGAAATAAAATTCATAACTGAACCAAAGGTTGTCATGAATGGAGATTTGATAAAGGGATCATCTGCCACATCCATCGACTCCTGGGGGGTATCTTTCCTTGTGATTCTGCCTTGAAAAACCATTTTTAAACCTGCATCAAGTGTTACAAGTTTTCCATGTTCAAGAACCTGTGTGGCATTACCACTGTTTACAAGCATGGGAACTGAAAATTCCCTTGCCACAGAAGCAAAATGCCCGGCTGCACTGCCGGTATCAGTAACAATTGCAGTGAGTTTTTTAATGATGATGACCCACTCTGGCAAAGGGTGTTTTGTCACCAGGACTGTGTTGGAAGGGATCCCATCCAATTGTGATAATTGCTTAAGGATGAAAACCCGTCCGCTTCCTATACCTGGGGAGGCCATACTGCCGTTTTTCAAAAGAATCTGGTTATTTTTCCCCAGGCACTGCAACTTTTTGGCTGCACCTGGTTCAAATACAGATTCAAAATCCCCAGATACCAGACTTGCTGACAATGGTCTTGTCTGGAGGATATAAAGGCTATCAGCTTTATCCTGGCACCACTCAATATCCTGGGCATGGTCAAAGCAGGCTTCAATCTTAAGACCAGTTTTAATAAGTTTATCAATTACTTTTTTATCAATGTCAGATTGTGGGTTTCCCAAGGGTATAATTTTTCTGGATTTTCTATTAGCCCTGATAGTCTTGGCACTTGCCGTCCCTGATACCAGAGGTTCACATGATCCCTTTACAGTATAGATTGCAAGATTTTCCGAGCCTGAACCTTCAATATCCCTGGTATACATCACGCCGCTTGCCTTGGCATCAATCATTTCCATATACAATACTGCCATGGGAGTATCAGAATCCACCATTCCCCTGGTTATTCGGTAATACAATGCATTGGATGAATATTTGCTTGCAACAACTTCTTTGTAAGCCTTAACAATATTTCCAGGGTCTATATTGAGCAATGATTTATACTGACCTGCAAAGGAACATATGCCATCCTCAGCTACAGCACTGCTCCTGACTGCAAAAACAAGTTTTCCTGCACTGCTCGACTGCATATTATCTACAGATTCTCTGATTAAATCTTTGATCTCTTCAGGTACTATTGCATCCTTAATACATCGGGTCAAATTGTGTGAGATCTGTTGCAACTTTGCAGGCTGGGTAATATCTATCTTTGCAAGCTGCCTGTTTATGGTTTTTGATAAATCATTATACTCCATAAAATATCGAAACGCATTTGTTGTAATAACAAAGCTTTTGGGAATCTGTACATTTAAAACATTATGGATTTTGTACAGATTACCTGATTTCCCCCCCAAAACCTGAGAGTTATCATGATCAGAACTTTTATTGTCAAGCACATAAGGAGGAGAAAAAGAGATTATTTCAGGCGCGAATAGATATTTGATATAAAAATCAAATTTTTTATAATAATCATTTAAGGTGTGGTATCTGATGGGAGAAATCTTTGAAAGCTTTGTGACCATTGATAACACGCAGTCAGATAGTTCATAATATTTCTTTTTAACTACCTCTATATCAACCCTTTTTTCTCCATAATATATCTCTTCAAGATCTGCCATGATTTCATGGGCACGCAAGTCCTGGGTCAAAAGGGATTTAAAATCCTCATATTTTTCCCTTAAAACCTCTCCGGGTAAAAACACCTGGTATGTCCAATATTTAAAGAGATCTTTAATAAGCATAAATCAACCCGAAGTATCAATTATTGTTATTTTATCTTCTTTCTGAGCTGTCTTGTATCGCCTACGCGTATCGTAAGATTGATTGAATCAAAATACTCAATCAAAGGGATTACAAATTTTCTTGAAATACCTGTCATCTCTTTAAACTGCGGAGTGGTTATATCACCTGCATTTTGAATAAACTCCACAAGCTCAACTTGAAGTCTGTCCATCGCGCTTTTATCAAAATAGAGATCATCCTTTGTTTTAACAATATCTCTATCATTTATAAGCATATGTAAAACATCCATGCCATTTTTCTTGTCAAGCTTCAAATCCTGACAGATTGTCCTGAAAAAAGGTGGGGTCAATCCTGCTTTCTTGTAAATATCAAGTATTTTATCTTTTACCTCATGCTGGTCAACCTCAAGTGCAACCTCATGATCAGATAACTTAATCATATTTTTATTTTGAACAATGGCTTCACTCTTTAAAAGATTATTTAAAACAATATTGAATAGTTTGTTTTTATTATAATACTCAAATTTTGATTTTAACTCTTCTGTTGGCATTCCGTCCTTGAGAGGGTTTGCTCCGTGATATTTTTTAAGTTTTTCCATAAGAGTACTGGAAAATTTTTCAAAAAGTGAACCTGCGACATAAATCTGCCTCTCTTTATTGGTCTGAACTATCTCTTTTTTTGCAAGCATTTTTTGAATAGCAGATGAGAGTTTTTTATCCCTGGCATTTGTCATAACCCGAAGGTCTTTAAATGAAATCCCGGAAAACAGAGCTTGTTCGATAAAAAATGATATATCCTTTTCCAGATCATCCTTAAGAAGGATTTCAAGTCCAGAAACAATATTTTTATCAAAAAGTTTATGTTTCTTTGCCACAGGATTTAATACTCTCCCGCCACCAATGGTTCTAATGGGAGAATAGCTCCTGACCACATATTTATCATTTTTCAAACAACAGACAGGAGAATCAAGCCTGATCTGAACACAAGCTTTTTCTCCGGGTTGAAGCTCTTCTCTATCCAAAAGAACAAGGGTTCCAAGGATCTCGCTTGTTCCTGAATGGAATCTCACTTTTGTCCTTGCCTTAATCGGCTTAGGATTAGAGTGTAAATACATAAAATCAGTATCAATCATATAACTTAAAATCAATGTATCCGGGCTTGATAATATATCTCCCCTGTTCACAGACTCTCTATCAAGCCCCTGAAAATTTATTGCTGTCCGCGTGCCTGACTCAACAGTTGTGACACTTTTGCCATGCACTTGAATCCCTCGGACCTTGGATTCGATCATGGAAGGATAGACTACAATATTTTCAGAGACATCAACCTTGCCAGATATTAATGTACCTGTAATAACTGTACCAAAACCTTTCATGGAAAAAACCCTATCCACAGGGAGCCTGAAAATAGAAGAAAAAGAGCGTTCAGGAACTTTATTGCAAACCTTTTCAAGGGTTTTTAAAAATTCATCAAGTCCTTCGCCAGTTACCGATGATAAAGGCACAATCCTGGCATCTTCTAGAAATGTCCCCTCAACAAAATCATTAATATCCTCCAGGGCAAGCTCCATAAGATCATTATCAACAAGATCAGTTTTTGTTAATGCAATTAAACCATGCTCAACACCAAGCAGAGAACATATCTCCATATGCTCCCGGGTCTGGGGCATAACACCTTCATCGGCAGCTATGGTCATAACCACAAGATCAATCCCGCTGGATCCTGCAACCATATTTTTTACAAACTTTTCATGCCCTGGCATATCAACTATACCAATATTGATATCATTGCCTAAATTTAACGATGCAAAGCCAAGCTCAATTGTAATACCCCGTTCTTTTTCTTCCTTGAGCCTGTCTGTTTCAACACCTGTCAAAGCTTTCACAAGGCTTGTTTTACCATGATCAACATGACCTGCTGTACCAACAATTATCTGCTTCACTTTTGTTTTTTCCTCTTTTTAAATACATCCAACAGATAGACTATCAAAACAAGGGTTACACCCAGACCTGCCCCGTCAAAAATACTCCACTCAGGTTTAAACATCCTTGCGATGACAATACCAAAAACAATACCCAGCATCATTCTTATGATAAAAACATAAAAGCTTCTCATTTCAATTATTTCCTTTTTCCATTTAATAACACCCAATAATAACAAACTTTAAACAATGGTCAATTAAAATATTTCACCAATACAATAAAAATAGATTGAATTTCCCTCTCTATTTTGATATATAATTCAAGTTTGATTGTGGTGGGTGTAGCTCAGTTGGCAGAGCGCTAGGTTGTGGTCCTGGATGTCGAGGGTTCAAGCCCCTTCACTCACCCCACTCTCTTAAGATAAAAATACCGAAATGCGCCCGTAGCTCAGCTGGATAGAGCGTCGGACTTCGAATCCGCAGGTCGGGGGTTCGAATCCCTCCGGGCGTGCCATTAAGCAATAAAAAACATATGAAATTTTGTTACTTTTTTTTAGTCTAATGCCTTATCCTGCTTCATTTTTCCCCCGGATGCATTTTTGAATAGTACAAGGAGTCGATCTGATTTTGATCGTTTCTTTTTTTAATCTCTTTATTGAAACTTTTAATACTTTTGCTCTTTTCTCGTCTTGTTCTAAACTCAGAAGTTTTGACAAATGATCAATAGCAGTATTTACTGAAATGCGTGGATAACTTCGATTTTGAATTTTCCATACATTATTTTTCTTGACTAATATATAATCAACAATACACAAAATGTTTTTTTGAATAAATTCACCAGAGCCTTCAATAGTTCCTATAACATCATATTTGACTGATACCGTGTTATCATTTCTATCATTATCAACAATGTCAAAATTTAAAATAATATCTACAGTATCCCAACCACTATCTTGAATTTCTTCCAAATCTAGAAGATTACTTATTTTATTAAAATTATGGCTGGAAAGGGTTGCTCCATCATAATCTAATTTGCAATATTTTTGCACTACATCTTTAGCCGATAAAGCAAACGTACATTTGCTAAATGAAAAAAAAATAAAAGTGCAACAACTTATGCAGAAAAAATATTTCATCATCATACTCCTTTTCTTCAAAAAGTACCTGGTAGAAGTAGTACTCATATGCAATCTTCATGAAAAGCGGGTCAGTTGTCCAAGTGGAGTTTGGCTTATAGTTTTTATTTGTCCTCACCTAACAGAATGTTTGTATTAATCAAATTGTAAAAAAGTTTTGAACCTATTTTTTTTATACTATCAATTTCATAATGGTCAACAGCGCATAATAAATCTGTCTGAAATTGATAAATCAAATCTAATCTTTCATCGGAATTTCTATTATAATTCCCTTTATCAGTTGCATAAATTGCATTATAAGCCCTGACAGTATTATCACCAATAAATTCAGCGCGTAGAAATTTATGGAGGAATTCTTCTGCCTTGATGTATTTTTCTCCAGCCATATTTAGATTTGAGCAAGATAATAATATTAAGATAATTAATAAAAAGATTTTGTTTTTCATCAATTAAGTACCCTAATAAAAAATGTTTGTTTTATTCATTACAAGTTTTTTGCCGTTATCCCAACTATTGGTTCCAATTATTGGATCAAATACCCTGTGGATATTATTTGGTAAATCACAGTCAACCTGATAATAATTAAGTATGATAACCTTGAAATCCTAAATAAGCACTAAAATACCAAGCGATATAAAACCAGCGATCAATGCAATTGTGCCGAAAGTTTGATAATCTTTACCCATAAATAAAAATATTAAACCAAGAATCTGAAGTAACACTAAAAGCACAATTAACATTTAAGACCCTTTTAAATACGGCTAATTATTATTTTTTTTATATATGAACCTTTTAAATGTTATTTTTCCCACACTACCTGTTATTTCCCAAACTACCATCATAAGATATGCCATATTTTGCCAAATTAAAAGCGCATAAAAAAATATTTAGAACACCGTTAATTTGAGAATACCT